>JBMDXK010000018.1:0-252282 GCA_048594375.1 Methylopilaceae bacterium
ATACGCCGCGTGACCAGAAGACCCAACGTCTGGTTCATTTTGCGCCCTTCAAACGTGTAAATCATGGTGTAAAAGCGTCTGTGGCGTTTGAAATGCTCAACAAGCAAAGCATCCGGTGCGGGAATACTGGAAAAATTCTCCTGCACATCCAGCCATTCCTGCACCTCCTGTGGTAAGGTTTGCCATGCTGAACGGGTGGAAAGAACCGTGCGCACGCCATCGGAAAGAAAACTGGAAAGCGGCATCTGCCCGCCGGAATAAGTGGGCAATTTCGGTTCTTTTGCCGCACTGGGACGCGCTTGCAAAACCATATCCTTGATGCCAACAAATTCAAGGATTTGTCCTGCAAAGAAAAACGTATCCCCCGGTGTAAGCTGTTGCGCAAAATGTTCTTCCACATCGCCCAGCTCGATGCCGCGCCCCACACGGTTGAGCTTCTTCACTTTCAGCCGCGCCGCTTCAACAATCACGCCAATATTCTGCCGGTGCCGCTGCCCCACAGCCGGTGAGGCAATAACAAAGCCTTCCTCAATTTCATGCAGGCGGTGAAACCGCTCATAGCCTTCCAGCACATGCCCGCCATTGCAGGCAAACTGAAACAGAGCGTTGAACATTGCTTTATCAAGAGCCGCATAGGGTGCCGCATTGGTGATAAGCGCATAAAGCGCTTCCGGTTTTACAGGGGCAGAACAGGCAGCATTGATGATAAACTGCACCACTACATCCAGCGAACCGGCATAAAACGCTTCGTTATCCAGTTTTCCTCTGGCGATTGCCTGCATGGCGGCGCGGCATTCCAGCACTTCAAAGCGGTTGGTTGGCACAAGAATGGCTTCGCTGACGGCATCAAGTTTATGGTTCGAGCGGCCAATGCGTTGCAGCAGACGGCTCACGCTTTTGGGCGCACCGATCTGGATGACCCGATCCACATCACCCCAATCGATCCCCAGTTCCAGCGCCGAGGTGGCAATAACCGCGCGGAGTTTCCCCTGCGCCATCATGTCTTCGGTTTTGCGCCGCTGCTCTTTGGAAAGCGAGCCATGGTAAATGGTAATCGGCAGCGTATCCTCGTTCACATCCCACAGCAGTTGCAGCATCAGCTCCGCTTGCGCACGGGTGTTCACAAACACGATGGTGGTCTTTGCCTGTTTGATCTGATTGTAAATATCGGTAGCCGCATAACGGGCGGTGAACCCCGCAAAAGGCAATGTTTTTTGTGCATTCAGCAAGCGAATATCCGGCTTGCTGGTGTCTTTCATGCGGATGACCGCCGCAGGATTGTTTCGTCCACCCAGCCATTGGGCAATGTGTTCGGGCATGGCCACGGTTGCGGAAAGACCAAACACCACGCATTGCGGCGCAAGGTGCCGCACCTGCGCCAGCGCCAGCGCTGTAAAATCCCCTCGCTTGGTGTGGGCAAAGCTATGCACTTCATCCATCACCACGCATTTCAGGCTGCCAAACAACTCTGGCGCGTTGGGGTGTGACAGCATCAGCATCAGCGATTCTGGCGTAGTCAACAGAATCTGCGGTGGTTTTTGCCGTTGCCGTGCCCGTTTGTGCGCAGGTGTATCTCCGGTGCGGCTTTCCACCTGCACGCCCAGTTTCATATCCTTGATAGGGCGGAGCAGATTGCGCTCGATGTCGTTGGTCAGCGCTTTTAAAGGCGAAATATAAAGGGTGTGCAGGCCATCGTGAGGCTGGGCATCAAGATCAATCAGGCTGGGCAGAAACCCCGCCAGCGTTTTACCCGTGCCGGTGGGCGCAATCAGCAGGGAGGATTGCTGTTTCTTGAACGCCTGCAACAGGCCAAGCTGATGCGGCCGCACTTCCCAACCACGGTGCGCAAACCAGTGTGCAAATTTTTCCGGCAAGGCTGGCGTTGTTTTTGTCATGCAGCAATAACGCCGGAAAACACATGCCGGATCCAGCGGATAGGAAACAATTCTGCTGCCCAACTGTTACCGGAAGGCACAACGCACACAAGGACAGACATGGCACACCCCCGTGACTGGATGGCAATCAGGCCGGAAGGTCTTTACTGCATTGCCGGTGATTTTTACATTGACCCCATGCGTCCCGTTGAGCGGGCGGTGATTACCCATGGCCATGCTGACCATGCGCGCAGCGGCCACACAACGGTTTATGCAACGCCGGAAACGCTGGCGATTATGGATGTGCGCTATGGCCTGAATTGCTGTGAAAAGCGTGTGCCGCTGGAATATGGCGAGGTAGGCAGCATCAACGGCGTGAGCGTTACGCTGGTGCCTGCGGGGCATATTTTAGGCAGTGCGCAGGCCATGCTGGAACATGACGGAGGGCGCATTGTTATCTCCGGCGATTACAAACGCCGCACCGACCCCACCTGCCAGCCGTTCCAGCCGGTGAAATGCGATGTGTTTGTGACTGAAGCCACTTTTGGGCTGCCGGTATTTATCCACCCCCCTGTGCAGGATGAAGTGCGCAAATTGCTGGAATCCCTGCGGCTCTTTCCTGACCGCTGCCATTTGATTGGCTGTTATGCTTTGGGCAAATGCCAGCGGTTGATTATGGAAATCCGCCAGCTCGGCTATACCAAGCCGATTTATCTGCACGGTGCGCTGCGCAAGCTGTGCGATTTTTATCAGGCACAAGGCATTGATCTGGGCGAGCTTATTCCTGTCTCGGAGGTCGATAAAAAATCACTGGGTGGGGAAATTGTGCTGGCGCCGCCTTCCGCATTGGCGGATCGCTGGTCGCGGGCATTGCCCAATGTGCTGACCTGCGCCGCTTCGGGCTGGATGCGGGTGCGCGCCCGCGCACGGCAAAAACTGGTGGAACTGCCGCTGATTATTTCAGACCATTGCGATTGGGAGGAGCTGATCGAGACGGCAAAGGACGTGGGCGCACCGGAAGTATGGATCACCCATGGCCGTGATGATGCCTTAAGCTATGAGCTTACCCGTTTGGGCTTTATTGCTCAGCCCTTGCATATGCTGGGCTATGAAGAAGATGAAGGGGAATAGGGATGCAAGCTTTCGCAGCACTTCTCGACAAACTCTATTTCACCACCAGCAACAAGGCCAAAGCTTTATTCCTGCAAGAATATCTGCGTGCAACGCCAGACCCTGACCGCGGTTTTGCAGTGGCCGCGCTGGCCGGTGATCTGAGCTTCGATCTCTTTAAACGCCACGTCATCACCGATCTGATCCGCGCCCGGGTTGATCCGGTGCTGTACGATCTTTCCCGCGATTATGTGGGTGAAACGTCCGAAACCGTTGCGCATCTGTGGCCGGTGTCGCAGCCGGTGACGCTGCTCAACCGTCTGCCGCTGCTGCATGAAGTGATTGCCCGTTTTCAGGCCGAAGACAAGCAGGGCATCCGCGATTATCTGGTGCTGCTGCTGGACAACATGACGCCTGAACAGCGCTGGGCATTGCTGAAGCTGGGTACGCGGGGTTTACGGGTGGGTGTGTCCGCGCGGTTTATTAAAAATGTACTGGCCGAATACGGTAATGTGGGCGTGGATGAAGTGGAAAGCGTCTGGCATGGCGTAAAGCCACCCTATGAACCGCTGTTCGACTGGCTGGAAAAGCGCAGCCCCCGCCCCGATGTTTCAGGCAGTATAACCTATCATCCGGTAATGCTGTCTCACCCGCTGGAAGACCGCGAGCTGGCACTGTTGTCGCCGGAAGAATTTAGCGCCGAATGGAAATATGACGGCATCCGTGTGCAGATTGTCTCGTCTCCCAAAGGCGCGGCGCTGTTTTCCCGTACAGGCGATGACATCAGCCATTCCTTCCCCGATCTGGTGGAGCAATTCACCTTTAATGCGGTGCTGGATGGCGAATTGCTGGTGCGCAAGGAAGGCATGATTGCTTCCTTCAACGACTTGCAGCAAAGGCTGGGTCGCAAAGCGCCCACACGCAAACTCATGGAAACTTATCCAGCACATCTTGTGCTGTATGATGCGCTGGAGCTGGAGGGCATAGACCAGCGTCCTTTGCCGTTTACAGAGCGCCGCACACATTTGCAGGAGTGGTTTGAAGCGTTCAACCCTGATTTCATGGAAATCTCGCCCCTGCTGGGGTGGCAGAGCGGAGATGATCTGCTCGCTATGCGCAATACCGCCAACCGCGAACAGGATAACTTCATCGAAGGGCTGATGCTCAAACGCAAGGATAGCCCCTACCTTTCCGGTCGCCCGAAAGGGCATTGGTATAAATGGAAGCGCGATCCTTTGATGGTGGATGCGGTGCTGATGTATGCGCAGCGCGGTTCGGGCAAGCGGTCGTCGTTTTATTCCGATTACACTTTTGGCCTGTGGAAAGGGGAAGAGCTGCTGCCGATTGGTAAAGCGTATTCGGGCTTTACGGATGCGGAATTAAAACAGCTTGATAACTGGATACGCGCCCACACCACCAACCGTTTTGGCCCTGTGCGCGAAGTAGAACGCGGGATTGTGTTTGAAGTGGCGTTCGATGCGGTGAATACCTCGGCGCGGCACAAATCAGGTTTTGCGTTGCGCTTTCCGCGCATTAACCGCATCCGGTGGGATAAACCCGTAGCCGATGCCGATCAGATGGAAAACCTGGAAAAAATGCTGACGTGAAAAAAATTTAAAAGAGTTGTTTAGCTTTGCTAGCCTTGGCTCCAATAAAATGATCATTTATTGGAGCTCGGCTATAATTTCATGTTATCAGGAATTAACGATAGTTCCTCCATTCGGGTGCAATACTTGGCCTGTCATATAGGATGCCTCGTCCGATGCCAGAAACACATGGCATGAAGCCACCTCATTCGGTTGTCCGGGGCGTTTCATTGGCGCGCTTGCGCCATGTTCGGCGGTTTTTTGCGCATCAAAAGATGCTGGAATAAGAGGTGTCCAGATAGGGCCCGGGGCTACCGCATTCACGCGGATTCCCCGCTTCAGGAGTGCTTGCGAGAGAGACCGCGTAAAAGATACAATTGCACCACGCGTTGCTGCGTAATCAATCAGCTCGGCATGACCTTTATAAGCTGTAATGGATGTTGTATTGACAATGCTTGCCCCTTCTTTCATATGGCGGAGAGCCATTTTTGTCATGTAAAAATAGCCAAAAACGTTGGTTTTGAAAGTACGCTCAAGCTGTTGAGCGGAGATTTCCAACGGATCATCAACTTCATGTTGTTCTGCGGCATTGTTTACCAGAATGTCCAGTTTTCCAAAGGCATTCACTACTTTCTCGACAGCATTTTCGCAGAAAGTTTCATCGCCAATATCACCCGCGATTTTTATGGCTGCCGCTCCTTCGCGCTCTATCAGGGAAAGGGTATCCTGTGCATCCTTTTCTTCATTCTTATACAGAAGAGCAACATTTGCCCCTTCGCGCGCCATGTTGACCGCTATAGCTCTGCCGATACCGCTATCGCCCCCGGTTATAAGAACAACTTTTCCCTTCAGCCGATCTGCTCCCTTAAAACGAGGCGCGTAATCGGGGTGCGGGTGCATTTCAAATTCATTGCCGGGCTGTTGGTTCTGGTGTTGAGGGGGCATAGTTTGCTGAGTGGACACAGTATTCTCCTTTCAAAGTTTCAAATATCTTTTCCATTTAAGCGGCTACTTCGTCCCTATCCCAAAATCGTATTTTTGTGCATTGCCTCAAAAAGGAAGATGTATCTTCCTGAGTGCTCAACGTCAGAACGCCGGCATCCGTTTGGCTTTTAATTCCGGAGGCTTTTAACAATGGCAATGCGCCCACGGTATGAGCAATAAATTTCTTATGAGCAAAAGCATCGGTCACAAAATCACGGGCTTCTGGCAGTGCAGCCAGTGATGCCGCCTCTTTTTCCGAAAGAATTAAAGCAACAGCATCGTAAAGAACCGAAGGTGCTCCTTTTATCATTTCCTGCGCTTCAACGGCTGTGCCGTCAGAAGTAAGAATCATGCCGACATGGGTTCCCACAATCTCAACGGTTGCCCCTTCTGAAGCCGCGGCTTGGCATAATTGTTGAAGTATGGCGCTATCAGCGCCTTCACTGATAAAAATACCAAGTTTGCGGCCCTTGAAACTTTGCGGACTATTTTCAAGAATACTGAGGGCAGGAGATGATGGCAAATCATGGCGCACCGCTACCGTGGTTTTCATCGGCGCGGGCAAAGACAATATGCCTAGCTTTTCAGCAACCGTTGCGGCAAGTCCATTATCAATATGCAGGAGATGGGAAACAACACGTTCACGAATAACGGCTGTTTTCACCTTGCTCAATTCAAATACCAGTGCGTCCATAATGTGCTTTTGTTCAACGGAGGTCTGGCTGATAAAGAATTGCCTTGCCTGACTATAATGATCGGCAAAACTTTCAGGACGCAAGCGCCGTTTTTCACCGGCTTCCTGTGCAGGATAACTTGCAAATCCCGTGCGTGGACAGGCGCGCGCATTTTCTGGAGCAGACCACGAGTTTGGCTGATAATTCACGCGGCCTTTGGGATTGCGCATGGCCATATGCCCATCTTGCTGGAAATGGTGCATGGGGCAGCGCGGTGCATTGATCGGAATATGGGTAAAGTTAGGGCTTCCAAGCCGCTTAAGTTGTGTATCGAGATAAGAAAAGTTACGCCCTTGCAAAAGAGGATCGTTAGAAAAATCTATCCCTGGCACAATGTTATTGGTGCAAAAAGCCACCTGTTCGGTTTCGGCAAAGAAATTATCGACCATGCGGTCTAGCACGAGCCGCCCGACACGGCGAACAGGCAGAATCTCTTCAGGAATAATCTTGGTGGGATCAAGAATGTCAAAATCAAATTTATCCGCAAAGTCTTCATCAAACAGCTGTAAGCCCAGCTCCCATTCTGGAAAGTCGCCTGCTTGAATCGTGTCCCAAAGATCACGCCGATGGAAGTCAGGATCAGCACCATTGATTTTAACCGCTTCATTCCACAAAACCGACTGCATTCCCTGCTTGGGTTTCCAGTGGAACTTAACGAAAGTTGATTGTCCTTGGTCGTTGACCAGCCGGAAGGTATGCACACCAAAACCTTCCATAAATCGGAAAGAACGTGGCAAAGCCCGGTCAGACATGATCCACATCACCATGTGCATACTTTCCGGCGTCAGAGAGATGAAATCCCAAAAATTATCATGGGCTGTCTGGGCTTGCGGAAAGCCGCGATCCGGCTCGTCCTTGGCGGCATGGATAAGGTCAGGGAATTTGATGGCATCCTGAATGAAAAAGACGGGAATGTTATTGCCAACCAGATCCCAGTTTCCCTGCTGGGTATAAAATTTTACAGCAAAACCGCGCACGTCGCGGGCAAGATCCGCAGAGCCTTTATTCCCTGCTACCGTTGAAAAACGGACGAATACAGGTGTTTTTTCACCCGCCCGCTGAAACAGGTCAGCGGAGGTAATAGCGTTGAGGGATTCGTAGGTTTCAAAAAAACCATGCGCACCATAGCCGCGTGCATGGACAACGCGCTCAGGAATACGCTCGTGATCGAAATGGAATATTTTTTCCCGAAAATGGAAGTCCTCCAAAAGCGCGGGGCCACGGTCGCCAATGCGGAGCGTATTTTCATCATCGGCGACAGGCACGCCATGGGCTGTGGTCAATACCGGATGAGATGCATCTGCATGTTGATGAAGCTCTCCTCCTGCCCCAATTGAAACGGGGGGATGTGCAGGGTTTGTGGTTTCATTTTTAGGAGAGCCAGACATAATATTCCCTTTGACATACAAAATGTTAAGTGAATATCTAACTCGCTCTCAAGGGGCATAGTTCCTTTAAAATAGCCAAAATTGATAAAGGCTTTCCCACCATTATTGTCACAGATACGCTGTGTTTACTTTTGGACAAATGCAGGAAAGCCATATAATTCCGCTTCAATGCGCATCTTGAAGCGGTGGCACATGATGTCATTTTACAGAATTGGCACATTGAAAAATAAAGCATTTTTCTTATTTTCAGGAACTATCGTGCTTGTGATCTGTTTACCTAGCACCGCTCATAACAAAAATAAGAGAGAAATATAATGCATACTGAAAATATGGAAAAAGCCCGCGAAATTTTTGTTGTTGGTCTGCGCAATGCTTATGCGCTGGAGAGCGAAGCCCTTTCTATAATGAATGCGCAAGTGGATCGTATGGATGCCTATCCTGCCGTTAGAAACCGCATTCAGGTACATATTGAGGAAACAAAAATTCAGCAGCAACGGCTTGAAAGTATTTTATCGTCTTTGGATGAAGATTATTCTTCTTTAAAAAATGCCGCCGCGACCGTCATGGGTAAAATGGCAGCCATGGGACATGCCGTTGCGGATGATGAAATTCTTAAAAATAGTTTTGCCGATTTCGCATTTGAAAACTTTGAAATTGCAAGCTACACATCGCTGATTACCATGGCGCAAGCTCTTAATATGAATACGGCAGTGCCTTTGCTCGAGCAAACGTTGGCAGAAGAAAAAGCCATGGCACAATGGCTGAACGATAATATGCCGAAAGTGACTACCGATTATCTGATGCGCGCTCAGGCAAGTTAGAAAACAGACGAAAATTGAGAATAATCGGCGCTGCATGGATGTGCAGCGCCTTTTTCACATTTAGGGCTGTAAGAATACCTTGACGCAACCGTCTTTCCTCGAGAGGAAAGTGAAATATAGTGTATACGCATAATAAAATAATTATGCGTTTTCGTTATAACGCTTTGCTTTTTATTAGGGTTTCACCAGATAAAATGATCATTTTATCTGGTACTCGGCTTTACAGACTTCAATTAAAAATTTATATGAAAATATTATAAGTATTCGTCTTTACGCAATCTTTAGCTTCGCTGGTCGACGGCTCTAAAAGCAGAGCAGAGTAAAACAAGTGCTCAGAAAATACTATGCTATCCTTAAGCAAAACTCTTCCTTGCCCCTCGAAGAATGCAAGCTTGAATTGGCGACTCTGTGGCGACTCGCTCAATAGTTCACTCTGCATGTGAACAACGCTATTTTCATAACTCTATGAAATACAATTGAAATAATGGTACAACTGCCCCGGCTCGAACGGGGGACCTCCTGATCCACAATCAGGCGCTCTAACCAACTGAGCTACAGCTGCACAAGTCCATAAAATGCAAGGGCAAAATAGGCAGAATTAGAGAAATATGCAAGGGGTGGCTCCAGTATTTTTTTAATTTCTGTTGCAGCCAAGAAATTCAACGGGTCTTTAAAGTTTATGCTTGTGGATTGCGGGTGTATTTTCCAAATTTTAATAGCAAAAAGCTATTAAATTTTAAGGGAAGTGAAATTAACCTTGGCAACAAACTGTTTGGGTTGTTTACCATCTATATTCTAGACCTTTGGGCAGCAATGAATTAGAAATATTAATAGAGTGTTAATTCTGTCCTGATGTTATTCTCTGTTTCAGAGATGCGTATCAGTGCAAAGCGGGTGCGGGGTCATATGGAATACAGGCAAGAAAATATAAGCGATGCCCGCATTGATAACGATGCACGTCTTGCCGCACTGATGGCCGCGCACGCTGTTGCGCTCGTGGTGTCGCTGGATGGCAGCCAGATATTCTGGGCAACGCGCGAGGGTGTCGCGTTTGTTGGTGGCGGACTGCGTTACGTGAATGGCGTGGCAACCCTGCCAGAAGATCATGCTTTTGCACGTCAAATTACATCTTTTGCGGCACAGTTGCCCAAAAGAGGCCCTGCCCGCTTGGTGCGGTTGCGTTTGCCTGTTGCGGGTGTGATGGATGCCGTCACCTGTCGGGCGGTACGTTTTCCGTTGCCTAATGGCGCGTGCGGGGTGCTGCTGGTGGCTTTGGATGCACCTGCGCGTCGTCCTGTGGCGGTGGATCGTGCTGTGGAATATGCAGTGGGTATGCCGGTATCGTCTTTGCGGCAGACACAAGGTTTATTGGAACATGCTCTGGGCGCTCCTGTGAATGCCGTTCTGGATACAGGTTCTGTGCAGACAGAAGAACCGCCCGTTTCGCTTCCTGTAGCGGAAGAAACTGTTGGAATTGTTGATGCCTCGCCCTCTTCTGAGCCCGTTGAAGAATTATCCGAGGTGCAGGAGGCTGAAGCGGCTGAAAATGTTCATGCCGCAGAAAATGCTATAGAAGCAGAAAATGCTATAGAAGAAGATGCTATAGAGCATGAGCCTGCTGTCGCCCAGGGAGAGGCGTTGCAACAGGCTGCAGCTGACGAGCCTGAATATCAAGAGCCTACGACACCGGCTGTAAACGCTGACGATGAGGCGCTTCCCTCTTCCGTGAATGCGCCTGAAATCACTCTTTCCATTCCGGTAACGGAAGAGAAGAGTGAGCGTGATGCGTCACCAGAACAGCAGGTGCCTGATGCACCTGTCACGCATCATGAAGCGGATGATAAAGATGCTGTCTCCACCTTAGAGGCATCTGAAGTAATAGAGACTGTTCCGTCAGAACGTCCTGATCCAGCAGAAGCGCATGTAGAAATTGACCTCCAGCAGAGAGAGACTGGAGCGCAGGAGCCGGAAGAACACCCGGAACACGCTGAAAGCATCGCGGAGGAAGCATCGCGGCCGCAGGTGAGTGCGCCCGAAATCACACTTCCTGCTGCGGCAGAACAAGAAGCGGGAGAAACCGTTGACATTGATCTTTCATCGGAGACTCAGCCTGAGGAAAGCGAGACTGTCCAAAAAGCGCATGAAATTGCCTCTGCGGCAGAACAAGATGCTGCGGCTGGTGTCGTAACACGCTCCGGCTCGCGGGTGCCACGCCGGTTTGCGGCTGCTGAAAACCCGGATATCGAGATTGCTCTGCCATCCGAGGAGGCTGTGCGCAATGAAGCAGAGGAATTGGAAGACGTGGCTGCACGGCCGTTGCCCGTGTTGCGATTGCCGCTGCGGTTTGTGTGGCAGTCGGGGTCAGATGGACGCATCACGCTGATATCGCCGGAAATTGTTGAAGTGCTTGATCTTGAGAATACAGATATTCTGGGACGCACATGGCTGGATCTGGCTGCGCTGTATCATTTTGAAGATACCTCCCGGCTTGAAAGCGCTCTTCAGCGCCGCGATACTTGGAGCGGCGTCGTGGTGAACTGGCCCATTCGTGGCAGCCACCTGTTGTCGATTGAGCTTGCAGGCTTGCCGGTGTTTGATCGGGAACGGCAGTTTCAGGGCTTCCGGGGCTTTGGCGTAGTGCGGGAAAATCCGCAACCTTTGCCTCCCGGATCGAAAGCCAAAAAAAACATCCCTCTTGCACCTGAAGCCCCTGCTGAAATTATCACACCTGAAACATCGGGCGCAGAAGTCCCTCCTTTGCGGTCTGCATTGGCGGCTGTGAACGAAACAACAGTGGTCAGCTTTCCAGAGGTTCGCAATCCGGTGCGTGCGCCTGCGGTGAATGCGGAGCGTCCGGATTTAAACAGCAGCGACAGGACAGCATTCAGTGAAATTGCCCGTTCTTTAGGCGCCCAGATTGCGCAGGATACAACAGAAAATCGGCCTGTATCCCCTCCTCCGGCCATGTCCGCCGAGGCTGCGGTTACTGAGCCGGCGGCTGAAGAAGATCCCGTTCTTCCCGATGCCGAAAAAGCCGCTGAAAAGATCGTAGAGCAGGAAGGCTCCGCCACAGCTGCGGTACAAGAACATTCTGAAGCTCCAATTGATGCAGACGAAGAAGTCGTTTCAATGCAAGCCGATGCAGAGCGTGTCGCGGAGTCTGGCGCGCAGACGGAGCCGGATTGTGAAGCCCGCCGCTCAGATGCAGAACAACCCGAAGAGCAGGATTTTGTTGTTGCAGAACCTGTGGATGGTACTGCGTCTGTCAACACAGAAGCAGCAGAACAGCCCTCCATACCGGCGGAAACGGCAACAGAACCGCTCCAAAGAGAGGATGCTGGCGAAGAAATCTTAGCGGAAGTCGCCAAAGGTGAGCCGGACGTCACTCTAAAAGAAGCGCGTGAAGTTGCGCAGGAACTTACTCCGGCGGCCGAATCAGCTGTCGAAAATACGCCTTCCGAAAGCGTTGCGCGCGAGCCATCCGTCACGACAACACCCTTCCCGCAATCCCGCGCGGGGATAGATACCGAAATTCTGGAAGCCATGCCTCTGGCAGTGCTGGTGCATCGTCTGGGTGCGCCTATCTTTGCCAACCAATTGTTTTTCCACCTGACAGGGTATGAAGATCTGGGTCATCTGGCGCAGCATGGCGTTGACGCATTGTTTCTTGATGGCGATGACAACAACGCGCAAGCGGGTAAGCTAACCCTTTGCCATGCGGAAGGGCATGAGCTGTCCGTGGATGTTAAGCTGCACACGCTGGAATGGGATGACGGCCGCGCCAGTCTTATGTTGTTAACGCCCATTCAGGAACAGGCCACCACAACATTCCCTGAAAATCCGGTTTACGGCGTGGTGGAAGCAGTGAAGGCGAATTTGCCGTTGCTGGCAAAAACTGATGATGCGGAAATAACGGCCAGTCTGAACGTGCCTTCTGAACTGATTGCAGCGCGTCTGGCTCCCGCGCCTGAAAACAATGACAACCGCAAGCCAGCACAGGAATACACGGAAGAAGCTCCTGCTTCCCAGCGGGAATCTGAGCTGAAAGCGGTGCTTGATATTGCCAGCGACGGTGTACTGGTGGTGGATGCGCAAGGTCGGATGGTGCAAGTCAACCGAACTGCTCAGGATTTATTTGGTCTTGGGGAAGAAGAGCTGATTGGCAGAAGCTTTACGCTGGTGCTTTCCGCAGAAAGCCATCGCGCGGCATTGGATTATCTGGATGGCATGAAGGCTCATGGCATTGCTTCGGTGCTCAATGAGGGGCGCGAGGTGGTTGGCATGTCCCGCAGAGGCGGAGCAGTATCGCTGTTTATGAAAGTGGGACGGGTTACCGAAGGCTCCGAAACACGTTTCTGCATTGTTTTGCGCGATATTAGCCAATTTAAAAAAGCCGAAGAAGAATTGCGCACATCCAAGCGGCAAGCAGAGCTTGCCAGCTCTCAAAAGTCGGATTTTCTGGCACGGGTCAGCCATGAAGTGCGCACCCCCCTCAATGCCATTTTGGGGTTTGCGGAAGTGATGATGGAAGAGCGTTTTGGACCGTTGGGCAACGAGCGTTATAAGGATTACCTCAAAGACATCCATGCTTCCGGCAATCATGTGATCTCGCTGGTCAATGATCTTCTGGATCTGTCCAAAATCGAGGCAGGTAAGCTGGATCTGGATTTTACCAGTATCAATCTCAACGAGATCGTTTCCTCCGCGGTATCGCTGTTGCAGCCGCAAGCCAACCGCAACCGGATTATTATCCGCACCAGTCTTGCGGAAAAAATGCCGAGTGTGGTTGCCGATGAGCGGAGCCTAAAACAGATTGCCCTTAATCTGTTATCCAATGCCGTAAAGTTTACACCGGCAGGGGGACAAGTGATTGTATCCACCGGCCTCACGGATCTGGGACAAGCGGTGATTCGGGTACGGGATTCGGGCAATGGCATGACTGAAAAAGAAATTGCTACCGCTCTAGAACCCTTCCGGCAACTGGCCACCACCAATGCCAGCGGCGGAACAGGGCTGGGTCTGCCGCTCACCAAAGCGTTGGTAGAAGCCAATCGCGCCACTTTTGCTATCCAGAGCGCAATCGATAACGGCACTCTGGTAGAAGTGATTTTCCCTCCCACACGGGTACTGGCGGAGTAAGCACACTCTAGCAATCAAAAAATAAGTGGATCCAATTAAGAATTTCTTATAAAGCCACTCCAAGCCCTTGTTTTTAAGCACTTTTAGCTGCGTTGGCCGTTGAATCGGCCGCAGCCAACAGCCCGTAAGCTACCCATAAGGCAACGCGGCGCAGTAAAGCCGTATCCACTTTTGCTAAAATCGCTGTAAAAGCGGAATACTAATCCGGTATTCCGCATGTTTCATTCCGCTTCGCTCCGCTTTTATTCTTGGGCTATGGGGCGTATCAAACCTTCTTGTGCAACCGATGCAACCAGCGTTCCATCCTGCCGGAAAATCTGCCCGCGGGTGAAGCCGCGCGCGCCACCGGAGAAGGGGCTGTCCTGTGCATAAAGCAGCCATTCGTCCGCGCGGAAAGTGTTGTGAAACCAGAGTGCGTGGTCAATGCTAGCGCTTTGAATGGATTTATCAAACAGGGTTTTTCCATGCGCTACCAAGGCCGTATCCAGCAGCGTCATATCAGAGGCATAAGCCAGCACACATTGATGCAGTGCCAGATCATCCGGCAGCGGGGAAGTGGTGCGAATCCAGATGTTCTGTGAAGGGTGTTCGGGCTGTTTTCGCAGATAGCGTTCAAGATCGGTCGGGCGCACTTCAATGGGTCTGGCATATTGGAAGTATTTTTTTACTCCTTCCGGCAAAACATCAATCAGTTTTGCGGCCAGTTCTACATCGCTCGGCAGATGATCGGGTGCCGGAACATCGGGCATAACCACCTGATGGGTAAGCCCATTTTCGGGTATCTGGAACGAAGCAGACATGGAAAAAATTGCTTTGCCATGCTGGATGGCAACCACGCGCCGGGTGGTGAAACTCTTGCCATCCCGAATGCGCTCTACCTCATAGACAATCGGAGCTGCGGGGTCTCCGGGGCGCATAAAATAGCCGTGGAGAGAATGGGGGATACGCTCACTGTCCACGGTGCGCCGTGCGGCCACCAATGCCTGCCCCAGCACCTGACCACCAAACACACGTTGCCAGCCCACCTGCGGACTTGAACCTCTGAAAAGATTGACCTCCAAAGGTTCAAGATCAAGTATTTTCAGAAGATTATCAACGGCTTCTGACATGGCGGTTCCCAGTTCTGAAATCAGTAAAATTCTAAAGCCCAGTCCCAATAAACGGATTATTTTATTGGAGCCAACGGCCAGGTGCAGCTAAAAACGTTGCGATAAAACAAAAGCTTATAGCAAAAATATATGATTGTTTTATTATGTTTCCGCTCTTTTACAGAATAAGCGCTTTCAGCTGAAATGCAAAGGTTACTCTTTGCATTCCTGCCAGACGAAGCGTATAACTGTAAAACTAAATCCTAAAAGGGAGCTGTTATGCCCTTTGCTATCCATCACAAAAATGCCTGTCCAAGTATCGTCATTGCCGGTGGAGGTCTGGTAGGATTAGCTTGTGCCTTGGCACTTCATGATGCCGTTGGCAGTCTGTATCCTGTTGTTATTGCTGATCCTTTGTTTATCAACGGCTGCAAACCAGATGTACGTTCGTCTGCATTGACAAACAGTTCCCGCAACCTGCTGCGTGCGCTGGGTGTCTGGAGTGAAATAGAATCTTATGCCCAGCCTGTCGCAGCCATGGACATCAGCGATGCGCGGCTTGAACAGGTTCTGCGCCCCATTTATCTGACCTTTGAAGAAACAGCGCAAAACGGCGAACCGCTTGCCTTTATCATCCCGAATAGTGTGCTGCATCAGGCGTTATTAAATGCCATAAAAACCAGAAATATCAAAACTTACAGCACAGCCATTTCCACTATTGAAAACACCTCCTGCGGCGCACTTGTCCACCTCACAGACGGCGAAAAGGTACCTGCAACTGTTGTTATCGCTGCCGATGGCGCTCGCTCAGCCTTGCGCCAGCAAGCGGGTATCCCCGATTACGGCTGGCGTTATCACCATTCCGCTATTGTCACCACAATTGCCCACACCCAACCGCACAATGGCCGCGCAACTCAACATTTTCTTGAGGGTGGACCATTTGCCTTGCTGCCTTTGCCGGAAAATCGCAGCTCGGTTGTCTGGACAGAAAACCATGAAAAAGCCAATGCAATCATGGCGTTACCCGATGATGCCTTTTGTGCGGCTCTTGCAGAGCGGGTAGGCACGTTTCTCGGTGCTGTTTCTGTGGTCTCTTCCCGCGCCTCACACCCTCTCTCTCTAAGAATGGCAAGGCGTTTCATCGCTGAAAGACTGGTTCTGATTGGTGACGCTGCCCATGGCGTGCATCCGGTTGCAGGTCAAGGTGTGAATCTCGGCTTCAAAGATGTGGCCGCATTAACGCAAACCCTTGAAGGTGCAGCAGCTTTAGGTGCGGATTGCGGCACCAGACACGTGCTGCAACGCTATGAACAGTGGCGACGGTTTGATACCCTGACAATGCTAGGCGTTACCGATGCGCTGGTACGTCTTTTCGGCACACAAACAACACCTGTTCGTCTTGTGCGTGATTTTGGGTTAGGCTTGGTCGATCGCTTACCCTGGATCAAAAAAACACTTATCTCCGCAGCGTCCGGCGGCTCTGAAACAAAGCTGCGTCTATTGCAAAATAAACTCTAAACCTTTGGAAAAAAGATGAAAATTGCTTTTATTGGTTTGGGTACAATGGGCTTTCCCATGGCGCGGCACCTCAGCCAGAAAGGCTATGATACAGCAGTCTGGAATCGCAATCGGGAAAAGGCGCGGGCGTGGGTAGCCCGGTATGATGGCCGTCTCATCGCCTCTTTTTCCGAGCTTGCAGACCGCGATATTGTGCTGATGTGCTTGGGAAATGATGCAAGTCTGCGCGCGGTAGCGTTTGGCGAGCAAGGTATTCTTGCCCACATGCAGCCCGGAGCAGTGCTGGTGGATCATACAACAGCCTCAGCAACTATTGCCCGCGAGCTTTATAAAGCTGCCAAAGATCAAGGAAAAGGCTTTATCGATGCGCCTGTTTCCGGCGGTCAGGCAGGGGCAGAAAACGGTATTCTGAGCGTTATGTGCGGCGGTGATCGGGAAGATTTTGCGCGTGTAGAGCCTGTTCTGCAAGCCTATGGTAAGACCATCACCCATCTGGGGGTGGCCGGAAACGGTCAGCTGTGCAAAATGGTCAATCAGATCTGTGTTGCAGGGGTGGCGCAGGGCTTATCGGAAGGTGTTGCTTTTGCCTTAAAGGCAGGACTGGACGCGGAAAAAGTTTTTAAAACACTTGCAAACGGTGCGGCAGGAAGCTGGCAGATGAACAACCGGCATCAATGGATGATACACGGTGATTTCCAAGACAATAAAGGCTTTGCAGTGGAGTGGATGCTAAAAGATTTGGGTCTTTGTTTTGATGAAGCAGAACGAATCCACGCCGCACTGCCAATTGCCAGAAAAATTTATGGTTATTATACAACCTTGAACCAGCAAGGCATGGGACGCTGGGATACCGCTGCCTTGGTGGAATTGCTCAAAAAATATTATTAGGTGTCAGCCCCTAAATAAATTAGCTATAGAATATTACACAATGGCGCTTTTTATATTTCAAGAAATAGCTATCCATTATTGCACGCTATACTAAACAGCCCCATCCTTGTTTCCTGAGGTATTTGTGCGGCAACATTTCCAATCTTTACCCTGAATCAATCTTTGCCAACCACAATGGCTCTGACATTGCTTACTTCAGGAAAAAAACATGTCCGCACTTGAGCTTGAACAGGATAATTCTGCAAAAAGTCGCCTTGCATTTATCAAGATAAACCAAGAAACAATTCATAATTTGCAGGTAGCATGGAAAATTATTGATCCAGCACTTGATGGTATATTACAGGATTTTTATGCTCATCTACGCAATTTTCCGCACATTGCAACCCTTATAGGCAATCGTGAGAAAAATCTGGCCAATGCTCAGCGGCGTCATTGGGAAAAGGTGTTTTCCGGCAAGTTCGATGATGATTACGACCAGAGCGTTTGCCGCATTGGCATGGCACATTTGCGTATAGGTTTAACGCCCAGCTTTTACATGGGCGGCTATACGTTTATCCTGAACAGGCTTGCAAAGCATCTTCTGGAGCATTTTCGTTTTCGCTCATCGAAAGCCATCCCGCTTATCCAATCGGTCAATCAGGCGCTGATGCTGGATATGGATTTGTCTGTTGCGGTCTATCAAGCGGAGTTTATCAAGAGGCTGCATAGGCATCATGCGCACGTTAAAGACACGGTGGATGAATTTAACGCCAGCGCAGCAAATGTCATCACAGGTATTTCCACGATTTCGCAAGGTCTCAGCGATGCAGCGGCTATTCTTAAAGTAGCTGCAGAAAATACCGACACCCGTGCCGCCCAAGTCGTTGATGTGGCCAGCAATACACAAGCGCAAGCTCAAACGTCATCGAGTCTCGCCACGCAGCTTTCTGCATCTATGCTGGAAATGGGCTCCCAAGCGGAGCAATCGCTGGATATTACACGCCGTGCGGTTAATCATGCAGAGCAGACATCCCAAACCGTGAACCAGCTTTCTCAAGCTTCCAGCCAGATCGGTTCTATTATTAGTCTGATTACGGATATTTCTGAACAAACAAGTCTGCTGGCACTCAATGCCACGATTGAGGCTGCCCGAGCTGGTGAAGCTGGTCGCGGCTTTGCTGTGGTGGCAGCTGAGGTCAAACAACTCGCAGAAGAAACCCGCAAAGCCACGGAAGAAATTTCCTCTCATGTCAACGAAATTCAGAATCAGTCTCAAAAAACCCAAAGCGATATTGCTGTCATGAGCAATACTATTTTGCAGATTGCGACCCTGGTCGAACATATTTCGCAAGCTGTTAATCGGGAGGTTTCTGCCACAAGTGAAATTGCCAATACAGTCAACAGCACATCCAGCAACGCCCAGACAACCTCTGAAGCCATTCTTGCAGTGCGCCATTCCAGTGCAGAAACAGCGCAGGAGGCCACAAAAATTGGCACCATTGCACAAGAATTAAATCAAAAGAAAACAGAACTTGAAGAAAGTGTTAGTCGCCTGTTCACAAATGCCTTGCAAGTCTCCTGACACGCGTTAACGTATTCACAATGGAGTATGCCATGCTCCATGGGCTCGACAGAATAAGCACAGGAGCAATCAATGCCCCATAAACCTGTTTTCAACTGGCAAGACCCGCTCAATCTTGAGAAATTTCTCACAGAAGATGAACGTCTTGTGCGTGATTCTGCCCATGATTATGCGCAGGAAAAATTGATGCCCCGCGTTATCCATGCTTACCGGAATGAAGAATTTGATCCGGCGATTATGCAGGAAATGGGTGAATTAGGATTATTAGGGCCAACGATTCCCATTGAATACGGAGGCGCGGAATTGGGCTATGTGGCATATGGGTTGGTAGCGCGGGAAATTGAGCGTGTGGATTCCGGCTACCGTTCGGCCATGAGTGTGCAATCATCGCTCGTTATGTATCCGATTTATGCTTACGGTTCGGAAGAACAGCGCCGCACCTTTCTCCCTAAACTGGCCAGTGGCCAGATGATTGGTTGCTTTGGCCTTACCGAGCCGGACGCAGGCTCTGACCCCGGTTCCATGAAAACCCGCGCGGAAAAAGTGGATGGTGGTTACCGTCTGCGTGGCACAAAACTCTGGATTACCAACGCGCCGATAGCCGATATTGCAATTGTCTGGGCGAAATCCGATGATGATGATGGTGAAATCCGGGGCTTTATTGTTGAAAAAGGCACGCCCGGTTTTTCAGCCCCAAAAATTGAAGGCAAGCTTTCCTTGCGGGCATCCATAACGGGCGAGCTGGTGCTGGATAACGTGTTTGTTGCAGAGGAACGTATTCTGCCAAATGTTAGTGGGCTAAAAGGCCCGTTCGGATGCCTCAATCGCGCCCGTTATGGCATTGCATGGGGCAGCATGGGTGCTGCGGAATTCTGTTTTCACCGCGCCCGCCACTATGCCTTAGAACGTGAACAGTTTAACAGACCGCTGGCAGCAACACAGCTTGTCCAGAAAAAACTGGCTGATATGCAAACGGAAATCAGTCTTGGTTTGTTGGCAGCCTTGCAAGCGGGACGCCTGTTCGAGCAAGGGCTTTTACCGCCGGAAGCCATCTCGCTGATAAAGCGTAATAATTGCGGCAAAGCACTTGATATTGCCCGGCAAGCCCGTGATATTCATGGTGGAAACGGCATTGCCGATGAATACCATGTCATGCGCGTGGCGCAAAACCTTGAAAGCGTGAATACTTACGAAGGCACCCACGATGTCCATGCGTTGATACTTGGGCGCGCCATTACTGGCATTGCAGCTTTCGGATAGATGCAGTGCAGCATAAAGGAATAAAAACATGCCATCTTCACGCAGCGGCGCGCAAATCCTTGTCGATACTTTGGCAAATCAGGGTATAACCACTGCTTTTGGGGTGCCGGGGGAAAGCTATCTCAGTGTGCTGGATGCGTTGCGGGATTCTCCTGTGCGCTTTGTAACGTGCCGTCAGGAAGGCGGCGCAGCCATGATGGCGGAAGCGACAGGCAAGCTGACCAACCGTCCCGGAATTTGCTTTGTCACCCGTGGCCCCGGTGCAACCAATGCTTCCGCAGGTGTGCATGTTGCCATGCAGGATTCCACGCCGATGATTTTATTTATCGGGCAAGTGGAACGCGGTTTTCAAGAGCGAGAAGCTTTTCAGGAAATGAATTATCGCGCCTTTTTTAGCTCTATGGCAAAGTGGGTGGTGGAAATCAACGATGCTGCGCGTATTCCCGAACTCGTAACCCGTGCGTTTCGTGTGGCTCTGCAAGGTCGTCCTGGCCCTGTAGTGATTGCCTTGCCAGAAGATATGCTGGTGGAGCAGGTCGATGTAGAAGACACGTTATCTTTTGAGGCTGTGCAAAGTTACCCTTCTGAGTCAGCAATGGCTACGCTTGGGGTGATGCTTGAAAAAGCTGAACGTCCTTTGATTCTTGCGGGCGGCAGCAGTTGGACGTCCCAAAATGTCGCACAATTGGCTCATGCGGCAAGCCATCTGGGGCTTCCTGTGGCTACCAGTTTCCGGCGGCAGGCACTGTTTCCCAACGATCACCCCTGTTACGCTGGACATCTGGGGATTGGTGCAAATCCAAAATTGCTCGCAGCCTTTCGGGAAGCGGATCTCATTGTGCTGCTGGGTGGGCGGCTTTCAGAAATGCCTTCCCAAAGCTACAGTCTGCTGGGTATTCCGAATGCGGGTGTGCCGTTGGTGCATATTCATGCAGATGCAGAAGAATTGGGGCGTGTATATCAACCTGATCTTGCCATCCAGTCCACGCCGCAGGGCTTTATGCCAGCGTTTGAAAAACTATGCCTTGGTTTAGAAAAGCGGTTTACGGTTTACACCGAAGCACTCAATGCCAGCGAAAGGGTGTGGTCTGCCATTGCGCCAGAACACCCTGGAGCCATACAGATGGGCAGCGTGATGGCCACTTTACGCGATACTCTTCCGGATAATGCCATTTTGTGTAGCGGTGCGGGCAATTATGCTGGCTGGCTGCATCGTTTCCACCGTTTTCGGCAATGGGGGACACAGCTTGCGCCAACTTCCGGGTCAATGGGCTATGGTGTTCCGGCAGCCATTGCCGCTAAACATCTGCATCCCGATACGCCGGTGATTGCATTTGCAGGAGATGGCTGTTTCCTCATGCATGGGCAGGAATTGGCAACGGCGGTGCAGTACAATCTGCCAATCACGGTGATTGTGGTGGATAACGGTATGTATGGCACTATACGGATGCATCAGGAAAAACACTATCCCCACCGCACTTCTGGAACAGACTTACAAAACCCAGATTTTGCAGCTTTGGCAAAAGCTTATGGTGGATTTGGCGCCACCGTAAACAACACCGAAGATTTCGCTCCAGCCTTGGCCGAGGCGCAAAAGAGTGGCAAGCCGGCTCTTATCCATATTCTGCTCGACAAAGAAGCAATTACCCCCACCGCAACCTTATCTTCGCTCAGACCATAAAAGTTCTGATCCGCCCTGCATTTCACAGGTATGATAAGCGGCCTTGCATAGCTCGGCTACAGTGTTTTCTTGGCTTTTTCCTCATCCCACCACCATGTTAGCGGTGCGCCGCGGTCATAAGCGGGGGGCTGTTCCGGATGGCCAAAGACATCCCAAACCGCAAGCCAATAGGATGCTTTAAACCAGTGCGGCACCCAGAACCGCTCGGCGCGCAGTACACGATCCAGCGCATGGCACAAGACAATCAACCGCTCACGGCTTTCCACCGCAATAATCTGATCCAGCAAAGCATCCACCACCGGATGCGCAATCCCTGCAATATTATGCGAACCCGCCACGTCTGCCGCGCGGGAGCTGAGCATGTTCTGCAAACTCTCGCCGGGGGTTGACGCCAGCGCATAACGGCGGCTGGTCATATCAAAATCAAAATTGTTAAGGCGCGACTGGTATTGCGCCGGATCAACCCTGCGGATCGTAGCAGCAACACCCAAACGGCGCAGATTGTTGATAAACGCCATCGTATGCGGCTCAAGGCCGGGATCAAAATCCAGAAATTCAATCTGAAAAGCCATACCTTCTGCGTTCACCCGCTTGCCGCTCTGAAGCGTCCACCCCGCCTCATTCAACAGATCATTGGCTCTGCGCATTGCATTACGATCCTGCCCCGACCCATCGGAAACCGGCGGTGAAAACGGCTCGCCAAAAACGTCACTGCTCAATTGCCCACGGAACGGCTCAAGCACAGCACGCTCTTCCGGCGTGGGTGTGCCGGTCGCCATCAGGTTTGAATTTTGAAACAGCGAATGCGTCCGCTCATAGGCATTGAACATTAAATTCGCATTTGTCCATTCAAAATCAAAACAATTCATGAGCGCTTCGCGCACACGCGGATCTTTAAACTTGTCGCGCCGCAGATTGAAAAACCACCCCTGCGCACCGGATGGCGTGTTGTTCGGCAATACCTTTTTCACAACCTTGTCCGCATTGAAAGCCGGAAAATTATAGCTGTTTGCCCATGTGCGGGATGTAAACTCCTCGCGGAAATAATAGGCTCGGCCTTTAAACGCCTCAAAAGCCACATCACGATCACGGAAATATTCATAGCGCAGGATATCAAAGTTGGCGATCCCCTGACTTACCGGCAAATCCTTGCCCCAGTAGTCTTTCACACGCTCAAACTCAATAAAACGCCCGACTTCAAACCGCTTTACTTTATACGCACCAGAACCAAGCGGCGCTTCCAGCGATGTCTGGTCAAAGAGTTTTTCTGTATAATAAGTCTTGGAAAAAATGGGCAACCCCGCCACCAGCAATGGCAAATCACGCGCGCGGCTGGGCGAAAACTCCACCAGCACTTGCCGTTCATTCTCTGCTTTGACGCTCACCAGCTCCCGCAGGGACTGGGACAACAGCGGATGCCCTTTTTCTTTCAACAGCAGGATAGAAAAAGCCACATCTTCCGCGGTGAGCGGCGTACCATCATGAAAGTGCGGATTTTTGCGCAGATTAAACCTATAAAAACGGCCGTCCTCGCTGACTTCCACGCTTTCTGCCACTAGACCATAAAGCGCATCCGGCTCATCCAACGCACGCACCATCAACGAATCAAACGTTGCATCCATGCCATAAGCGCCATCACCGCGCAAAATGAACATGTTGAGTGAATTGAAGGTGTTGAAATTCTGGTTAAACGCGGTTGAAGGCGGAGATTGCGAGAATATGCCTCCCTTGGGCGCTTGCGGATTTACATAGGAAAAAGCATTAAAATCAAGAGGATATTTCAAATCGCCAAAGGCCGAAAGGCCGTGGACGGGAGGTTTATAGGCCGGTGCTGGCTCCTGCGCCCACACCCGCAAAGGCAAAGCCGCCGCACACAAACCGCCAACGCTAAACTTTAAAAACTGGCGGCGGGTGAAAATCGTCTCGGCCATTATAACATTTCCTCATTATAAAGCGGAGCAACAGAACGGCTCCACATGTTTTCATAGCGTTGCAGCAAGCGCTCTGCATGGGTGACGCCGCTGTGTGCAATCTCCCATAGCGGGGCAAGATAGACTTCCTCTCCCAATGCTCGGGCTTTTAATCCGGCCTCGGACAGCGCCAACACTTCCAGCGCCCATGTTTGCACAAGGCTGCCTTTGTGAGCGGTTTTAAGCGCCGATTTCGGCACCGCATTGCGCAGAGCATGGCGCTCTTGCGCTGTCCAGTTTTTAACCATGTACCACGCCGCATCAAGGCTGGGCTGGTGATGGAAAATTCCAACCCAGAAGGCCGGAAGCGCCAACAGCATCGCGCGTGAACCCGCATCGGCTCCGCGCATTTCCAAAAATTGCTTCAACCGTACTTCGGGAAAGAGGGTTGTCAGATGGCTTGCCCAATCATCGAGGGTGGGTCGTTCGCCGGGCAATTGCGGCAAAGAACCGTTCAGAAAATCACGGAATGAACTGCCGGAAACATCATGATACTGCCCGTTGCGCGTGACAAAATACATCGGCACATCCAGTGCATAATCCACATAACGCGCAAAGCCCATGCCCTCTTCAAACACAAACGGCAGCATCCCTGTGCGGTCGGCATCGGTGTCTGTCCAGATATGCGAACGCATGGAAAGAAACCCGTTCGGTTTGCCATCCGTAAACGGAGAATTGGCAAACAACGCTGTGGCTATGGGTTGCAGCGCCAACGCAACGCGAAACTTCTGCACCATATCTGCTTCAGATGAAAAATCCAGATTGACCTGCACCGTACAGGTGCGGTGCATCATATCAAGACCCAGACTACCGACTTTCGGCATATAATTGCGCATGATACCATAGCGCGCTTTAGGCATGAAAGGCATTGCGCTACGGGTCCAGTCCGGCGTCATGCCTGCACCCAGATAGGCGATACCCAGCGGCTTTGCTGCCGCCTTCACCGTCTGCAAATGCGCATCCAGCTCGTCACGGGTGTGATGCAATGTGGCCAGCGGCGAACCAGAAAGCTCCAATTGTCCAGCAGGCTCTAGGGAAATGGATGCACCATCTGGTGTATTCAAGCCGATAATCGCTTCTTTTTCCAGAATCGGACTGCCGCCCAGCGTGGTATGCACCGCGTTCAGAAGGGCTTGAATCCCGTCATACGCAACAGAACCATGACCCGCTTCATAAAAAGGAAATTTTTCATGCTCTGTGCCGAAGCGGAACATTTCAGGAGGGCGGCACCCCTTTGCCAGATGCTCTTCAAGCTGCACGCGCGATTCTATAAGCTGGCTTTGTTGTTCTGTTGCCATGGACTGTTCCCCGAAGCGTCAAGGAGAAACAGCCTAATGCAGTTTTGCCCTAAACGTCCAGCATGATGTGAAAAAGTGGCATTATTGCCGCTTTGCCATGCGACAAGGTGTCGTTCTCCCCCTAGACACTCTGGACAAGAACCGCAGGGAGTGCCAAAACGCAAAGCAACCGCCTTGATTGCGGGCAGCACCTGTTTGTACAATGGCTTTCTGTGCGCTTTTGAAGCACACATGCCCAGGTGTATGCTCCTTCAGGGTTTTTCGATGCACAATTTTTAAGGTGGAACTGTGTCAGCTTTGAAAACCACTGAAGAGAACGCCGTTGAGCCAACCCGTCGCGATTTTCTCTACATCGCTACCGGCGCCATGGCCGCTGTCGGCGCTGCCGCTGTAGCGTGGCCCTTTATCAACCAGATGAATCCTGATGCCGCTGTTCAGGCTTTATCAACCATTGAAGTTGATCTTGCACCCATTGCCGAAGGTCAAAGCCTGACTGTTAAATGGCGTGGTAAACCCGTCTTCATCCGCAACCGCACAGCAAAAGAAATTGCCGATGCCAAAGCCGTTCCTCTCGCGGATCTGAAAGATCCGCAAACCGATGAAGAACGCACCAAGGAAGGCCACGAGCAATTCCTTGTAATGGTTGGCGTGTGTACGCATCTTGGCTGTATCCCACTGGGACAGCAGGGTGATTATGAAGGCTGGTTCTGCCCATGCCACGGCTCCCATTATGATAGCGCTGGCCGGATACGCCGCGGCCCCGCGCCCCTCAACCTCGAAATTCCGCCCTATGAATTCATTTCTGACACCAAAATCAGAATTGGCTAATTCTCCCTGTAGCGCAGAGTTACACCGTATAAATCAAAGAATTTATCGGGAACTCGGCTTAAGCTTTTAAGGTATTAAGCGATGAGTGGACATTCCACCTTTGAACCTAAAAATCCGGCTGTAAAATGGTTTGAAAGCCGTCTGCCTATTCTGGGGCTGGCGCATTCTTCCTTTGTCGTTTTCCCTACGCCGCGTAATCTCAACTACTTCTGGACCTTTGGCGGCATCTTGTCGTTCATGCTGGTTTGCCAGATCCTCACCGGCATTGTTCTGGTGATGCAATATACGCCGCATGTGGATCTCGCATTCGGCTCTGTGGAACGTATCATGCGGGATGTCAATTCCGGCTGGCTCTTGCGCTACATCCATTCCAATGGCGCATCCATGTTCTTTATTGCTGTGTATATCCACATTTTCCGCGGTATTTACTACGGTTCGTACAAAGCACCCCGTGAAGTATTGTGGATTCTGGGGGTTATCATCTTCCTGCTGATGATGGCCACTGCGTTCATGGGTTATGTGCTGCCATGGGGACAGATGAGCTTTTGGGGCGCAACCGTTATTACCAACCTCTTTTCCGCCATTCCTGTGGTGGGTGAGCCAATTGTAACCTGGCTCTGGGGTGGTTTTGCCGTGGATAACCCTACTCTCAACCGCTTTTTCTCACTGCACTACCTGCTGCCATTCATGATTGCCGGCGTTGTTGGCCTTCACGTTTGGGCGCTGCATGTTACCGGCAGTAACAATCCAATTGGTATCGAGCCAAAAACCAATGATGACCGCTTGCCCTTCCACCCTTACGGCACCGTGAAAGATGCTTTGGGTCTTGTGGTTTTCCTGCTGTTTTTTGCATGGTTCGTGTTCTTTATCCCGAACTATCTTGGCCATGCCGATAACTATATTCCTGCTGACCCTCTGGTCACACCTGCGCACATTGTGCCTGAATGGTATTTCCTGCCCTTTTACGCTATCTTGCGCGCTATCCCTTCCAAACTCGGTGGTGTGGTTGCCATGTTCGCGGCGATTGCCGTGCTGTTCATCCTGCCTTGGCTGGATACATCCAAAGTTCGCTCTGCAAACTACCGCCCGCTGTTCCGCCAGTTTTTCTGGATCTGGGTTGTTGTTTGTGTGGTTCTGGGCTGGCTTGGTGCAAAACCTGCTGAAGGCGGTTATGTGATTGCATCACAAATTTTTACCTTCCTCTATTTTGCTTTCTTCCTGATTGTTCTGCCTTTGCTGGGCATTTTGGAAAAACCGAAAGCCCTACCGGCTTCTATTGCGGAAGCTGTTCTGACCAAACAGAGTAAAGCAGACGTAACAGCTTCTGTGGCCAAGCCTTAAACAAACCTCAAGGAAAGTATGATGATCCCTCGTTTTGATCTTGTCTTGCGTGCCCTTGTGGTAGCTACCTGCGCGTTCGTTGCAACGCCAGCCGCCATGGCGGCTGCCCCTGGGCTAAAACCCGAACGTCAGGAATGGACGTTTGGTGGCCCCTTCGGTAAATTTGATAAAGGCCAACTGCAACGCGGCTTCAAAGTTTATCGTGAAGTGTGTTCTTCCTGTCATTCACTGGAGCTGGTGGCCTTTCGTAACCTGAGCGAAAAAGGTGGCCCCGGCTTTACCGAAGATCAGGTGAAAGCTCTGGCTGCCGAGTATCAGGTGCAGGATGGCCCAAATGCCGATGGCGAAATGTTCGAGCGCCCCGGTGTTCCTGCTGACCGTTTTCCAAAGGTATTCCCGAACAAGGAAGCCGCTCAGGCTGCAAATGGCGGTGCTTACCCGCCTGATTTCTCCCTGCTGGCAAAAGCGCGCACCTTCGAGCGCGGTTTCCCCCTGTTCATTGCCGATATTTTTACCCAATATCAGGAACTCGGCCCTGACTACATCCATGCACTGCTGACCAACTACCATGAAGCACCAGAAGGCGCCGATACTCCTGCCGGAATGCATTATAATCCGGCATTTCCCGGTAGCTGGATTGCTATGGCTAATCCTTTGAACCCCGGCCAGGTAGAATACACCGATGGTTCACCGCAAACCGTTGAACAATATTCGCGCGATGTGGTGGCCTTCATGATGTGGGCTGCTGAACCCCACCTTGAAGAGCGTAAACGTCTGGGTGTGATTGTGATGATCTGGCTTTCAGTGTTTGCTGTATTGCTTTACTTCACCAAGAAAAAAGTCTGGAAGAACGTTGCCCATTAGGGTGGCGTTTTCCCAGATCTGCGTTGCGGCGTACGACTCGCCTCAACTTACAAAGCGCTTATGGTTTCCATGAGCGCTTTTTCATTGGGGAAAGGGCTGATTATAATCTGCGTGGCACCCGCAGCAACCAGAGGTTTTGCGACTTTTTCTGCAAGGCAGAAATGCCGTATATTTTTTATACCCTCTTGCAAAGCGTACCGCTCTGATAAAGCAATAAATAATTCTGCACTGCGCTTCGAGTAATGCAAAACACCATCAATTTCATTGGCTTTTAACTGCTCCAACAGCGTATCAGGAATAACGTGAAGTGCATCTGCGCCATAAATAGGATACAGCGTAACGGGATACGTTACGCCCAGATGTGCAAAATCTGTGCTGCGCTCACGGGCGCAGGGGTATAAAAAACGGGTTTCTTTGGGGAAGTGCTCAGGAATCATTTCTGTGAGAGTGTTTGCATCTTCCGCAATACACGCAATATTTCTAAACCCAAAATCACGAGCAGCGTCTGCGGTACGTTCACCCACACAGGCGAGCGGAAGATGCACCTGACCCAGAACCGCATCATAATTCAAAAACTGGAATACATGCGCACTGCTGGCAATCACAGCATCCAAATCCACAGTAACAACACCATGCTCAAGGGGCGTCAGTGCCATTACAGGCAAATGCCACGCTTCATGCCCTTGTGCGTGCAAACGCTGCAAGGTGCCTTCATGAGAGGGCGACGGACGTGTGACCAATAAACGCATAAATACCCTTATTCTGCTGTGATATTTTCAGGAATATGTTTTTTCCTTCACTATAAACCCCGTAGCGTCTGGCAAAGTTTCACACAGCCGTTGGATTGATTGTTGCCCTAGGACAAACTTAAGCATCACTCAGAATTTCAGGTGGAATGCGGGGCTTTAATTTCTGACCCAGCAATGTCCCCAGTAGCTCCGCCTGTTTTATGGAACCCTCAATCGAATCACTCCAACAGGCTGTGCCGTCATGCGCATACACCACCACATGCAGCTGCACCTGATCCCCATGAATGAATAACCTGCCAGCTATCGGGGTGCGGCATGAGCCATCCAAAACTGCCAGCACCGCACGCTCAATGGTGAGCGCATTTGAGGTTTCAGGATGGTCGATGCGCTGCATGGCTGCAAAGGCTTTGGCGTTATCATCACGGATTTCAACGGTGACAATACCCTGCGCCAAAGCAGGCGGGAAAAAATCAGGGCTGAATACTTCTGTTGCATGGGCTTCCAAACCAAGCCGCTTTAAGCCGGCATAGGCAAGCAAGGTAGCATCAAACTCTCCCTCAGCCACTTTGCGCAGCCGCGTCTCCACATTACCGCGCAAAAGAGAAATGTTCAGATCAGGACGATAACGCCGCAGCAAAGCCGTCCGTCTTACCGAAGCTGTGCCTACTTTCGCGCCCTGAGGCAATGCATTGAGGCTCCTGTAGCGCGGAGAAATGAACGCATCCCGGCTATCCTCACGCGGCAAACAACCGGCTAATACCAATCCTTGGGGGAGGAATGTCGGCACGTCTTTTGCGGAATGCACCGCAATATCAATCGTTCCGTCCAGCAAGCCACGCTCGATTTCCTGTGTAAAAAGACCTTTGCCACCTACCTCTGCCAATGGCCTATCCAGCACGACATCGCCGGTGGTTTTGATAATCACCAGTTCAATCTCACTGACAGGAATGCCATGCGCGCGCGCAAGCTGACCCTGAACCGTGCGCGCCTGCCAAAGCGCCAACGGACTGCCGCGTGTACCAATACGAAGAAAAGGAGCTGTGGACATAATGTTTACAGGGTGCTTAAAAGGTAAAGGGGCGCTAGCAATTTCTGCGTCGCTATAGTTTCATAACCAAAGTAAGCGGCAGGCACAATGCTTGAGGTGAAGAAGATGCGCATTCTTGGGCTGGAAACAACCTGTGACGAAACCGCCGCAGCGGTTGTGGAACGTTTGCCTGATGGCAATGGACGTATTTTATCCAACGTTGTGTTCAGCCAAGTGCAGGAACATGCCGCTTATGGGGGCGTGGTGCCAGAAATTGCAGCGCGTGCGCACATCGAGGCACTGGATGGCATTGTGCATCGCGCTCTGGAAGATGCCGGATTGGGAATCAGCGATCTTGATGGCATCGCCGCCGCAGCTGGCCCCGGCCTGATTGGCGGCGTAATCGTGGGACTTACCATGGGAAAAGCACTTGCCTTGGCCGCACAGATTCCTTTCGTGGGTGTCAACCATCTGGAAGGCCATGCCCTCACTCCACGCTTGACCGATCGGGTAAACTTCCCCTATCTGCTGCTGCTGGTTTCCGGTGGCCATACCCAGCTTGTGGCCGTTGAAGGCGTAGGACAATACCACAAACTCGGCACCACGATTGATGACGCTATGGGCGAAGCTTTCGATAAAACCGCCAAACTGCTTGGCTTACCCTACCCCGGCGGCCCTGCAGTGGAAAGCGCAGCAAACAAAGGTGATGTTAGCCGCTTCCAGTTTCCGCGCCCCTTATTTGGCCGCCCTGATCCCGATTTTTCTCTGGCCGGTCTTAAAACAGCGGTGCGCTTGCAAGCAGAAAAATGCGCTCCGCTCAATGACCAGGATGTCGCGGATATTTGCGCGGCGTTTCAAGCTGCTATTGTCGATGTGCTGGTTGACCGCGTGCGCGCTGGTCTGCGCCGTTTCCGTGATAAAACCGGCAAGCCCGCATCTACCCTCGTCCTTGCCGGTGGCGTTGCTGCCAATCAGGCTGTACGGCGCGGACTACAAGGCGTTACCTCTGATTCGGGCGTGCGGCTGGTGGCACCGCCGGTGCATTTATGCGGCGACAACGGCGCCATGATTGCATGGGCCGGTGCCGAACGGCTGGCGCTTGGCTTCAGCGATGATATGGCGCTCGCCCCACGCGCCCGCTGGCCACTGGATGAAGCTTCCGCAAAACCGGGGGCGCGCGCGTGATGCAAGACTTCAAGACAATTGGGGTTATGGGTGCTGGAGCATGGGGCTCTGCACTTGCCAATGCGTGCGCCATTGCAGGACGCCGTGTCATCCTCTGGGGGCGGGATGCCCAACAGATGCAACACATCGCCCAACACCGCACGAATCCCAAATATCTTGATGCCATTCCGGTTGAAGCAGGTGTAAAAGCCACGTCTCATAGTGCTGATTTGTGCGAGGCAGATGCTATTCTGGTGGTTATTCCCACGCAAGCCATGCGCTCGGCTCTTCCCGAAGCCTTGCAGCACATTGCAGAGAATACACCGCTGATTTCCTGCGCGAAAGGGATTGAGCGGGGCAGTCTGGTTTTTCCCACCGCCGTTTTAAAAAGCTTGTGCGCAAATCCGGTCGGGGTGCTTTCAGGGCCAAGCTTTGCAGTGGATGTAGCGCAAGGGTTGCCCACTGCTGTCACGTTAGCCATGAGAAAGGCTGCATTGGCAGAACGCATTGCACAAAGCATTGGCTCACCCACTTTCCGCCCCTACCACACCACTGACGTGCTGGGCGTTGAATTAGGAGGCGCCGCCAAGAATGTACTGGCTATTGCCGCAGGTATCGCCACCGGCAAAGGCTTGGGCGCCAGTGCGGTTGCCGCTTTGATTGCCCGCGGTTTTGCGGAAGTGCGCGCTTTGGGAGAGGCATTGGGTGCGCGCCCTGAAACCTTGATGGGTCTCTCCGGGCTGGGTGATCTGGTGCTCACCGCCACCTCACCGCAATCGCGCAATTATGCTCTGGGCTTTGCGCTCGGCTCAGGTCAACCAAGACCTGAAAAATTATCCGAAGGTGCATTCACTGCAGAGGCGCTGGTGGCTCTTGCGGCACAGCACAGCGTGGATATGCCCATTGCCAAAGCCGTTGATGCGGTGCTGCGGGGAGCCGCCATTGAAGATGTTGTACAGGCGCTGCTGGCGCGGGATTTTAAAGCAGAAATGTGAGGAACAATGGCCTATTGGCTCTTCAAGACAGAACCAGGCACATGGTCATGGGACGATCAGCTCAAGCGCGGCGAGAAAGGCGAGCACTGGAACGGTGTGCGCAACCATCTGGCAAAAAAGAATATGATGGCTATGCGGGTAGGCGATCAAGGGTTTTTCTACCATTCCGTTAACGAGAAACGCATTATGGGCATTGTCGCGGTGATTAAGCCTTATTATCCCGATCATACCGATGCCAAGGGGATTTTTGGCATGGTCGATATCAAGGCTGTTTCGCGCTTTATCACCCCAGTAACGCTGGCAAGTGTGAAAGCCAATCCGCTGCTCGCAGATATGGTGCTGGTGAACAATTCGCGGCTTTCGGTGCAGCCGGTAACCAACGAAGAATGGGCAATTATTTGCGCGGAAGGCCGCATCGCGCCCTTATAAAATCTCACAACAAAAAAAGCCGGAAGCGTAAACTTCCGGCTCTACATTTCGTTTCATCCCACCATAGCGGATGCATGACAAAATGATTTTTCTATGCGTTACCTAACTTAATAGGTACCTGAACTATTGCCCTGACTGTTGCCGGTACGCTCCTGACCAGGGGCTGGCGGCGTTACAGCAGGATCACTGGCATCTGTTCCATTTTCAGGCTGTACGCTTGACCCTGTTGTCGGAACATCGGTTGTGCCGGAGCGTAATGTTGGAGCAGAATTTGATTGATCTTTCTGATGCTCCATTTCTGGCAATGTCATGGAAGGATTTGTTTGCTGTGTGGGAGCCTGCTGCTCCCCACTACCAGAAGCAGTTTGAGCAAATGCCGCAGGCGATGCCGCCAGAAATACAGTTGTTGCAGCAATAATAGCAATATTTTTCATTGTTTAGCCTTTCTCTTCTTATTATCGTATTTTTATTTCAAATAAAAATACAAACGTTCAGATTAAACATTAAAAGATATGACATAATAGATCTTCAGATCAGCATTTCTTTTACATTGAACTATGCATTAACAACGTAAGCGAGGTTGCAAGAGTTCCGAAAGAATCATAAATTTTATTTTCATATGAAATTACGAGATCACGCCTAGATGCCATATATTGGGCAAAACTTATATCGTTATCTTTTATGAGCCATTCTACATTTATTTTTCAAGCGCTTTAAAAGCACTATGCTCTCTACAAAGTAGCTTCAATAAGAAATTGACATGAAACCACTATAAGATATTGTTTATAATATATTTTATTTTTTGCCCTTGGTTCGGACGCGGCCCATGCTCGCGAAGATAAAACCATATTCACTGTTGCTGAAATTGCTGTGGTGTGCATTTTTAACCCATTCAATCCCGAGAAAAAATAACACTCTTTTGTATAAAACGTCAGACATCATTTTTTAGGTTTTTTTGTATAAAATCCAACACTATTACGGGTTCAAGGGAAGCCTATGTTTGATCGTATCCGCAGTGCTCTAGGGCAGATGATTGTCCAATTTATTACCCGTGAACTGAAGGGCTTTGAGCCTTCGTCCACATCTGATCCAGAAAAATTGCGCACAACACTGCAACCGGGAGATGTGGTGCTGGTGGAAGGCAATACGCGGGTATCGGCGGCAATAAAATATCTGACCCAATCCACATGGAGCCATGCCATGATCTATGTGGGTGAACTCCCTGGCCGCGCCGAGCCAAATGGCGAACCCCATGTGCTGATTGAAGTGGATGTTGAGCTGGGATGCATTTCCATTCCGCTTTCAAAATACACGGCTGCGCATACCCGCATCTGCCGTCCTGTGGGACTGCCACCAGAGGAACGCCAGAAAGTCTGCGCTTTTATGATTGACCACATCGGGATGCAATATGACCTGAAAAATGTTTTTGATCTCGCACGTTACATTTTCCCTGTAATTCCTGTGCCTTCACGTCTGCGACGGCGGATGATTGCCCTGGGTTCCGGTGATCCTACACGCGCAATCTGCTCCACACTGCTCGCCCGCTCGTTTCAGGAAGTAAGCTATCCCGTACTGCCACGCATCTCCCGAATTGATGGCGCAGAAGATGGCTGCCCTTCCCGCAGCCAGCAACGGGAAATCATGCACATTCGTCACCACTCGCTTTATGCGCCACGGGATTTTGATCTTTCACCGTTTTTCCAGGTGGTAAAACCCACCATTGAAAGCGGTTTCGATTACCGCCAGTTCGCGTGGAGCGAACAGTAATTTCTCTGCAACGCTCGACAAATCACGCGCTTTCATGCCACAAGATTGAAAAATAACTCTCCTTTTTTGCAAGGCATTCATGGCAGCTTACGATTTTTCCGGCACCCGGCTTTTTGTGCGCGAATCCCTGCGCGAAGGCAGCATTGTCATTCTGGAAGCAGCACAGCATAATTACATCCGCAACGTGATGCGGTTGGCAGAAGGCAGCACAATTGCTCTCTTTAATGGCAAAGACGGTGAATGGCTGGGGAACATCACCGAAGCGGGAAAACGGCGCACGGTGATAACAGCACAGCACTTTGTGCGCCCCCAGACGCCCTTGCCGAATCTCTCCTATCTGTTCGCACCGCTTAAACATGCGCGGCTTGATTATATGGTGCAAAAAGCCGTCGAGATGGGTGCCGGTCGACTGTGTCCTGTGATAACACGCCGTACACAGGCTGCACGCCTCAATCTGGAACGGGTGGAGGCCAATGTTATTGAAGCTGCTGAACAATGCGGTATCATTGCCCTACCCCATGTTGAGGAACCGCAAAAGCTGAGCATTGTGCTGGAAAATTGGCCTCAGGAACGCACTTTGATCTTTTGTGACGAAGACGCGCCCCTTTCAGACAGCATCGCGCAACTCAACCAATGTAAGGGCAAACCGCTGGCGATATTGATTGGCCCTGAAGGCGGATTTGACCCTGCGGAACGTGAACAATTGTTACAGATGCCAAACACCATACGGCTTTCGCTGGGTTCACGCATTTTACGCGCCGACACGGCTGCAGTCGCCGCTCTTGCGGTGGTACAGGCGCTCTGTGGTGACTGGCAGGAGACACACTAATGCAACTTGCGCTTTACCAGCCGGATATTCCGCAAAATACCGGCACACTGTTGCGGCTTGGTGCTTGCCTTGGTATCGGTGTAGATATTATTGAACCGGCAGGCTTTCCGGTTTCCGAACGCGCTTTCAAACGTGCAGGCATGGATTATCTGGATCAGGTGCGCATCACCCGCCATATCTCTTTTGAAGCATTCAACTCTGCCCGGCAACAGTCACAAGCGCGGCTGATTTTGCTCACCACCAAGGGCGCTGTTCCTTACACGGAATTTGCTTTCCGGCCAGATGATATTCTCATGGTTGGGCGTGAATCAGCCGGTGTTCCCGAACATGTCCACGCATGTGCCGATGCACGGGTCGTTATTCCATTGCTGCCTCATACCCGCTCTTTAAACGTAGCCATTTCTGCCGCAATGGTGATGGGTGAAGCTTTACGGCAAACGGCGCAATTTCCTGAATTTTACCCACTATAGCCGAACTGTGGTAAAATATTTTTTGGATCTGATAAATTGTGCTTCAGAAAAAATAAAGCTCAGACCGCATTTATGCGGTCTGAGCTTTAAGGTTCTAAAGCCCCACATTATAGGCTGCTAACGCCGCCATATTCAGCAGTTCTGCATCCTTTACGCCCAGTGGCACGATCTGAACAGGCTTTTCAAGACCAACAAGTAAGGGGCCAATGACGGTAGAACCCGCCAAAGCTGGCAGCATACGCGATGCAATAGAAGCTGCTGCCAGTGTTGGCATGACCAGCACATTGGCTTCATCGGAAAGACGGCAGAACGGATAGGCCGCTAAACGGTCTTTGTTGAGCGCAACGTCGGCGGTGATTTCACCATCCACTTCAAAATCGATACGCTGGGAATGCAGGATTTTTACCGCATCCCGAATAGCAGCACCGCATTTGCTGGGAGGGCTGCCAAACGTGGACGACGACAACAACGCTACCCGCGGCTCCTGCCCCAAACGCCGCGCTACACTGGCGGCAGCAAGTGCGGTTTTGGCGAGTTCATCTGCGGTTGGCTCTTCCGTAATTGCCGTATCGGCGATCAATACGAACCGCGAGCGGGAAATAGCAGCTGTAACGCCCATCACACGATGACCGGGTTTTGCATCAATCACCTTGCGCACATCTTCCAGCACTGTTGCATAGCTGCGAGTAACACCGGATACCATCGCATCCGCATCACCCAAAGCCACCATACAGGCTGCAAAAATATTGCGATCCTGATTAACAAGCCTTCCGGCATCACGCTGCAAATAGCCTTGCCGTTGCAGACGGTCATACAAATAAGACGTGTAATAGGCGTTCCGGTTGGAAAGAGCGGCATTGTGAATTTCAACGCCGTTGCCCAACTCAATGGTCAGGTTTTTAGCGGTTTCACGAATGCGGTCTTCGCGGCCGATCAAGATGGCTGTACCCAAGCCTTGCGCAGCATAAGCAGTTGCAGCGCGGATAACCTGTTCTTCTTCGCCTTCTGCAAACACAACACGCTTAGGATCGTTTTGCAACTTGTTAAAGATCTGCTGCAATGTTCCCGCGGCAGGATCACGGCGCGCGCGCAACTGGCTGCAATAATCATCCATGTTTGCAATCGGGAAACGGGCAACGCCAGTTTCGGCCGCCGCTTTTGCAACAGCTGGTGGAACCGTGAAAATCAAACGCGGATCAAAAGGTACAGGAATAATGTATTCCGGGCCAAAATGCGGACGCATACCATAAGCGGAGGCTACTTCATCCGGCACATCTTCACGGGCAAGGGCTGCTAGCGCATGAACGGCAGCAACCTTCATTTCCATATTGATGGTGGTGGCGCGCACATCCAGCGCTCCGCGGAAAATATACGGGAAGCCTAGAACATTGTTTACCTGATTCGGATAATCCGAGCGGCCTGTTGCCACAATCGCATCATCGCGCACAGTGCGCACTTCTTCCGGCGTAATTTCAGGATCCGGATTGGCCATCGCAAAAATAATCGGCTTTGCGGCCATGGATTTTACCATTTTCGGTGTCAGCGCACCCTTTGCAGAGAGCCCAAGGAACACGTCCGCGCCTTTTAAGGCTTCTTCCAAGGTGCGCGCCGAGGTCGCCACCGCGTGCGCCGATTTCCACTGGTTCATGCCTTCTTTACGGCCTTTGTAAATCACCCCTTTGGTGTCACACAGTGTAATATTTTCAGGACGCCCACCCAAGGCACGAATAAGTTCGAGGCAGGCAATACCAGCTGCACCTGCGCCATTACACACCAGCTTCATATCTGCAATTTTGCGGCCTGTGAGGTGCAAAGCGTTGATAAGACCTGCCGCAGCAATGATTGCTGTGCCATGCTGGTCATCATGAAATACGGGAATATCCATGAGTTCCCGCAGCCTATCCTCAATGATAAAACATTCTGGCGCCTTGATATCTTCAAGATTGATCCCGCCAAAGGAAGGCCCAAGATAGCGCACTGCGTTGATGAACGCGTCTGCATCTTCGGTATCTACTTCCAGATCAATGGAATCTACATCTGCAAAGCGTTTGAAAAGAACGGATTTCCCTTCCATTACTGGTTTGGATGCAAGCGCACCCAGATTGCCAAGACCCAGAATGGCCGTACCGTTGCTGATGACCGCAACCATGTTGCCACGCGCGGTGTAGTCAAACGCTGTTGCAGGATTTTCTGCAATTGCACGCACGGGAACGGCAACGCCAGGAGAATAGGCTAAAGAAAGATCCCGCTGGGTGGCCATCGGCTTGGTTGGCACGATTTCCAGTTTGCCCGGCCGACCCATGGCGTGAAAATCAAGTGCTTCCTGATCCGAAAAAGAAGGGCGTTCAGGGCGAAATTTTTCAGTGCTGGACATTGCAGATACAATCTTTCAGAAAATCACTTCGTATCTATTCCCCCAAGAAAATCAAGGGATACAGGCGAAGATCATGACAATGTGGGAGCCTTGCGATTCGCGCGCATCACAAGAACCACAAAGAATAGCGAATGGCAACCTAAAGCTTTTTAGCGCAAGTTGAAAGCTTTTTTAACGCCTTTACGCCGCATTCCTGCCTTTTTCAGCAGTTTCCTGTTTGGGAACAAAACAGCCTATACACGCGGTGGCTGAACAAAACCCATGATATTTTTCACATCATAAACGGTTTTAAGCGCAATATGACGCGCACGCTCTGCGCCATCAGTCAAAAAGGCATCAATTGCAGGAATATCCTGCATCAAGCGGTTCATTTCACCGGCAATGGGGCTTAACTTTTCCACAGCCAAGTCAACCAGCGCGTTTTTGAACGTGGAAAATTGTGCTCCACCAAATTCACCCAGCACTTCGGCTTTGCTCTTACGGGCAAGCGCAGCATAAATACCGACCAGATTATCGGCTTCCGGTTCCGCTTTCAGGCTTGCTTCATCGCTAGGCATCCCTTCTGCCGAACTGGTTTTTGCGCGGCGGATTTTCTGGGCAATGGTATCGGCAGAATCTGTCAGGTTAATACGCGAGGCATCCGAAGGATCAGATTTCGACATTTTTTTGGAGCCATCCCGCAGCGACATCACGCGCGTGGCAGGGCCGCTAATCATCGGTTCGGGTAAAATGAGATAATTTTCAGGATACCCCCCCGCCGCAATAGACGCTTCAAAATCGGTATTGAATTTATGGGCAATATCCCGCGCCAGCTCCAAATGCTGTTTCTGGTCTTCCCCCACCGGCACATGGGTGGCTCGATACAGCAGAATATCCGCAGCCATCAACACGGGATACGCATACAAGCCTACCGACGCATTCTCACGGTTTTTACCCGCTTTTTCCTTGAACTGCGTCATGCGGTTAAGCCAGCCAATACGGGCAACACAATTGAGCAGCCATGCCAGCTCCGCATGGTGTGTAACCTGACTCTGGTTAAAAATAATGTGCTTTACAGGATCAATCCCGCACGCAATGAAAGCCGCTGCCACTTCACGGGTCGCTTTGCGCAGCTCCGCAGGGTCTTGCGCAACCGTAATGGCGTGCATATCCACAACACAAAACAAACATTCATGTCCCTGCTGCAAATCCACAAACCGCGTAATTGCCCCAAGATAATTACCAAGATGCAGATTGCCCGTAGGCTGAACACCGGAAAAAATACGGGTGTGCGGAGCGGAAGCAGTCATGAGCGAAATATCCTGAAACAAATAAAGCTGTAACAGCCATCAGGGTTATGATATGTGCAAGCCACGCGCAAGCATTAAAAATGCGTTAACGGTGGTTCAATAGATGTTGTGACTTTCCGGCGCACAGATTTTAACCATGGTGTGAAGGCTCCGCCGTTCGGCTCCGGGTGTTCAAATATGCCATGCTGCAATAAAAGGAGTGCCTGATCTTGGCCGAGATTAAATACGATGTTTTAGGTATTGGAAATGCTATTGTGGATGTGCTATCCCGCACAGATGATGCATTTTTAGTCAATGAAAAGCTGGCCAAAGGCAGTATGGCGTTAATTGATGAAGAACGCGCTGAAAATCTTTACAGCGCTATTGGTTCTACCGTTCTGGTATCTGGCGGCAGCGCTGCCAATACTTGCGCAGGCATTGCATCTCTGGGCGCACGCACTGCATTCATTGGTAAAGTGCGCAATGATGCGCTTGGCAAAAGCTTTGGCCATGATCTGATAAATGCCGGCGTGGCTTATACAACGCCCACAGCAACAGAAGGTGCAACCACTGCCCGTTGTATCATTCTGGTGACACCGGATGGCGAACGCACGATGAATACATTCCTCGGAGCAAGCCAGAATCTCACCGCAGATGACGTGGATGCTGGACTGGTGGAAGCCAGTAAGATTATTTATCTGGAAGGCTATCTGTGGGATCCGTCTGCTGCAAAAGCCGCTTTCCGCAAAGCGGCCAAATATGCTCATGCAGCAGGGCGCAAAGTGGCGCTTTCGCTTTCCGACGCATTCTGCGTAGAACGTCACCGTGACGAATTTCTCGAACTGTGCCGCAACGGTACGGTGGATATTCTGTTTGCGAACGAATCCGAAGCAAAATCACTGTATCAGACAGCTGATATTACTACAGCACTCGAATCGCTGCGTCGCGATGTTCCTCTGGCTGTTGTGACCCGCAGCGAAAAAGGTGCTGTCGTGCTGCAAGGCAGCCGTACAGTTCAGGTTCCATGCCAACCTGTTGAGATGGTTATGGATGCAACAGGTGCCGGTGATTTGTTTGCGGCAGGTTTTCTTGTGGGGCTCAGCCGTGAATTTGATCTGGATATTTGCGCCCGTCTGGGTGCGCTGGCTGCCGCCGAGGTAATCAGCCACATGGGCGCACGCCCGCAAACATCCCTGAAAGAACTCGCTGAAGCCGAAGGCTTGATGAAAACACAAGCCGCCTGATTTCTTCGCACCCTTCAACATTTAAAAGCGTACCGCAAAACACGGGACGCTTTTAACAGTTGCGATCGGGCATGCAGAGTTCATACCGATCAGCAATTAACTCTTCCATAGCGATCATCAAGGCGTACAATATCATTTTCGCATAAGATATTTCCAGTCTGTACTTCGATCACAATGAGCGGTTCACGGCCAATGTTTTCCAATCTGTGTACAGCGCCGCAAGGAATATAGCGGGATTCTCCAGCGCTAAGCTCCCAACTCATTCCATCGCATATTACCCGTGCTGTTCCAGAAATAATGCTCCAGTGCTCTGCGCGGTTGAGATGCTTTTGTAAGGAAGTAGCGCCGGACGGGTTAACATGCAGCCTTTTAATACAGTACCCCTCACTGCTTTCACGGACTGTAAAGAATCCCCACGGGCGTTCAACCGGGAGCATTTTTGCCGCAGATGGACAAGGCTTAGCACGAATGAGAATACCATCGTTGCTGGCGACAAGCACCATATCGTGTGCATTTTCAATTTTTAATGGCAGACTCTCGGAGTAGGCATAAACATTGGCTGTATTATTGCAGGTAACAAAACTGTTAACATTATTTCCTAAAATGTTTTTTTCAGATTTATTATAGACAGCCTCCCAACTTCCCAAATCATTCCACCCGCAATCGAGTGGCACAACAATCCCTTGCGTGGTCTTTTCCATTACGGCGCGATCAAAAGGCAGCGAGGGGCAGCTGGAATAGGCTGCTGGGTCAAGAAAAATTATATTATTTTTCGGAATACTGTTTTGAACAGCCTCTTGAGTATGGCGCAATATATGCGGTTGATGGTGTGTGTACTGTGCGAGTATCTGCTGGGCAGATGCCAGAAATATGCCGGCGTTCCAAAGATAATTACCTGTTTCCAGAAAATGCTCTGCGCGTTGTTTATCGGGTTTTTCCACAAATGCATGAATGGTATGCGCATTGCCGTTTTCCACTTTATCGCCACGGTGTATGTAGCCATATTCTGTAGCGGCATGGTCAGGAGTTATACCAAAAGTAACAATGCGATCATGAGAAGCAGCCTTGATACCCTGAGCAAGCGCTTCATAAAAAACCGCAAGCTCATCAATTGCGTGGTCTGTGGGTAAAATCAGCAGCAATGCGTCAGGATAAAGCGCGTGTATGTAATGCGCTGCCACTGCAACAGCAGCGGCTGTGTTACGCCCTTCTGGCTCCAGCAGCAATACTGCGTTCTGTAAAGAAGATTCTGCAAGCTGCTCTTCTAGCAAATGCCGGTGCAACAGATTGCCAATAATCACGGGGGTGGTGATATTCAAAGCCTCTGGTGCAGCAAAAATTCGGGAAAGTGTTTGCCGAAAAAGCGTTTCTTTGCCATTGATTGCAAGAAATTGTTTCGGCTTTTCCGGCGTAGAGAGCGGCCAGAGACGCGACCCTGATCCTCCCGCCAGCAAGACAGGAACAACACGCGGCACAATTTTCTGCGGGACCATGCTTAAAATTTCAGCCATAAACCACCAAAATATGTTTGTTCCTGCAAAGTATTAATTCCGCGAAGGGTGGTGCGTGTGCCTGCTTGCAATGCCCAGCGATGATTGAAATCCCATACGGCGCTGATCTGGATTTTATAATCCTGAAGCTCCGTGAAAAAACTCTTGGGAGTACCGATGGACAAGGTATTAAAACTTTGCAGCAGCACCATCAATTTGCGCGAAACGCTGGCGCCGAGCGTTGCATCAATGCGCAGTTCATCTGCGGGATCCCCGAAGCGGGCGCGGTAACCAATCTGCAAATCAGTAAAAAAATGACGCTTAAAAAGAGAAAAGCTATAACCAACCAGACCACGCGCATCGGCCTGAAAATCGGTTTGACCCCATTCAACAGGATTTACATTGTTGCGCGCCCCTGGGATAAGTGCGCTCACCTGAACAGAAGCAATCGCATTGAAGCCTTCCCACACACGATACCGGCCACCTATTTCACTATAGCCTAAGCCGCTATACGCTGATTGTGTTGGATAGCCTATCTTGCGTTGCTCAAAGCGGGTGCTTCCCCAAACAGTGAGCGTCTCTGTCACGCCATATTCGCCATACAGCGTATCATAAAGCATGTGGTAACGCGGCAGGGCAATCAGCTTGCCACGCCGATCATACAGATGGGTGGCAAACGTATATTCACTGCTAAGCATCCATTTACTGGTACCCTTGCCCATAACCCAAGCGCCAGCCAGCGATGCTGATGGCACTGAAAAAACAAATAAAAACAATACCATGGCAAGAATAAAGTAACGCAACGCAATGATACTCAAAAAAACATTTATCAAGGTTGAAATTTTCAACCCTGAATACTGTTGTAACGCAAACAAGAGAGGGTATTGATCTAAATGGTTTAAACCATAGAACAGTAATTCTTGCAAGAGTATCTTATGCGCAAAATGGTTTATTTACTTGCAAATAGCAATTTCTACTGTACGGGCAAGAAGTTCAAGATCCTGAGGGCGTGAAAGGCGATGATCTCCATTTGTAACAAGCGTTATACTTGTGTCATCCAACGCACATTCTTTAATAAAATCAAGTGTATGCTGCACAGGGACATCCGGATCTTGTGTGCCTTGCAAGATGTGGATTGGCGCACCTATATGCATCGGGTTACCTAGCAGCAGGTGCTTCCGCCCCTCTTCAATAAGATGGCGGGTAATTGGATAAGGTTCTGGTGAGTACTCGGAGTGCCGCAGCCATTCTCCTTTTTTCATGATGGTATCTTGAACATCTTTTGGAAACATATCCCACATCAGCTTATCGGTGAAATCCACTGCGGGTGCAATCAGTACGAGTCCTCTGAGTTTTTTGGCTTGTTTTGCCCATTCACGCGCTGCCAGCAATGCAAGCCAGCCTCCCATTGACGAGCCAACAAGCAGCGGCTCCTCACCACCATAAACTTCCAAGACAGCCAGGCTATCTTCAAACCATTGACCAATACTTCCTTTTGCAAAGTCACCCGATGATTCTCCGTGACCCGAATAGTCAAAGCGTGTGAAGCAATGTCCGGTACGCTCTGCCCAAGCATCAAGATGAGCCGCTTTTGTAGCGCGCATATCAGAGCGGAAACCACCCAGCCAAATCACATTTGGCGCTTTACCGCTACGGGACAGAACAGCCAGCTGGCGACTATGCGCATCCTTGCCAACGGGGAGGAAATCAGGCTGATTATCATTCATTTTAAAACCTTTATTTTTAAATTCTTATGGCTTGTCTGCGTCTATGCCGTTGTATAAAGCTGATCTTACTGAATGTGAACTCTGCTTTGTGAGGGTGTATAATGTCTTTTTTGGCAGGCCGTAGTGTATTGCAAATCATTCCAGAGCTGGAAGCTGGCGGTGCAGAGCGTACAACAGTCGATATTGCAGAAGCTTTGTCAAAATCAGGAGCGCAAGCGCTGGTTGCTACACGCGGCGGACGACTTGTCGAAGAACTGGAGACAAAAGGCGGGAGGTTTATTCCTTTTCCGGCGCATACCAAGAACCCGTTTTTGATGCTGGTCAACATTTTTCGTCTTGTTAATCTGATTCGTACACTCAAAGTAGATGTTATTCATGCCCGCTCGCGGGCTCCGGCCTGGGTGGCATTAGCAGCAGCACGTCTGACCGGAATTCCTTTCGTAACCACATGGCATGGCAGCTATTCCGCGCGGAATGCCTTCAAAGAACTTTATAATTCGGTTATGGCGCGGGGTGATCGGGTAATTGCCAATTCCAATTGGACAGCAGAGCGCATCAAATCAGTGCATCCTTCAGCCGCTATAACGGTTATTCCACGGGGAACCGATCTGACGCGCTTTAATCCGGAAGCTTTCTCACCGGAAGAATGCCAAACCATGCGCGCACTTTGGGGGGCAAAACCCGAAGAAAAAATAATCCTTCTGGCGGCACGGATTACCCCCTGGAAAGGGCATCGGGTGATGCTGGAGGCCGCATCCCAATTGCAACAGCAAGCCATACCTTTCCGAATTGTTTTTGCCGGCGATGCGCAAGGCAGGCTGGAATATGTAGAAGAATTAAAAGCGCAAGCTGCACAAAAAGGCATGGAGGATATACTGTGCTTTGCAGGCCATGTGGCGGATATTCCATTAGCGCAAGCTGCATCGGATTGCATTGCTGTGCCATCCATTGAGCCGGAAGCATTCGGACGGGTTGCAGTGGAGGCACAAGCCATGGGAAAACCCGTGATTGTCACCGATAATGGCGCGATGGCTGAAACCGTGCTTTCTCCACCAGCAGTAGAAGCGCCATTGCGTACCGGATGGGTTATTCCGGCAGCAGATTCTCATGCTTTGGCAAGTGCATTGACCGAAGCTCTGAGCCTGACAGATGCAGAGCGGGCTGCGCTGGCTCAACGTGGACGAGAAAGGTCGCAAGATTATACACTGGAAGCGATGACAGCGGCTACTTTGCAGCTTTATGCAGAAATAATGCAAAAAGCGCCATAAGATTGGTTGACAATTGCGGAAATTATCACAATCTTGCCCTGAAAGTATTGTCTGTTAGGAAAACTGTATTTTATGAGGTCAATCTTGTAAAATAATGTTTTACCGTTTCAGGCTAACTTGAAACCATGTGAAGCGCATTCAAATGTCTCCGCCTCTTTGCAAGCGGAACATTCAATCAGGAGTTTACAGCCATTCGTCGTCCTTCCAGACCCCCCGCCCCCGTTCAGAAAGATGGTCCCCGCATCAACCGCGATATTCGCGTACGCGAAGTGCAGCTAATTGATAGCGAAGGTGATAATCGCGGTACAGTTCCCATTCATGAAGCTCTTGCACTTGCAGAAGATGCAGGGCTGGATCTTGTAGAGATTGCTCCTAATTCTGTTCCACCGGTTTGCAAAATTCTGGACTATGGAAAACACAAATTCCAAGCACAGAAAAAAGCAGCCGAAGCACGCAAGAATCAGAAAATTGTCGAGCTGAAAGAGGTCAAGCTGCGCCCAACCATTGATACGCATGACTATGATGTAAAAGTCAAATCGATGCGCAAATTCTTTGGCGAAGGCGATAAAGTAAAGGTCTCCTTGCGTTTTCGCGGCCGCGAGATGGCGCATCAGGAGCAAGGCCTTAAGCTCTTATTGCAAGTGAAAGAAGAATTATCCGATGTCGCTAAATCAGAAAGCGAGCCCGCAATGGAGGGGCGCCAGATGATTATGATTCTGGCACCACGCTAGATTTTTAGCAAATCTTGGAAAAAAACCACCCGTAGCGCTTGCGTTGCGGGTTTTTTTTAGCTAGAGAAATGGTTCACCTGTCCGCCCGGCCGATATGGGCTGCCGTGGCGGATTTATACTCTTCACGTTTAGCGTGAAATTGGAGAGCAAAATGTCCTATAAGCTGAAAACAAAATCCAGCGCCAAAAAACGCTTTCGTATTACCGCCACCGGCAAAGTTCTTGCAGGTCAGGCAGGTAAACGCCACGGCATGATCAAGCGCACCAACAGCCAGATCCGCAAGCTTCGCGGCACTACAGTTCTTGCTCCGCAAGATGCAGTTATCGTGAAAAAATTCTTGCCTTACGGTCGTACCTGATCTTAACGCCTTTTCCGTTTTTTGGAGTTTAAATTAAATGGCTAGAGTTAAACGCGGCGTTACAGCACACGCCAAACACAAAAAGACCCTCAAAGCAGCTCGCGGTTTTTACGGCCGCAGCAAAAATACGATTCGCGCCGCCAATCAGGCCGTTGATCGCGCTTTACAGTATAACTACCGCGATCGCAAAAATAAGAAACGTACATTCCGCGCTCTGTGGATCCAGCGCATCAACGCTGCTGTTCGCGCGGAAGGTCTGACTTATTCCGTATTTATCAATGGTATTGCATTGGCTGGCATTGATCTTGATCGTAAAGTTCTGTCTGATCTGGCCATCCATGAGCCTGCTGCGTTCTCTGCGATTATAGCACAAGCAAAAGCTGCCGTTGAAAAAGCTGCTGCTTAAGCTGCTTTCTTAAAATTGCCGGAATGCCTGAAGGTGTTCCGGTGTTCGGGTAAAAATAATATTTCGCCGTCATTGCCAAGGCGTTTTGCCCGTTTATTGAGTATGCACCCTTCCGCTGTGTTTCGGGGCGGTGTACTGCTTTCAAAGCCACTGCCTTCATTGCAATGACGGGGGTGCGCCCCTGCACCTTGATCTGGTTTGTGAATTGATGGCGTTTCATCTATAACATCGCCATCAGTTATTGGTTTTTCGCAATTCTGGGCGCAACCAACGGCCAGCGAAGCTAAAACCGCATACACTTTTGCTGGAATTTGCTACAAGGTTGCAACGCACTATGAATAATCTTCAGGAACTTGAAGCCCGTACACTTGTCGCCATCACCAATGCTGGTGATCTCGGTGCGTTGGAAGCTGTGCGTTTGCAGGCTATGGGCAAAAAAGGCGATATCCCCGAGTTGCTCAAAACCTTGGGCGGGATGTCTAATGATGAGCGTAAAACCTTCGGTGCCGAACTCAATCAAGTGAAAGACCGGGTTATTGAAGCACTTGCTGCTCGTAAAACGGTGCTGGAAGACATTGCATTAGAAGCGCGCCTTTCTCAAGAAAAAGTCGATGTTACCTTGCCGCTCCGCCCCATGGGTCTGGACGTTGGCCGCATCCACCCCATTTCACAAGTAATTGAAGAAATTTACGCTATTTTTGGCGATCTTGGTTTTTCCGTTGCCGAAGGACCGGACATTGAGGATGATGAACACAATTTCACCGCTCTGAATTTTCCTGAGGGCCATCCTGCACGTGAAATGCACGATACCTTCTTTTTCAAGCCCAATGCGAACGGCGAGCGTCATTTGCTGCGCACCCACACTTCGCCTGTACAGATTCGCACGTTGAAAGAGCAAAAGCCACCTGTGCGCATCATCATTCCTGGCCGCACGTACCGCTGTGATTCGGATCAGACACACACCCCAATGTTTCATCAGGTCGAGGGTCTGGTTATTGAAAAAGGCGTTCACATGGGTCACTTAAAATGGATTTTGGAAGAATTCTGCCGCCGCTTTTTTGAAGTACAACAGGTTGAAATGCGTTTTCGCCCCAGCTTTTTCCCGTTCACTGAACCCTCTGCCGAGGTGGATATCCGCTGCCGCCGTCAGGGCTCCGAAATTCGCTTTGGCGAAGGCGAGGATTGGCTGGAAATTTTAGGTTGCGGCATGGTGCATCCCAACGTGCTGCGCAATTGCGGCCTTGATCCTGATGAATATCAGGGCTTTGCATGGGGAATGGGAATCGACCGCATTGCGATGCTGAAATATGGCATGTCCGATTTGCGCGCTTTTTTCGATGGTGACGTGCGTTGGATCCAGCATTATGGTTTTCGTCCGCTGGACATTCCCAGTCTCATCAGTGGTTTATCCAGCTAATCTGTTCGCCACAAACGCTATTTTTCTTTGAACTGGTAAAAGATAATGAAATTCACCCTCTCTTGGCTGAAAGATCACCTGGATACAACGGCATCCTTGGACGAAATTGTCGTTGCGCTCACCAAGGTGGGACTCGAAGTTGAGGACGTGATTGATCGCTCTAAAGAATTGGCCGCTTTCAAATCCGCGCATATCATTGAAGCTATCCAGCACCCCAATGCCGATAAGCTTCGAGTTTGCCGCGTGATGACAGCATCGGGCGAAATTCAGGTGGTGTGTGGCGCACCGAATGCGCGTACAGGATTGAATGTTATTTTTGCCCCAAGCGGTGCAACAGTTCCGGCAAATGGATTGGTATTGAAGCCCACTAAAATTCGCGATGTTGAATCCAATGGCATGTTGGTTTCCGAGCGTGAAATGGGCTTGTCCGACGAACACAATGGTATTATTGAGCTATCCGACGATATTCCCGTAGGGAAGCCCTTTGCCGAACTTTTTGGCCTTGATGATCCTATTATCGATATAGCAGTGACCCCCAACCGCGCAGACGCTTTAAGCGTTCATGGTGTGGCGCGTGATCTTGCTGCTGCAGGTCTTGGCATCTTGAAAACTCCTGTCGTGCCACAGGTGAGCGTAAGCGGTGCAGCGCGTACTTCTGTCACTATTGAAGATGCAGCGCTTTGCCCGGTGTTTGCTCTGCGCTCTCTTGAGGGCGTAAAAAACGGCGCTTCTCCTGCATGGATGCAGCAACGCCTGAAAGCCATTGGCTTGCGTCCGCTTTCTGCTCTGATCGATATTACCAACTATATGACTTTTGACCAAGGCCGTCCGCTGCATGTGTTCGATGCGGATAAGGTGGCTGGCAATCTTGTTGTGCGCAGCGCCTATGCTGGCGAAACCTTCATGGCTCTTGATGGTCGTCAGCTTATTCTTGAAGAGGGCATGACCGTTATTGCCGATGATAACGGTGTGCAAGCGCTTGCCGGTATTATGGGTGGAGAAGCTACGGGCTGTTCCGATACCACGCGCAATGTCATTCTGGAATCTGCATTGTGGGAGCCGCTCAACATTGCCCGCACTGGTCGCAAGGTAAACATCAATTCTGACGCCCGTTACCGCTTTGAGCGGGGTGTTGATCCTGCCTATACCGTAACAGGTCTTGATGTTGCAACGCAGCTGATTATGGAAATCTGCGGCGGTAGCGCTTCGGAAGCGGTCATTGCCGGCGCAGTGCCGGATAAACAGCGTACCATTCATTTCCCGTTATCTGAAATTCAACGTCTGACAGGATTGGATATTGAGGGTGCAACCGTTGCTATCGCATTGCAAGCGCAAGGCTATAGCGTTTCTGGCTCAGAAGATGCACTGAATGTGGTGCCGCCCTCCTTCCGCGCCGATGTGGAAGGCAAAGCTGATATTGTTGAAGATGTTGTGCGAATTGTGGGACTTGATGTACTGCAATCCACGCCGCTGCCTCCGGTGCATAACCGCGAAGGCGCAATGCTTAGCCTATCCCAAAGACGAAACCAGCTTGCCCGTCGGGTTCTGGCGGCTCGCGGCTTTATGGAAAGCGTAACGTGGTCATTCATTTCCAATAAACATGCAGATTTATTTGGTGGTGGCAGTGATGAACTTGCGCTTGCCAATCCGATAGCGGCGGAACTCTCCGACATGCGACCCAGTCTGTTGCCAGGCTTGTTGCTGGCTGCTCAACGCAATGCCGACCGCGGTTTTAATGATTTGGCCTTATTTGAAGTCGGGCAAGTATTTTCCAACCGCTCTGTTGCTGGGCAGCATAACCATGCTTCCGGGGTGCGCCGTGGCACTGCAAGCCCAACCGGCGCCGGACGTTATTGGGCAGCAAAAGCGGAAAACGTTACGGTATTCGATGCTAAAGCCGATGCTTATGCGTTGCTGGCTGCATTGAATGTACCCATAGCAAATGTGCAGGTGGAAGCGGGTGGCGCAGCATGGCTGCATCCGGGTCGTTCGGCAACGCTCAAAATGGGCCCTAAAATCATCCTCGGTTATGCGGGTGAATTGCACCCGCGCGTGATGAAAGAACTGGATATATCTGGCGCTTTGGCTGTGTTTGAAATCAATCTCGACGCCATTCCGGCACCCAAGGCAAAGCCTACAAAGGCAAAGCCTGCCTTCGAGAAAATTGACCTCCAGCCGGTCTCCCGTGATTATGCCTTTATTATTGATAAAAATGTGGCCGCGGGCGACGTTTTACGCGCTGTACTGACTTGTGATAAATCTTTGATTACGGATGCACAAATCTTCGATATTTATGAAGGAAAGGGCGTCGCAGACGATAAAAAATCTGTGGCCGTAGCCGTTACCCTTCAGCCTAAAAAGCAAACCCTCACCGATGCGGATCTGGAAGAAGTCACCACCAAGATTCTTGCTCAAGTGAAAAAAATTACAGGCGGTGAGCTGCGCGCCTGAACCGCGCAGTCTGTTTAAGCTATGGTGTATGCGGTCAAAGAAATTTTCAAAACCCTGCAAGGCGAAGGCGCAATGAGCGGTCGCGCAGCGGTGTTTTGCCGTTTCGCGGGCTGCAATCTTTGGTCTGGACGGGAAGAAGACCGCGCCAAAGCCCAATGCACCTTTTGTGATACAGACTTTATTGGTACGAATGGGATAAATGGCGGCAAATTTACAACCGCCAAAGCTTTGGCGGCTGAAATCGCCCGCATATGGCAAGGTGAACGCACGCATCGGTTTGTGGTGTTCACAGGGGGCGAACCACTGCTCCAGCTGGATCCTCCGCTGATTGAAGCTATCCACGCGGAAGGTTTTTTTATTGCGGTAGAAACCAACGGCACCATTGCCGCGCCAGAAGGAATTGACTGGCTGTGCGTTAGCCCCAAGGGCAGCAATCCACTGCGGGTCACCCAAGGGGACGAATTGAAACTGGTTTTTCCGCAGCCCGATTGTCTGCCTCAGACTGTTGCCCATCTTGACTTCAAGCAGTTTTGGCTCCAACCCATGGATGGCACAGCGCAAGCCGCCAACACGGCCAAAGCCGTGGTTTATTGTCAAAACAATCCGCAGTGGCGTCTTAGTCTGCAAACGCATAAATTTATCGGGATACCCTGACCATGTTTGAATTGTCCAAGCAATTCCGTTTTGAAGCGGCTCACACCCTAGAACGCAAAGTCGATGTCGAGCCAAGCCGACGCATCCACGGTCATTCTTATCGTGCAGAAGTGTTTGTGCGCGGCACACCCAATCCTGAAAATGGCATGGTGATAGATCTTGGCCTGTTCGCACGTGCGCTTGAAATGACACGTGACGGTCTCGATCATCGTTTTCTCGATGAGGTGGAAGACCTTGGCCCTGGAACACTGGAAAATCTCTGTGCATGGATATGGCGTAAACTTGCGCCGGATTTAGAGGGACTTTATAAAGTCACGGTGTACCGGGATAGTACCTATGATGCGTGCAGTTACTTCGGTTCTGACGCATGAATAACAATAAGGCGCTTGTTTTATTTTCTGGTGGGCAAGATTCTGCCACCTGCCTCGGATGGGCGCTAGAAAGTTTTGAATATGTTGAAACGTTAGGGTTCGATTACGGTCAGCGCCATAAGATTGAACTCGAACAGCGGGATGTCTTGCGCCGCGAAATGCGCACCCTTAAGCCCGAATGGAACGCCCGTTTGGCTGATGACCATACGCTTGATCTTGGGATTCTCGGGCAGGTAAGCCAGTCTGCATTGACCCAAGAAATGGCAATTGCCATGCAGGAAGATGGCCTTCCCAATACTTTTGTACCAGGACGCAATCTGATTTTCCTCACTTTTGCGGCAACGCTAGCGTACCGCCGTGGTTTGCGCCATATTGTTGGCGGCATGTGCGAGACCGACTTTTCCGGTTACCCCGATTGCCGTGATGATGCCATGAAGGCCATGCAGGTGGCCCTCAATACCGGCATGGCCAGTGATTTTGTGCTCCATACGCCGCTCATGTGGCGCGATAAGGCTGCCACATGGTGCCTTACCGAAGAGCTGGGCGGAAAAGCACTTGTGGATGTGGTGATTGAACACAGTCACACATGTTACGAGGGCAACCGTGAAAAACGGCACATTTGGGGCTTTGGTTGCGGTAAATGCCCGTCCTGCCAGCTTCGCGCCGCAGGATTTCAAGCTTACAAAGCGCTTTAACAGCAAACATGTATAGCCTTTTTACTAATCAGCGTTACCTTACGGATAACTCAGCTGGCCGTTGGCTACGTCCATGATAATTGCTAAAAAACAATAACTTATATTGGTTCTATGTAAATTCTCATTTAAAACAATCATAATGAGCCTGTAGCAGATTGGCCAATGTGATAAGACTAATTTATGAAGATAACCCGTTGCAAACTATTAAATAAATATCGCTCAAACGGCTTGATTTTTTGTACTGGAAGTCACGCCGAGTTCTGCGAAACAACCCCGCTAAAAATGGGAGGATTACCCTGCGACGGATATTTTGAAGAGTCAGAACTAACAGTGCCGCACTATTTTACCACAAAATACACGAGGCAATTGAAGCTCGGCTGAATAGCTTAGCAGAGGTAATGTTTGATGACGATTTTTGGGCTTGACAAGTCTTATTTTGGGGTATTCAAAAGGGGAAACGTAGTCGAGGGGCTACTGGAAAGGTCATTGCTTTTGGAATCCTGAAACGCGGTGGCAAAATCTATATCAAGGTAGTTGGCGACATTAAAGCCAGCACGCTGATGCCCATAATTCAGCGGAAAACCGTTCCTGACAGCGTGGGCTATAATGATAGTTACCGTAGTTACAACACTCTGGATGTGTCGAATTTTACCACCATCTGATCAATCACTCCGCCTGTTTTGCCAAACAAAATATACCCACACTAACGTATTGAGAATTTAGCTACGTTTGCCGAAGGCTCTGGAATTAGGCAAAATAAATGCTTAGAAAATCCAATGTCATCCTTAAAAAAACTTTCCCTTACATCTCGAATAATGTGAGTTTATATTCAATTATAGCTTACTAAAAAGCAGCTGAAAATGCTCAAGAAATGGTGTTATTAATAAACTAATCTATTACAGATCCAATAAAAAAACCCCATCGCTGGGGTTCTCTTATTTTTATATTACATCTTAGCTTATTCAGCAGCTAAACGAACCGCGGGAGCAGATTGTAATACTTCTGCATCAACATGCTGCTCAAATTTTGCAAAATTATCCTGAAACATTTGTACTAATTTTGCGGCCTGTGCATCATAGGAACTTTTATCTTCCCATGTGGAACGTGGGTTAAGCAAGCTAGAATCAACGCCTTCAACAGAAACAGGCACAGCAAAGCCAAAGTTGGGATCAATGCGGAACTCTGCATCAGCCAACTTGCCAGAAAGGGCTGCGCTGAGTAAACCGCGTGTTGCCTTGATAGGCATACGTTTGCCAACACCGTTTGCGCCGCCTGTCCATCCAGTGGATACCAACCAACAATCTACGTTGTGCTGGGCAATCAGATCCCGCAACAGTTCACCGTATTCGGACGGATGACGCGGCATGAATGGTGCACCAAAACAGGTCGAGAACGTAGCCTGAGGTTCCGTTACGCCTTTTTCTGTGCCGGCTACTTTTGCGGTATAGCCTGACAAGAAATGGTACATCGCCTGAGCAGGTGTCAGTTTTGCGATAGGAGGAAGAACCCCGAACGCATCGCAGGTGAGCATTACAATATTCTGAGGATTAGGCGCACGACCTGTCTCGGAGGCGTTTGAAATGAAGTGCAACGGGTAAGCGCAGCGCGTATTTTCTGTTTTAGAGCCATCATCAAAATCAGGAATACGGGTTTCAGGATCAATGGCAACGTTTTCGAGTACAGTGCCAAAACGTTGTGTGGTTGCATAAATTTCAGGCTCGGCTTCAGCAGAAAGACGAATCGTTTTTGCATAACAGCCACCTTCAAAATTGAAGATCCCGTTTTCGCTCCAGCCGTGTTCATCATCTCCGATCAGCGTGCGGGATGGATCAGCCGATAAGGTTGTTTTCCCAGTACCGGACAAACCGAAAAATACTGCAGTATCTCCTTTATCGCCAACATTCGCGGAGCAATGCATGGGCATAACGCGTTTGGAAGGAAGGATATAATTGAGTGCGGTAAATACGGATTTTTTCATTTCACCGGCATAGGATGTACCACCAATGAGAACAATACCACGGGTAAGATCAACGGCAATAACCGTTTCAGAACGGCAGCCATGACGTACAGGATCGGCTTTAAAATCTGGTAGATCAACGATGGTAAGCTGCGGCACAAAACCAGCCAGTTCAGCGCGCTCTGGTCGAATAAGCAAGTTGCGAATGAACATGCTGTGCCATGCAAATTGCGTATAAACGCGCACACTGAGACGGTTTTCTGCATCGGCTCCACCATAAAGGTCTTGCACAAACAGCTCTTTGCCTTCGGCATGGATTTTAAAATCTTCCAGAAGTGTGTCAAATTGAGCAGGAGTTATAGCACCGTTATTGTCCCACCAGATCGTGTTTTCAGTGTTTTCATCCCGGACGACAAATTTATCTTTTGGGCTGCGGCCTGTATGCACGCCAGTGTCCGCAACCAGAGCGCCGCCGTTGGTAAGGCGTGCCTCATTACGGCGAATGGCTTCCTCAGCCAGAGCAGGCTCCAACACATTCCAATGAACCGCGCGGAGACCACGAAAACCGAACGTTTCCGCACCATGGGCTTTGTTCCAAACACCTGATTGGTTCACGGATATATCCTCCAAGTCTGAGATACTGAGATTATAACACAAAATTCCATACTGCACATTGCAGACTTTACTTTGATAATTAGGGATATGGCCTGCTTGTCACCATAACTTCACTCTTCTTTAATAAATTATCAGTTCTTTGGCAATCTTATTGTGAAATATAGTTAACAATCCCTGTTTTTTTTGAGTGCTGCCGTCCTATCCAGTGGAACATTCATTACTTTGCCGCATTTATAGCGACATGTACTTCTAGTTTAGCAACGCATGATGTGTTCAGAAATAGGCTTTATTGCCGAACTTATACACCCCATGTAGTGATAAGGCTATTTTTTTTCAGGCCTTTGTTTTTTTGAGACGGAATATTTCATGCCAACAATTGCTCTTGTTGATGACGATCGCAACATTCTTACTTCTGTTTCAATTGCTCTTGAAGCAGAAGGCTATCGGATCCAGACTTATACTGATGGCGCATCTGCCCTTGAAGGTCTGAAAGCCACCCCGCCTGATCTTGCAATTTTTGATATTAAAATGCCACGCATGGATGGCATGGAACTGTTGCGCCGCTTGCGCCAAAAATCGGAACTTCCAGTGATTTTTCTCACTTCCAAAGATGAAGAAATTGACGAATTGTTCGGTTTGAAAATGGGTGCAGATGACTTTATTCACAAACCATTTTCCCAACGTCTTTTAGTGGAAAGAGTAAAGGCTGTGTTACGCCGCGCTGCACCGCGTGATCCGTCTTCTGCAAGCGCAAATGGAACCAACGGTGTAAAATCCTCAGAGGCAAAAACTATTGAACGTGGCTCTTTGAAAATGGATCCGGAACGTCATACCTGCACTTGGAACAGTGATAATGTGGTTTTGACGGTGACAGAATTCCTGATTTTGCAGTCTCTAGCGCAACGTCCTGGGGTGGTGAAAAGCCGAAACGCACTTATGGACGCCGCTTACGATGATCAAGTGTATGTGGATGACCGCACCATTGACAGCCATATTAAACGTCTGCGTAAGAAATTCAAAGCTGTCGATGATGATTTTGACATGATTGAGACGCTTTACGGTGTAGGCTATCGTTTCAAAGAAAGTTAAAAAAAAGCCCCGTTCGGGGCTTTTTTAGCTTTGCCTGTTTTCGTGAATAATTAAGCATCTGCCCAAAATTGTTCAAGAAAACTTAGATGTATATAGAGGAAGTGTAGAATGTTTTCCTCTATAATTTATATATGGATGAAATTAACCCGCAGCTTCCGCATTATCACGCGGCGCCGCTTCGATATCTTCTCCAGTTTCTTGATCTACGGCACGCATGGAAAGGCGCACTTTGCCGCGATCATCAAAGCCGAGCAGTTTGACTTTGACTTTATCGCCTTCTTTGAGAACATCAGAAACTTTTGCTACCCGGTTTTGGGAAATCTGGCTTACATGCACCAGACCATCACGATTACCGAAGAAGTTTACAAATGCGCCAAAATCAACAACCTTTACAACGGTGCCATCGTAAACTTGGTTCAGTTCAGGCTCTGCCACAATAGATTTAATCCAGTTAAGAGCCGCTTTAATGGCTTTTTGGTCAGCGGATGCCACTTTAACAGTACCATCATCGCCGATATCAATTTTTGCGCCGGTTTTTTCCACGATTTCACGGATCACTTTACCACCGGAACCAATCACTTCCCTAATTTTGTCGGTCGGGATATTGATGACTTCAATGCGTGGAGCATATTCGCCCAATTCTTCACGGGCAGAAGTCAATGCTTTTGCCATCTCGCTGAGAATATGAATGCGGCCATGCTTTGCCTGCTCCAGAGCCACCTTCATGATTTCTTCAGTGATACCGGCAATTTTGATGTCCATTTGCAGCGCCGTTACGCCATCCGATGTGCCAGCCACTTTAAAATCCATATCGCCCAAGTGATCTTCATCACCTAGAATATCGGAAAGCACTGCAAAGCGTTCACCTTCCAAAATGAGACCCATCGCAATGCCGGCGACAGGACGCTTCAAAGGTACACCCGCATCCATAGCAGCCAATGACGTACCGCACACCGTTGCCATAGAAGACGAACCGTTTGATTCAGTGATTTCGGCAACCGCACGCAGTGTATAAGGGAATTGGTGGTGGGCAGGTAGTACAGGGCGCAAAGCGCGCCAAGCAAGCTTACCATGACCAATTTCACGACGACCGGGCGAACCCATGCGGCCTGTTTCACCAACCGAATAGGGAGGGAAATTGTAGTGCAGCATGAATGATTCTTTATAGGTGCCACCCAAATCATCAATCATCTGTTCATCGTCGCCAGTGCCAAGCGTTGTGACAACCAATGCTTGCGTTTCACCGCGTGTGAAGAGTGCAGAACCATGTGTGCGAGGCAGCACACCGACTTCTGCCACAATAGGACGCACTGTTTTCAGATCACGCCCATCAATCCGGATACCTTCATCCAGAATGCTGTTGCGCACGATTTTTGCTTCAAGATCTTTCAGCAGGCTTCCTGCTTTTTCAATCGGGAAAGTCTCATCTTCTGCAAGCGCTTCTTTTACAGAGACCTTGGCAGCAGCAATTGCTTCGTAACGCTCTTGCTTGCGCTGGTTCTTATAAGCCGCGCGTAAACTGGCTTCACCAAGCTCTGCAATGCGTTTTTCCAGTGCGCTGTTGTCTTCAGCATCCATTTGGCGCGGTTCTTTAGCAGCTTTTTCAGCCAAAGAAATAATTGCATCCAGCACAGGCTGGAAGGACTTTTGCCCATGGACAACTGCGCCCAGCATAACTTCTTCAGAAAGCTCTTTTGCCTCGGACTCCACCATCAGCACCGCATCGTGGGTACCGGCAACAACAAGATCAAGATCTGATTCAAGCGCTTGATCTGGGGTTGGGTTGACGACATATTGGCCGTTCACATAGCCTACACGCGCCGCGCCGATTGGCCCCATAAAGGGTACGCCGGAAAGAGTCAGTGCAGCAGAAGCTGCCACCATTGCTACGATATCAGGATCATTTTCCTGATCGTGCGAAAGAACAGTGACAATAACTTGCGTTTCGCAGCGCCAGCCATCGGCAAACAGCGGGCGGATTGGACGATCAATCAGACGTGAAATCAATGTCTCACGCTCAGTAGGACGGCCTTCACGTTTAAAGTAACCACCAGGAATGCGACCTGCCGCATAATATTTTTCTTGGTAATTCACAGTGAGCGGCATAAAATCAATGCCAGCTTTGGGTTCTTTTGCGCCTACTACGGTGGCTAAAACAGTGGTTTCACCATATGTGGCCAAAACTGAACCATCGGCCTGGCGTGCCATGCGACCTGTTTCAAGTGTCAGTTTACGGCCAGCCCATTCGATGGTTTCACGTTGGATATCAAACATTCAGCAATGCTTTCTTTTATTCTTGTTTGCCATAGGCAAGATAGCGAGAAACTGTATTTTAACAGTTTCTGGCAATCCTGCCATGAACTCGGGTGGAAGGCTTGCGCACAAGCCCTAAAGGAAGTGCAGCGACCAGAGCCGCTGCACAACACATTTTAACGGCGGATGCCGAGGCGCTTAATGAGCGACTGATAACGGTCTTCATCACGCGACTTGATATAATCCAGCAAACTACGGCGACGGCTAACCATTTTCAAAAGGCCACGGCGAGAATGGTTATCTTTCGCGTGAGTTTTGAAATGTTCGGTCAGGTTAGCGATACGGGTTGTCAAAATGGCAACCTGTACTTCAGGAGAACCTGTATCGTTTTCTTTTGTGGCGTATTCGCTTACAAGCTGTTGCTTGTTTTCAGCAGTGATCGACATCGGGATGTCCTTTCAAATAGCCCGCATCATGCGAAGCAGGCAGGTTAAACACACGGTTTGGCATAATTTCACCTGCTTTAATCTGGGCAAGGGCTATGAGCTGGCTACCCGCCGTCACATATACCGAACCTTCATAAACAGGGGCGTCACGCCCACGCATAAAAACAGTCATACCCCGTTGGAGGCGTGCTGCATCTGCCATACTGACGGCCAGCGCCGGGATGTCGTCCAGCGCGGTCTCAACAGGCAGTAACCAGTCGGGAAAGAAATTTTCACCGGCCGTACTCTGACGCAATGTTTCCATTTCGTCCAGAGAAATTAGATGCGACTCATCAAACCCACCAACACGCACACGCCGTAATGCCGCAATATGCCCAAGACAGCCAAGCTGCTCCCCCATATCGCGTGCTAACGAACGCACATAGGTTCCTTTGCCGCACTCTATTTCAAATTCTGCATGATCAGGATGAAACGTCCCGACCTGCTCCAGCATATGCACAGTAATTTCACGCGCTGTCAATGCGGCGTGTTCTCCATTGCGGGCAAGATCATATGCGCGTTCGCCATTGATTTTTAATGCTGAAAACTGCGGTGGCATTTGCAAAAACGTGCCACGAAAACGGGGTAAGATAGCAGCAATGTCTTCTTGAGATGGACGCAAGGAACAGCTTTCAAGAATCTCACCTTCCAGATCATCGGTCGTGGTTTGCGCACCCCAGCGTACTGTAAAACGATAAATCTTGCGGCCATCCATCGCATAAGGCACCGTCTTGGTAGCCTCGCCCAGTGCAATTGGCAAGCATCCACTGGCGAGCGGATCCAGCGTACCTGCATGGCCTGCTTTTTTCGCATTAAATAACCATTTCACCTTAGAAACAGCCTGCGTTGAAGTCATCCCAATGGGCTTGTCCATAATTACCCACCCATGCACATCGCGTTTGAAACGGCGTGGCGCACTCATGGCAGATCGTCCTCATTTCCATCATTGGCGAGCAAATCACGTTTTACTTCCGGAGAGTTCAGCAAAGCATCAATATGGGCGCCACGATCAAATGACTCATCCACCAGAAAACGCAGATCAGGTGTAAATTTCAAATTGAGCTGTCGCGCCAACTCGCTGCGCAATGGACGCACATTTTTTGAGAGTAATTTTGGAATATCAGTACTGTTTTTACCGCCGAGCGGCATAATAAAAACGGTTGCAATTTTCAAATCCGGAGACATTCTTACTTCAGTCACCGTCAGGAGCCGGGTATCAACTTCACCCGTCATATGAGCGCCTGAACCCAATACGCTGGAAAGAACATGACGGATGAGTTCACCTACGCGAAGCTGCCGCTGGCTAGGACCTTTATTGCCTGTATTTGGTTTTACCATACATATTCTCGGTAACTTTTGAATACTGAATATTTATTGAATATATTTAAAAGCTGCACACCAAAACTGTTCCAGCTTCAATATGATCTTGATAATTCATATTCGGAAAAATCGAATATTTTCGCTATAGATAACTATTGTGTCGCAAATTTTCCAAATCATTCAATGCTTTATATGCCTCTTGATTTCCATCAAAGAAAATTAGGGGTGCTTAGTAATCGGCACCCCTAATTTTTTATAAAGAACGTTTGATTTCTTCTACACGATAGCATTCGATAATATCGTTTGCGCGCATGTCCTGATAACCTTCAAAAGCCATACCGCACTCTTGCCCAACCAATGCTTCTTTGACTTCGTCTTTGAAGCGTTTGAGGGTGGAAAGTTTGCCTTCGTGAATAACAACGTTATCACGGATCAGGCGGACATTGGCACCGCGCTCTACGCGGCCCTCTGTGATACGGCAACCTGCAACCTTGCCCACTTTGGAAATGTTGAACACTTCCTGAATAAGCGCGTTACCGAGGAAGGTTTCACGGCGTTCTGGCGCCAGAAGTCCCGACATTGCGGCTTTTATATCATCCACCAAATCGTAAATAATATTGTAATAGCGGATTTCATGACCTTGGCGATCAGCCAACTCACGAGCTTCTTTGTGTGCGCGCACATTGAAGCCAATGATCGCCGCACCGGATGCCGCAGCGAGCGAGACATCGGATTCTGAAATTCCACCAACGCCCGCATGGATAACCCGCGCAATCACTTCGTCCGTACCCAATTTATCCAAAGCCTGAATAATTGCTTCAACGGAACCCTGCACGTCACCTTTAATCAGAAGCGGAAATTCTTTACGGCCAGCCGTTACCTTAAGCTGGCTCATCATGTTTTCTAGCGAACCGCGTGCAGTGCCTAAACGCGCTGCCGCACTTTCACGCCGCTGACGTGCGCGGTATTCTGTAATTTCACGAGCGCGCGCCTCGTTTTCCACCACACCCAAACGATCGCCAGCTTCTGGCGCGCCATTGAAGCCTAGGATTTCAACAGGCAAAGATGGCTCTGCTTCAACAACTTGTGAGCCGCGGTCGTTGAGCAGGGCGCGTACTTTACCCCATTCGCCACCCGCAACAACAATGTCACCGACTTTGAGCGTGCCGCGCTGGACCAGTACGGTAGCAACAGGACCACGGCCTTTATCCAACTTGGCTTCAATAACAATACCTTCAGCGGCACGTTCTGGATTTGCTTTAAGATCAAGAATTTCGGACTGCAGCTGAATGACATCAAGCAGCTTGTCGAGATTCATACGCTGCTTCGCAGAAACTTCGACTTCGAGCGTTTCGCCGCCTAGTGTTTCTACCTGGACTTCATATTGCAACAGTTCGGTACGAACACGGTCAGGCTTGGCATCCGGCTTGTCAATTTTGTTGATTGCCACAATCATCGGAACTTGCGCCGCGCGCGCATGGTTAATTGCTTCAATAGTCTGCGGCATTACACCGTCATCGGCTGCAACAACCAGCACAACAATATCAGTAGCTTTCGCACCGCGAGCGCGCATTGCCGTAAAGGCTTCATGGCCTGGTGTATCAATGAATGTGATGCGTCCACCATGTGAGTTGGCTACCTGATAAGCACCAATGTGCTGGGTAATGCCGCCCGCTTCGCCAGAAACAACGTTTGCAGAACGAATCGCATCAAGCAACGATGTTTTACCATGGTCAACGTGACCCATGATCGTTACGACTGGCGGACGGGATTTCAGCGTTTCTTCTGAATCGAGGCTATCAAACAGACCTTCCTCCACATCAGCTTCAGACACACGTCTTACGGTATGGCCAAGTTCCTCGGCCACCAACTGGGCTGTATCCGAATCGATAACATCTGTGATCTTCTTCATCATGCCTTCACGCATCAACAGACGAATAACATCGACTGCGCGTTCAGACATTCTGTTGGCCAGCTCCTGAATTGTAATGATTTCAGGAATAATCACCTCACGGCTGATTTTTTCTTTTGGTGTTTTTTGCTGCCCTTTGCCACTAATCCGCTGTTGACGACGGCGATAAGAAGCAAGAGAACGTGAGCGTTCTTCATTTTCTTCCGATGCGTTTTGAACGGTCAGGCGACCACGACGTTTATCATCGCCTTTTGTTTTTACCGGAGCTTCAGGCTTGACAGCCACGGCAGCACGACCAGCGGAACCACTGCGACGTACGCTACCACGATCATCATCATCCATAGGGCGGGCGCGTACAGCGCTGGACTTTTCACCAGCGGAGGCAACACGCGATGGTTTTGCCAGTTCAGGGTCAGGCGGTAAAACAACTTTAGGCGAAAGAATGGGCTGTGGTTTTCTGAAGCCACCGCTTGGCGAATTCGCCGGACGTGGCAATGCAGATTGCGGACGAGTGGATGCAGGTTGCGCAGGATGCGAGCGTACAGGAGCAGCACCAGAATTTGATTGTGGAGTTGGCACCTTGGAAGCAGACTCTTTGGGAGAGGAAACTTCAGCGGCTGCATTTTTAGCAGCTTCTAAAGCCGCTTGGCGCGCTTCTTCTGCGGCACGCTCTGCGCGCGCTTTTTCTTCTGCCTGACGCAAAATTTCCTGTTCTTCTGCTATGCGACGCTCTTCCGCATCCCGCTTCATTGCATTGGCAAGGGCGCTGGCACGCGCATCCATTTCATTGCCTGAAAGCGCATTGAGAACAATACGACCACTCTTTGCCGCAGTCTTGTTCGGACGGTTACGATTTTCCTGCCTTTGATCCCCTGAAAAAGAGGGCTTTGGCGCTGCTGCGCGTTGCGAATCGTTGGAGGCAGGGGCTGCACCATCATTTGCGCCAATCACACGCCGTTTGACTTTTTCCACAACAACAGCTTTTGATCGGCCATGCGAAAAGCTCTGGCGGACAGTCCCCTGCTCCACGGGACGCTTCAGTGTCAGTGTTTTACTGCTAGGCATACCCAAAGTTTTATCGTTGTTGTTTTTCGTATCGCTCATTCCGTATCCGTTCCTGCGGTTTGTCCAGTAGCTTCGGGCAAACCGGCATCGGCCCGATATTTGACCAACTTTTCCAATCGTACCCGTGTCGCAGAGCTGACAGGATCTGTCAACAATGCTGCATGTACCACATTTTCTCGTCCCAACGCCATACTCATCTGCATGGAATTAAAAACTGTCATAAAAGGCAACGCCTTTTGTTGCGTGCGCCAAGCAGCAGCACGCATTTTACGCAAGCCGTCCTCCGCCCCATCGGAGGCATGAAGAACGATTGCCGCTTGAAATTGCTCAATGGCTTTCTCTGCTTTTGCAAATCCACACAAAACCTTACCGGCTTTGTTACAAAGAGAAAACATTCCCAATGCGGCCTTGAACAATGCTGCATCTACTTCATCTTCAAGGTTTTCTGGCACACTTGTGTGAGCCTTGAAACCCTTGTTGAAGATTTTAGAATTCTTTGCCTGAGCAAGAAGTTTTCGTTCAGCTGTTATCCATAATCCGCGCCCCGGCAACCGACAGCGCAAATCCAGCAGCAGCGCACCATCTTTCTGTCGCACAAAGCGCAGTAGATCACCGACAGGTTGAACAGTGCGGGTTACAGCGCACATCCGCTCAAGAGCCTTTCGGTCATCTGTTTGGCGTGACGCTCTTTCCGACTGCGGCTGGTCGCTTATGGTATCAGTTGCTTGTTGCACCAGATAATTCTTCGCCTTCTGTTTCTAACTCTTCTGCTGGAGCTTCAATCCATCCTGCATGTACGCGCGCCTCCAGAATGAATGCATCCGCATCACTTCGCGATACCTCCAGACCGGAAAGAATACCCGGCTCACGCACAGATTCACCGTTTTTCTTTTCAACCCAACCGACAAGATCATCACTGGAACAACCTGCAAGATCTTCGATTGTTTTGACGTCGCCTTTACCAAGCGCCACAAGCATAACAGGCGTGATGCCAGAAATAGAAAGCAATGCTTCATCCACTCCAAGCGCTTGACGTTGCTCGTCGAGCTCACGCGCCACCTGTTCAAGATAATCCCGCGCACGATTCTGAATCTCAGTTGCAGTATCTTCGTCAAAACCTTCAATAGAAGATATTTCTGAAGTATCTACCATAATCAATTCTTCAAGGCTAGAGAATCCTTCGGAGGTTAGCAGCTGCGCAACAACCTCATCAACATCCAACGCTTCAATAAACAGTTGCGTACGCAGAGCAAATTCTTTTTGTCTGCGCTCGCTTTCTTCCTGCTCGGTCATGATATCAATATCCCAGCCAGTGAGCTGTGATGCAAGTCTTACATTTTGACCGCGACGACCAATGGCGAGGGAAAGTTGGTCATCAGGAACAACAACTTCGATTTTGTTACTGTCTTCATCCAGCACAACTTTTGCCACTTCAGCAGGTTGCAAGGCATTGACAATGAATGTTGCCGGATCTTGTGACCAAGGAATAATATCTACTTTTTCGCCTTGTAACTCATTGACAACAGCCTGAACGCGCGCACCACGCATACCAACGCACGCACCCACAGGATCAATTGAGCTATCATTGGAAATCACAGCAATTTTAGCACGCGAACCAGGGTCACGGGCAACAGCCTTGATTTCAATTACGCCATCATAAATTTCTGGCACTTCCTGCATAAACAGTTTTGCCATAAATTGAGGGTGAGTACGGGAAAGAAAAATCTGCGGCCCACGGGTTTCACGGCGCACATCATACAGATAAGCGCGCACCCGATCACCGGGGCGGAATGTTTCGCGGGGCTGCAATTCATCGCGACGCAAAATTGCTTCCGTACGCCCCATATCCACGATCACGTTGCCATATTCTACGCGGCGCACCAGACCATTGATTACTTCGCCGATACGGTCTTTAAATTCATTATACTGACGATCACGCTCGGCTTCGCGCACTTTTTGCACAATAACCTGTTTTGCCGATTGCGCTGCTACCCGACCAAAATCAAAGGGCGGCAAGGTCTCGGAAATGTAATCGCCAATTTGAGCGCCAGGATTGCGGCGCTTGGCATCTTCCAATTCAATTTCTATTGCATCATTTTCAATGCGCTCAACCACCAACAGCAGGCGTGATAACCTGATCTCACCCGAACGGGGGTTAATTTCAGCGCGAATTTCGGTTTCACTGCCGTAACGCGAACGCGCAGCTTTCTGGATGGCATCTTCCATGGCAGCCAGAACAATCTGGCGATCAATCACTTTTTCCCGCGCAACTGCATCGGCAATTTGTAAAAGTTCAAGACGATTGGCACTGATTGCCATACCGGTTACCTCCGTTACTTAGGGCTAGAAGTGCGGCGTTGCGCGCGCTTCGGTGCATCCTCAGATTCAGTATCGTTATTTTCTTTACTTACAGCTTTAAGAGCTTTGGCGGCTTGCTTTTCACGGCGAAGCGCCTCACGAATTAACGCATCCGTTAGAATTAGCCGCGCCTCTGCCATATCAGATACAGGCAACAAGACATCACTTTCTTCACCCTCAGGAACCTCTTCACGCTCAAGGCGTGCGTTTTTACCCTCAACACCTTTCAGCACCCCCCGGAAACGCTTACGCCCCTGAGCGGCAACTGCCATTTCTATCCGCGCATGATACCCACTCCAGCGGGAAAAATCTCCCAGACGAACCAGAGGGCGATCAATACCAGGGGAAGAAACCTCCAGATTATAGGCACCCGGAATGGGGTCTTCCACATCCAAAATTGCAGAAACAGTATGACTGACTTCCTCGCAATCATCGACACTCATGGTGCCATCAGGACGTTCCGCCATAATCTGCAACGTTGTTCCGTCTTGCCCACCCACCTTTACGCGCACCAGACGAAACCCAAGCCCTTCAAGAGCAGACTCAATCAGGCTTGCGACAGCAGCAGCCAAGCCGCTTTCTTTAAGAATGCGCGGGTCATCACCGGATGCAAGGGGCGTGTTTGTTTCTGTCAACGTCGGCTTCCAAACCATTGACCTTTTAAAGCAGGCAATAAAAAAGAGCGGGACCGGAAGGTTCCCACTCTCAACATGCGACTTTTAAGATCGTTATGAGATGCTTTTTACAAAGTGGTTGCATACTATAATATTAAATTCGCTTCTGCAAGGGCTTTTATTTTGCCTTTGATTCGTGTGAGTATCACGATATCAGCATTATCGTGATGTGAGGGCAATCTGCTATCCAGAAAGGTCGCTCAAGGAAATGACATGATTGACATTATTGATCTCCGTGATTTTTATAGTCGGCCTCTTGGCAGTGTTGTGCGCCGTATTTTGCGGGTAAAACTTGCGAGCTATTGGCGTCACGGTACAGGATTGCGGGTGCTTGGCTATGGGTATGCCACGCCTTATCTCAATCTGTTTCAGGAAGAAGCAGAACGTGTATGCGCCTTTATGCCTGCCGCGCAAGGCGTTATCGGCTGGCCAACAGAAGCACCCATCCAAAGCGGATTGATTGAACCTGATATGTGGCCATTAAGAGACAGCATGATGGATCGCATTTTAATGATACACGGTCTGGAAAACGCTGATAATGCAATGGATTTGCTGCGTGAGGCATGGCGCTGTCTGGCGCCGGGAGGCAAACTTCTGGCAGTTGTACCTAGTCGAAGAGGAGTCTGGTCGCGCCTTGAGCAAACACCCTTTGGACACGGTCGCCCTTTCAGCAAAACACAGCTAACCCAGCTTTTGAGAAACGCCGCCTTTACTCCTGATTCGTGGAGCGAAGCGCTCCTTTTTCCTCCTGTGGAAAAAGGGCTAGTCTTGCGTTCAGCAGTCACGCTGGAACGGCTTGGCGCACGTTTTTGGCCTCTGTTTGCAGGCCTGCATGTGGTGGAAGCAAGCAAGCAAGTGTATCGGCCTCTTCCTGTTAGAGTACCGCGAAAAGTTCGCCTTCCTTCACCCTCTTCCGTGTTGAAGCCGACTGGAGTGCCTGTGCCAAGCGGGAGAAATATTGTTGAATAGCAATTGATCTTTTAAAAAAGTCTATGCGCGTGAGCTCGCTTGCTGTGATTTATGCCGTGCATCCACTTCTTTACCAACAATGCTCGGCTCGACTTCTATGATTTTTCCTGTTTTAAACTCAGGGTCTTTTTTATCAAGCGCATTGGTTTGAAATACATGAATTTTGTTGTCGGGAGTATGACCAAAGCGAACTTCTATGCCGCGAGCTGATACTATTTCAACTTCTGCCGGCAAATTACGAAATACTTGAGGAAGTGGCTCTTCAATCTTTGGATCATCATTTTTTTCTAACGAAAGAGCAGATTTTAGCTCAGACTTCAACTTATACCAAGGAGAAGCTGAATCGAAAGCTTCCAGTTTGATATAAACTGTATTATTTCCTTCCGAGTTTTGCTTGCGCTCTAAAGATGCTAACTTCACGCCGGAAGATGAATTACCCACAAGAAATATACCGTCATTCAATCTAGGAATATTAACTATTCGGTTCACACTATTTTGAGAACATAAAGCCGTATTAAAATGTGTCGCTTCAGATATTCCAGAGTTTTTTATTTTTTGATTGTCAAGAGAAGAAATCATTTCTGCATGACCTTGATTTTATAGATTGTTTCTGCGCCAAGACTTTAGAAAAATTAAAATAAATTTTAACCCACCAACTTATGTTCAAGGCGTTGGGCCAATGCGCTAATAATAGCATCCCCCATTTGTGATGTAGCGATAGCTGTACCACCTTCTGAAACAATATCGGCTGTTCGTAAACCTTTTTCCAAGACATCAGCAATGGCTGCATCCAACGCATCGGCCAGATGTCCAAGGTTAAGCGAATATTTGAGCGCCATACCAAAACTTGCGATGGCCGCAATGGGATTTGCAATGCCTTTACCCGCAATATCAGGAGCAGAGCCGTGTACAGGCTCGTACATGGCTTTGCGTTTGCCATTGACATCCTCGGCACCCAAAGATGCGGACGGCAGCATCCCCAATGATCCGGTGAGCATGGAGGCAATATCAGAAAGAATATCGCCAAACAGGTTGTCCGTTACCAACACGTCATATTGCTTGGGGCGGCGCACCAGCTGCATGGCACAGTTATCGGCCAGGACATGCTCTAAATTCACATCCTTATAAGACCCATGCACTTCAGTGGCCACAGAATGCCACAGAACGCCGGTTTTCATAATATTGCGTTTTTCTACAGAAGCTACTTTTTTGTTGCGTTTTTGCGCCAGATCAAACGCAACATGCATGATGCGTTCAATTTCTGTTTCAGAATAAATTTGTGTATCAACCGCACGGCGCTCACCGCTTTCTAACGTGACAAGTTCTTTAGGTTCACCGAAGTAAACGCCGCCTGTCAGCTCGCGCACGATGAGAATATCCAGCCCCTCAACCAGTTCGCGCTTCAGCGATGAAGCTTCCGCTAACGCCGGATAGCACAAAGCAGGTCGAAGATTCGCAAACAGACCCATCTCTTTGCGCAAACGCAGCAAACCCGCCTCCGGACGATGTGCATAAGGCACTTTATCCCATTTCGGCCCGCCTACAGAACCAAAAATCACTGCATCGGCAGCATTGGCTTTTGCCATTGTCCTGTCCGTAATAGCAACGCCATGCACATCATAAGCGGCACCGCCTACCAGATCATCCTCAATGACAAAAGCAGCAAGCCCTTGTTTTTCAAGCCATGCTATCAGCTTTTTGACTTCATTGATAACTTCTGGGCCAATACCGTCACCGGCGAGAAGGAGCAAGTTATGGGTTGTCATTATCTATTCCTGAGAAAACAAAGTCACGATGCAAAAAAAAATGTGTCGGCAAACTATCATAGCGCGATCGGAAATGACACGCAGAAAATCTATTTTTTAGAAGAAGAGAAGTACTTTGTTACCAATTTAATATCTGCAGCTATAGGTTATAGATATTGCAATGAGCCATAACTTTTTCATATCGCTTAATTTAATTTTTGGATGGGCTCTCATTGAGCACTCCAAATTAAATAGCACCTTATCAGTGTTCATCCCACCGCAGCAGTGCTGCAACGGCAAAAGGCACCAGCGCCATCAAGGACAAGACAAGTGCCAGCAGCAGCAGCAATGCGGTAAAAGCAGTTCCGGTATTGGCGTTCTCCGCAATAGCCACGCCAAAAATCACAATTGGCACGCACAATGGCAAAATAATAATCGGTAACAACAGCCCACCGCGTCTCAAGCGCACAGTAAGCGCGGCTCCGAGCGCGCCGAAAAATGCAAACGCAGGAGTTCCTATGAGCAAGGCGCCTGTTGTGACGGCAATATGTGTTGCGTTCATGCTGAGCATCAATCCCAGCAACGGCGCTGCCAGCACCAGCGGCAGACAAGACGTTGCCCAGTATGCCAATATTTTGGCGAGTACGCATATTTCCAAAGGCATGGACACATGACGCACTACATCCAGACTGCCATCGTCGGCATCTGTCTTGAACAAGCGATCAAGCCCTAAAATACAGGAAAGCAAAGCGCCAATCCAGAGGAAAGCAGCGCCCAGTTTGCCGAGCAGAACAAGATCCGGCCCCACCGCAAAAGGGATGATTGTCACAAAGCAGGCAAAGAATAAAACACCTGTTCCAAAGCCACTGCCCGCGCGGATGCCGAGTAATATTTCCGCATAAAAAAGTGCTAAAGCAGAGCGGATCATTCTATGCCCTCCGCCGTTTTTTTCTGCCGTGAAAGCGTAATGATACGGTCAGGATTCCAATCCAGAACAGCATGGGTTGCAGCAATTACACCGCCGCCCTGCGCGCAGTGTTCTGCAACAAGCGTGCTCAGGAGTGCCAATCCTGCCGAATCAAGCGCCGTAGCGGGTTCATCCAGAATCCACAATGGCCGCGGTGCCAACAGCAAGCGTCCAAAGGCCAGACGGCGACGCTGCCCAGCGGACAAAAACCCTGCGGGAGCATCGGCCACTTTCACAAGGCCGATCCGCTCTAAAATATTTGTGTGATTCGTTTGATGGTGTTTTTCCCCCAGCAGCGAGATCCACAAGTGCATATTTTCATTTACGGTAAGCGCTTCCTTAAGGCCATCTTTGTGGCCGATATAATGGATAAAAGGGGTGTGCTCCGCATTCTCCTGCGGCAAAAAGGGCATGGTGATATGCCCTTCTTCAATGGCACGCAAACCTGCAAGCATTCTCAAAAGCGTTGATTTTCCAACGCCATTTTCACCATATATCAGAACGCAGCCGCCAAATGGCACTGCAAGATCAATATCTTGAAGCAACACACGTTCTGCACGCACAACCTTGACCTTGTGCGCTTCAAACAGCAAAGTGGAACCGTTCCAATGTGGCGAAGTTTTCACAAGAGTGCATTCCGGTTGATAGCATGTGTGGAAGTGGTTCTTGTTTACAGCTTTTTACCGACTTCGCATATAGAACAGGAATAAATTTGCAAGGGTACATTCTGTGCCGCCCCGGCTTCCCAATAGCTGGCTGCTTTAAAAGGTGGAAACTGTGTCGAACCATTCTCTTGATAGCTTCAAATCCCGCAAGACGCTAACCGTAAATGGGCGCGATTACATTTATTATGATCTAAAAATGGCTGAGGCCAACGGGCTTGAGGGTGCGGCCAAGCTTCCTGTTTCCCTGAAAGTATTGCTGGAAAATCTTTTGCGCAATGAAGATGGCCGCACCGTAAAGGCCGATGACATCAGGGCTATGGTGGAGTGGGTGAAAACCCAGTCTTCCGAGCGCGAGATTGCATTTCGCCCGGCGCGTGTTCTCATGCAGGATTTTACCGGCGTTCCGGCAGTGGTGGATTTGGCCGCCATGCGTGATGCCATGCAGGCGCTGGGAGGCGATCCAGCCCGAATCAATCCGCAAGTGCCTGTTGATCTGGTCATCGACCATTCGGTAATTGTGGATGAATTCGGTACGCCGCAAGCCTTTGAACAAAATGTTGAGCGCGAATACGAGCGCAATCTGGAGCGCTACCGCTTCTTGCGCTGGGGGCAACAGGCTTTCGATAATTTCCGCGTGGTTCCTCCTGGCACAGGCATCTGTCATCAGGTAAATCTCGAATATCTTTCACAAACCGTCTGGACACGCACAACACCGGAAGGCGAAGTCGCCTATCCGGATACACTGGTCGGCACCGATAGCCATACCACGATGGTGAATGGTCTGTCAGTGTTGGGCTGGGGCGTGGGCGGCATTGAAGCAGAAGCGGCCATGCTGGGTCAGCCTTTGTCCATGCTCATTCCAGAAGTTGTGGGCTTTCGCCTTACCGGCAGACTGAATGAAGGTGTCACCGCTACAGATCTGGTGCTGACGGTCACGGAAATGCTGCGCAAGCAAGGTGTGGTCGGCAAATTTGTTGAATTTTTTGGTTCTGGTCTCAATTCCATGTCTTTGGAAGACCGCGCAACCATCGGAAATATGGCGCCGGAGTACGGTGCAACGTGCGGTTTCTTCCCCATTGATGGCGAAACCATTCGTTTCTTGCGTGACACCGCTCGGGATGAAGAGCGCGTTGCACTGGTGGAAGCCTATGCCAAAGCACAAGGTCTCTGGCGTGATGGCGATGATACGCAAGCGGTTTTCAGCGCACTGCTTGAACTGGATATGGGGACGGTAAAGCCTTCCTTGGCAGGCCCCAAACGTCCGCAAGACCGGGTACTTTTGGAAAAAGCCGATGAGGCTTTTATAGAGGCTTTGAAGGGCGAATTTAAAAAAGCTGATGAAATCAATTCTCGCGTACCTGTGGAAGGCCGCAATCACGATCTGGGGCATGGCGATGTAGCCATTGCCGCAATTACATCCTGCACAAATACCTCCAATCCTTCTGTTATGATTGCGGCTGGCTTGCTGGCGCGCAGAGCCGTTGAAAAAGGACTGACAGTCAAGCCATGGGTAAAAACCTCACTGGCACCCGGTTCGCAGGTGGTGGGTCAATATTTGGAAAATTCCGGTCTGCAAAAGGATCTGGATACATTGGGCTTTCATCTTGTTGGGTTTGGCTGCACCACCTGTATCGGGAACTCTGGTCCTTTGCCGGAAGAAATTTCTAAAACGGTCAATGCGGCTGATCTGGTTGTGGCATCGGTACTGTCCGGCAATCGTAACTTTGAAGGCCGGATCAATCCTGATATTCGTGCCAACTATCTGGCGTCTCCGCCACTTGTCGTGGCGTACGCCCTTGCAGGTTCTTTGAAAGTAAACCTGACAACGGATCCGCTTGGCAATGACCAAAACGGCAATCCTGTTTATTTGCGTGATATCTGGCCTTCCTCGAAAGAAATAGCCGAATTTATCCGCGCAAATATAACCCGCGCGCTGTTCACGTCAAAATACGCCAACGTGTTTGCAGGGGATAAGCATTGGCAGTCAGTGGATAGCGGTTCTGGTATGACCTATGCTTGGGATAATGCCTCCACTTATGTGCAAAACCCCCCTTATTTCACAGGCATGGAGCGCAAACCGGCAGTATTAACGGATATTGAGAATGCGCGTATTCTTGGCCTGTTTCTTGATTCGATTACGACCGATCATATTTCTCCGGCAGGCTCTATTAAATTGACCAGTCCAGCAGGAAAATACCTTATAGACCACAAAGTAGCGCCGGTTGATTTTAATCAGTACGGCACAAGGCGCGGCAATCATGAAGTGATGATGCGCGGTACATTTGCCAACATCAGGATTAAAAACCAGATGGTTCCGGGTGTGGAAGGCGGGGTAACCGTTCATTTCCCGGATGGCGAGCAAATGCCGATTTATGATGCTGCCATGCGCTATAAAGCCGAAGGTGTGCCGCTGGTTGTCTTTGCGGATAAAGAATATGGCACCGGCTCATCCCGTGACTGGGCTGCAAAAGGGACAAATCTTTTGGGCGTGCGTGCTGTAATTGCTCAATCGTTCGAGCGTATTCACCGTTCCAATCTGGTGGGAATGGGCGTTGTGCCGCTGGTCTTTCAAGATGCTACAACATGGCATGACCTGAAATTGAAAGGTGATGAAACCGTTTCAATCAAGGGGCTGGTGGATGGGTTGCATCCGCGCAAAACACTGGTGGCAAATATTACTTATACCAACGGTACAACCCGCGATGTGCCTCTGACATGCCGGATTGATACGCTCGAAGAGCTGGATTATTTCAAAAACGGCGGCATTTTGCATTATGTACTGCGCCAACTTGTGGCCTAGAAACACTGAAATTGCTATAAAAAATGCGGGAGTGATCCCGCATTTTTTTATGTGATTCGCTGTTTATGTCTCATTCTGAAACTTTTTCAAAAGCGTGCTTCAGATGCTGTTCTTGCGCTCAATAATATTCTTACGCGTATCCTGAACATGTTTTCGCATGGCTTCTTCTGCGCGATCTGCGTCTTTTTCCATGATTGCGTTGAGAATTTCGTCATGCTGGCTTGAATAGTGTTCCATCCGCGCTTCATTGAGGGTTTGTTCTTTAATGCGCCCCCATAATTCTCCAGAGCGAACCTCATGAATGGCTTCATAAAGTGCGCTTAATAACTGATTGCGTGCGGCCTGTACAATGAGTTTATGAAAGGCTGCATCTTGCAGTTCAAAATCGCGCATGGTTGTTACTTCGCGCGCATCTTGCAAAATCTTTTGCATATCAATGGTTTCTTGTGCCGTTGCCCGGTGCGCGGCAAAGCGGGCAATTTGCGGTTCCAATATAAGGCGCGTTTCAAACACTTCTGCAGGATACACACGGATATCAGTATTGACCGGTGCAATTTTTATTCCTGCGGAAATGGATGATGTGGGTTCTGCGCCCGCAATAAAAGTGCCGCGTCCGACATAACGAACAATTTTTCCCTCTTTTTCAAGACGCAATAATGTTCGGCGTACCAATGAGCGCGACATACCCAGTTTTTGTGCGAGCTCCCTCTCTGGAGGGAGGCGGTCACCAGGGCCCAATCCACTGGTTTCAATAATATCCCTGACGTTAAGCGTCATCACCATCTCCTTTGAATGGACAACCATTCCTAAACCAATACGCAGACCCGATTCGCAATTTTACTTGGGAATACAGGGCTGGATTAGCAATTTTTCAAAACGAAAACAATCCATCTTACAAACCAATTTGGCAGATATTGACAGAAATAGCAAGACCAAATTATGATTGGTTCATGAATGGTTGCAAAATGGTTTTGGATTGGTTTAATGAAAGACACGCCCATGAACAAGAGCCAACATGTCACACATATATCTGCTGGAGCATGTGAGGAACACCTTGCTTCCTATCCAAAAGATTTATTCATTGATGGTGATTGGGCTCTTTCAGAAAACGGAATGCGTTTTCAGGTAATCAATCCTGCGACAGGTAACCCCATAGCGGAGGTTGCAGACGCAACAATTCGTGATGGATTAAAGGCGCTCCATGCCGCGGAAAAAGCCGCAGCGGGGTGGGCAGCAACATCACCGCGCAAGCGCGCCGATATCTTGATGCGGTGTTTTGAGGCTATGCATGAAAATGCGAAAGATATTGCGGCCCTTATTACCCTTGAGAATGGGAAAATTCTGGCCGATGCGCGCGCTGAAGTGAAATATGCTGCGGAATTTTTCCGTTGGTATGCAGAAGAGGCTGTGCGCGCAACGGGCGATATTAGTCAAGCGCCAGCAGGTGGTTCACATATTCTGGTGCAGCATCAACCCATTGGTATTGCGGTTTTGGTAACGCCTTGGAATTATCCCGCGGCGATGGCGACCCGCAAACTTGCACCTGCCCTTGCGGCGGGCTGCACCTGCGTATTAAAGCCTGCTGCGGAAACGCCTCTGACGGCACTCTTTATTGCACAGCTCATGAAAAATGCGGGTGTCCCCGATGGAGCGGTGAATGTTGTGACCACCACGTCATCGGCTTCTGTTGTGAGCGCGTTGCTTCACGACCCGCGGGTGCGTAAACTTTCTTTTACGGGCTCCACACAGGTTGGGCGTATCCTGCTGCGGGAAGCGGCTGACCAGATCATCAACTGCTCTATGGAGCTCGGTGGTAATGCCCCCTTTATTGTGTTTGACGACGCCAATCTTGACGATGCCGTAGCGGGAGCGATGGCTGCAAAAATGCGCAATGGCGGCGAGGCCTGCACAGCGGCGAACCGTTTTTATGTTCAACGAAAGCTATATGATTCTTTTGTCGCGCGCTTTGGTAAAGAGATGGAAAAATTGCAGGTTGGATCGGGAAGCTTGGAAACCTCTGGTTGTGGTCCTCTGATTAGCTCTAAAGCGGTTGAAAAGGTGTCACGTCTTGTGGATGATGCCGTTGCCAAAGGTGCGCGGGTTGTCACAGGTGGAAAACCGGTTCACACTGACGGCTACTTTTATCTACCGACTGTTCTTGCAGATGTTCCTGACAATGCAACTCTTTTGCAGGAGGAAATTTTCGGGCCTGTTGCGCCGATTGTGCCTTTTGATACAGAAGAAGAGGTCATTGCTCTGGCAAATAATACTGAATTTGGTTTGGTTGCTTATATTTATTCGTCTGATATGCGTCGCGCCCTGAATGTTGGAGGCAAAATTGAAACCGGCATGTTGGGGATTAACCGCGGAGTTGTATCCGATGCGGCGGCACCTTTTGGCGGAGCAAAGCAAAGTGGTTTAGGGCGTGAAGGCGCACACCACGGCTTGATGGAATATCTTGAACCGAAATACATGTCTGTACACTGGTAAACACGAAACAACCTTAGCAAGGAAACGCGATGAGCAAGCAGATTGGCTTTGTGGGATTGGGGCAGATGGGCAGGCGTATGGCTGTGCGCTTTGTACAGGCCGGGTTTTGTGTATCCGGCTTTGATCCTGTTCCACAGATGCGCGCTCAGGCCGCAGAGCAAGGCATTGCCGCAGTGGGCTCGCTGAAAGAACTCGCCGAAACGTGCGCCATCATCTTCTTGAGCTTGCCAAATGGCGCTATTGTCAAACACGTCATCTTTTCGGAAGAAGGGTTGCTTTCGGGTGTTCGTAAGCCGGAAATGATTGCTGACCTGTCTACAATCGGGCCGAAAGCGGCCATTGAAATTGCTCACGATCTTGCGCCGCACACTGTGGCATGGGTTGAAGCGCCTGTGAGTGGTGGGCCTAAAGGCGCAGAAAAAGGCACATTGGCGATGATGCTCTGTTGCAGTGGCGCTGTACGCCAGCAAGCCGAAACACTCCTTTCCCATCTCGGCAAGGTGTTTTATACCGGCGAAAAGCCCGGCCTCGCCCAAACAGCGAAGCTCGCGAACAACATGCTTTCCACTGCCGCAATTGTTCTTACCTCTGAAGTCATGGTAATGGGCGCAAAAGCAGGTCTTGATCCCAATGTTCTGCTTGAAATTATCAACGCGGGGAGTGGCCGCAACAGTGCAACCGTTGATAAGTTTCCGCGCGCCGTGGTGCCGCGCACTTTTGATTACGGTTTTGCAACCGGTCTTTCCTATAAAGATATGCGCTTATGCGTGGATGAAGCGGAAAATCTGGGTGTGCCGATGATTCTTGGCGCACAGGTGCGGCAAATTCTGGCGGCTACCAATGCAAAATATGGCGCACAATCAGACTTCACCGAAGTCGTGCGCATTTATGAAGAGTGGGCTGGCGTGACCGTTGGCACTCCTTCGCATTCATAAAAGGACAAGAATGATGACTTCGGAACTGTATGACAAAGGTTTGAAAATTCGCCGTGAGGTGCTTGGAGCAGAATTTGTTGATAAAGCGATTGCCGGCGCGGATGATTTTAATCGCGCCATGCAGGATTTAAGCACAGAATATTGCTGGGGTGCCGTCTGGGGAAGGGAAGGACTACCTCTTAAAACGCGCAGTCTTCTTAATCTCGCAATGATTTCAGTGCTTAACCGCCCTCATGAGTTGCGGCTGCATGTGAAAGGCGCGTTGCGCAATGGCGTCACCAAGGATGAAATCCGTGAAGTGTTCTTGCAGGTGGCTATATATGCGGGTGTACCTGCGGCGATGGATTCATTTCGCAATGCGCGCGAAGCTTTTGCAGAGCTGGAACAACAGAAGAGCTAAAGCTCCATTGAGCCAGAGGAGATACCGTCCAACACGCGGTGAGCGGTATAAAAAGTGGAGGAAATGCCGATGGGATCGGGAATACACAGCACAGTGGATGCGCTACGGCCGACCGCAACACGCATAACAACGCCGCTGATTGAAATGAAAGGCGTCAATAAATACTTTGGCTCTTTGCATGTTCTTAAAGACATCAATCTCACGGTTGGACAAGGCGAGGTTCTGGTGGTGATTGGCCCATCGGGTTCTGGCAAATCCACCCTGTGCCGCACCATCAACCGTCTTGAAACAATTTCCAGCGGCAGCATTCAGATTGAAGGGCAGGAATTGCCTGCTGAGGGCAAGGCACTTGCACGCTTGCGTTCACAAGTGGGCATGGTGTTCCAGAATTTTAACCTGTTTGCCCATAAAACTATTTTGGAAAACGTCATGTTGGGTCCTGTGCATGTCCACGGGGTTCCCGCTGTGGAAGCTGAAAAAAAAGCGCGCGCATTGCTGGCGCGGGTGGGTGTGGAAAATCAAGCGCATAAATTACCGGCAAAACTCTCAGGGGGTCAGCAGCAGCGTGCAGCCATTGCGCGTGCTCTTGCTATGGAGCCGAAAGCATTGCTGTTTGATGAGCCAACATCGGCGCTTGACCCTGAAATGATTACCGAAGTTCTGGATGTTATGCTGGAGCTGGCAAGCAGCGGCATGACAATGGTTGTTGTTACCCACGAGATGGGCTTTGCCCGATCGGCGGCGCATCGTGTTGCCTTCATGGATGAAGGCCGCGTGGTGGAGGTCAACGATCCAGAAACATTTTTCCGTGAACCGGAAAGCCAGAGAGCGCGCGACTTCTTGTCAAAGGTTCTCGCACACTAACAAGATCGTTGCATCAAAAATGCATGATCTTTACTAACATATAAAAACAATAAAAAATTGTCATTTGTCAGGCAAAACAGGTGATGTCATCACCAAGGAGAGGGAAATAACATGAAACTGCTCACCACAATTGCAACTGCTGCACTGTCTATCGCGCTTGCGAGTGCAGCTATGGCTCAAGAGTTTCCTGCAGGCTCAACAATGGAGCGGCTGAATAAAGATGGGAAAGTGCGGATTGGCGTAAAATTTGACCAGCCGTTGTTTGGTTTGCGGAATTTGAGAGGACAGCCAGAAGGCTTTGACGTAGAAATCGGCAAAATTGTTGCGCAAAAGCTTGGTATCAAGCCAGAGAATATCACTTGGGTGGAAACCGTTTCAGCCAATCGTGAAGCTTTCATTACGCAAAACAAAGTCGATATGGTTATTTCAACTTATGCTATTACTCCTAAGCGACGCGAAGTTGTTACATTTGCCGGGCCTTATATTCTCACAGGACAGGATTTGCTGCTCAAGAAAGGCAATCCTGAAAACATTCATGGCCCCGATGATTTGAAAGGGAAGAAAGTCTGCGTGGTAAACGGCAGCGAGAACCGCAACAATCTGGTGAAAAACTATCCAGAGGTGCCTGTTGTGGGGTTTGATGCGTTTTCCAAATGCGCAGAAGCGGTGAAAAACGGCTCTGTGAGTGCAGCAACCCTTTCTGGAGCGGTTATTCTTGGCTTTGTGAGCAAAGAACCGGATGCCTTCCAGATCATGGGGAAACCTTTCACGGTAGAGCCTTGGGGCGTTGGCGTGCGTAAAGGCGATATCGCATTTTGCGAATTTATCAGTGATGCCATTAAAGAGGCCGATGCGGATGGGCGTTATGCGGCAGCTTACAAGGAGACAGTCGGTAAATTCATGGATGCACCGGCAAAGCTGCCTGAGTTCGAGCCTTGTTCTTAAGCTTTAAAACGCAGCAGGGTTAGCACATAGCCCTGCTGCTTTATTCCTTGCACAAAGGAGAAGCCATGCAAGCTGTTATTGAAAACCTTCCGATTTTTTGGTCAGGCATTCGTGTCACGCTCTGGCTTGTTCTGTTTTCGGGTATTTTATCGCTGCTGCTCGGTACTCTTATTACAGTGATGCGTGTTTCACCCATACCGGCACTGCGCGGATTTGTGATGGCGTATGTGGAAATTGTCCGTAATATGCCCACCACGGTGGTGTTTTTCTTTGCGGCTTTTGTGTTGCCGCAGCTTGGGTTTTCGTTCAGTTATTTCACTTTTGCAGTGATTGCGCTCACAGTGTACTATACTGCTTTTTTCAGTGAGGCGATCCGTTCCGGTTTGAACGCAGTGAATATAGGCCAGGCGGAAGCGGCGCGTGCAATTGGACTGACGTTTTTACAGGCATTGCGGCTGGTTATTTTCGCGCAAGCTTTGCGTTGTGTAGTGCCGCCGCTGATTAACGTGTTCATTGCCTTGATAAAATCGACAGCAGTGGCATCGGCTTTTGGTGTACCGGAATTGCTGACGATGATGGAGCAACTTGTAACAGCAGAAAGCAATGCGGTATTCCCGATCTTGATTGCAACGGCATTATTTTATCTTGCGATCACCCTTCCCGCAGGATTATTGGCCAGTTACATCGAAAAAAGGGTGGCATTCAACCGATGAGCAACATTTTTTATGATGAACCCGGCCCTGTTGGCCAGAAGCGCGCCCGTATTTTTAATGTTATAGGGGCTGTATTTCTAGTAACATTAGCGACCGCCATTGGAGTGCGGCTGTATCATCAGGGGCAGCTTGAACTGCGGTTGTGGTCTGTGCTGCTCAATCAGGACCTGGTATTCCTGTTGTTTCAAGGGATCATCTCAACCTTTAAGGCCGCTTTTGCCGCGATGGTTATTTCTGTGCTTGCAGGGATTATTATGGCAGCAGGATTGATGTCCCATCGGGCATGGGTCTGGATGCCGTTGCGAGCGTGGATAGAAGTTTTCCGCGGTTTGCCTTTACTGTTGGTGTTTTTCTTTGTTTTTTTAGGTGTTCCGGCGCTTGGTTTTCATCTTTCCAGCTTTTGGTCACTGGTGATCGGTATAGCGCTTTACAACAGCGCAGTCTTTGCGGAAATTTTTCGCGCGGGGCTGATGTCCATACCGCAAGGACAGCGTGAAGCGGGGCTGGTGATTGGCATGACGGAAAGCCGTACGTTGCGGATTATTCTGTTGCCACAAGCAATCACCCGAATGCTGCCTATTCTGGTAAGCCAAGGCGTTATTCTGCTGAAAGAAACCTCGCTTGGCTTTATCATTGGCTATACAGAGCTGTTGCGGCAAGGGCGTACGGCGGTAGAATACCTGGGTGGTGAATATTCCATCCCTGTTTATACTCTGCTCGCTGTGATTTACATTGCCATCAACATCGCCCTGTCTTGGATGGCCATCTGGCTAGAACGACGCCAGAATAGCAAGAAATAACTGTATATAAAAGACAACTCATGCGTAAACCTATCACTCTTACAGGTATTTATAAAATTGCAGATACATAACTTTTTGCTCTCATTAATTTCCTGAGAAAAAATATTTTTTACCTCACCTTAGATCGAGGTTACGCTTGACGCCATCAAAAGCAATAACATAAAGATTTATAATAAAAATACACACTCATCCTATCATGTTTCCGTCCTCGATTATTCTTATTCCCCCATAGAACCATCACTTTTTGCATAGCTGTCTTTTCTCACAAAATTTCTTGGCGGCGGAGGAGGCGAACTAATCAGTGGTGGACGGTGCATTTGACTATGACTCAGATTTGGTAGATGACTTGACTGTAGCGTTTTCCGCTCGCTTTCTTCTTGATTTGCAAATTGTTGAGAGATTTGTTTTTCCATGATTGTATTTGCAATAGGCATGAAAGTTTCGCTACTCTGATGCTTATCTAGTACTCTGATAAGTTCCTGACCTATCCTCGCCATAATAGAGCGCAATTGTCGTGCATTCATATGAACTGTAAATTTTTGGGAATCTTGAATGTTTGTTTCTTCCTCTGTCATAGAAGAAATGGCTTGTGATGATATGTAATCACCATAAGCTTTTTGCTGCTCTTGTTCTTTATTATGATACACACGAGGATTGGTTTTTACGACAATTTCAGGAATCAATTTTTCTAGTGTTGGTATTAGAATATTTTTTATTTTGTAAAGCGTTTCAGAATCACTTTCATAAATCTTTTGCCATGTTTCATTAAGTTCTTTTATTCTGCCTTGCAACATATTACCGCGCTGCTCAGAGTTAGCATTTCCTAAATAAAGTACATTTGATTTTTCAGCTATACTCCGGTTATCAATCGATTTATTTGACAGCCCAATAATTCCAAACCACTTTATTGATAAAGGAATGTTATCAGAGTGGCGTCCCTGCAAAAGAATTTCTTCTACTGTATCAAGAAAACTTTTCAATTTATTTGTTACACTGGAATTTGTATTAAAAAAATTTTCCGCCTCATCAATGAGTACCACACCGTTTTTATATCCTGTTCTAATATAAGCATCTAAAAAACTGCCATAAATTTCTTCAAATGAACTTTTAATTTCATCAGGATCATTTCTTTTACTTCCATATAATGGTTTTAAATTCATATTTCTCCCATCATTTATTAATTCTTTTATATCACGAATAATTTTACTTTGATTTAATATAGTATAGGGTGCATCAAGAGCTTCTAACAATTTTTTAAAGCCTACTCCTTTTCCTATACCTGAGGGGCCTACGGCAATAATTATGGGTCGCGGCATATCTTTTTCAAGTAAATCCAAATGAGATACGCCTCTCAAACTATCTACAAAATCAAATATTGCACCACGATATTCTTCTGCAAAATACTTACTAATAATATCGTTTATTTTTTTACGATTTTCTTCGCTATTATTTATTTTTTTAACGGTTGCAGGAAATCGCGCATAATATGATGTTGCATGTAATACTTTCATAAAAGGTCGTAGTTCTTTTTCTGAGTGCAAAGTACGTTCAGACATATTTGCTATTACATTGTATGCTTCAGCTATATAACCATTTATCTCATCTTTGAGAGGCTGTGACTGAATATCCATCAAAGGCTTAATGAGGCCAATAAAACGCTCTATTATACTAAAAGCGATTTTTTTCGGTTCCGTTGGAACAAGAGACTGATTATTATTAATATATGCATGCGTATAATTATTGAGTTGGGCATGAATATTATCCCCATGCTGACTCCAATATACCCCAGGATCGCGCGCTAAAGTAACTCCCATGGTAGCTGCAGTAAAAGCATTTTTAATTGCCGACTTCCCAATTTTCTTTACAATTCCTTTTATTGTTTTATTTTCTTCGCGCGCTCTTTTTTGTTCCTTAGCCAATTCTTGATTATATATTTTCATGATCTCATTATAGAGTTGTTCAGCTGTTTCAATTTTTATACCTACGTACCCCTGCGCATCTTCTTTGGTAATTTTTGCATAGTTACTATCTTCTGCAGCATTGTTTTCTGAGGCTCTGGGCCTCTCATAAGAGCTTCCAATGCGAGTATTTATAGCGATATCTTTATTTGACTCTTGTGGTCTCTCTAAAACAACTGCCCTTCCTTCGACAATTTGCTCAATATGATTATCCGGTTCATTTTCGAGCGGGATTTCCCATGTACTCAAAGCTTTATCGCGCTCATTACTGCTGAAACTTCCTATAGAATTTCTTCTGGAATTATTTTGCTCAGCTAAAATGTTATAGTTTGCCAGATCAAGCTGTTTTCCTTTGTGCTGAAACATCTTTTTTGGATCTGTGATTGCTTCAGCGAATGGCAGAGCGTGTGATCTCATATTCCTTTGAATTTCATGCGCTCTAGCGGATGTTGTTGATCTTAAATCGCTTACAACTCCCTTAGTATATTTTTGAGCGCGACCTATAAATCCCGTAAGCCGAGTACCATTTTTTTCGCCTCTGATCGCGTCTTTACTGACCGGAATATTAACTTCCTCTCCATCCCTTAATTGCTCAAAGGCTTCATCGCTATGGATAGAAGCCCAATCATCACCCCCTTCCAGAGTCATCGCTGGAGCATCATGCTCAGAAGGCCTAGGTATGTTTGTAGGCACATTTAATTGCGCGGCGTTGTTTAAAGAGCCTTCAAAATCCGCTTGAACTCTAACAGCATCTGTATTGCCCGTTTCTTGCGGAAAATGGCGGACAGGTATTGGCGAAGGAGAGCGCATAATTTATATAAATCAACAGTATAGAGACATTTTTAAGTTAACAGATCAGAATTTTAAAAAGTGCATAAAACACTATGGTTAATAGGATTGGACTAATTCTGCATTGCTATCAACCCTCTCTATCCCTCCGACAGCCAATATGCCTTCAAAAAAAGAAAAAGAACGATTTTTCTGTGTGTGAGGGTGGATAAGCTACCGTATATCTATTTCATTTTTTATGCAAATCCCCCATGTTTAATTATTATTATTTACATTAAATTAATGTAATATATTTTATTTTTGCTGCCATCGAATGATTACGCTGTTTAATCGCACAATCACACTTTGGCAGTTTACACAAACTCTATTCCAGCGTAACAAAACACAGTTTCAGTTTAGGCATAGCAGTTATGGATATTCCTCACCTCGGCCAGTTCAAACGCATTGTAATCAAGATTGGCTCGGCATTGCTGGTGGATTCTGCCAGCGGTGAGTTGCGTCAAACCTGGATGGAAAGCATTGCGGCCGATATTAAAACGCTGACAAAACGCGGCGCAGAAGTGCTGTTGGTATCGTCCGGCTCTGTGGCGCTCGGACGGCATGTGCTTCAATTGCCAAGGGGTGGATCCCTCAAGCTGGAAGACAGCCAGGCCGCCGCCGCTATCGGCCAGATTGCCCTTGCGCGGACATGGTCGGAAGTGCTGGGCGCACACGGCCTCACTGCCGGACAAGTGCTGCTCACCCTGCGGGATACAGAAGAACGCCGCCGCTACCTTAATGCCCGCGCAACACTGGCACGACTGCTAAAATTCAAAGCAATACCCGTCATCAACGAGAACGATACGGTAGCCACTTCGGAAATCCGCTACGGTGATAATGACCGTCTGGCCGCGCGCGTTACCAGCATGGCCTCCGCCGATTGCCTTGTTCTGCTCTCCGACATTGACGGACTTTACACCGCCCCGCCCGCACTTGATCCCAATGCCCGCCACATTCCCATTGTGCCGCAAATCACCCATGAGATTGAAGCCATGGCGGGTGATGCAGCATCGGAGTTCTCCCGCGGCGGTATGCGCACCAAGATCGAAGCCGGTAAAATTGCCACCGCCAGCGGGGCGCATATGGTGATTGCCAAGGGCGCCATCCACCACCCGCTCAAAGCCATTCAAGAAGGCGGGTTGTGTACATGGTTCTTAACCGGAGCCACGCCCATCGCAGCACGCAAGAAATGGATTGCCGGAACGCTCAAACCCAAAGGCACCATCACTGTGGACGCCGGCGCTGTGATTGCGCTACACTCGGGCAAAAGCCTGTTGCCCGCAGGGGTTGTAAAGGTTGAGGGGTTGTTTGCCCGTGGCGATGCCGTCATTGTACGCGGCCCGAACGGTGCAGAAATAGCGCGCGGCCTGATTGCCTATGATGTCACCGAAGCGATTCAGGTTGCGGGATGCAACAAGGCGCGGATTCAGGAAATTCTTGGTTTTCGTGGCCGCACAGAAATGATACACAGGGATGATCTCGCATTTGCAGGGGAAAGCAATGACCGCAGCAGCACAGAAAACAACGGATGACCTTGGCCGTGTGATGCACACTCTTGGCGCACAGGCGCGGGCGGCTGCGCAAGTGCTGGCAACAGCCTCCACCAATCAAAAAAATACCGCACTCATAGCTATGGCGCAGGCACTGCGTGCATCGGAAGCCGCTATTCTGACAGCCAATGAACAAGATCTTGTGCAAGCACGCGAACAAGGCATGTCAAAAGCCTTTCAAGATCGCTTGCTGCTCACGCCTGAACGCCTCGAAGGCATTGCCCAAAGCCTTGAATCGGTTGCCAAGCTGAACGATCCTGTTGGCACGGTAATGGCCGAATGGACACGCCCCAACGGGTTGCGTATCCAGCGCGTTGCCACCCCCATCGGCGTGGTGGGCGTCATCTACGAAAGCCGGCCGAATGTTACCGCGGATGCTGGTGCGCTCACCCTTAAAGCCGGAAACGCCGTGATTTTGCGCGGCGGTTCCGATAGCTTCCGTTCCTCCGGTGCCATCCACGATGCGCTTGTGGCGGGTTTGAAAGCCGCTGGCCTGCCTGAACACGCTATTCAGCGGGTTCCCACCCGTGACCGCGCGGCGGTCGGGCATTTGCTCAGCGGCCTTGGCGGAACGGTGGATGTGATTGTGCCGCGCGGCGGCAAAGGTCTGGTGAGCCGCGTGCAGGAAGAAGCGCGTGTTCCCGTATTTGCCCATCTGGATGGCAATGTGCATGTCTATGTGGATAAAGCCGCTGACCTTGAGATTGCCAAAAGCGTATTGCTGAATTCAAAAATGCGCCGTACTGGCATTTGTGGCGCCGCCGAAACCCTGCTGGTGCATAAAGACGTTGCGGATGAAATGCTTGCGCCACTGGTTGCTATGCTGCTGGATGCAGATTGCGAGGTGCGCGGTGATGCGCACACCCACAGCGTGGATGCGCGGGTAAAGCCTGCCGTGGATGCAGACTGGGCAACCGAATATGAGGATGCAATCATTGCCACCAAGGTTGTGGAAAGCCTTGATGATGCGGTAAAGCACATCAATCATTGGGGCTCCCACCACACCGACTGCATCATCACGCAAGACGAACAGGCCGCTGCACAGTTTATGCGTGAGGTGGATTCGGCCATTGTCACACACAACGCATCCACCCAGTTTGCGGATGGCGGCGAATTCGGCTTCGGCGCGGAAATCGGCATCGCCACAGGCCGGATGCACGCCCGTGGCCCCGTGGGCGTGGAACAGCTCACCACGTTTAAATATTGCGTTCATGGCACAGGCCAGACCCGCCCGTGAAACCTTTTGCTTTCACTCTCCCCCCTCATGCCGCCGGTATGCGGATCGGGCTTTATGGCGGCTCGTTTAACCCCGCTCATGCCGGACACCGGCACGTGGCGCTCACGGCTTTAAAGCGCCTTCAGCTGGATGCGGTCTGGTGGCTTGTCACACCGGGCAATCCCCTGAAAGATACCCGCACACTTCCCTCACTGGAGGAGCGGCTTGCACAGACCCGCACGCTGGCAAACCATCCGCGCTTTCATGCAACAGGAATTGAGGCATTATGGGGTACCCGCTATGCGGTGGATACCGTGCGGGAAATGCAAGGCCGTACGCGGGGCGTCAATTTTGTGTGGGTAATGGGCGCTGATAATCTTGCAACTTTCCACCGCTGGCGCCACTGGAAAACGCTGGCGCACCTGTTGCCCATCGCTATTATTGATCGCCCAAAGGCGACCTTATTGCCTTTAAGCAGCAAATTTTGTCAGACTTTCCGGCAAAACCGTCTGCCGGAACATGCCAGCAGAAATCTTTCTTTGCAGCCGGCGCCTGTCTGGATGTTTATCAGCGCACCCCGTTCAAGCCTGTCATCCACGCAGATTCGGCATAACAACTGCATTCGAACTTGAAATTTCTGCTATAAAAGTTATGTTATAGAAAGAGCAATGTTTGTTGACATGTAATTTTTGAATAAAGGATGCGGACTCTGTCCACTTTAATGACCAACGATTCACACCTTGAACCTTCTCCTGCGCGTTTTGTGCGCAGCCAAGAAGACAGCCTGAAAAATCTCGCTTTGTCCCTTCTAGAAGATGGGAAAGCTGAAGAGATCACCATCATTGACCTTGCAAGTAAATCTTCCATTGCAGATGCAATGATTATTGTGCAAGGTACATCCAACCGCCATGTTTCTTCTATTGCAGACCGTGTTGTGCAAGGACTGAAACAAGAAGCAGATATTGTGCCGCGCGTTGAAGGACTTGCCACCTGTGACTGGGTGCTGATTGATGCCGGTGATGTTATTATTCATGTTTTCCGTCCTGAAGTGCGGGCGTTTTATAATCTGGAAAAGATGTGGTCACACGACCGTCCTTCCGAATCATAATGCTGTAAAGACTTTTGTGATGGTATGCGCATTCTTGTCTGCACCATTGGCCGCCTGAAAGATGGACCTGAACGCGCGCTGGTGCAGCGCTATCTGGAACGCGCCAACCAGATCGGCCGAACCATGGGCGTGGCAAGCGTGGAAATACGCGAGTTTGCCGAAAGCCGCGCTCGCAGCAGTCAGGAACGCAAAAAGGAAGAAGCTGCAAATCTGCGCAGCGCACTGCCGCCTAACACCATCCTTGTGTGCCTTGATGAAAACGGCAAATCCCCTGACAGTGTGAAATTTTCCCGCTCTATAGAGCATTGGCGCGACAGCGGCACTCCCGCGCTGGCTTTTCTGATTGGCGGTGCCGATGGCCTTGAGCAGGAACTACTCCAGCACTCCAGCCTTTTGATGGCTTTTGGCGCTATGACATGGCCACACCAGATCGTGCGGGTTTTGCTGCTGGAACAAATCTACCGCGCTCTTACCATTATTCAGGGCCATCCATACCATCGGGAGTAATTCCAGCGTATTCATTCTGGCATGTACTTCCTAAAAGCCCCGTTTAATTTGCTAATAGATCCTAACGTCGGCTTTCAGCAGCAAGAGCAACAAGGGTTCGGTGCGCAATCACTTCCCCGAAGCGGCCTTGCTGGCGGCTTTGCGCGACCGCATCGCCTAAACGGGCAATAGCACGGGTGAGCCGTTCAAGGCTCCATGTACCGAGGGCTTTTTCCACCAGTGCCTTGCGGGAGAAGTGCAACCCCCGCCAGCCGGTTTCAAGCACGGCACCGGGACGCTCACCTTTTTCTACCTGCGCTCGCAGTGGATAGAGCTGCAAGGCATAGCGCAACGCGGCATTGAGCGATGCTGATGGCGCAATCCCTGCCCCTTGCAGGGTAAAAAGGGTGCTTTCGCATTTTTCGAGCTGCCCCGTAAAAGCGGCATCCACTACATCATCCAATGCCAATTCCATGGAATCGGTCAGAACTGCCGCCACGTCATCACGGGTGAGCATTGGTCTGCCCATAGCATAAAGCGCAAGCTTTTCAATTTCGGAGCGTGTCGCTTGCCGATCCGCTCCAAGGGCAGATTTTAATGCGGCTAAGGCATCAGGCGCAATACGCATAGCATGTTGGGAAAGCGTACTTTCAATCAGCCTTCCCAAAGCAGCATCGGTATCTGTATAGCAAGGAATAACCGCAGCCTTGGGGCTTTTTTCACACAGTGTGCGCAAAGGCGCAGCCTTCTTAATATCTCCCGCTTCGATAATAATTTGCGCTTCCGGCTCAGGGCCTTTGAGAATAGCCTCAACCGCGCCCGCAAGAGAGCGGCTCCCCGCACTCACCCAGATGCAGCGTTTGCCACCAAACATGGCGCGGGTATAAGCTTCATCCGCCAGCCGCGCCGGATCAGAAGCAAGGTTATCTCCCTCCAGTCGCACAAAAGCAAAAGGATCATTGGGGTCATCCACACACAGCCTGGCCAAGCCCTCCGCCCGTTCATGTACCAGTCCAGCATCCGGGCCGTAGATGAGCACACAAAACATTTTAGGGTCAGGCTGGCGTAAAAAAACTTCAATCTGTGCGGTTTTTAAAGCAACCATATTTCATTCCAATGTGATGCTGAACAGATACCGCAATCATACAAAACAGTGCAAGTATTAGCCTTTACCCGGCACACTGTAAACGCTTCTCTTTTCAAAGCGGGATCACCCTTTTTGTGTGCCCCTGCCCGCTTTGTTAAAGCGAGGCGCTGGCTGTGTTCTATCAGAAGAGCACAGCCAGAATGTTTCGTTAACTGTTGGCAATTATAAACTGATTACCCTTGGCACCGAGGTATTTAATATATTCTTTTGCCAAAAGCCTGAATGCAGCACCGCTGCGCCACCATTCCCCTGGCCCGGCTTCACCGTAAATTACAGGATGAGGAATGAGTTCCACATCCGGCAACCGCCGTGCCACCTCAATCAGCGCGCGGGGCATGTGCCAGCTTGAGGTAACTACAATAATTTTGGTATAGCCCATTTTGCGCACCCATCGGTTGGTTTCCAGCGCATTGCCCACCGTGTTCAGCGCCTCTCTATCCAGATCCACACAGCAGTAGATATACCGTGCAGCTTTTGGGTGCAATTTTGCAAGCTGTTCGCGGGTGGTTCCGGTGTAGACACCTGAAATCAGCAACCGTTCTGCCTTGCCTTTTGCAAGCAGATCAAAGGCATCCGCGAGTCGGTCTGCCCCCCCTGTGAAAGCAACAATTCCATCGGCCTGAGGAGTTTCTGGCAAGCGCACCCGCCCAATTTCGGCAGTGAACCAGAAAAAGCCGCCCACAAACAACAGTACCAGCACCGCAATAGCTTTTACAGCAGTGCGCAAGGCAACGATCACAGCATCACGCAAACGTATGCGCGGTGTTTTCGCAAGGTCGGATGATGGCGGTTCATTCACTGTCATAAAGCATTCCACTCGTGATGAAAGTATAACCCCCACGCAGGAAATGCAATCTCTCCCCGCATTACGGGGAAAATGTGGCAGCCAGCATCACATTTTTTGTGGATGATGCTGGCGAAGCGTACACCGAGACTTAATAAGGCGCAGAGGCTTATTCGGCAGCAAAGGCAGAACGCACGCCAAAATTGAATGCCTTACGCATACCCACAGAGAGAATATGCGCGGAGCTGTCAGCCTTACCATTAAATGTTGCGGTATCAATGCGAACATTGTTGTCCGCGGCGAACAAATAACTATAGCCGACATCTACAGAAAGATTATCCGACCACTTATAGGAGAGACCTGCACTGAGCCAGATCCGGTCTGCATCGGGAAGCCGCGTGGTGCGGTGCGTGTTGGTGAGCGGGGATGTTTCATAGCCAACACCCGCACGCAGCGCCAGATCGGGATTCCATTGATATTCACCGCCCAAGGATACAAACCACGAATCCCGATAGTTGAACGGCAGGGCCGGTACAATGGCGGAACCGGAATTGCTGGCGGTCAATACACCAAGGTTGCTCCAGTTCTGCCATTCAAAACTGGCCGCAACTGTAAAGCTGTTGTTGATGCGTTGACGAACACCCAAATTCACAATATCAGGAGTTTTCAAGGTTGTGGCAATGGGGAGGTTAATCGCCCCTACCCGGACATCGCCATTGATATCGTGTGTGATAGACGAGCGGTAGCCAAGGCCAATTTCTGTTCCTTCAAAAGGTTTGAGCTGCACACCGGCAGTCCAGCCGAAGCCCACATCATCCTGCCCTTGAATGGTCAACCGGGGACCGCCCACGCCGGCATTGGATTTCAATGTGGTTTTAAAAAACTCCATTTGCAGACCAACGCCAAGACTCAGCCATTCGTTCACTTTCCAGCCTAATGTTGGCGTTGCATTAAAAGTGAACACTTTGGAGGAATAGGAATCAAGCTGGCCTGACCAGTTGTGCCGCGGATTTGTAGCAAGACCAAAGGGCGCACCCATGGTAATACCAGCGGTAAAATGTTCATTCAAGGGAATGGCAACTGCCGTTGCTGGCACAATTGCATCTTGCCCCATTTCACCACTGCCGCCTAATCCTGCAAGGGGGAATGTTGCGTCGGGCGTGATTTTTACAACGGGAGCGACCAGTGTATAGCTTGAGTCAAAGGTCAGGCGATCCGCACTGTTTACCAGAGCCGGATTCCAGAACATCCCGGAGACTCCCGGCCCACCTGCGCCTGCACCGGCAAAAGACCAGCCTTGCCCATAAGCACTTTGTTCGCGCAATGAAAATCCTGCGGCCTGAGCCTGTGCGGAAGCAAGAAGAGAAAGCGCAACTGCGCCCAAAAGAGCTTTTTTCATTTCCATCCCCACCTGTCTGTATTTTTTTACAATTTATACCGTAGGTAGAATATGGCAATATGGTTTTGGCAGAAGCTTAAGGATGAATTGTGTTTTACGCCCCATCTGTGGCGACAATATCACAAACCTGCGAATGGAATGGCAGTGTACCTTATCCTGCGTCACTTGCCCGATCATCTTCGAGCAAAATTTCACGCTTACCTGCATGATTCGGGCGCGAAATAACGCCTTCCTGCTCCATGCGTTCAACAAGCGATGCGGCTTTGTTATATCCTATACTGAGACGCCGCTGGATATAGCTGGTTGAGCATTTCTTGTCACGCAAGACAATTGCCACCGCCTGATCGTAAAGATCGCTGGAAGAATCTCCGAATGCGCCTTTATCGAATACGGCGCCATCCTTGCCGCCCGCGTCAGCACTGTCTTCCACATCAACCGTTACATCATCGAGATAATCCGGCGTGCCTTGAGCTTTGAGATGCCCCACAATATGCTCGACTTCTTCATCGGAAACAAACGGACCATGCACGCGGCTTACACGCCCGCCACCCGCCATATAGAGCATATCACCCTGCCCCAGAAGCTGTTCTGCGCCTTGTTCCCCCAAGATTGTGCGGCTATCAATTTTCGAGGTTACCTGAAAGGATACGCGGGTTGGGAAGTTGGCTTTGATGGTACCTGTAATCACGTCAACAGACGGACGCTGGGTTGCCAGCACAACGTGGATACCGGCAGCACGCGCCATCTGTGCCAGACGTTGAATCGTGCCTTCAATTTCTTTACCAGCCACCATCATCAGATCAGCCATCTCGTCCACAATGACGACGATATAGGGGAATGGCTGCAAATCCATATCTTCGCGTTCATAAATCGCTTCGCCTGTTTCATGGTCAAAGCCGGTCTGGACAGTTCGGGAAATGGTTTCGCCTTTTGCCATAGCCTGCGCTACACGGGTATTGAAGCCGTCAATATTGCGCACCCCCACTTTGGACATCTTGCGGTAGCGTTCCTCCATTTCGCGCACCGCCCATTTCAGCGCCGTGACGGCTTTTTTGGGGTCGGTAACAACAGGAGTAAGCAAATGCGGAATACCATCATAAATAGAGAGTTCCAGCATTTTAGGATCAATCATGATGAGGCGGCATTCTTCCGGCTTCCAGCGGTAAAGCAGCGACAGGATCATTGTGTTGATCGCTACCGATTTACCCGAACCCGTTGTACCCGCAATCAAGAGGTGCGGCATACGGGCGAGCTCGGCGATAACCGGCTCCCCACCAATGGTTTTGCCCATACAGAGCGGCAACCGCATTTTTGACTGTTCAAAATCTTCCGAACCAAGCAATTCGCGCAAATAAACCGTTTCCCGCTTGGCGTTTGGCAGTTCGATACCAATTACATTGCGCCCAGAAACCACAGCCACACGGGCAGAAACCGCGCTCATGGAGCGGGCAATATCATCCGCAAGACCAATCACGCGGGAGGATTTGATTCCGGGCGCAGGCTCCAACTCATAAAGCGTGACAACAGGCCCCGGCCGTACATTGATAATCTGACCTTTGATGCCAAAATCTTCCAATACCCCTTCCAACATGCGGGCATTGTTTTCCAGAGCATCCATGTTGATATTTGCCATTCCGCCTGCTTTTTTGGGGGCGGCAAGCAGACTAAGGGGCGGCAATTCATATTCTTCGCGCAACAAAGAAGGCTGCGCTTCCTTTGTTATGCGTGCGGAAGGCCGTGGAGGAGGTGACGCTGGCGCAACCCGTTGTGGACGGGATGCGCGTTGAATAGGAGCAACCAGATCACGGGCATCCTCATCATCAAAGGACGGTTCATCATCATGTATAAAGGGGGGCTCATCATCATCCACATGCCGCCCGCGCGGCAGGATAGGGTTCTCCGCCTGATTATAATCGTCTTCGGCATAATGCGGTACAGGGCGTGCAGGGTGTACCCGCGTTCGTACAGGCATATCCGATGCATCATCAATGCGGCGCAGAACATCGTTCACACCAATACGCCGCTCGTCATCACGGGGGCGCATAAATGCTCCACCGCGCATCTTGCGTTTTACACCACTGCTTAAGGTGTACCACCAGTGGGTTACAAGGCCGAGCGGGATAGAAGTAAGGCTGCTTTCTTCGTCTTCATCTTCAAAGTCATCGTAATGCGGGGGCGCAACCGGACGCGCCGCGCCGGGGCGTGGCCGCATTTCGTGCGCAGGCGCGCGGACAATACGCCCGCTCATGGGCAGAGGAATATCGCGATCCTGCCGCTCGAACCGTTCAGGCTCATGGAACCAGAAGCCCAAGGCTACGGCCATGGTAAACACACACAGTACGGCGAAAATCACAGTGGTGATAAACATAGGCAGGCCGAATGCGCTGTTGAGGAAAATTTGCGGCAGACGCGCAACAGTATCCCCAACAATCCCGCCCATGCCGGAAGGAAGCGGCCAGCTTGCACCCGAAGGCAGGGTGGAAGCAAATCCGGCCGAAAAAACAGTCGCCACAGGCCAGACCATCAACCGTAATTTTTCACGGTCAAGCACCCGATGACGCAACAACCGCCAGCCCCACATGGCAACCGGCAGCAGCAAGCCAATTGCGCCAAGACCCACCATTTGCATCATCATATCGGCGGCCATGGCACCGGGGGCGCCTAAAAGATTATGAATTTCACCGGATGTTGCATGATTGACGCTAGGGTCAAGGGTGGACCATGTGGCAAGAGCGAGACCGCCCGCTGCGGCCAGCGCAATCAGTGCCAGACCGCCCAACTCAAGCATACGTTTCCCCAAAGCATCCCGCATGGCCTCTGAAAAGCCAGGTCCTGTTCCAGGGCTTCCGTTACGCTTTACTCCAGCCGGCAATGTTATGCTCCCGATTCAACGCACACTTGATTGAGGCGATGCTACTGCACGCAACATATTGTTACTTAGAAAAAAATTGCGAATAACAGCCCCAACTGACCAGAGAAGAGATAAGACCATTACACAAGGAATCTAGCCAATTATCGTTAAGACGGATTTAATCCGTCTTTGAAAATGTGCAACGGTGGATAAATAAAATTCAATGGTTCCGGCTGGCAATAAATTGCGCCGCCTGCCGGAGCATCTTTGCTTTTTCTCCAAAGATACCAAGAGCTGCTTCCGCTTCTGCGACACAGTCATCGCAAAAGGTACGGGCGCGTTCCATTCCCCACAGCGTTACCAGTGTACCTTTGCCCAACGCGTTATCTTTACCCACCGCCTTGCCCATAAAATGCGCATCGCCTTCCACATCAAGAAGATCATCGGCAATTTGAAAAGCAAGGCCAATGGTTTTGGCGTAATAGCCTAAAGCCGCGCATTCTGCATCATTTGCATCTCCCAGCACCGCACCCATATCCACCGCAGCGGCAATCAGTGCGCCGGTTTTCAGCGCTTGCATATGCATGATAGCATCCGCAGAAAGAGCAAGCGGCAAGCCCTGCGCAAAGCGGCCTTCGGCTTCGAGGTCTAGAATTTGCCCACCCACCATACCGCTGCCACCAGCGGCCTTGGCAAGCATTCCAACAAGTTTTGCTATATGGGGAGTTGTTGCACCGCCCAACAGCTCGAAGGCAAAGGTAAGCAGTGCATCACCTGCAAGAATCGCGGTCGCTTCATCAAATGCGCAATGCACGGTCGGCTGTCCACGGCGCAGCGCATCGTTATCCATAGCGGGCAGGTCATCATGCACCAGAGAATAGCTGTGGATAGTTTCCAGTGCGCTGGCAGCACGAAATGCAGAGTCATCTGGATTTTTACCAAGACAACGCAGTGTTTCTAGCAGCAAAAACGGCCGCAGACGCTTTCCGCCGCCCAACACGCCATAACCCATGGCGGCCGCTAACCGTGGCGGCATAGACTGTGATTCCAGAGCAGCAGTGATGTATTGCTCAACATGCTGCGCATCATGGCTCAGTTTTTCAAGAAAAGCGTTGTGGTCTGTCATGCTGTTGCGATGCACCTTCCTGACGTTTTCGTCAAGAGTATAGATAGACTTATAAAGAATACATTTTTAAAGTACTTAAACTAGCATCCGATGCCAAAAATCGCTATTGTGCAGCAAATGACGCATAGTGAGCCAATCTGGCCTGAATCAGATAAAATACCAATACGACGGCAAAATAGGCATTATTTGGCTTACGGGCGTGTTGCAAGAATTATAGCATGGTGTACAGCGAGTCTGGTTGTACTTCCCTTTGTGCTGACTATTCTTTATTCTGCAGTGCCGCCGGTTTCTACCTTGATGCTTATGCACTGGCTAAGAGGATTACCTGTTGAGCGACAGTGGCTTGAACTCGAATCAATTAGCCCACAAATAATACGCGCGGTAATCTCATCTGAAGATAGTCGTTTTTGCACTCATCACGGCGTAGATTGGCGCGAAATGCGCTTGGTGCTTGGCGCAGATAATGGCCCTTTTCGCGGCGCATCCACCCTCACTATGCAAACTGCAAAGAATCTTTTTTTATGGCACGACTACCCATACTTGCGAAAACCCTTAGAAATTGTTCTCGCTCATTGGCTTGAAATAATTTTACCGAAGAGACGCATTGTAGAAATTTATCTCAATATCGCCGAATGGGGATCAGACGGAACCTTCGGTATTGAGGCTGGCGCGCAAAAAGCATTCAAGCGTTCGGCATCAGCGCTTAATCATCGGCAAGCTGCACTTATGGCGGTTACCTTGCCCAACCCTCATACGCGCAATCCTGCACAACCCAAGGCATTTCACAAAATCATTGCAAAGCGGTTGCAGCAGCGAATGAACGTTACAAACCTGTCTTGTATTCAAAGCAAATGAAGAATCTTGCATCACTCGCAACAAAGTTCTGGAAATTTATATCGCACAATGGTAATAGCCTGAACAGAATAACCGTGCGCCGGTTTGAGCCGTGCGTATTTTTGCCTCTATTTCTGGAGTTCGAGTCATGGCCGTTCCTAAAAGAAAAACGTCGCCAATGAAACGTGGCCATCGCCGTTCTGCTGACGCGCTGAAAGCTGCGACTTACATTGAAGATAAAGATTCAGGTGAGCTGCGTCGTCCGCATCACCTTGACATGTCCACGGGTATGTATCGTGGACGTCAAATTTTTACGCCAAAGAAAAAAGCAGCTAACTAAGTTTTTTGCTATCCAATAAAATATTTAAGACAGGGATCCGTTATCGTTTTCCTGTCTTTTTTGCTTTTCGCAGAGACATTGGACTGGAACAGGACATTTCTGATGCATGTGGATGTAACAACAGTTAAAGCCTGATGCTAAATACCCACGTACACAAAATTCAGATACCGCGTTGGGAAGGTACAACTGTAATAGAAAGAGCATGCACCCGCGAGCGCAAAAGATCTGCTAAAGGAGCATGAACAGCTCGTTCTCTTGCGATTCGGCTTAAACCATCAAGTTTTTTTGCACAAATTTTTATATGAAAATGGGTTTCTCCTTCAGGACGCGCACCAGAGTGACCGTGGTGCTTGTGACTTTCATCCTGCACTACAAGCACGCTAGGAGCTAACGCTACTGTAAGATTGTGTTCGATGTTTTCTTTTACGGAAGAAAAAATTGGGGAAGCTTTCATAGTGCAATACCAGTTGTTAAAACGCTCGTTTTATATTGTTTAAGTCGGGAGAATGAGCAAGGATAATCGTCTTGTATCATTAAAATGTTCTTTTATAGAGCATGCCTGTTCTCAATTGGGATACTTGAACTGATAGTAACTTTTGCGATAGTTAAGAAGTCATGAAGCTAGATTCACATTGGTTTGATGGCATTCGGAGCAGCCGGAGACGTAGCAGTCGTGGTGGTTATAGTGCTCCTGATGCATGCGAATGGCCGGGCTGTGCATGCACCGGAGGTTTTCGCGCGCCAAAAGGGCGACATAAAGAGGGGCAGTACCATAACTTCTGCCAAGATCATGCCCGCCAATACAACCAGTCCTATAACTACTTTGCAGATATGCCCGAAGAAAAAGTAGAGGAATACCAAAAGAATGCCTATACCGGGCATCGACCCACATGGACAATGGGGGTCAAGGGTCAGCAAAAGCGAGCCAATTTAAATAACAACGACAGCTTCAATCCAGAGACTCATAATTTTCGCGATCCTTTTGGTTTCTTTGCTGGTTCTCGTGCACAACAACGAACAGAACGAGAAGAAGCACGGGAAATTCGCAATGTCGCTCGACAGGCATTTGAGCAGCTAGGCTTAGACACATCAGCATCACCAGAACAAATCAAGACGCAATTTAAAGCTTTAGCGAAGCGTCTGCATCCTGATTTGAATGGCGGGGATCGCGCAACAGAAGACAAACTTCGCTCGGTTATTCAAGCCTATAATTACCTCAAACAAAATAATTATTGCTAATCTTTATTTATACTAAATTGAAGAAATATGTTTTTTAAAAATCCAAATAATTAATTATCCGTTTTTAAAAAAAGCATCAAATTACCTACGCAGATTCCTATTTTGGGAGACATGCTCTAAGATTATTTTATTGAAAGTCGGCATTAGAAAACAGGAATTTTTCTGTTGAATCAAGCTTAATGCTCAATCTTCGTATGAGGCCTTGATTTTTTCAGAAAAATTCTTACATCAGATGTACTTTGCTCTCTCAGGATTATGAACGCGATGAATGCTTCAAAACCGAAGTCTGGTTACATTTTTGTGGCAATCGGGATTGTTGCTTTACTAGGCGCGGGAGTATTTTTTTTACGCGACTCAACGGAAGAAGCCCCTGTTTCTGAAACTGTCGCAGAAACCAGTATTACACTTTCCAGCACTGAAATTACCCGCATTGCTCTTCAAGATCGTGTGCTCAGCATTCGTATCAGTGGCTCCTTGCAACCTGTGCAGAGGGTTCAGCTGAATGCAAAGGTTTCCGGCACTCTGGCTGCAATCCACATTGATGTCGGCGATACGGTCAAAACAGGCGATCTGCTGGTGGAATTTGATACCAAAGATTTACGCGCCACAAGGGATGAACGTCGCGCCTCACTCCAAGCGTTGGAAGCTCAGCAGAATGTTGCTCAAACAACCCTCAAACGCACCCGACAACTGCATGGTCAGGGTTATACAGCCAAGGCAACGTTGGATGAAGCGGTAAGTGCGGCATTGCAATTACAAGCCCAAATTCAAGGCGTGAAAGCGCAGATTGCCACCGCAGAAAAAGCTCTGAATGATGCCCGCGTGCTTGCCCCTTTTGATGCAGTTGTTGCGACTCGCCCCATTGAACAGGGACAAACTCTTGCTGTTAACACCGAGTTGCTGACGCTGGTTGATCTTTCAAGCATGGAGCTGGTTGCCCGTGTGCCAACCAGCCGGATTGCCCAGGTGAAAACCGCACAGAGTGCGCAATTGCATGTTGAAGGTTACGAAGAGCGCAATTTTGAGGCAGAAGTTATCCGCATTAGCCCTGTAGCAGATGGAAATGCGCGCACAGTTCCGGTTTACCTGCAGGTCAACAACATGGATTACATGTTGCGCGGCGGTATGTTTGCAACAGGTCAGCTTCATATTGAAAAATTAGAAAATCTCGTTCTTTTGCCGTTAAGCGCTATCCGCAAGGACGAGAAGGGAGAATATGTCCTTAAAGTGGTGAACAATACGCTTGTCCGACAGGCAGTGAAAGTGGGGCAGACATGGCAAGAAGACTACCGAGCGGAAATTACAGATGGCCTTTATCAAGGTGATACAGTAGTTTCTGCTGTGCTGCCTGATTTAAAAGTAGGCATGACGGTAACCATTTCCACGGCGAATGGTTCTGACGATACCGATAGCCCGAAACTCCTGTAAAACCAAGAAAGAACGGGCATTCTTATGTTTATTACCCGTGTCAGTATCCATCATCCGGTTTTTGCCAGCATGGTTATGCTTGCCCTCATGGTGGTAGGAATATTTTCCTATGCGCGCATGGGCGTAGATCAGTTTCCCGACATTGATTTGCCGGTGATTGTTGTATCGACCACCTTTTCAGGCGCCTCGCCGGAAACCATGGAAAGTGATATCACCCGCCCTATTGAAAATGCAGTCAATACTATTGCAGGGATTGATACGGTCACATCGGAATCTTACGAAGGTCATTCCGTTGTGGTGGTGCAGTTCGATCTTGATGTGGATGCAGAATCTGCGGCGCAAGATGTGCGGGACCGGGTATCGCGCCTTGAGGCCACACTGCCAGACAATGCTGACGCCCCACAAATTATGCGTTTTAATCCTGATGACCAGCCGATTATCTCTCTTGCTGTATCATCCAAACAACAATCATTGACAGAATTGACGTCACTGGCAGAAGAGTTGATTACCAAGCGGTTGAATATTGTTTCCGGTGTTGGGCAAACAACTGTAGTGGGCGGAAGCTCCCGCCAGATTGCGGTCATGGTTGAGCCTGAAAAAATGCAAGCACTTTCCATCTCGGTGCTGGAAATTCAAAATGCTATCCGCCGCGAAAATCAGGATATAGCCGCAGGTAACATGCACAAAGGCATTGATCAGCGGTTGATTACAGTGAAAGGACGCATAAAAAATCCGGAAGAATTTGATACCATTATTGTGGCACGACGCGGTGGAGCTCCGGTTTATCTGTCACAAGTAGCCAAAGTCCGCGACCAAGGGCAAGAACTGGAAAGCCGCGCGTTTTTTAATGGTCAGCCTGCACTCGGCATTGATGTTGTGAAAATCCAAGGTTCCAATACGGTCGAAGTTGCAGCAGGTGTGCGCCGTACGGTGGATGCTCTGGCAAAAGAACTTGCACCCATGGGCGTAGAACTCAGTGTTTCACGGGATAACTCGCGCGCCATTACCAGCTCTTTGCATGACGTACAGCGCACCCTTATTGAGGGTGGATTGCTCACCATTGCCATTGTCTTCCTGTTTCTCAACTCTTGGCGCAGCACGGTGATTACCGCGCTTACCTTGCCCATCTCTATTGCAGGCACGTTTGCCGTTATTTACTTTCTTGGGTTTACGCTCAACATGATGACATTGATGGCTCTCTCGCTGGCCATTGGCATCCTGATTGATGACGCTATTGTGGTGCGTGAAAATATTACCCGCCATATGGGCATGGGCAAATCCCATAAACTGGCATCACTGGAAGGCACTACTGAAATCGGCCTTGCTGTGCTGGCGACCACCTTTACTATCGTTGCTGTATTCCTGCCTGTCGCTTTCATGGGCGGGATAATCGGAAGGTTTTTTATGCAGTTTGGCGTAACCGTTTCGGTGGCTGTGCTGATCTCGTTGTTTGTTTCTTTTACGCTGGATCCCATGCTCTCCAGCGTTTGGTATGATCCATCCTCCCACAGGAATGTTAAACGCGGCCCAATTGGCCGCTTTGTAGAAAAGTTTGATCACGGCTTTGAACGGCTCGCCAAATACTATCAAAATGTCATCGGCTGGAGTCTGCGTCACCGTATCACCACGATTGTTTTGGCGGGATCTGTATTTTTTGGGAGCCTGACACTGGTTCCTCTCATTGGTGCAGAATTTGTTCCCAAAGGAGATCAAGGGAAATTTGAAGTACAGCTCAAAGCTTATGAGGGCGCATCACTGGATTATATGGTAGAAAAAGTAGCGCAGGTAGAACAGGTTTTACGCACTTATCCCGAGGTCTCCAATACCTACAGCACCATCAATACAGGCCGCTCGCGTGGAACAAACGAAGCCACAGTGCATGTAGATATGGTGCCATTAAAAGAACGCAGCCGCACTCCAAGCCAACTTGCAGAACCATTACGCACACGGCTTTCACAAATTGCCGGACTTACTGTATCTGTGAACGAGCCTGGAGTAGGGGATAGCGGAGGCAATAACAAGCCACTGCAAATTAACGTGCTTGGTGAAAGTCAGGAAGAGCTAAAACGCATATCCAAAGAAATGGTTACTATTCTTGAGAAAATTCAAGGTGCTGTCGAGATTGAAACCAGCATGGACAATGAAAAACCCACCCTTGCTGTAAGGGTACGGCGTGATGTTGCCAGCGATCTTGAAGTCAGTTTGCAAAACATTGGCGATACCCTGCGTCCTCTCATGGCGGGTGATGCCGTATCAGAGTGGAATGCGCCAAATGGCGAAACCTATGACGTGATCGTGCGATTACCAGAAGACAGACGGCAGACCATTGATGATTTAAAAAATTTAATCATTCCCACTGGTCGCATGGATAGCAACGGTATTCCGGTGGTTGTCAATCTTGACCAAGTGGCAGATTTTGTAAATGAAACCACGCCAAATGCGATTAGCCGTAAAGATCTTTCGCGGCAGGTGCTGGTGTCAGCCAACGTTTCTGGTCGCCCGATTGGTGATATTACACGTGAATTTACCCGTGAAAGCGCGAAAATTAGTATGCCAGCAGGTTACCGCGTGATGTTTGGCGGTGATGCGGAAAATATGGCAGATAGCATTAGCCATGCCCTCCAAGCTTTGGCACTGGCAGTCATATTTATCTACCTTATCCTAGCCTCGCAGTTTGGCAGCTTTCTGCAACCCTTAGCAATTATGACAACTTTGCCGCTGTCGCTGATTGGAGTACTCAGCGGTCTGCTGCTCACAGGTTCAACGCTGAATATTTTTTCGATTATCGGTTTTATCATGTTGATGGGGCTGGTGACCAAAAACGCTATCCTGCTGGTGGATTTTTCAAATCAGCGCCGCCGCGAAGGAGCAACGCTGCATGAAAGCCTGATTGATGCAGGCAAAGTACGTTTGCGACCCATTATAATGACTACGCTAGCGATGATTTTCGGAATGCTTCCGCTTGCTCTGGGATTGGGCGAAGGTGGCGCACAGCGCTCACCTATGGCACATGCCGTGATTGGCGGACTGATTTCTTCCACCCTTCTTACATTGGTTTTCGTGCCAGTAATTATCACCTATCTTGAACAATTCGGTGCATGGGCAAGCAAAAAGCTGCCTAAATCACCTGAAGAATATGAAACCGATAGGCTTAATTAGCCCCCCCAAAAAACCCATTAAAAGCAAAATTAATATTATTTTAAAGATAATCAATTCTTAACAATACTAAAAAATAATGAAAACTATTATGAATTTTACTATATTTTTTATATTACGTCATAGTTCCTTACATTAAAATTATTATTTTTTACTGCTTATTTTATGCAATATATTTTGCGCCTCTGCGCTGACCACATTCCCTAATTTAATCAGAATCTTGTTTATTGCTGAGCTCTTGCGCCAGAACAACCCGATACTGCGCTGCGGTGGGTTATTGGCAAAAGAAATAATCTGCAAATTATCTTGCCCGGAATAAGGAATCCGCGCAGCAAGCTCTGGCAGCAGCGTAATCCCTGAACCTGCAATCACCATTTGCCGCAGAGTTTCAAGACTGGTAGCGCGAAACCCGTGTTCCTCTTGTGCGCCAGCCATCCGACACACATCCAACGCCTGATCGCGCAGACAATGCCCGTCTTCCAATAGCATCAGAGGATGGTCAGCCAAATCATCCATCACAATCTTCGCCTTTGCCGCCAGCGGATGGGTGAATGGCACCGCCAGAAGGAAATACTCGTCAAACAAAAACTGCTGGTGCAAACGGCCGTCATTTACCGGAAACGCCAACATGGCAGCATCCAGCTTTCCAGCATGGAGCATTTTTAGCAGCGCAGGGCTTTTTTCTTCTACTAGCTGCAGATGCATCTGTGGAAACTGTGCCTGAATACCCGCAAGTACATGCGGCAGGAGATAGGGGCCAAGCGTGGGAAATGCCCCAAGCCGCACCGTCCCTGCCATATCGTCACGATCGCGACGCAGCTCTTCCCTCATCTGTTCCATCTCGTCCAGAATTCGGCGTGCGCGCTCCACAGCCTTTTCACCGGCAGGGGTAAGCATAATATTGCGGGGGGTGCGTTCAATCAGCACCACCCCCAAGGTTTCCTCCAGCTTACGAATTTGCGTGGACAGGGTCGGCTGGCTTATCAGGCATGCCTCTGCCGCCCGACCAAAATTGCGGTAATCGGCAAGAGCAACCAGATATTGCAATTCCCGTAAGGTCATGCTGGTTTATACCGTTCTAAGCTGCGGCTTCGTTTTCCAGAGGCGCTCGGATGAGATAATCGAAAGCAGCCAAGGATGCCTTTGCCCCATCACCCAGCGCAATCACAATCTGCTTGTATGGCACGGTGGTACAATCGCCCGCAGCGAACACGCCTTCCAGAGAAGTCTGGCCGTGCGAATCGGTAACAATCTCGCCGCGCGGGGAAAGTGTTAGTGTACCTTTGAGCCATTCCGTGTTGGGTATCAAACCGATCTGAACAAAAATACCTTGCAAAAACAGTTTTTGAGCAGTGCCAGAAGTACGATCAGTGTAGGTAAGACCTGTCACCTGTTTGCCATCGCCCAGCACTTCGGTAGTTTGTGCCGATGTCACCACAGTCACATTGGGCAGACTGAAGAGTTTGCGTTGCAGCACATCATCCGCACGAAGCGTTTTGTCAAATTCCAGCAGCGTTACATGCGTAACGATTCCCGCTAAATCAATAGCAGCTTCTACACCGGAATTGCCGCCGCCAATTACAGCCACGCGCTTACCTTTAAACAAAGGACCATCGCAATGCGGACAATAGGCTACGCCTTTGTTGCGGTATGCGTCTTCACCGGGGACGTTCATCTGCCGCCAGCGGGCGCCGGTGGAAAGAATTACCGCCTTTGAACGCAAGGTTGCGCCGCTTTCCAGCGCTATTTCAAACAGAGAGCCTGCTTTGGTCAACTTTTGCGCCCGTTGCAGATTCATGATCTCCACATCGTATTCTCGCACATGCAACTCCAGCGCATTGGCCAGCTTTGGGCCTTCAGTGTGCGGTACGGAAATGAAATTCTCAATCGCCATGGTATCCAGCACCTGCCCGCCAAAGCGCTCAGCGGCAATGCCGGTGCGGATGCCTTTACGCGCCGCATAAACCGCCGCCGCAGCTCCCGCAGGCCCACCACCAACCACCAGTACATCGAAAGGCTCTTGCGCGCTGAGCTGCTTGGCTTTGCGGGTACTCAGGCCGTTATCAAGCTTGGCCAGTACTTCTTCCGCCCCCATTCGGCCTTGTCCGAACACGGCACCGTTGAGATAAATGGTCGGCACAGTCATAATCTCGCGATTTTTTACCTCTTCGGGAAAAAGCGCACCATCTATTGCCACATGTTTTATATTAGGATTAAGCACAGCCAGAAGATTCAGCGCCTGTACCACATCAGGGCAATTCTGGCATGATAGAGAGAAATAGGTTTCAAAACTAAAATCACCGTCCAGATCACGGATCTGATCCACCAGCGCCTGATCCACTTTCGGCGGATGCCCGCCAACATGCAAAAGCGCCAGCACAAAAGAAGTGAATTCATGCCCCATGGGCAGACCGGCAAACCGAATATGAATATCATGCCCGGGCGATGTCAGCGCGAAAGATGGCGCGCGGATGTCTGGTACATCCACCACAGAAATTTTACTGGAAATACGGGTTAGCTCCGCAAGGAGCTCCATCATCTCGTTGGATTTTGCGCTGTTATTTTGCGATGCCTGAATGACAATCGGGCGCACCACACGTTCCAGATAAGCCTTTAATTGTGATCGGATCGTTGCGTCCAGCATCGGAAAAACCTCAAAATAATATGCGTGTATGGTGAAAATACTGCCCCGAAGACTGGAACAATCCCGCTGTATGCTTCAAAGAACCACGCTCACTCGGCATGGCTCTTCCTATCGTTTTATGAAGCCTCGTTCGAAAAGGTCTCCAGAACACCAAAGCGCAGCAAATTTGGTGTTAGCGCCCCAAGCACCGCAGCAAAAATTTATCAGGGTGAGGGTATAGCAGGTGGGCTTTAGAGTAACCGCAGCGCAGCGTACTTAAGTACGTGAGCAGCGGAACGCATAAAACCGCCTGATAAAACTCACCATGATCAATTTTAGATTTTACCCACGAGGTCGAGAGAAGGTGCGAGCGTCGCTTCGCCTTCTTTCCATTTGGCGGGACAAACTTCACCAGGATGCGCGGCCACATATTGTGCGGCCTTCACTTTGCGCAAAAGATCTTCTGCGTCGCGACCGATACCTTCGGCGGTTATTTCTACAGCCTGAATAATGCCATCAGGATCAACAATGAAGGTTCCACGGTCGGCAAGACCTTGATCTTCGCGCAGAACATCAAAATTACGACTTAGTTGAGCGGTTGGATCGCCAAGCATAGCATACTGGATTTTGCCAATGGTTTCGGAACTGTCATGCCATGCTTTATGGGTAAAGTGCGTATCAGTGGACACAGAATAAACTTCGACATTCAGCGCTTGTAATTGATCGTAGTAATCAGCCACATCGCCAAGCTCTGTGGGGCAAACAAATGTAAAGTCTGCAGGGTAAAAGAAGAAAATTGCCCATTTTCCACGGATGGACTGATCGGTTACTTCAATAAATTTTCCTTGCTTGTAGGCTTGAGCTTTAAACGGCTTGATTTCTTTATTAACGAGAGACATTACATTTCCTTGGGAAAAACGATAATAGATTTTGGGAAGAAGACGTGGCTTCGGAGCGGACTATAGCTTCATCTCTTCAAAAGATAAAATAGATAAAAATTATTTTTTTAATAGATTTCATCTATGGTAAAAGGTATCAAAAAACAGGGCTGGCAGGGCCCTGCTTTTAAAAACGCTGTGGAAATGAGGGCTTAGACCAGTACCCCGCTCGCAATCATGCTGGCAAGCACCACAAAAGTTAGCGCGCCACAGCGGGAAGGCCAGCAATTGAACAAATGCCGAGCGTCGAAAAATAAATGGTCAGGAAAATAGTGCATAATTTCTGCTCCTGCAAAGCCGGGATCAAGAACCGGTCACGGGATTGATGACAAATGCACCGCACCGATTCTTTAAGAAAAATCGTGTACGCAGCGCCCGTAAAAGAAAAGCTGAAATTATGGCAAGATCAAGAAAAACAATTGCAATATCAGCACTTTAGAATTGTTACAAGATCAAAATACTTTAGCAGAGTATTGAATCTACAGATGGTTTCTGACCAATAGGTCATTTTGTCACGCGTCTACCGTATAGTGCAAAAAGGATGTCTGCTTCAAAACAAAACGCTTAAACCGCAGGCGTACCCAGATGCGCGAATTCCTGAACCAGCCCCTCGTAGACAGGGCGTTTAAAGAACACAATCATGCTAGGCAGCTTGTGCATATCCACCCAACGCCAGCCATCAAACTCAGCGGAATGTTGTCCTTGCGCTGGGGTAGCAATGTCAATTTCGCTCTCATGCCCGTCAAACCGGAACACGAACCATTTCTGCTTCTGGCCGCGCCATTTACCCTTCCAAGGTTTTTCCGGTGTGACGCCGGGCAAATCATAAGTATACCAGTTCGCTGACTCGCCAAGCAGTGTCACAGACTGCACATTTGTTTCTTCATAAAGTTCGCGCAGAGCCGCAGCATAAGGCTCTTCACCAGCATCAATACCGCCTTGCGGCATCTGCCAGACATAATCTTCGCCTAACTCTGCTGTTTTCACCTCAGCATCAATGCGGCTGCCTACAAAAACTTGTCCTTGAGCATTCAATAGCATAATACCTACGCAAGGGCGAAACGGAAGATCATCAAGTGTGCGGGGCGCTGAAAAAGTCATGAGGGCTTGTTTGTTTTTATGGCATGGCTAACAGGAATCAGAACAAAGCCACGTTGTTCTAAAGTTGATATCCACTGTATAACGCGATCCAGTGTCACAGGTAAAGCACTTGCTGTTCCAATTGCTACTCCATTGCTGCGGGCGCGTTCTTCAAGCCGCACCAGAGCCGCGTCAATAGCCTCGGCACTGGGGCGCGTATCAATCTCTACTTCGGCGCGGTTGACCATCAATCCATTGCTCTGCCCCAGACGAGAGACCAACGAGCGCGCCGAAGAGCCATCATCCAGAAACACTAGCCCGCGCTTTTGTACATCAGCGAGTACAGGTTTCAAAGCAGCCTCATTGCCGGTGAATTTTGCACCCATATAGTTGGCAATACCTACATATCCCTGCATACGGCCAAGAACCCAATGCAATCGCTGCACATTACTCGCTGCCGAAAGGCTTGTCAGCAAGGTCTGCGGTCCAGGGTCGTTGTTGGGATAATCGAACGGTTCCATTGGCACTTGCAGAAAAATTTCATGCCCATCGTCACGCGCTTCCTGTGCCCATCTGACGAGTTCTTTACCATAGGGCGCAAATCCCAATGAGACGTCTGCAGGCAATTTATCAATCGCATCGCGGGTTGCCGCTGCACCAATACCAAGCCCGCCCACCAAAATAGCGATCTTCGGACGCGGATCATCAGCAAATAGGGACTCTCGAGCATAAATATCCAAGGCCTGACGACCATCAGAAGCTATTTTCGGCAATGCGCCATGAGGAGTTTCCTCCAAAAGGTCACGATCAATTTCGGCTCTCAAGCGTGAAGCGGTGCCACTATCGTCCCTGCCAGCATTTTCAGGCTGATTTTGCGGAATTTTGATAATCAGTGGCGCGCCATGCTCTGGTTGATTCAAGGGAATTTGTGCTGAACGATCATGCGCCAGCGGAGTTTGATCCTGTTCTGGCGCCTTTTCTTCGGAGGCTGCTTTCTCTATCAGGGCTGTTACAACAGGCTGCCCAGCCATGGGGTCATCGACCAGAACAATCCACCCGCCAATGAGCATATAAATTCCGCCAATACAGGCAAGCAGCCACGGCACAATACGGAAATTACGCACCGCGCGTGCTGATTTTGCTCCTTGCCCTAAAGGCTTGTTAAGTTCATTGGTCATAGGTTTATTTGTCCGCAGGAAAGCCACATATAGTATATTCGCCAATAAGGCAAAGTACTTTAATCTACGCACAACACTAGAAGCGCTTTAGAACTCCCAAGAGAGATTACATATAGTATGCGGTGCCTCGATTAGGAGACAGCGCACATTTTTAATTTGATTTTACTTTCTTTGAAGCGCCATCTTTACTTGCGGTAATTTGGCATTCAGGAGAAAGCTCACCTGCTTTAGGTGGAAATGCTGCATCTTGCTTTGAGCCTCGCAGGAGCTCAAGAGCTGATTGCAACTGCACATCTTTTTCGGGCTCTGTTGGAACATAAGCGGAAGAACCTGATTCTTCTTTTTCTGATTCGGTCGCTTTATCCGCTTCGACATCTTCCGGCTTTTTCACGGAATTGTTCAGATGGCCGCGCAGGCCGGCTTCGCCTTTAGTGACATCCTTGCCTTTAAATTCATCGGGAACGACCGGCTCGACAATAATGTCAGGGGTGATTCCTTTTGCCTGAATGGAGCGGCCGCAGGGAGTGTAATAACGCGCGGTTGTCAGGCTCAGAGCGCCATTGGAACCCAGTGTGGTCATGGTCTGTACGGAGCCTTTTCCGAAGGAACGTGTACCCAATACAGTAGAGCGGCGATGGTCTTGCAAGGCACCGGCGACAATTTCAGAGGCAGAGGCAGAGCCGCCATTTATCAAGACAATCACGGGTTTTCCGTCGCTCAGGTCGCCGGCGCGCGCGGCGTAGCGCTGGACGTCTTCTGATTTGCGTCCGCGGGTGGAGACGACCTCGCCGCGTTCAAGAAACGAATCAGTTACCTGAATGGCCTGATCGAGCAGACCGCCGGGGTTGTTTCGCATATCGAGAACGTAGCCCTTCAAATCCTTTTCAGGGATTTTGGCTTTGATGTCTTCGATGGCTTTTTTCAAATTTGCAGTGGTTTGCTCGCTAAATGAGGCAATTCGGATGTAGCCAACATCGGTGCCTTCAAGGCGGTGGCGCACGACGCGGACGCGGATTGTGTCGCGTACGATTTTGACATCGAAGGGCTCGGATACGTCTTTTCTGTTTATTTTCAATACGATAGGTGTGTTGACAAGACCGCGCATTTTTTCAACGGCCTGGTTGAGGGTCATGCCTTCCACTTGCTCGCCGTCAATCTGGGTGATGACGTCACCAGCCAAAATACCGGCGCGGGCAGCAGGTGTTTCATCCATGGGGCTAACAACCTTCACGAGGTTATTTTCCATTGTAACTTCAATGCCTAAGCCGCCAAATTCACCGCGGATGTCAACCTGACGATCCTTGTATTTTTTGGAATCCATATAGGATGAATGGGGGTCGAGGGAGGACAGCATACCGTTGATGGCTGCCTCAATGAGTTTTGCATCATCGGGGCTATCCACATAGTCTGAGCGGATGCGTTCAAACACATCTCCGAAGAGGTTCAATTGGCGGTAAGTGTCTGTACTTGCTGCATTTGCAGCACTTAGCACGACTTGATGCTGGATGACTCCGGCTGTTGCCGCACCCAGAAATGCCCCTACCATTAACAACGACGTCTTGCGCATTATCCGCTAGCCTTTTTGGTCAATTGAACAGCCCACCACGGGGTGGGATCGATAGCTTGTCCATCTTTTCGAAACTCGACATACAAGACAGGTTGTTTAGAGCCTGTAGAGACAGCGGCGGCATTGCGAGTGCCACTTGCACCCATTTGTGCCACAGGTTCACCCATGACAACGAATTGGCCCAGCTCAACATGAATCGTATCCATACCCGCGAGTACTATATGGTAGCCATCACCGGCGTTTAAAATCAAGAGCTGACCGTAAGATCGGAAGCGTCCGGCGTAAACTACCCATCCATCCACAGGGGAAGTGACCTGTGCGCGGGGGCGCGTTGAGAGGGATAACCCTTTGTGTTCGCCGCCAAATCCGTCATTTTCCCCGAAATTATTCAATGGGTTAGCGGAAACGGGGAGTGGGAGTAAACCGCGTGCTTTGGAAAAAGCGATAGCGGGGGAGGTTCTGGCCGAATCAGCTAAAGTATTTTTTTCAGCTTCTTTTTGTTTATCCAGTTCGGCCTGGGCTTTGGCGGCGGCTTCGGCGGCAGCTTTAGCGCTGGCGAGTTCCTGCTCAGAACGGGTGATAAGTTCTTCAAAGGACTGCACCTGACGGGCAAGCTCTTCCATCTTTTTGCGTTCATCTGCAAGGGCTTGCTGGCGCTCGGTGGTGCGTTTCTGCCGCGCTTCGATGAGGAGATTTATGCGTTGTTGGGCGGTTGCTAAATCGGTTCTTTCGTTTTCGAGATTCGCGCGCTCAAGGCGGCTAGCCTGTTGAATTCGCAGCATTTCTTCCAAATCATTGACCAATTCTGCGGCTTCATCGCGGATTTCGGGCAGAATTGCGCCAAGCAAAATGGCGGAACGTACTGATTTTAAAGCATCTTCTGGCCTGACAAGGAGGGCTGGCGGAGGGTTGCGGCCAAGGCGCTGGAGGGCTGCGAGCAGTTCGGCCAGAATATCCTTGCGGCCATCGAGGGCGCGCTGAATATTGCGTTCATTATCAATGAGTTGGCTTAATCTTTCTTCGCTGGTGATGATGCGTTTTTCGGTTTCATCAATGCGTTTGGCGGTGGCGATCAGGTCTTCAGAAAGCTGTTTGCGCTCGGTGGCGATCTGTTCGATCTCCTGACGGATGCGCGTTTCATTTTCTTTTGTTTTTTCAAGAGCTTGGCGTTTTGCATCCAATTCTTCCCGTGAAGGGGGGATTGGAACTGCATCTTGGGCGTGAGCGCTAAAAGATGAATAAAATGAGACGGTTAAGGTACATGCCAGCAATGCCGCGCCAAAAACTGCGCGTGCGGATTTTTTTTCCAAATGGGATGAAAAATGCAGCATGGTTTTTAGAAAATAGCGCCAAAGCGCCTAAGAAGCGATTAACGTTGATAAAATTTTATTTTTTTATGAAAAAGTCTCGCTAAACCGTGGTTTAGACTGCCGCGGGGCGGGGATAGCCGCAGTGGAACAAAGCGGAATGAAACAAGCGGAATATGTGGAAGTAAGTGGAAATAACCTGCCAGTGCATTCCGGTGCTTGGAGGATGAAGGTTTGAAGCGTTGGAAGCACCTTATTGCGGCTTGACATACGGGCTTCTAAAAGGCAGAAATGAAGCAGGGTAAACAGCGTTATAGAGTATTTTATTCCAGACACATATAATAAAAACAGTCTGCAATAATCTAACAATAAAAAATAATACTATAGTGTGAAATCTGGAAATCGCTTTTCACAAGGCGAATAGAAAGTATTTAATAATGGCTGAAGCTGCTTTGAGACATGACAATTTACCAGAAATTGCGACACTGAATGCACAAGCAAAAGATTTGTTTGAAAAAAACCAGCTTAACGAAGCTTTGGAATTATCCAAGTTATCTATCAAGTTAGCAGATAGTGCTGATGCTAATATTCTCTATGGCCGTACATTGATTAAATTAGGGCGCCGTAAAGAAGCACTTGCGCATCTGCAAACATTGCAAAAAAAAGGCCTTAAACACCATCTTATTGATGAGCTTATGGCAAATATCTTCTTATTCACTGGTGACTATGATAATGCGTATATCCATTTTCATAATGCTCTGAAACAAAACCCCAAATTAAAATCTGCCCGTTCTCATTTAGCGCGAATATATTATTCGCGTCAAAAATTTGAAGAAGCAGAGAAGCAAATTCAATTTGCTATAGATAGTGGTTCAAAATCATCAGAAGTTTGGGGAAGATACGGCAGAATATTAAAGGCTCAAGGAAAGATTTCTGAAGCTTATAATGCTTTTTTAAAAGAAGAAGAATTATCAAAATCTTTTATTTCCTCTCTTAATCTTGCTTCAATTGAACTCCTGCAAGACGATTTCAATAAATACATTAAAAACAAAACAAATGTTTATGAAAAGTCATTCAATTATAATTTTATAAGAAATAAAACCAGCGATACTTTATTTGTTTTGCTATCTCCACATTCAAGCACTTTCATTTTACAAAAATATGATTTTGAAGGTGATTGTCTTTTCTTGAATGATGGAAGTGAAAGTTATTATACTTATACTGCTGACTTAATTGCAAATACCATAAATGATTTGCAAAAAACTAATAACTATAAAAAAATTGTTTTGATAGGAATCTCAAAAGGGGCAACTGGATCACTTATTATTTCTTCAAAATTAGCCCATCTGCTTCCCTCGGTAAAAATTAAAGCATTAGCTTTTTCACCCCAAATTTTCTTGTGGCCGTTTAATCACAACCTGCTTATGCCATCTTATCTATTGCTCTATGAGAGAATTGCAGGAAACAAATTGCTTGAAGATAATTTTGTCCGCTATGGCAATGTGGACGAATTGCTTGATAAAGCCCCCGAAAATTTAGATGCCACGATTATATACGGCACCGGCTTTAATATGGATCGGGTTGAGGCTGAAAATACTAAAACCCAAAAAGTGAAAAAAATTCCGCTGAAATATTCCTCTCACGGCACCTTGATGGTTTATACTTTGCCGCCTGATGCGACCAAAGAAAGCCTGTTGCAGAAAAGCAGTACTTTGCAAAGTAATGATGATGATAGCGCAGCATTGTCTGTGGTTTCGACACAGTGGATTGATGAACTGTTTGAAATACACAAACAGCAAAGCCCAAGTTTGAAAAAATTGTACGAAGAATAAAACATGGTTCATGCGTGAGCTTTTCTAAAGCTCACGCATGAAAATTTAGATGTGTTTTATATGGGGGAAGAGTTTCAATAAAGAAACATGGGATTCAATTTGTTCTGCGCCAACTCTTTCCGCAGGAATTTTTTTCAATTCCTGAGCCAATTTGTCACCAATAGAATAAATTTCTAAGCTTTGGTCAACTTTTGCGGCATAAATTAACGATGATGATGCAATTCCCGCAAGCGCTTTGACTTTACTCAATGAGATAAGAGTTTCAATCGGAAATGGCGGGCTGTCAATAAGTGCAGCTTTTTTGCCCATGTGTTTGGCTGCTTTTTTATATGCAACCTTCACAGGCTCTGCCTCTTTGGGATGAAGTTTAATGAGAATACGGTTGTTTTCTTCTGGAAGTTTAGAAACCAGTTCTTCAAGCAACCGTATAATATGGCTGGTATAAACGTTCAACGTTATTGGATAGCGCTGACTGACGAAGATAACGTCGCTTTCTGAAATGTTATATTTACGGATAACTTGATTTGCTATTTCATCCTGATCGGAAAGTTTGACAACTTCTTCGGAAGTCTCCTTTTTTTCGTGGACAAAATATTCCTGCACTTTCACTTTTGGAAAGTGGGGTTGCAATACAGCAGGAAAAGCAACATGCAAGCTATCAAATTGTGTAAAGCGACCGCCTCCATTTGACAGCCGCCAAGGCAGGAATTTTAAAAGGCTTTGCTGAAACCTATCTTCTGCGTACATTTTTTTGGAAAAATCAATAAGATCTCTGGGTAAAAACAGCAGATGCACCAACGCGCGTATCCATGGATTTTTCGATATTTTAGATTTCTTATAGGCTTGATCTAACGTTTTCCGCCAAGTAACCGCGCTTTTTTCCTGATATGCGGGTACTGCCAGTTTATAGGTTCCTGTTCCTTCTTCCACAAGATGAACACGCACACCTAACTTTCGGGCAAGCCGCGCCAATATTACATAATGGCCTTCAAACGAAAATATATAGAGATCAGTCGGCTTATGCTTAAGCAATAAATTCCGATAATTTGCTTGCATTATCCGAGAAGAATCTGCCCTTATTTTCATGCAATTTACAGGCAGTTCAAATCTTTCAATTCCTTTGAACAAATCCTTATTTGCTGTTTCTTCGGTCAGTTTCGGCATTTCAAGATTTTTGGTCGTATAAAGAATTGCCAAATAATTTTCTTCATACCCTTCCTTTGCAATAAAACGATTGCATTGGTGGATTTGACCAAAGTTTGAAACAACAAATAAATTTTTCACGGAATTACTCTAAAACAACTAAAAAAATTAAATTACCTGGCGTGAATGAATGATTTTTTCGACCGTCTGGATGTCGTGCAGGGTGTCGATATCAATGGATTCTTCGCGCCCCATTTCAAAGCTGAGGCAGGGTGCCAGATAAAACGCTCTTTGCGCGCGCAGGGCGGCAATTGGCGTGATATACAGCGCACCGTTCTGCCGATAAACCTTCGGCAAAGCTTGGCGCGGCTGGGACAGCTCCCGCTCCCCAAACAACGGCTTTAAAAACGGCGTTCCCGCTTCCATCACAAAATTCTTGAACGGGCTATGCTCTTCTTCCACCACCGAAATCAATGACGCCGGTTTATGCTGAAAATACACCGCTGCCGCCGCATCAATATGCGCCGCTGTGCGCAAGGGTGACGTGGGTTGCAGCAGCACCATATACGCGCAATCGGCCTCGTCTTTTGCAGCGTCAAGACTCTCCAAAGCATGAAGCACCGCATCAATGGTGAGCGCCTTATCATCCGCCAATTGCGCTGGCCGCATGATGACGTGCGCACCCAGATCCCTTGAAACCGCCGCTATTTCCGCATCATCCGTGGTGACAACCACCCGACCCACAGATTTTGCCTCCTGCGCCGCTTTGATTGACCAGCCAATCAACGGCAACCCGCCCAACGGATACACGTTCTTGCGCGGCAACCCTTTCGAGCCACCACGCGCCGGTATGACCGCGAGCAATGTGGGCTTTTCAGACGGCATCTTTCGCCTCGCCGCCCACAAACACACCCGCTATCACCTGATTGGAATTGACAGGGGACACCACATAATCGGAAAACACCTTTTGCGTGGAGCCTTCCCACACCTGCGGATCATGAATGGTTTTCATAAACAACTGGGTGCTGTTGCCCGCACCAAAATGCGTGGCTGGCGCTTGCCGCGGCATATTGGACGCCTTTTGAATACCGCGCACAATATCCACCGTCTCATAAGACGTATCAATAATGCTGGGCGATACAAAACGGCCAAACTGACGGGTTCCCACATTCACCGTGGGAATACCATAAAACGGCGCTTCACGAATACCCGCGCTGGAATTACCAATGCAGAATTGCGCTTTTTTCAACACCGTGAGGAATTTCTCAAACCGAATGGACGGATAAATCCGGAACCTGTCATTGCCTTCAAGACGCTTATACGCATTCAAGATATCGTGCGTGCCTTCGTCATTGTTTGGATAAATCACCACATAATTATGATTATCATCCAGCAAGGCTTGCACAAATTTCTCGGCATTTTCCGCCATCTGCTCCCGCTCGGTGGTCACCGGATGGAACATTGCCACCGCAAAATCCTGATACGGAATATCATAATATGCCTTCACTTCATCAATAGACGGCAGCTTGCTCGACACCATCATATCAATATCGGGCGATCCAATAATATGAATGGCCTTGTCGCGCTCACCCATCTGCCGCAGACGATACGCCGCCTCGCTGTTTGCCACAAAATGCAAATGCGACAGCTTCGACACCGAATGCCGAATCATCTCATCCACCGTACCCGAACGCTCGCCGCCCTCAATATGCGCCACACGAATGTTCTGCAACATCCCCACAATCGCACCCGCCAACGCTTCCACACGATCACCATGCACCACAATCATATCCGGCCGGTTCTCGTGCACATAACGCGACAAACCCTGTATCGTGTTCGACAGGATGATCTCCATCGGCGAACCAATAAACTGGTTAATGTAGCGGTACACATTCTTATAGCCACACGCCAACACTTCCTGCGTGGTGTAACCATACAGCTTCAGTTCGTGCATCCCTGTCACAAACAAATGCAGATCAAACGCCGGATCCGCTTCCACCGCCTCCAACAACGGCTTCAACTTGCCAAAATCCGCCCGGGTGCCTGTGAGAAAGAGGATATTCTTGATTGGATTGCTGCTCATGCCACCACATCCTTCCAGCTTACATGCTGATCCATCGGAATTGCGCGCGCAGCTTTCTTGCCAATCAACTTGTCAAAATCCGGCGCCTTAATTTCGCCCGTACCCGGACGCTTCACCCAAATATTCTGCAATGACAACTCGTCACCCGGCTGAATATCCTTAATCGTCACCACACTGGCGTAAGCAAAATCAATCGTCACCTGCTCTTCCGGCAACTTGCCCTTACGGCCACCCAAACACGCATGAATGGCGCGGGAGCCTTCAATCAACTCACGGCACGCCTGCTCATCCATGGAAACAGGAATATCCGGCCCCTTACGCTGCATGTGATCTGTGAAATGCCGCTCCAGCATGGAACCACCCAACGCCGCCGCTCCCAAACACGGATAATTCGACAACGAATGATCCGACAAGCCCACCGGCACATCCGGAAACACGTCCATCAACTCCTGCATCGCGCCCAAACGCACCTTCTCATACGGGGTTGGATAAATACTCGTGCAGTGCATCAGGCCATACGGCACCTTGTGCTTTTCAAAAATCGCCACCGCACGGCGGATCGTATCCAGATCATTCATGCCGGTGCTGAGAATAACCGGCTTGCCAATACCCGCAACATGCTCAAGCAAAGGGAAGTTATTGCACTCGCCCGAACCAATCTTGTACGCCGGAATATCCATGCCGCGCAGACGCTCTGCCGCCGCACGGGAAAACGGCGTACTAAAGAAAATCATGCCCTGCTTCTGAACATAATCCTGAAGCTCGCGCTCCTCTTCCTCGTTCAGCGCGCACCGCTCCATAATCTCGTAAATCGACACATCCGCATTGCCAGGAATAACCTTACGCGCATGGGGACTCATCTCGTCCGCAATAATATGCGTCTGGTGCTTCACAGCCTCCACACCCGCACGCTTCGCCGCGTCCACCATCTCCTTTGCAACCGCCAGACTGCCCTCATGGTTAATACCAATCTCGGCAATCACCAGAGGGGCATACGCTTTTCCAACCTTACGGCCTTGAATCTCAAACATGATGTACTCTCGATAAAACGTTACAGAAAATGCAAAAACAGAAAAAATACAGAGCCAAAACCCCACACATTGCATTCTTAAATTCCGCAAAACGAAACTTAAGAATGCAATAAATACATTTGCTGATGGCAAAATATGGGCATACTAAAACAAAAGTCTCATTTCAGGCCTTCATTTCTCCGCCACGTCTTCTTAAGATAACCTTCCGTTAATATCAACAGGCGTTTTTAAACCCATGCCAACCGCACTCTTCCTCATTGGCTACGATGCCTACGTCAGACCAGCCTTCAACATTGCAACCGCACTCCAAACACACGGCTGGCATTGCACGTTCTACCACCTGGATTTTGACGGCAACACACTCTCGGAAAGACAAAAACGCCCGTTTACAGAACTGCCAACTATTACCCGTGAAACGCTAGAAAACCTACTGAAAAACAATACGTTCGATTGTGTATTCCTAGGCTTCGGGGGACGCTCGGTGATGCAGCTTGACACTACCATAAACCATATTTGCCCTCAATCTAAAATTGTGACCTTATTTCCAGGGATTTGTTGGGGCGACAGGGACAACGGATTGCTGGTGCGCGCGGCATCCGATGTTATTTTTTGCAATTCTCAAGCAGATTGCGATACTTATCAAGAATTGGCAACTATTTATGGGTTCGATGGCAAGAATACAGTCATCACAGGATATCCACAGATTTTCAATGTAGAGAAAAAAGCCCCCATCACATCTTTTGACGCCATTAAAACCATCACTTATTTCGACCAGAATATTATTCCGAAAAAACAACAGCAAAGACAATATCTTGCAAGAAAACTGGTGCAACTGGCAAAAATATACCCCGACAAAACCCTTTGCATTAAACTGCGGAACACACCCGATGAGTTTATTGCCCATAAAGACAGGCTCAACCTTTATCCGCTCATTCAGCAAACCGGCGCGGTACCTTCCAATCTGGTATTCTCAACCGAAGATATTGAGGAATGTATCGAAAAGACCGATCTGGCGCTTTCGGTAAGTTCAACAGCGCTGATTGAAACCATGGCGCGGGGCATTTTAAGCTATGCGCTTGCGGATTTTGGTATCCGCCATGAATATGGTACGCCCTACTTTATAGGCAGCAACATTCTGCGTCCGTTTACCGCTATTGAAAACGGCGTTGTTGCTTATCCTGACGCACAATGGCTTGCCGCAAACGCGCAACCGTTGAGGAGCGATCTGCATATATTTGCCCAAACGCCGGTTCAAAGCCGCAGCCGCACCCTATCACCCGCATTGCAGGATTATTTTGCCCAGCGCGCTCTTTTGCCGAAACTGCCGCTTTATAAAAAAGTCTTTCGCGCATTTTGCGCAAAAATCAACGGGGTTTTGCCGCGGAAATAGATGTTTTTTCGCAATTAAAATTCAAGGCTGAGAATCGCTTGGAGAGGAATCTGAGGGGGCGGGAAATTTTTCGCTATACACCAGCGTTCGTCATCCGCCATAAGGAAAATTCAGACAGGAAGATTGTGTTTTTCTGCAAAATTTTGGAGAAATTCACGGATAGAATGCTGGCTGTGATAAGGTGCAGCGAGCAGCTCTTCCATCCGTTCGCGCACATTTCCCGCATCCAGATTCAGCAACATGGATTTAACCGGCCCGATTGAAGCCGCAGACATGGAAATGGCATTAAAGCCAAGGCCGATGAGGGCCAGCGCTTCCAGCGGTCTGGAGGCCAGCTCGCCGCACAATGTGACCGGCTTGCCTGCTTCCCGCGCCTTGGTGACAATCAGACGCAACGCGCGCAGCACCGGCGCACTGAGCGGATCAAAGCGATCTGCCACGCGGGTGTTGCCCCGATCCGCCGCAAAAAGATGCTGCACCAGATCATTCGAGCCAACCGAAACAAAATCCACACGCTCCAACAATTCATCCAGCTGAAACAGAACCGATGGCACTTCAATCATAGCACCCAGCAGAATTTTTTCCGGGATACGATGCCCCCAATGCTTTAGATGCGCCTTTTCTTTTTCCAAAATAGCACGTGCAGCATCAAATTCTTCCACCGCAGCAACCATGGGGAACATCAGCCGCAGCTCACGCCCCGCAGCGGCTTTCAATAACGCGCGGATTTGTGAACGCATCAGCGCCGGACGATCCAGCCCCATGCGGATAGCACGCCAGCCTAATGCCGGATTTTCTTCATGCACCTGACGCATATAAGGCAATACCTTATCACCGCCAATATCCAGCGTGCGGAAAATAACCGGCCTGCCGCCCGCCGCATCCAGCACCGAACGGTAAAGATGCTCCTGCTCGCCGGTACGCGGGAAACTGGTGGCCAGCATGAACTGCAATTCTGTGCGGAACAACCCAATTCCCGCAGCGCCTGTTTCGCTCAAATGCGGCAGATCAACCAGCAATCCGGCATTCAGCAGCATCAACACCGCTTCCCCGTCACGGGTAATTGACGGCCGATCCCGCAAGGCACGATACTGGGCTTGACGGCGCGCCCGAAAACGCACTTTTTCCGCATACGCTTTTTCCACATCCGCCGGAGGCCGGATATGCACTTCTCCGGTGCTGCCATCCACAATAATCGGATCGCCCGGCTCCACCATACCCACCACATTCGCCGCAAGACCCACGGTTGCAATACCCAGCGCCCGCGCCACAATGGAAACATGGCTTGTGGTGCCGCCTTCTTCCAGCACAAGCCCCCGCAAACGGGAGCGATCATAATCCAGCAAGGCAGCCGGCCCCATATTGCGCGCAACAAGAATGGTATTTTCCGGCTCGCATTCTTCCGCATGATGCTCATCATTGCCATGCAACACCCGCAGCAGCCGGTTCGCCAGATCATCCAGATCATGCAGCCGCTCACGGATATAAGGATCAACCTGCCGCTGCATCCGCGCGCGCGTATCCGATTGCACCCGCTCCACCGCCGCTTCCGCCGTCAGCCCCTGCAAAATAGCCTCGCGCATCCGGCGCACCCAGCCGCGATCATGCGCAAACATGCGGAACGCTTCCAGAATATCACGGTGCTCACCGCTATCGGCCATATCCCCCTGATTAAGAAGGCTGTCCAGCGTATGACGCAACGTCTCGATGGCCGTATCAAGCCGTTGCAGCTCGGTATGAATATCTTCTGCAATCAGATTTTTTGCTGTAAACGTCCGCGGCTCATGCAGCACCACATGCCCCAGACCAATGCCTTCTGCCAGTGAAACAGCTTTAATATGCAAAGGCCGCCGCACAATAGGCTCCGAACCCGGACGCGAAAGGGAGGACAGCTCACCCGAAGCAATCATTTCCGCAATCACCATCGCAGTGGTTTGCAGCGCTTCAATTTCTTCTTCCGTATATACCCGATGTGACTGGTTCTGCACCACCAGCACCCCCAGCGTATTGCCTGCCCGCAAAATCGGCACACCCATAAAGGCATGATAGATTTCCTCGCCGGTTTCAGGACGATACACAAACGCCGGATGCTCCTGCGCCTCGGAAAGATTGAGCGGCTGCGCCTCGCGGGCAATCAAACCCACAAGACCTTCATTCAGGCGCAGACTTGTGCGGTGAACCGCTTCGGCTTTCAAACCTTCGGTGGCATAAAGTTCAAGGGTGCTATCCGCTTGCAGCACATAAATGGAGCAAACCTCTGCCACCATATTCGCAGCGATCAGCACAACAATCTTGTTGAGCCGCTCCTGAGCATCAATAGGCTCTGCCATAACCTCGCGGAGGCGACGAAGCAGAACGCGGGGGCCACCAAAACCACCTCGCATGAGCCATCTCCATCTGCTGCGACGCCAAAACACGTCAGTGAAATCTAAAGCAACTATCCCTTTTATGCAGGCTCCTTTCAAGGTACCCGCAGGATTTTTCTGATTATTAGCCCAAAAGAGGTGGAAAAACCTTAAACGGTTTTCCCTTTATATTACAAAGCCTCGCTTTACTAAGCCGGACGATCCAGCCCGTAAGCCGTGTGCAAGGTACGCACAGCCAGCTCCGCATAGGCCGCATCAATCAGCACAGAGATTTTAATTTCCGATGTGGCAATCACCCGGATATTGATGCCCTTTTCCGAAAGAGCGCGGAACGCTGTGGCTGCAACACCCGTATGCGAACGCATCCCGATACCCACCACAGACACCTTCACCACATCTTTCACGCCTTCAACCTCAGCGCAATTGATTTCAGCCGCATTTTTTTTCAGCACATCCAGCGCGCGCTCAAAATCCACCACCGGCACCGTAAATGTCATATCCGTAGCATTGCCATCTTCGGAAATGTTCTGGACAATCATATCCACGTTAATATTGGAATCCGCCAACGGCACAAAAATAGCCGCCGCCGCACCCGGACGGTCTTTCACCGCACGCAAGGTGATTTGCGCTTCATCCTTGGAATAAGCAATACCCGTTACAACCTGTTGTTCCACAATTTCATCCTCTTCACAGATGAGAGTACCATAAGGGAGACCGCCCAACTCCGGCGGCAAAGCATCAGGGGCATCAAACGATGAACGCACCAGCACCCGCACGTTGTGCGTCATGGCCATTTCCACCGAACGCACCTGCAACACCTTCGCGCCTAGCGAGGCCATTTCCAGCATTTCTTCAAACGACACCCGCGCCTGATGCCGCGCTTGCGGCACTATCCGCGGATCTGTCGTATAGACGCCATCCACATCCGTATAAATATCGCAGCGATCCGCCTTTACACCCGCAGCAATCGCCACCGCGCTCGTATCCGACCCGCCACGACCCAATGTGGCAATGCGGCCATCTTCCGCAATACCCTGAAAACCAGCAATCACCGGAATTTCACGCGCCTGTATGGCCGCTATCAAGGTATCCCCATCAATACCCGTAATACGCGCCGAACCATGCGCATTATCCGTGGTAAGAGGAATCTGCCAGCCATGCCAGGAACGGGCATTCAAACCCATATCCTGCAATACCAAAGCCAAAAGGCCAGAGGTCACCTGCTCACCGGACGCGACAATCGCATCATACTCCTTAGGATCATAAAGCGGCGATGCTTCCCGGCACCACGCAACCAACTGGTTCGTAGCACCCGCCATAGCAGACACCACCACCGCCACCTCATTGCCGGCTTCAATCTCGCGTTTGACGTGACGCGCAACATTCCGGATCCGCTCAATATTGGCCACCGAAGTGCCACCAAATTTCATCACAATACGGGCCATGGTCAACCACTCACTCGCCACAAGAATGCGCCACCTCGCCTATTCAAGCCAAACCCTAGCCAATATAAAGGTAGCGCCACTATCCAAAAGTGGCCTATACATAACGGGCTGCTTCAAGAATATCAATCATTGATATTTTATTAGAGTGATTTCATTTAAAAAAAATCACATGAAATAACTCTAACTTCTTGTATTTACGCAATTATTGAGCGAAATATGATATACACTTTTGCTGATATTGCTATTATACAGAAAAATTTGTGCCAATCTTGCGGAGTGCCTTCATGACAGCATCCTCAACCACCCCAGCACCCTTCAATCCGGTTGATGCGGAAGAAGTGGCACGCTTCGCCGCCCTTGCCCATGAATGGTGGGATGAACACGGCGCTTATGCGCCCCTACACGGCATGACACCGATTCGGGTGCGTTTCATCCGCGATTGTATTGCAGAGCATTTTTCGTCTGCACGCGCACACGCAACGCCCTTAGATGGTTTGCAGATTCTGGACATCGGCTGCGGCGGCGGCTTGCTGGCCGAACCTTTATGCCGTCTGGGCGCAACAGTCACAGGGATTGATCCGGCTGACGCCTCCATTGCCGTGGCGCGCCTCCATGCCGAACAGGCCGGGCTTGCCATCACCTATGAAGCCATTACGGCCGAAGCCATGCTCGAATCAGGCCAGCGCTTCGATGTGGTGATTGCCTCCGAAGTGCTGGAACATGTGCCGGAACCCCACGCCATGTGGCAAACCATGGCCGCACTGGTCAAACCCAACGGGCTGGTGCTGGTATCAACCATCAACCGGACACTGAAAGCCTATGCTCTCGCCATTGTAGGCGCAGAATATATCCTGCGCTGGCTGCCCATCGGCACCCATGACTGGAACAAATTTATCACCCCCCATGAAATGACCGGGTTTGCAGAACAGGCCGGCCTGAATGTCTGCGATAAACAAGGCATGATCTATAATCCGCTAACGCGCTCATGGTCGCTCTCGCACACGGATCTGGCAGTCAATTATTGGCTGGGTGCGTGCAAAAGCTGACCATTCCAGCGCGCGCATCATGAAAGAACCCTTTTACTGAAACTTTGATACTTTTTTGAACTGTAAATAACAGGGCTTGCGGCCTTCACGGATCGCTTTTGCTTCGTAACGGGTGCGTACCCAATGCGGCCATGGCGCACTCCAATCCGTGTGGTGTTCGGCCAGCCACTCAAACGCTTGCGGGGCGCGGCGCACATGCTGCAATGTCCAATCCACATAGGTATCAATATCACTGGCAAAACGCCACAGCATCCCATCCTTCAAGACGCGCGCAAATTTTGCAACATTGGAATCAGACACGAAGCGACGCTTCCAATTGCGCTTTTTCGGCCAAGGATCCGGATACAGCAGGTCAATCTGCGCCAAGGATTGTGCGGGCAGCCAATCCAGCAGCTTTACCGCATCATCATTATAAAGGCGGATGTTTTTTATATTATGCTCGCTGATACGGGCAACGGCTTTGGCCATGCCGTTCACAAAGGGCTCAACGCCGATAAAGCCAATGTCTGGTTGACGCAACGCTTGCGCAATAAGATGCTCCCCGCCCCCAAACCCAATTTCAAGCCGCACTTCTTTCACTGACACAGGAAAAAGCTCAACAAGCTGTGCGGGTGCGCGCTCATCAAGAGTGATGCGCAATGTGGGGAGTATGTTTTCAATCAGATCCGACTGCATTTTACGCAAAGGCTTGCCTTTGCGGCGGCCATGAAAACAGCCAGTGTTGAATTGATTTTCGGGACAGTGATTGTCGGACATGGCTTCTGCTCAGCAGGATCAATGCAAAAAATCAGGACACAGATTCCCTGCGTCCTGATTGTTCCGTTTCTGAAATACGGCTCTTAAGCGACAGCGGATTTAATAGCATCCACGAGATCGATTTTTTCCCATGAGAAGCCGCCGTCCGCTTCTGGAGCGCGGCCAAAATGACCATAGGCTGCGGTGCGGGCGTAAATCGGACGGTTCAGCTCAAGATGCTTGCGGATACCGCGGGGTGTGAGATCCATCACATTGCCCAGTGCCGCTTCAAGCACAGATTCTTCCACCTGACCTGTGCCATGCAAATCAACATAAATTGAAAGTGGTTTTGCAACGCCGATGGCATAAGAAAGCTGAATAGTGCAGCGCTCTGCAAGGCCAGCCGCAACCACGTTTTTCGCCAGATAGCGGGAAGCATAAGCCGCAGAACGATCCACTTTTGTAGGATCTTTGCCGGAAAAAGCGCCGCCGCCATGAGGTGCTGCCCCACCATAAGTATCCACAATGATTTTACGACCTGTCAGACCGCAATCACCATCGGGCCCACCGATGACAAATTTTCCGGTGGGGTTAATGTGCCATTCGGTGCTGTTATTGATCCAGCCGTCGGGCAATGACGCACGAATATAAGGCTCCACAAGGCTGCGCACGTCATTGGAGGACATGCTTGCATCCAGATGCTGGGTGGAGAGAACGATAGAGGTGGCTTCCACAGGTTTGCCGTCCACATAGCGTACAGTAACCTGACTTTTCGCATCAGGGCCGAGCTGTGCGGCTTCGCCGGATTTGCGCACTTGCGCGAGGCGACGCAAAATGCGGTGCGCATAATAAATAGGGGCAGGCATTAAATCAGGGGTTTCGCGGCACGCATAGCCGAACATGATGCCTTGGTCGCCGGCGCCTTCGTCTTTATCGCTAGCGGCATCCACACCTTGTGCGATGTCAGCGGATTGCGCATGAAGCAAAACTTCTACTTCCGCATTCTGCCAATGGAAACCTTCCTGCTCATAACCGATGTCGCGGATGGCGTCCCGTGCAATCTGGGTTACAACGTCTTTGGTGATGCTTTCAGGGCCACGCACTTCCCCCGCAATAACAACGCGGTTGGTGGTGGCAAGAGTTTCACAAGCCACCCGCGCCTCCGGCATTGCGCCCAGATAAGCATCGACAACCGCATCAGAGATGCGGTCACATACTTTATCGGGGTGGCCTTCAGAAACGGATTCACTGGTAAAAAGATAGCTGTTGCGCGGCACTGGAGAAGCTCCGGATAATCATTGGAACAGAATAAACTCGTTTGAGTGGCTCTGTTCTGACAGTATCACCGGCTCAGGTCAAGAGTGCAAAAACAGCTTTCTTCTTTCACTCCGCGTTTGCATCTTCTTTTTCGGCAAGCACTGCGACCAGATCAATAATCCGACGGCGCACTTTTGCGTCACGAATACGCATAAAATGCTTGGTCAATTGCAAGCCTTCCGATGTGCTGAGAAAATCTGACACATAATCGGTTGCACCGCCTTCCGCAAACCCCTGCTGTTCTCCCTGCAAGGCGCTGGGTGCATTTTCAAAGAAATACGATACAGGCACACCGAGAACCTGAGCAATATTCTGCATCCGGCTTGCGCCTATCCGATTCGTGCCTTTTTCGTATTTCTGCACCTGCTGAAAGGTAATCCCCAAAGCATCGCCAAGTTTTTCTTGGCTTAGGTTTGCAAGGATCCTCCGCATACGCACACGGCTTCCCACATGTTGATCTATGGGGTTAGGCACCTTTTTAATCATGGTCTTTCTCCTTGCCATATTGCTATGGCCGTATTTCCTAAAACTCCCTTGAACACCCACTGCGTCATTGGTGCTTTCAACCTGTTCCCGTGTTTATAATACAACTAAGCTGTGTATTTTTATACATGCGCATTTGTGATGCAAAAGTCAAATGCGTTTTCGCATCCAGAATGCCATTAAACCTGTGAAACAGGGAAATAAAAAGGCAGGGAGCCAGCGGTACACTAGATAAAAAGTACTATCCAATGATTGGGGTACCCATGTATCCAATACTCCCGTTATCCCCAGATCAAGCCTGGAGACAATACGTCCATAGGGATCAATAACGGCTGAAATACCTGTATTTGCAGCCCTAATGAGCGGTAAACCCAGCTCAATAGCCCGTACACGCGCTTGTGCCAGATGCTGATACGGGCCAGGGGTAAGACCAAACCACGCATCATTTGTCACATTGACCAAAAGATCGGGTTTTTCGGCACTATCAATATTACCCCATGGAAAAATCGCTTCATAGCAAATCAATGCACCAACGCCCAACCCGTTCGGAAGCTTTATTGTGCGCGGCCGATCACCCGGCGAAAATCCCCCAGGCATTTCCACCAGATGGGAAATGCCAATCTTCTCTAAAATATTCTCGAAAGGCACAAATTCACCAAACGGCACCAGCCTTACTTTATCGTAACTTTCCTGAATGACCCCTTGCCCGTTAATCATGTGAACGGAATTTGTAAAACGCGGTTGCTCGCTTTCGGCTTCAAGCCGATCCGCGCGCGCTGCGCCCGTAAGCAACGTTGTACGCTCCGGCAAAGCAGCGGCAATAGCCGCCAACGCATCCGGCGTACGGTTCAGAAAAAACGGAAAAGCGGATTCTGGCCAGATGAGAAGATCAATATCAGCGATGCCCTGCCGTTCCGGTGAGGTCGCCTCATCCGACAATGCCAGATAATGCTCCATAATTTCCGACTTGCGCTCTGGCCGGAACTTTTCATCCTGCGGCACATTGGGCTGCATTACCCGCACCGCCATATCCGTATAAGTTGTTTCTGTGCCAAAAAGCCTGATCGCTCCCGCGCCTGCCATCACAAGAAGAACAGCAAAAGCCGACATTAAAGGCCGCCACGCTGTTTTCCCTACCCTATCCGTCATCAGCGCAGGCAATGCAAAAATTACAAGCACACAATACGTCAAGCCTTCAACGCCAATAAAAGCCGCCCACTGCCCGATTAACCCCGTATCCGCCAGCGCATAACCAAAACTGTTCCAAGGAAAACCTGTAAACACATGGCCACGCACGAGATCCGCACCGCCCAACCCGAACGCCAGCGCGAAAATACGCCCCATACCCGATGACCACAAAAGACGCGCAACCCAAAAACCCACCGCGTAAAAACACGCCAGAGCCATAGGGAGCGCCACAACCGCAACCGGCATAAGCCAGGCGTGCGCCGCTGCATCCACCAGAAATGCCGCGCCGATCCACCATAATCCACTCAGAAAATAACCGAACCCAAACCACCACCCCAAAACCAGAGATGCTTTGGCAACCGCAAGCCGCCCTCCCGCAGCACCAACTCCATCCAACAACCAGACAACCACCGGCAATGTTAAAAACAGCACAGGAAAAGCACCATAGGGCGGCATGGCAAAAGCGGATAAGACACCGGCTAATGCTGCAAGTGCATAGCGCTTTGCACCCCAAAGCAACACAATGGATGATGATAACTGTGCAAGTTTCACGATAGTTGACCTGTTGGCTGGGCTTCATGGGCAGAATAACGCAACGGATGCGCCGGATAGACGCCGATAATACGAAGCTTGGATGAAAAAAATGCCAATTCTTCCAGCGCCCGCTTTACATGCGGATCATCAGGATGCCCCTCAATATCCATATAAAACTGCGTTGCAAAAAACTGCCCGTCCAACTGGTAACTTTCCAGCTTGGTCATGTTTACGCCGTTGGTTGCAAAACCACCCAATGCCTTATAAAGCGCCGCCGGAACATTGCGCACCCGGAATATCAGACTGGTAATCAACCGTTCCGAACCTTGCTCCGCCCATTCTCCCTGACGGGACAAAATGACAAAGCGGGTCGTATTGTTGCTTTCATCCGCAATATCATGCGCCAGAATTTTCAAACCATAAATTTCTGCCGCAAGCCTGGACGCAATAGCGGCGCGGGAGGCGTCTTTCGCCTCGGATATTTCACGGGCTGAACCCGCCGTATCCGCCCCAATAACCGCACTCAAGCCCAATGAGCGAATCACTTTGCGGCACTGGCCTAGCGCCATCACATGGCTTTGCACCGTCTTGATGGTTCCCAAATCCGAATCAGGAGTACCCACCAGCTGATGCTGGAGCGGCATAAAATACTCGCCAACAATGTGCAGATTCGCATCCGGAATTAAATAATGAATATCTGACACACGCCCTGCAACGGAATTTTCAATGGGAATCATGCCCAAATGCGCGCTTCCATCCGTAATTGCCCCAAGAGCATCTTCAAATGTCTCCTTAGGCAAAGACTCCCATTGCGGAAAAACATCCGCACAGGCCATATGGGAATTTGCACCCGGCTCACCCTGATACACAATGCGTTGGCGCGAACTCATTACCTTTTTCCTTCCAGTACCATACGGGCGCGGTCAAGATCGGCCTGCGTATCCACACCTAAAGGAACATCATTCACCAAGGCCACGTCAATCCGCATTCCGGCCTCCAAGGCACGTAATTGCTCCAGACTTTCTCTTTTTTCCAAGGTGGATGGCGGTAATGCCACAAATTTTTCCAAAGCATCACGCCGCCACGCATACAAACCAATATGATGAATAAGCGCCCCCTCACCCCACGGAGCCGTCGCACGGCTGAAATACAAAGCACGCAACCGCTCTGGACTCACAGGACTGCCCACAACCTTGACCACATTGGGATTTGTGCGCTCCTCTTCGTGGGTAATCACAGCGCCAAGAGTTCCTACATCCACTTGGCAATCATCCAGAAGCGCCGCCGCCGCCCTCACAATCGCCGGATCAATGGTAGGCAAATCACCCTGCACATTCACCACCGCTGAAAATTTCCTCTCAGGATCAATTTTTTGCAATGCCTCAAAGATCCGATCTGACCCAGAAGGATGATTTGCCGCCGTGAGAACAGCATACCCGCCCTCTTTTTCCACAGCTTCTGCAATTTCAGGCGAATCAGTTGCAACATAAACAGGCCCCACATCAGCCTCCATGGCACGCGCCCACACATGGCAAATCATCGGCTTACCCGCCAATAAAGCCATGGGCTTGTTGGGCAAACGCGTAGAAGAAAGACGGGAAGGAACCAAAACAACCGAGGACATAAAACGTATCTCTTTCCTTGCTGAACTGTGGGCGGCAAAAAGTAGCAGGCCGAATCCACCTATAAATGTTGTCATCCGATGAGAAAAGTGGCTAGTTTCAGGCGACATTATTTTCACGCCTATGCAGCGAATGGTTTTTGCTGCATAGCTCATCCGGAAGACCGGGTATGGATTCATTTGAAATAAATAAAATTGCCGGTGCCGTACTCGGTACTCTCACTCTCACTCTGGGTCTGGTAATTGCCGCAGATGGCCTGCTCAGCTCCCACGCCCCTGAAAAGGCGGGATACGAGCTGCCAGGTCTGCCTGAACAAAGCGATGCCGGCCCCGCTGTGGCCGAAGCTGTCGAACCAATTGCCGTTCGTCTGGCTGTTGCAGACGCCGCAAAAGGTGAAGCTATTGCACGCCGCTGCGGTTCTTGCCACGACTTCACCGACGGCGGCCCCAATAAAGTAGGCCCTAACCTCTATAACATTATCAATGCTGACAAAGCGCATATTTCCGGCTTTGCCTATTCCACCGCCATGAAAGAGGCGGAAGGTGCATGGACCTATGAAAACCTTGACGGCTTCCTTGATAATCCTCGCGGCTACCTGCCTGGAACATCCATGTCTTTTGCCGGGATTAAAAAACCGGACGAGCGCGCCAATCTGATCGCATACCTGCGCACATTGTCAGCGTCACCTGCGCCTTTGCCTGATGCTCCCGCAGCGGAAGAACAACCTGCCGAAGCTCAGCCAGAAGCTCCCTCTGAAAATACCCCTGGGGACGCTGCAACACCACCGGCCGAAAACACCGAACAGCCGCCACCCGCTAATCCTTAAGCTGCACAGTTTCGGTGCGTTGCGGAAAATATTTTTAAAGAGTGCATGGCGAAATGATTATGCACTCTTTATTACCTCAAGTGTTTCAACGGCATAAATAAACCCACATAATCCTTTATGTGGGTTTTGCATTACCATACCATCTGACACTTGCTGTTAATGTATACTCACCATCTGAAGCTGTTGCTGCACAGCATTTGCCAATGCCCCTTCAACGCTATCGGCCAGAATAATCGGCGCGCCATTCGCTCCAACCAATGCAAACAACTGTAAACCGGATTCCAGCGCAGGCGCACCGGGGTAAATAAGACGCACCTCATCAGAGGTCATTGGCTTAAGATAGGCAATTTTTCCATCGCCCAAGCCTGCCAACTCTGTTTTTGAATAATGATCGTGCTGCTCTTTCATTGTGTTATACCCCTCTTACTCAACCTGCTTCTGCATGTACCAAGTATGTTTTTAATTTCTTTATTTTTTACTCTCTCATACACTATAAGCTGAAAATGGTTTCTTTCAAGATTAGTAAAAAGTAGAATATCTTTTATCCATAAAATAAATGTTTACTCATTTCACAGGTGCAAATTGCCAGCAAAACTAGAGAAAAAACCATATTCTTTACTTACTAAAAAACAAACGCACGCCCTGTTTGAAATGTTCCATTCTCTAAACCCTTCCCCGAATGGAGAATTAAACTACAGCAATGCTTACACGCTGCTTGTTGCGGTAGTGCTTTCTGCGCAAGCAACCGATATTGGCGTGAATAAAGCTACTGCCCATCTTTTCCCCCTTGCCGATAACCCTTCAGACATGGTGGCTTTAGGGGAAGAACGGGTGGCAGAACTTATTCGCACCATTGGACTTTATCGAACAAAAGCAAAAAATGTCATTGCGCTTTCCACTCTTCTGCTGGAGAAATTCAATGGCGAAGTACCACAAACCCTTGAAGAGCTTGAAACATTACCGGGCGTAGGGCGAAAGACAGCCAATGTTGTGCTTAATATTTTCTTTGGGCAACCAACCATTGCAGTGGATACGCATCTTTTTCGGGTCAGCAACAGAACCGGCTTGGCCATTGGAAAAACCCCGCTCGAGGTAGAGCACGTTTTAAATACTGTGATTCCGGATGAATTTAAGCTTCACGCCCATCATTGGCTTATTTTGCATGGCCGGTATATTTGCAAAGCCCGTAAGCCCGAATGCGGCATTTGCCCTATATCTTCAATCTGCTTATTTCAAGAAAAAACAGGAATGCTGGTAAGGGGGCAAACAGGACGTTGAAGCGAAAAGCATCGTCATTTCATTGTGCTTTCGCTATAGGTTGCTCAATTATCGGTGTGAGCTTTCTTCAAACAGTTCGGCCAGTTTGTCGGTGAGGGCGCCAGCCAGTTCTTCGGCATCCACCAATGTAAGGGCGCGTTTGTAATAGCGGGTGACATCATGGCCGATGCCAATGGCCAGCAATTCTACTGTTTTATCCGCTTCAATTTTTGCAATCATATTGCGCAGATGGTGTTCCAGATAACTACCCGGATTAACAGACAGCGTTGAATCATCCACCGGCGCGCCATCGGACACCATCATCAGGATGCGGCGCTGCTCCGGCCTCCCCTGTAGGCGCTTATAAGCCCAATCCAAGGCTTCGCCATCAATGTTTTCTTTTAGCAATCCTTCCCGCATCATAAGGCCAAGATTGCGGCGGGCGCGCCTCCATGGAGCATCGGCGGCTTTGTAAATAATATGCCGGATGTCGTTGAGTCTGCCCGGTGCGGCCGGTTTGCCTGCGGCCATCCACGCTTCACGGCTGGAGCCGCCTTTCCAGGCGCGGGTGGTAAAGCCAAGAATTTCCACCTTTACGCCGCAACGCTCCAAGGTGCGCGCCAGAATATCCACGCAGATTGCCGCCACCGTGATCGGGCGGCCACGCATGGAGCCTGAATTGTCGATAAGCAGCGTCACCACCGTATCACGAAACTGCGTATCCCGCTCGCGCATGAACGTGAGGGCGTTAAACGGATCTGTAATGATGCGCGAGAGACGGGCAGGATCCAGCACGCCTTCTTCCAGATCAAAATCCCAGCCGCGATTTTGCTGCGCCATCAGACGCCGCTGGAGCCGGTTGGCAAGCCTGCCAACAACTCCTTGCAACGTTGCAAGCTGCTTATCCAGATAGCCACGCAAGCGCACAAGTTCTTCCGCATCGCACAAATCTTCAGCAGCAATTGTTTCATCAAACCGCGCCGTGTAAATTTTATATGCGGCGAGCGCCTCTTCCTGCGGGTTGCGACGCCCCCGCGCCGGTGATGCGCCGGAAGGATCCCCCTCCTCGCTGGCTTCGCGTTCTTCGTCATAACGGTCGGCCGGTGGCGCATCGGCCTGCTCGCTCATGCCTTCTGCAATATCTTCGGACATTTGCTCGGTGCTGGATGAATCCGCGCTTTCCGGCTTGCCCATATCTTCAGACTGGGGCGCACTTTCGCCTTCGGACGCGCCGCCGCCCTCATCGTCTGCTTCGCCTTCTTCATCGGGCGGAGTACCCAGTTCGTTGCCCATTTCCAGCGTGGTCAGCACCTCGCGCACAGCCAATGCAAAGGCTTTCTGGTCACCGATTTCTGCACCCAGCGTCTCAAAACCATTGCTGATGCGCGTTGTGACCCACTCCTTCCAGAAACCCACCAGTTTTTGCGCTGAAGGAGGAAGCGTACTGCCGGTAAGATGCTGGCGCAGCATGAGCGCCACCGCATCGGCCAGAGGCGCTTCGTTGCGGGTGTTGATGTCAAGATAGGGCGCTTTGCTGTATTTATCCTTCAACACTGCGCCAAGGTTGGGCTTCATGCCCGGCATTTGCGCCATACCCAACGCTTCCATGCGCACCTGCTCCAGCGCATTGAATACGTCACGGGCGGATTGGCCTTCGGGAAGATAATTCTGGTGGGTGGCCGGATCATGCAGCGCCAAACGAAGCGCGGCCGCATCGGCGTGGCCCCGCATGAACGCAAGGTCACTTCCTGATATCTGGCGCGGCGGTTCCGGCAAGCGCACACGATTGCCAACCAACCCCGGCTTGTCCATTCCAAACACAATCTCGATATCAGCGGTTTTGCCAATCGCTTTCAATGCGTTGCCCACCGACCGTTTCACGGGTTCGTTCGGGGTGGCGCGTGTTGAACTGGTTTTGGACGAATTGGATACAGGCACGTTTATTCTGCGGGTTGTTCGAGCAAGGTTTTGAGGGTAGCAAAGTCTTCCGTAATCGCGTTTGCATCGTCTTCAAACTGCTCATCCGTCATACCGTTGCGGTGAAACAGCGTGAATACAATCTCGCAGCCAAGGTTATGCGGCACCAGACGCATGGGATTGTACATTACCGTGCCTTCCTCATCGGTAACCCAATGATCGAGGATGCCAAAGGTGTTTTTAGGGCTGAAACGCAGCTTCCAAACCCCTTCTGCGGATTTTGAATACCATTCCCCCTGCTCATTGTAAAAATCCTCACCAAGCCCGGCTGCCCACAGGGGCATTGTTTCCGGTTTGGAAAGAAAATCATAGGCTTTTGCAAAGGGGCAGTTGATAAACGTGCCGATATAACGGGTTTTTTGGGTCATAATGCTTTACGCCTTTTTAGACGCACTCTCCGGATCGCTCAGTTCTTCGCCAAAACAACGCTGGTAAAATTCACCCAACAGCCCACGTTCCAGCTCGTCGCACTTGTTGTAGAAAGTGAGGCGGAATGCCAAAGCAACGTCACCAAATATCTGGGCATTTTCCGCCCATGTAATCACTGTCCGCGGCGACATGACCGTGGAAAGGTCGCCGTTCATAAAAGCATTGCGGGTAAGAGAAGCCAGACGCACCATGCTATCAATGGTTTTCTCGCCCGCAGCATTGCGGTAGTGCGGGGCTTTGGCCGCAATAATACGCACTTCATGCGCATGGGGCAGGTAATTAAGCGTTGTAACAATTGACCAGCGATCCATTTGCCCCTGATTGATCTGCTGAGTGCCATGATAAAGACCCGTTGTATCACCAAGACCCACCGTATTTGCCGTTGCAAACAGGCGGAATGCCGGATGCGGACGAATGACGCGGTTCTGATCCAGCAATGTGAGCTTGCCCGATTGCTCCAGCACGCGCTGGATGACAAACATCACATCCGGACGACCGGCATCATATTCATCAAAAACTAGCGCCACATTGTTTTGCAACGCCCATGGCAACATGCCATCGCGGAACTCTGTCACCTGATGGCCATCGCGCACCACAATGGCGTCCTTGCCCACCAGATCAAGACGGGAAACATGGCTATCAAGATTAACCCGCACGCATGGCCAGTTAAGCCGAGCCGCAATCTGCTCAATATGGGTTGATTTTCCAGTGCCGTGATAACCCGAAACCATGACGCGGCGGTTGTAGGCAAAACCCGCCAAAATCGCCAGCGTGGTATCACGGTCAAACAAATAGTCGGGGTCAAGATCCGGCACATGGGGATCAGCCATAGAAAATGCAGGCACCTGCATGGCGGTTTCAATACCAAAAACCTCCTGCGCCGAGACGGTAACATCCGGCACCGCAGGCGCGGCCTGTTCAGCAGCAGCTAACATACAAACTCCATTATCCCAGCAGATCGTTTTCCTGCTTTATTCTAACCCTGGCGAAAAACAAGGGTTATTCACATTCACTACCGTTTTCAGCAATACTGTAGCCATAGGTTGCGTTTTAGCTATAAAATGATTTGTTTCCCAAGGGAAACCCTAAAATCCGCATTCTCTTACAAAATACTTCAGCGCTATGCTTTTTTCTCTGGCATTTCCTGCACCTTTACCCTCACGGGGTGCCGCGCCTTATTTCCATAGGGTCATGCACCGGACGAGGCTTTTGCCGCCGGGGCGGTGGCGGAGGCACATCGCGCGGTTCCGCAATAATGGAGGGCATGGAAACGGGCTCCACAACGCCCGCTTCAATCGGGGGGTTCAAAGCCGGTGCTTCTGTGCGGCTGTTACGCTTTTGCCCCTGCTGTAGTTTTGGCTCTGCTGGCGGAACCTCCACGAAAACCTGAACCGGCGTAATATTTTGGGGGCGGGGGCCGAGCAAAGAACGGGTTGCGCTGCGTGTCATAATCGTGGCTGCTTCATCCAGCCCTTCTTCCCCGTTCTGGGCTGCACGCTGAGCCGCACGCGCTTCACGCGCAGCCGCTGTGCATAACGTTTCGCGCAGGTTCGGCGCAATGCCGCCAACAGCAGGCAAGGCTGTGACCACTTGACCGGCCATCGCTCCTGCACGCCCTTCAAAGCCGCGCTCCAGCAATTCCGCAGTGAGATCACCCCGCTCCTTGTTGGAGGGCGAACCCAGCACAACAGCAATAAGCTGGGTATCTCCACGCCTTGCCATCGCCACAAGATTAAACCCCGACGGGCAGGTATAGCCGGTTTTTATGCCCCCCGCACCAGGATAGCGCCCGATCAGATTGTTGGAATTGCGCATCACCGTTTTATTCAGCTGGATGGCAGGAATAGAAAGAAGATGGTTGTATTCAGGAAAATCCAGCAGCAAAGAACGTCCAAGCAAAGCCATATCCCGCGCGGTAGAAACCATCTGCGGATCCCACCAGCCGTTAGGATTGGTAAAATTGCTTTCCAGCATCCCCAACTGCCGCGCCGTGGCATTCATGTTGGCCACAAAAGCCTCCACAGAACCATCCACGCCTTCAGCAATAGTCACCGCAATGTCATTGGCGGATTTGACCATCAACATCTTGATAGCGTCATCCAGCGTCACCCGGCTTCCCACCCGAAAGCCCATCTTGCTCGGACGCTCCTTGCTGGCACGCGCAGAATACACCAGCGGCGTATCCATTCTAAGACGCCCCTGCCGCACAGCTTGCAACGCCACATACATGGTCATCATTTTGGTGAGTGAAGCCGGATACCAAGGATGTGTCGCATCTTGGGCATGAAGCACTTGACCGCTCCGAACTTCCATCACCAACGAGGGAGAGCTTTGCGCATCCGCCGTAACGATATGAGCCGCCGTAAACAACACGGCCAAACCACAAGAGACAAGAAAACGTTTGCTCACCACAAAGCTCTGGCTCACTCTTTTGGGCTGTGCCGTCCCTGAGGGGTGCTCACGCAGATTCATCACTACCTCTTTTATCACTGGGCTTTCGCCGGGGATGGCCTTTTTACGGCTAAGGCCATCACTCAATAGAAAGGTTACACCCTACATCCCCGCAAGCGGAATTGGCAAGAGCCCCGCCACAGGACGTGATGCAGGTGCAGGTGCAGGTGCCTTTTCTGGCTTGGCCATCACCAACACCCAGAACACCTTGTATTTTGAACCGGGCAATTGTGCAACGGCTATGCCCATTTTTTCAGCATCAGGCATCAACAGATTACGGCGATGATCGGGGGACTCCCGCCAGCCTGAAAAGGCTTCTGCGAGCGTATGATAACCGGCTGCAACATTTTCATTGATGCGCTCATACCGATAGCCCGCACTGGAGGCGCGGCGGTTCAGATTTCCAGAACCCAGATCATGGCTCACCTTGTTGGCACGCGCCATGGCTTGGGCATGGGAACGGGCAATAGCCGTCAGCGCGGGATCCGCTTCCACCGCTCCCAGGCCGTTGTTGCGCCTGTAACCGGAAATCATGGATGCAGCGGTTGCCGGATCCACCACAGCGCCCGCAGGCACCAAGGATCGGTAAAACAGCGGCTGGCTGTTATCAACCGGTTTTTCGCGGCTGCATCCGGCCATGAGCGGGATGGCAAGTGCAAGGGTTACCAGAAGAGCCGTGTATTTTTTTAAACGTGCAGCATGTGCCATGGTGTGTCCTGAACTGACAGCAAGGTGAAAGAAAGCCCTGAAAAAGGCAAAGACATTATTCGGTTTCCGCGCGCGGTTTACGCACAGAAGCAGATTTTTGTGAAGGTGCTGAAGCCAGCACTTTCAAAGATTGTTCTACCGCCAGCAGCACACGCTGGTTCATATCCGGCCCTGAGCCTGGCAATGCAATCTGCCGGTTTTTTATCTCTTTGAAAATTGCAAAATTAAGCTCGGAGGCCGTTGTTGAAGTCTGCCGCGGACTCGGTACAAAACAGAACAGGGAAAACTTCAGGCCGGTTTCGGTTATTCCTAGCGATACAGATGGCGCGGGGCTTTCCAGCACCAGAGGATGCGCTTCGGCAGCCGCCATCAGCATATCCCGGACAGAATCCACATCCACACTTTGAGCTGTTATAAGATCAACAAGCACCCTCCCCACTCCGGCGGTCATGGTGCGGTTCACCACTTTTTGCGAAATCAGTTCAGAGTTGGGTACAATCAGGGTGGAGCGGTTGAACAGCTCGATTTCCGTTGAACGCACCGATATCTTGCGCACATTGCCTTCTTCTGGACCTAACGCAATCCAGTCGCCCACCTTGATAGGGCGACCCGCCAGCAAAATCAGGCCAGAAACGAAGTTGTTGACAATACTTTGCAAGCCAAAACCGATACCCACAGACAGCGCACCGGCAACAAGGGCAATCTTATCAAGCCCCAAGCCAATCGCTGACATGGTAAGACCACCCGCCAGAATAATCCCGAAATAGCCAAAACCCGTAATAATAGAATTTTGCAACCCCGAATCCATCCGCGTGTGCGGCAGAAAACTGCCCCGCAACCAGGATTGCACAAGGCGGGTTGCCACCATGCCAATTGCAAAAATAGCAATCGCCCCCAGAATAGTTGATGGGGAAATGGTCAATCCTGCCACGGAAAACCCGCGGAACAATCCTGAAACCCACCCCAGCGTATCGGATTGATTGAGACCCCACGGAGCAAGCGCCAGAATCATCGCCACCACGACCAGTGTAAAGCGGATAACGCCTGACATCAGGATATTCAACAGATCGAATGTCTGCGCCCGCAAGCCGACACTGCGGTGTATAAATTGGCCAAAACGGGTTTGCGAGGAAAGGCCAATCGTAAAGAAATCATCCGTAAATACCAAAAGCACATAGAGCAATGTACCCAGCAGCGCCAACCAGATAATCTGCTGCGCCAGAAAACGGGCAAAGCCGATATAGCCGATCAAGGTTGCTGCCAGAACCACAATGATAGCTGCCCATGTTATAATGCTGATCGCGTTTAATAGCGGCGTGCTGCTTTCTTTGGTCTCGCTGGACGCCTCATTATGCGCCGACACCGCTGCTCGCAGCGCATAAATGCCTGTGGCAAATGTTATCGCGTTTGCAATTGCCAGCACACCGTTATTCGCAATGGTAATCGCAAGATTTGCGGAAAGCGTTTCCCAGAATTTTTCCAGCACAATGCCGCAAGCAAATACAAGCGCAATGAATTGCGGTTGCCGCCGGATAATTTTCACCGTGTCATCCGTTAGCATAGCCAAGCGCCACGAGTCCCGGTTAGGAGACAGAATACCTTTGCTGAGCCCTTTGACAAATGAAACAAAAAATACCGCCCACACCATCGCAATAGCCAGTTGTTCCAGCCGCTGAGGCAAAAACCCTATGCTTTTCAAGCCATAGTAGAGCAAAACCGCAGTGAGTGTAGGCACCGAAGTATTCACCACCAGCACCCACAAAGCATTGCCGGAGCGCCGCAACCGCGACGGAGGCACCTGCTGCACCGCAAAGCGCTTGCCCATCCTTTGTGCATACCGTTTGCCTGGAATTGCCAACAGTAAAGCTGCGCTGAGCAGCGCTAGAAGTGCCAGTCCCGTTCCCCAATTCAAACGATCGAACGCCAAATTGCCCCAGTCCCTCATGAGCAGACGAAAACTGTTCATGGCGCGCGGGGTGGCTGCGGCAACATCCATCCATAACTCTGGCGAAACAATGGATCGGCTATGGGCAAATAGGGCGCTTTGGAATAAAGCCCGGCGGCGGGATGTAACGGTATCCAGAATCTGCTCGGCCTGCACAACAATGGCACGGCCACGGCGGATGTTATCATCCAGCTTTTTCCGGTTTTCCTTCAATAGTGTGTGCTCTGTTTCCGCATTGGGCTTTGGAGCCGTTTCAGGGGGGGGCGCTTGAGGAATGCTTTCCCCTTCGGCAGGTTGCTCTGCCGGTGGAACGGGTGTCGGCTCTGCAGGGGCTTCCGGGGCTGAAGGGGTTTTTGCAGCAGCACCTTCCGGCGCAAATTGTTCCAGACGTTTATCCAGCGCCTGAAGCTGCGGCTGAAGTTTTTCAATAAGCGTCTGCGCGCGTTCTTTAAGCGGTGTTACCTGATCCCGCACTTTGACCAGCGCGGCGTCATTCATATCGCTGCGATCAAGAGCGGCTTCGATCTGGTCAATCTCGGCCTTGATGCTATCCAGCTGCACGGATGGGGGTATTGTTTCGCCGCTTTCCTGCGCAACAGCCATACCCGCTGAAAGAAACACGGCGCATAGCACCACAGACAATAAACGCATTATAAAAAGCGCGGAAGGAACAAATACCACGATAAGAAAGCCTTCTCAAAAAAGCTTGCCAAAAGAAAAAATATTTCTCAAGGGTTTGGATCTGGATAAAAATTTACACACAATGCGGGCAAACCACGCAAAAAGAGGTTTTCCAGATGACCAGAAAACCTCCGTAGCACGGTATTGCATCAAGGCGTGGCAAAATCATGGAGAACTTGCCATCGCTAAAATATGAAAATTACTTGCATTCCTGATTGATTTTATCCAAAGCCGCCGAAATTCCCCGCAAGGAATAAGTGTCTTTGGTCTGGTTGCCACGGCCAGAAACCGACGTTACGGTGACATTGGCACCACGGCGCATGGCAGCAACCAGCTTGGAATCATCCTGACCGTTTGACCATGCACGATCATTTTGAGTAATCAGCGAAAACTTATCGCTGCCCACAACGGTATCTGCTGTGCTGCCTTCACGGAGCGGGAAACCAACCTGCACGCTGATTTCATTGCGCACATTATCACCCGGACGGTGCGTAATAAAGAAATAGGCGGGATCGCGGTTCAAACCAGCCGGTTCCCGTTTTGTGGGCTGACTAATAATGAAGCACAATTTCCCTTTATCGGTGGTTGCCTGATAGGCGCTCCAGTCATTAAACTGGCCAAGCAATTTCTGCCCTGCGCCTTGTGCAGATGCCATTGAAGTGGATACAATTAAAGCCAAACCGGCTAAAACATAACGCGTGTTCATTGTTTTTCCATGATGCTGTATTTGGGCTTTACGCCTGACCCACGCATGTTCATGATCGAATCATGCGGTCTGGGTTCAGCCGCATCTCAGGTAAATGTATTTTTGCGGCCATTTCCCGAATATTAGGTAAATTTTTGTAAATTTTTTTTGTAAATGTTGCAATTTGATCCGCTAAAATGACAAAGGTCACTTTTTGAAAGCAACCGCGGATAAAGAGAGAATACGGCATATGGCTGTATATGCTCGCCATGATTTTTTTGGTGCAGAACTTTGCCAATAAAGGGATCCGTTAAACCGATCTTTGGAGTGAATGCACCTGTAAGTAATATGCACTCTTCGCACGCTTAACCTTACAGGTGCTTTATTCTTTCCAGCGCGTCTTCTGCAGCTTGTTGGTGTTTGGGTAAAATATGCTGTCTTACAGCCATCAATGCCGTCAATAACACGCTGGCATCATCGGTGAACCCAACAATGGCAAGAAAATCCGGGATTGCATCCACCGGCATCACAAAATAAGCCAACGCTCCAAACAGCAGCATCCGCACTCTGTTGGGTGTGTTCTTGTCCAACGCGCAATAATAAGCCGAAAGAACGGTTGCAGCAAATGGAACACGCGCAATGTTGGCGCCCAGATAATGCAAAACTTTCTCTTTTACATCCCGTTCACGCTGCACTTCTTCTGCGGAAGCGTGGGTGCCATTAGCATGAAAAGCGCTCTCTTCCGCGCTGTCAAAAGCAGGGGCAGAAGCGTTATCAGCAGTTTTGCGAAACCAAAATTTCTTCATGATAAAAATATAGGACGTGCTTTGCGCAAATCAAGAGCTTCTCAATCTTTATAGCCAAGCCTTGAGGCAATGCTTTCCATTTCACGCGCCATTGCAAAATCTTTTTCGGTGACACCCTTGGCATCATGCGTGGTCAGCACCACATCCACCCGATTATAAACATTTGCCCATTCGGGGTGATGATCCATTTTTTCAGCAATCAGCGCAACATGGGTCATAAACCCGAAAGCAGTTGCAAAATCCTTGAAAATAAACCGCTTTGCAAGAGCATGACGCTCCTGCAAATATGTCCATCCGGCCAGTTGTTCCAATGCGGAAACCGCTGTTTCTTTTGATACCGATTGCGTAGGCATTTGTGCAAAATCTCCTCATAAAACCCGCCTCACAGCAATACTGGTGCTGTAGCGCGGAGCGGATAACGAGCCTCCGCCACATAAGGCCCACCGCCGGTTGAAGCATTGGCTGAAAAAAGCGTGAAATGCGACACTTCAAAACTTTGTTGATGGAAAATGCCTCTGTGCGCCAGCCAATCGGCGGTATCCAGCGGCGAAATATTGCGCAAACGCGCAAGCGTAATATGGGGCGTGAACTTGCGCGAATCCAACACAATGCCAAGCTTCCTGCATATACGCTCATGCTCTTGCTGCAATTCCCGCAACGGCTCGGTCATGGCTATGCGCACAATCAAAGCACGCGGATGATCCCCACCAAACACATCCAGCTTTTCAGTTGTCAGCGTAAAGGGCTTCCGCATCGTGCGATCCAGCATTTCATCCAGATCACGCGCCAGATATTCAGGAACACTGCCGATAAAACGAAGCGTAATGTGATAATCTTCCGGCTTAACCCACCGCGCAGGAAACAGGCTGCCCTTCAAAAGCGCCAATGTGTGAGCCAATGGTTGCGGTATTTCGATACCAGTAAATAATCGCATAACAATATTATGCCGCGTTTTTTTGAGAATGTCTTGTTTTATTTTAGAGGGTTAGCGCTTTCAAATCTGCAAACGGCTGATTTTCTAAAAGCTGCCCTAGAAAGCATACGGCATCCTCGCTTCCATTTTGCATGTATTGCCATGAAAATTTTTTGGTGTGGATGTAAAATCAGTATATGCAGGGGAAAGTGGTGCCCGGAGACGGACTTGAACCGCCGACACAGGGATTTTCAATCCCTTGCTCTACCAACTGAGCTATCCGGGCATCTGTTTGCGAACACGCAAATCTATGCAGGTGAATGCCTTATAAGGTTTCCAAAGCGGGTTGTCCAGCCTCTTGTGCGTTTAAAAATCATTTATAAACATCAAGTTGTTATGAGATTGATTTTCTTGGCTAAAACACTGATAACTCGCCCCAGATCATGCCCACGCTTCACAATTAATCCCGTGGTGGTAATGATGGAAAAAGCGCCTTGACGGCGGGCAAGCTGTGGATTTTTTTCGATTCGATACAACGGCATTTCGCCGGAACGCCGGAAAATTGAAAAAACCGCGCGCTCTTTCAAACAATCAAGAGCATAATCACGCCATTCACCCGTAGCAACATTCTGCCCATAAAGCTGGAACAGCAGATTAAGTTCAAGCCGCGTAAAAGAGATCAGAGAATCATGCGCCGTGAGGTCTGCGCCGGAAAGCGTTTTGGGTTGGGAATGAATAACAGATAAGCCCTGCCACCTCCCCTTATCGCCGTGATCCATCCATTTCTCCCGAAAAAGCCTGTTTCTTTGCGCTGCGCATCTGCAAAACTGATTTTATACCCTCACACAATTCCCCTATCATTGCCTGTTCTTGAATACGCTGCAAGACTTTGCATCCCGACGAGGGCTGTAAAGCGGTGAGAGCGTTCGGAAAAACCGTGGTTGGCCGTCACGCCACTCCAGTGAAGTATTTGGGGAAAAAGGAAAATTCTTAATTTTGCCCTACTTTGGTCAATTGGCCGCCCCAGTGCTGCTTATAGTAAACGACAGTTGTTCCTTCAAGCGATGCCTGTATCCCACTCTTCAGCCCCCTATCCCCTAGGGACGCAGTCGTCGTTTGGGGAACAATTTTCATTTTCTGCCTTTTATAGTGCTCCTCTTTGCAAACGGCGGTAAACACCCGAAGCAATAATGGCACCGCAAACAATCATCAAACACGCGCCAAACAGAGCCAGTGAGGCGGGTGTATAGCCTGCCAGCACCAGAATGCTGGTTGCCAAAACCGGCGTAATATACGCACACGCACCAAGCAGCCGGATATCCCCATGCTTCATGCCGTAGTCCCAAGCAAAAAAAGCAATACCAATAGGCCCCGTTCCCATAAGAACAACGCCCAGCCACTCCCGAAAAGTCAAAGGCCATAGCGTTGTTTCAACGCCACAATGCACACCTGCGGCAATCACGGCGGTAGCAAGACAGTATAAGGTGACAGCCTCGGTGGGAACACGGCCAAGAGTGCGCGTGGCAAGCGAATAGGCTGTCCACACCAGCGCGCACAGGAAAGCAAGGCCATAACCAATTATAAAATGGTTTTGAAAGTGCATACCCTCGCCACCCCAAGCCAGCACAATGACACCCCCAAATCCCAACAGCGCCCCCAGAATATGCCGCGGCAACAGCGGTTGCTTCAGAATAACCACGCTGGAAAGAACAATCAGCAAAGGCCACAGGGCATTGATAAGATTGGCCTGAGCCGGTGGCGCCCATTTAAGCGCCGTGAAATACAGGAGATGATAGCTGGCAAGTCCGCCAATGCCCACAAACCAGACTCTCCAAGGCTGGCGCAACAACGGCATGAAAGGCTTCCTTTTGCCAATCATATAAAAAACACCAATGAGTCCTCCGATAAAAAAACTCATTGCGGTCAATTGGAAAGGGGGTACGCGTCCGGCCATGACCGTGGTTGGTGCAAGCAATGCCCAAAACAGAACAGCCAGAAAACCAATTAAAGTGGCTTGAGAATGGGGCATGGTGACCTGCAACAAGGATTGCGTATGGCAACGATTGGAAAACATAGCCTAAGGCATATAAAATGATCATTTTATTGAAGTTTGGCTATATGTGCCAGCATTTGTTAAGACGGCACAGAAAAACGTCAGCATCTAGCCATAGCGATGCAGCGTTGCGCCGTGTTCCTTCAGCCAACGCTCGGCCGCATCCACATGGGGGGTCATGCTGTGCAGCAGACTCCAGAAGCGCTCGCTGTGATTCATTTCGCGCCGGTGCGCCACTTCATGTGCTGCAACATAATCCAGCACGAAAGCAGGTGCAAAAATCAGCCGGTAAGAAAACGAAATATCCCCACACGATGAACACGATCCCCACCGGCTGCGCGTATCCTTGATGCGAATACGCCCCAAAGAAACAGAAATAATTTTTGCATAGCGTTGCGCCGCTTCTTCCAGCTCACGCTGTGCTGCTTTTTTTAGAAAGTTCACGGTCTTGCGGGCTGTATGCGCTGCATCTCCCGGAACATCAAGAATGAAACCGCTGTCTTGCTCGGCGGTGTGCGCGTTCTGCGAAAGCCTTACAACCCCGCGCATACCTTGCTGCACACGAATGCGGCAGGGAATGCCTTGAAAAGGAAAAACAGCACCCGCTGTAAATTCTACCCTCTGGGGAAGGCGGCCTTGCTGCTCTAACAACCACGCTCCATGAGCGTGCGCAAATTCATGCAATTTTTTAAGCGATACTTGGGGAGGATAACTCAAAACAATAGCGCGAGTGCTTGCTTTCACGCGCAGGCTGATGCGCTTGGCGCGTGAGGATGGCTTGAGAAGAATCACCAGCGCAACGCCCTGCACCTCAAGCGTAAAGTTGCGCAGAGGCAGTGGCTGGTTGGGTGGCGAAAGCGCTTTGCGCAACAGGGAGAACATATTTCTTTTTATGCGCAAAAGACGCCTGACTCAAACAAACTTTGGCTGTATCCCGCCGCCCACTCATCCATTGGAGGGCATGACGGGAGACATTTTGTCTTGATGAACCCTAGTCAAACAGGCTGGACACGGATTCTTCATGGGCTGTGCGGCCAATAGCCTCACCAATCAGCTGATTGATCGACACCACGCGAATGTTATGTGCCATTTTGACAGCTTCAGTGGGCTGGATGGAATCGGTAATCACCAACTCGGTAATTTTGGAGGCGGTGATTCGGGCGACAGCTCCCCCTGAAAGCACGCCATGGGTGAGATAGGCACAGACACTGGTTGCGCCGTTTTTAAGAAGGGCATCTGCGGCATTGCACAGTGTTCCGCCGGAATCCACAATATCATCGATCAGAATGCAGGTTTTGCCTTCTACATTCCCAATAATGTTCATCACTTCGGATTCGCCGGGGCGCTCACGGCGTTTATCCACAATAGCCAGCGGAGCATCAAGACGTTTTGCCAATGCCCGCGCGCGCACCACGCCGCCCACATCTGGAGAAACAATAATCAGATCCTCTGTTGCAGAATGAAGCGTTTTAATATCACGCACCATCACAGGCAATGCAAAGAGGTTATCGGTAGGAATGTCAAAAAAGCCTTGAATTTGTCCGGCGTGCAGATCAAGGGTCAGAACACGGTCAGCGCCAGCGCGGGTAATCAGATTGGCGACCAGCTTGGCAGAAATCGGCGTGCGAGGGCCGGGTTTGCGATCCTGACGGGCATAGCCAAAATAAGGAATGACAGCCGTAATGCGGCGGGCAGAAGCGCGGCGCAAAGCATCAATCAAAATCAGCAGTTCCATCAAATGGTCATTGGTGGGGAAAGACGTGGATTGAACAATGAACACGTCTTCGCCACGCACATTTTCCTGTACTTCAACAAACACTTCCATATCTGCAAAGCGGCGCACGGAGCATTTTGTAAGCGGAACGGAAAGATAAGAAGCGATTGCTTCGGCAAGCGGACGGTTTGAGTTTCCCGCAACCAGTTTCATGTCACATTCCTGTCGTTTTACGCGCGGCACCGCTGCTGCGGGCTTTTTAAAAAAGAACTGTTGGGCAGGCAGAAGTCTGCCTGAAAGAGCGCGCATTCCCGGCTGCAACCGTATGCCAAAAGCATACTGTGACAGCATCCGGCCTGCCGGATTGTGCCTCGCTCAACAGGCGCTATAGCAGGGATTGCAAGGACTCTCAAGCCTTCTTTCGGCGGTAAGCTGGCAAAAAACCGTTGGGTAAAGAGGTTCTACGAAACGGTTTTTCCGCACTGCTGCGTTGTAAAAGGATCCTTATGCTTCCTGAACCAGCTTGCCGTGGCAATGCTTGTATTTCCGGCCAGAGCCGCAGGGGCATACGGCATTGCGCGACAGGTGGATCCATGTTGAAGGATCGCGCGGATCAATGCTATCAGGCTGCTCTCCTGAGGGCGGTGGAAATTCGTTTTCGCCCGTAAAGGGATCGGCGTGATGGGCAACCATCGGAATATTATCATCCAGTGTCGGCTGATTTTGCATAATTTCGATGCGCATCATGTGTTCGGTAACGGTTTCCCGCAGACGCAACAACATGCTTTCAAACATTTCAAAAGCTTCGCGCTTGTATTCGTTGAGCGGGTCTTTCTGGGCATAGCCGCGCAGACCAATCATCTGGCGCAGACTTTCCAATGACTGGATATGCTCCCGCCACAATTGATCCAGCGTTTGCAGCACCACGGCTTTTTCAACCTGCCGCATAATATCGGGGCCAAAACGTGCCGCGCGGGATGCCGCCGCTTCATCGGAGGCCTTGATAAGACGCTCCTTGATTTCCTTGTCACCAATGCCTTCTTCCGCCGCCCAATCCGCGACAGGCAGATCCAGGTTGAGGACTTCACGCACCGATTGCGCGAGCTCTTCGGTTTTCCAAGCATCTGCATAAGCATTTTCAGGGATAAAGCGCTTCACCATTTCATCAATGATCGAGTGGCGCATATCGGTAATAACGGTGGAGAGATTTTCCTCCCCCAGCAATTCACGGCGCTGTTCAAACAGCACCTTGCGCTGATCGTTCATCACGTCATCGTATTTCAATACGTTTTTGCGGGCATCATAATTGCGGGACTCTACCTTGCGCTGGGCGCGTTCAATGGCGCGGTTGATCCACGGATGCACAATGGCCTCGCCCTCTTCCAGACCAATGCGTTGCAGCATGGTATCCATTCGTTCGGAACCAAAAATGCGCATCAGGTCATCTTGCAGCGAAAGGAAGAAGCGTGAATGGCCAGGATCGCCCTGACGGCCTGAACGGCCCCGCAACTGGTTATCAATACGGCGGCTTTCATGGCGCTCTGTTGCAATGACGAACAGACCACCCGCATCCAGCGCCACGCGTTTCTTGAACGCAACATCGCTGAGAATTTCTTCGGTTTTCGCCGCCAGAGCATCACCTTCAAGGCCTTGGCATTCATGGGCAATGCGCATTTCCGCATTGCCGCCAAGCTGAATGTCCGTACCACGTCCTGCCATGTTGGTGGCAATTGTGACCGCGCCGGGAACCCCGGCTTGCGAGACAATAAACGCTTCTTGCTCATGATAACGGGCGTTAAGCACCTGATGCGAGATATTTTCCTGCTTGAGATAACGGGAGAGCAACTCCGACTTTTCAATAGAGGTTGTTCCCACCAGAACCGGCTGCTGACGCGCCTGACATTCTTTTATCAGCCCAACAATAGCTTTGTGCTTTTCTTCGACGGTGCGGTAAACTTCATCGTCATCGTCAATACGCTGAACGGCAACATTGGTGGGAATTTCAATGACTTCCAGCTTATAGATATCTTGAAACTCGTCTGATTCCGTCATTGCCGTACCCGTCATACCGGAAAGCTTGGCATACATGCGGAAGTAATTCTGGAAGGTAATGGAGGCCAGTGTCTGGTTTTCAGGCTGAATGGCCACTTTTTCCTTGGCTTCCAACGCTTGATGCAGACCTTCGGAATACCGCCTTCCAGGCATCATGCGGCCTGTAAATTCATCAATAATAACAACTTCATTGTTACGGACGATGTAGTCTTTGTCGCGCTGGAAAATGGTGTGCGCGCGCAATGCCTGGGTAACATGATGGACAATGGAAATATTTTCCACGTCATAAAGGTTTTCACCCCGTAGAAGGCCACTTTCCCGCAACATGCTTTCAATATGCTCGTTCCCGTCTTCGGTGAGAACAACAGTGCGTTGCTTTTCATCGATTTCATAATCGGCTTTGTTCAGGCGCGGTATAAAGCTATCCAGTGTCGTGTAAAGCTCGGAGCGATCATCCAATGGACCGGAAATAATCAAAGGTGTGCGGGCTTCGTCAATCAGGATTGAATCCACCTCATCCACAATGGCATACGCATGCCCCCGCTGCACCATGCTGCCGACATCGTATTTCATATTGTCGCGCAGATAATCAAAACCCAGCTCGTTGTTGGTGGCATAGGTAATATCGCAAGCATACGCAGCGCGGCGCTCTTCATCGGACATATCATGGATGATGGTACCGATGCTCAACCCTAAAAAGCGGTAGAGCTTGCCCATGATTTCCGCATCGCGGCTGGCAAGATAATCATTCACCGTCACCACATGAACACCTTTGCCCGGCAACGCATTGAGATACACGGACAAAGTAGCCACAAGGGTTTTACCTTCACCCGTCCGCATTTCAGCAATATTGCCTTCATGCAGGGCTATGGCACCCATAAGCTGTACGTCAAAATGCCGCAAGCCCAATACGCGACGGCTGGCTTCCCGAACCGTGGCAAATGCAGGTACCAGCAGATCATCGAGCTTGGCACCGTTGGCCAATTGTTCGCGGAACTGGGCAGTGCGCGCGCGCAAGGCTTCATCGCTCATAATCCGCAATTCACCGCTTAAAGCCGTAATAGCGGCAGCTTTCTGGCGGTATCGTTTCAACCGACGGTCTGTCTTGGAACCAAAAACATGTCGAGCCAGCGCACCAAACATACAATTTCTCTTTCCTGAGCGCCGGTAGGCCTTGTTGACCTTACGGGCAGGGCTTTTAGGGGATGAATCGCATTAACGAATGACCGTACACAGATAAGAAGGCAAAAGAGGCTTGTCAATGCGCCATCTTTGAAGCAGTGTGCGGCATACGGTTTTTTTTGGAATCATTAATATCTTAAATGACCGTACACACATAAATATATCTTGCAGCACATCCAGGTACTTTTTTATAGGATAACGCTGCTTCCGGCCGGTTGTATCCGGCATCTGGTATTGCGATGAGGTTTATCTTGGCAAACTCCCCTGTAATGCGCTCCACACATACTTTTTCGGCTCTGCGCTCAAGTCTGCTCTCTGCCAGTATGGCTTTGTCGATTCTGTTGGCCGCCCCTGCTCTTGCCCAGGAACCACCCAAAGCCGATGCCGTGGTTGTCACCGTGAATGGAAAGCCCATCACAGAGCAGGAACTCACCATTGCCGAAGAAGATCTCGGTTCTTCCTTTGCCGGCATGACCGCGGAACAGCGCCGTGAAGCCATTATAAATCTCTTGGTTGACATCAAACTTGGCGCAGAAGCCGCCGAAAAAGCACAAATTCCTGATACCCCCTCATTCAAGCTGCTGCTGTCTTTTTTGCGTGAAAAGGCGTTGATGCAGGAATACATGGAAAGTGAAGGCAAAAAAGCCATCACAGAAGACGCCGTTAAAAAACTGTACACCGAAACAATCAAAGACCTGAAACCAGAAGAAGAAGTAAGAGCACGCCACATTCTGGTACCCACCGAAGAAGAAGCGAAAAAAGCTGTGGAACGCCTGGAAAAAGGCGAAGATTTTGCAGCTGTCGCCAAAGAAATGTCTCAAGATCCAGGCTCTGGAGCGCAAGGTGGCGATCTGGGCTTTTTTACCAAAGAGCAAATGGTGCCTGAATTTTCCGAAACCGCTTTCAAGCTCGAAGCTGGCAAAGTCTCACCGCCTGTAAAAAGTAATTTTGGCTGGCACATCATCAAAGTAGAGGAAAAGCGCGAACGCGAGATTCCAAAACTTGAACAGGTCCGTGACCAGATTGATCTTTACCTGACCCGTAAAGCGCAGCAGGACATGATTAAAGCCCTGCGGGAGAAAGCCAAAATTGAATATACTGCAACCGCTCAGCCTGAAAAGAAAAAGCAGTAGCTCCCCTCTACACGCAACGCACAGCTTCAAGAGCCACGCCTTTTTAAAAACAAAGCTTCCAAGAATAATTCTATGGGGGCTTTTTTCTTCTGTAATCCACAAAGAGCGAACCCATGGCAAAAAAACCGTCATGCGCTTTCTTTATCAAAAAAGTGATTATCGTCGCTTTTCCCTTCAACAGCTTCTTTCTCACCGTACTTGCTCACGAGTAAACCCATGTCTTCCAAAGTTTCTCCTCTTGCTCCGGCGCATTTTCCGCATCTTCCCGCAGTGGATGGCGTTTTGATCGCCACGGCCGAAGCCGGAATAAAATATGCTCACCGGACAGATGTGCTGCTGATGGCGTTTGCAGAAGGCACACAGGTTGCAGGTGTTTTTACCCGCTCCAAATGCCCTTCGGCTCCTGTGGATTGGTGCCGCCAAGCGTTGCACAGCGGTACGGCGCGCGCCTTGATTGTCAATTCCGGCAATGCCAACGCCTTTACAGGCAAAAAAGGCGCGCAGGCCACGCAGCAGACGGCTTATGCTGCGGCCGAGGCGCTGGAGTGCTTACCGGATGCGGTTTTTCTGGCTTCAACAGGAGTGATTGGCGAACCGCTCAACGCCGAAAAGATTGTTGCTGTCCTGCCGCAACTGAAAACCTGTGTCTGCGCGGATGGATGGGAACAAGCGGCGCGGGCTATCATGACCACAGATACCTTTCCCAAGGGCGCATCGGCTACCGTTGAGTTGGATGGCAAAACCGTAACACTGGTAGGGATTGCCAAAGGTGCAGGGATGATTGCACCGGATATGGCTACGATGCTCTCTTTTGTGGCCACCGATGCGCCGGTAGCCGCGCCTTTGTTACAAAACCTGCTTAATAAGGCAACCGATCAGAGTTTTAACTGCGTAACGGTGGATGGCGATACCTCAACCAGTGATACTTTGCTGGCCTTCGCGACAGGACAGGTGGACATTGCGCCACTTGAAAACCAAGATGATCCACGGGTAGCCCCGTTTGCGAAAGCGCTGGAAAACATCCTTGAAAATCTCGCACAACAGGTTGCGCGCGACGGTGAAGGCGCTACTAAATTCATTACTGTGGTTGTGCAAGGTGCGGAAAATAATCTGGCTGCGCGCAAAATCGGCCTGAGCATTGCCAATTCTCCCTTGGTAAAAACGGCGGTTGCCGGCGAAGATGCCAATTGGGGGCGTGTCGTCATGGCCGTGGGGAAATCAGGGGAGGCCGCAGACCGTGATAAATTATCGATCTGGTTCGGTGATTTGCGTGTCGCGCAGGAAGGCGCACGCGATCCCGCTTATAACGAGGCCACAGTCTCCGCTTATATGAAACAGCAGGACATCACGATTCAGGTAGATCTTGGTCTGGGTTCAGGTTCTGCTCGCGTATGGACATGCGATCTGACCCATGAATATATTGCCATTAATGCAGATTACCGCTCCTGAGAAAGTACTTAACCATGGATAAGCCGCTGCGGATGGTGCTGGTTGCAGCTTGCGCTCTCGTAGATACAGAGGGCGCGGTGCTGCTGGCACAAAGGCCAGAAGGCAAAGCACTTGCAGGGCTTTGGGAGTTTCCAGGCGGCAAAATTGAAGCGGCAGAACGGCCAGAAGAAGCGCTTATTCGTGAATTGCACGAGGAGCTGGGTATTGTTGTAAAGGCAGATTGCCTTGCACCGCTCACCTTTGCCAGCTACGGCTATGAGGATTTTCATCTTTTGATGCCGCTTTTTGTATGCCGCCGCTGGGAGGGCATTCCTCGCTCATTGGAGAATCAAAAACTGGCATGGGTTAAGCCGCGCGACATGCGCAATTATCCTATGCCCCCCGCGGATGAGCCTCTTATTCCGCATCTGATTGATCTGTTATAGCCCAGAGCATATCTCCCAAAAGCCGGAACCGGCTTTTACTGCCTGCGTTCCATACGTTCGCTGTGCGCTGGCCATTGACGGGATAAAGACCCACGCAAAACCGCATATACTTTTGCTGAAACCGCTATCTGGTTTCACTTCTAGCAGGAAATGCCCTGGAAAGCGGAAAAATACCTCTCTTTTCATGCTTGCGCTGCGCCGTTTGATTTGGAACGGATTGATGGCACACACGACTCAATCTGAATGTTTTTTCTGCATTTATCCCCCTTGATTGTTCTTATTTTCAAAAATACAGGCAGCCAAACAAGGGTTTTCCCTCACAGTACGCTTTCGCACAATTTGGTACGGTTATGACCAAAGTATCAAATCCTCCAAAACCGTAAATCCCTTTATTTTCATACACTTATATTTTTTTGCATAAATGGAACCAATTTTTGCGAATAGAAAACACCCTTGAAACAAGGCCATAAAAGCCCATTTCAACATTTAACAAATGTGATTTGCCGCATTTGTGACACAATTGGGCGGCTTCTTATCCTCACATTCAAACGAAATAATCTTGAAAAAAGATTTCGGGTTACAAGAATATTAATAGATGAGAAGGCGCATTAAAATGCTGAATAAGTCTTTAAAGAATGAGATCATTTCTTACATTCCCCAACTGAGATCTTTTGCTATTTCTTTAAGCGGCAGTGTTGATAAAGGCGACGACCTGGTTCAGGATACACTTTTACGTGCCATGGATAAAATTGCACTTTACCAAGAAGGTACTAATCTTAAAGCTTGGCTGTTTACTATTCTGCGGAATATTTTCTACTCTGATTATCGCAAGAAATCCCGCGAAGTTCAGGATACGGAAGGTTTTTATGCCTCTTCCATGACAGCGCCTACAACACAGGAAGTGCATGTTGATTTGCAAAATGTAATGCACGCCATGACAAAATTGTCCGATGACCAGCGTGAAGCGCTTACCTTAATTTGCATGAACGGCATGTCTTATGAAGAAGCCGCTGAAGTGTGCAATTGCCAGATTGGAACCATGAAAAGCCGTGTAAACCGCGCACGCAGTGCTTTGGCTTGCATGTTGGGTGATATTTGTTCTACAAGCTACGTTGGCTTTTTGCCAAATGGCAACCAGACAATGTTTGAAGCACGGGCATAAAAATACTGCGGTGTTATTATGCTAAATTTAAAAGTATGCGTTATGAGAATGTGGACTTTAACATGTATCAAGAAGGTCCAATGTCTGAAAATGTTCTGAACGGCCTTCGGGTGCTGGTTGTCGAGGATGACTATTTGCTGGCTCAAGAACTGTGCGCTGGTCTCCAGGATTCTGGGGCGCAAGTGCTGGGGCCTTTTCCTTCGCTCGAACAGGCAATGCCTGCTCTTGATGATCCCAAGCCTACAGATTGCGCTGTGCTCGACATCAATCTTGGTGGAGAAGTGGTATATCCGCTGGCTGATATTCTGCTGGAAAAAAATATTCCTCTCCTCTTTGCAACAAGCTACAGCAACTGGTCATTGCCGGAACGGTACAATCAGCTGCCGAAACTGGAAAAACCCGTTGATAGCAAAGTGCTTGCGCACCATTTGAGCGTGTTGATCGCTCAAAAAAAACGCAAGCGTCCCAGCCCTCAGATTGCGAATAAATTGTTGAGCCAATTACCGGCTTCACAATTTGACCGGATTAAAGAGTTTTTTGACGAAGTGGAATTGAATGCCGGTGAAACGCTTATTCCGCCAGGAGCCGACATTGAGCATATCTATTTTCCCTTATCGGGCATCGCATTAAAAATTGCTGATCCTGACAGAGGACGCATAGAAGTGGGTATGATCGGGGCAGAAGGATCCATAGGGGCATCTTTTGCACTGGGTGTGCATGGGGGTGTCTATAGCTATCTTATCCAACATACCGGCACAGCCTTGCGGATGGCCTTGAAAAATGTTGAAACCGCATTTCGTCTGGCACCCGCTCTGCGCCGTCTGCTCATGTATTATTCGCATATACTGACCGTACAAGCTGCCGAAGCCGCCCGCGCCAATGCTAACCACTCTATTGATGTACGGCTTGCCCGCTGGCTGCTTATGACAGCAGACCGGCTGGGCGACAACACAATCCCGATTACCCATACACTTTTGAGTGATATTCTGGGTGTGCGCCGAGCTGGTATTACCAACGCCACCCATATTCTGGAAGGAGAAGGCTTGATCCGCGCTGCGCGCAATATTCTCACCATCCGCGATAATGAAAAGCTGAAAGAATATGCGGGTAAATCTTATGGGATTGCCGAACAGGAATATGAACGGCTGTTTGTAAAAAACAAAAATAGCAGCAAATTTTTATAACCATGTTTTTGAAACGCAAGACCGCGCTTCAAAATGACCGAAGGCACATTATATGAATGCGCATGATGCACCACAAAACTGGCCTTTTTGTGCAGGTGAAATGGCGCAACATATCCGCATGTTCGACTGGGATAACCACCCGTTGGGGAAAGTGGCGTCATGGAGCCCTTCCCTGAAAGCTTCTATCGGTTTGATTCTCACGCAGAGCTTTCCGGCTTGCGTGTGTATTGGTGAACACTTCACGCTTGTTTACAATGATGCCTATGCACAATTGCTGGGAGAAAATCATCCTTTTGCCTTGGGCATGAATATTCAGGATGTGTTCAGGGCAGCTATTTTTACAAAATCTCTCAACCGCGCCAAAGATGGTGAAACGTTTTGTTTAAAAAACCAGTTCTACCCCTTCATGTATATTTCAAAGGATGGTGAAGAAATCTGGTTTGATGCGCATTTTGCGCCCATCTATGACGAAAGCGGCGCTGTAATCGCCCTTTCTATTCTGTATACTGAAAATCATCACGAGATGGACGCGGCCGCTTTACGGGAAAATGAACTCCGCACCCACAACCTGTTTAATGCCGCACCCGGTTTTACAGCTATTCTCAATGGTGAAAACGCTGTCTTTGAATATGTAAACGATGCTTTCTATGCCTTGGTGGGCTCTAGAAAGCTCATCGGAAACCCTTTAAAAGAAGCCTTGCCCGAGCTGGAGGAGCAAGGTTTTTTAAAACTGGTTGAAGATGTTTATCGCAAAAAACAAACGGAACACGGGCGGCAAGTGCCTGTACGGTTTTTTGATAAAAAAACCGGACTTTATCGCAAACGCTATGTCGATTTTATCTGCCAGCCTATTCTTGACCGCTCTCACCAGGTTATAGGTGTGTTCATCGATGGTTTCGACGTTACAGAGCAAAAAGAAGCGGTTGACTTCTCACAAGAAAGCGAACTGCGCTACAGAACGCTCTTCAATTCTATTGATCAGGGCTTTTGTGTCATCGAAATGATTTTTGATGATAATCAGCAACCCGTTGATTACACCTTTATCGAGATTAACAACCAATTTGAGACCCAAACCGGGATGAAGGATGCGCTTGGCAAAAGGATGCGGGAATTCAGCCCCAACCATGAGCAATTCTGGTTTGATACCTATGGCCGGATAGCACTCAGCAAGCAACCCGAACGGTTCGAACATGAAGCGCGGTCATTAAATTTTACCTATGAGGTTTATGCTTTTCCTGTAGGCGATCAGACACCGGCTCATGTGGGAGTGATGTTCCGTAATATTACAGAGCGCAAAGAAGCTGAACACATTCTCGAAAACAAAGGAAAAAAACACAATTATCTGCTGCGATTTAATGATGCTATCCAGCATGAAGAGGAGAGTGCAGATGTCTATAGCGCCGCACTGCACATCCTTTGTGAAGAAATTAAAGCCGATAAAGCTTTTTTCTCAATTATTTTTAAAAACGAAATTGTCATTTCGTCCCACGAGTACCCCCATGCAAGCTCTGTGGGCTTTGCCCATGCTTTTGGCGTTCCACCGCTCACCGCTACAGAACGCAAGCGCATGCGGCCTTTGTGTGTAAATGATGCCGCAACGACCGATGCCATTTCCACTCAAAAAAAACAGATCTACAATTCCTTAGGGGTAAAATCGTTCCTCTGTGTGCCGGTGAGAATTGATAAAGATACGATGCAATTCCTCACGCTCGTCTCCCACTCTCCCAAAGAATGGTCAGAAACTGAAATCGACATTGCATGTGAAACATGTGAGCGAACCTTGAATGTTGTAAAACGTATCCAAATGGATGAAGCTCTTGCAGAAAGCGAACAGGCACTGCGGACTTTGACAGAAAGTATCCCGCAACTGGTTTGGCGTTCTTCATCCAAAGGAAAATGCGTCTGGGCAAGCCAGCAATGGCTCGATTTTACAGGACAAACCACCGAGGAAGCCCTTAATTTTGGCTGGCTGGGGTGTATCCATCCCGATGATATTACCGCAACCATGGAAAGCTGGGAAAATGCCCAGGAAGCAGAAGAATTATATGTAGAACACCGGATTAAAAACGGTGGAGATGGACAATATTACTGGTTCCATACTCGCGCCCGCCCTATAAAACAGGCCTTTAATAACCAGAGCGGGTGGGTTGGCACCAGCACCGAAGTGCAACATTTGAAAGAACTGCACGACAGACAACGGGTAATGGTTGCCGAATTGCAGCACAGAACCCGCAATCTCATTGCCGTTATCAAATCTATTGTGGCTCAAACAATGGCCGCCACGGGGCCGACGGCAGCTTTTCAGGAAGAACTGAATCACCGCCTCGGACTGCTCTCCAGAGTTCAGGGATTATTGTCGCAGTCGGGCGAAGAACCCATCATGCTGGACACCCTCATCACCATGGAACTGGATGCCTTGGGCGTTGATAAACATGCCGCACAACGCATTACTGTAAAAGGTGCAAAAGTGAAACTGCGGGATTCTGCCGTTCAGACACTGGCTCTCGCATTACACGAGCTGGCAACAAACGCCCGGAAATACGGCGCTCTATCAAGCGAAACCGGCAATCTTGCCATTGAATGGGCTATTAAAACCAACGACAAAGAACAAGATGTTCTCGCCTTGCAGTGGATCGAAACAGGTATCAACGCACAGCCTGCGAAAGAAGATACTCAACGCACAGGCTATGGACGCGAGTTGATTGAAAAAGCACTCCCCTACACGCTTGGCGCAAAAACCGCCCTGATTATGAACGAACAAGGCGTACAATGCTATATTGATTTGCCTATTGATAAGAATATCAAACAACAGTCCACTGCACTGTAGGTTATGGTCTACTCCATGCGAGGGCATGGCTTGTGCCCATTTCCTCCAAATTTAAGGGATTTGAATCTCGCTTTGTCAGGTTCTTCTGCGGTAACCCGACCAACGTTTATTCCATGCTTCATGTTACACTCGCACAAAATGGTGTTTTTATTCGGAAATCGGCTTTAATTTTCTGCAATCCATACCTATTCTCTCTTAACGTTTGTGGAAGAATGGAAATACCCAAGAATGAATGAAACACTCTCTGACCCGCTTGAACCATTTCCAGATAACGTTGTGGTAAAAGGGGCGGATATTATCCGCCGTTTTGCAAGCAAACTTCCCTCAACACCAGGGGTTTATCGGATGATAAATGCCGGTGGGGATGTGCTGTATGTTGGCAAAGCGCGCAATCTCAAAGCACGCGTCACCTCTTATATCCGACCGAACGGATTAAGCCTGCGCATCATGCGGATGGTGGCGCAAACTGCATCCATGGAATTTATAACCACCCGCACCGAAGCAGAAGCCTTCTTGCTGGAAGCAAATTTGATAAAAAATTTGATGCCGCGCTTTAATGTCTTGCTGCGGGATGATAAATCTTTTCCCTATATTCTGCTTGATAACAGCCATAAAGCCGTACGCCTTGCCAAACATCGTGGCGCTCAGACCGTGAAAGGAGATTATTATGGGCCTTTTGCCTCCGGCACCGCGGTGAACCACACCATCACCGCCTTGCAGAAAGGCTTTTTGCTGCGCTCGTGTTCCGACAGCGTGTATGATAGCCGCACCCGTCCATGTCTGCTTTTTCAGATCAAGCGATGCGCAGCCCCCTGTACAAATGAAATCAGCCCGCAAGCCTATGAGGAACTCGTAAGCCAAGCGAAAGCCTTCCTGAATGGAAAAAGCCAGGCCGTGCGCAAAATGCTGGCCGATGCCATGGAACAAGCCGCCGAAACAATGGATTATGAATCCGCCGCCCGCTACCGCGATCGCCTCTCGGCTCTGTCAGCCATCCAGTCGCAGACGGATACCTCTATCGCCAACACCTCCATTGACAATGCAGATGTATTTGCCATTCATCAAGAAGGAGGTATGAACTGCATTCAGGTGTTTTTCTTTCGGGCGCAGCAAAATTGGGGAACACGCATCTATTTTCCACGCGCCGATAAAACATTGACTGAAGCCGAAGTGCTGGATGCTTTTTTAGGACAATTTTACGCCGATAAGCCTGCACCCGCCCTCATTTTGCTTTCCCATGAGGTTGAAAGCGCAGAACTGCTCAAAGAAATGCTGCAAGAACGCATGAAATACACTATCACCATCGCAGCGCCGCAACGCGGTGAAAAGCGCACCCTGATTGAAAATGTAAAACGCAACGCCCGTGAAGCTTTGGGACGCCAGCTGGCTGAAACCGCAACACAAACAAAACTCTTGCAGGCAACGGCCGAAACATTCGGGCTAACAACGCCTTTGCGCCGTATCGAGGTGTATGACAACAGCCATATTGCGGGAAGCTCGGCTATTGGCGCGATGATTGTAGCCGGTAGCGAAGGATTTTTGAAAAATCAGTACCGGAAATTCACTATAAAATCAGCAGACATTACACCCGGAGATGATCTGGGGATGATGCGCGAAATGTTGCGCCGCCGGTTTAAACGGCTGCAACAAGAGATAAAACCGGGCGATGCCGATGCGGCAAGCGGCGCACCGCTGTGGCCAGATCTGGTGCTGGTTGATGGCGGAGAAGGGCAATGGAAAGCCGCGCGTGAGGTGATGGAAGAACTGGATCTGGGAACAATACCGCTGATTGGGATTGCCAAGGGACGTGATCGGGAAGCGGGGCGCGAATTGTTTGTGATGGGAGGGCGTGCGCCGTTTCGTCTGGAACCGCGTGATCCGGTGCTTTATTTTGTGCAGCGTCTGCGGGATGAGGCGCACCGCTTCGCTATTGGCACGCACCGCGTCAAACGGTCTAAAGACACTTTTACCAATCCGCTGGATGAGATTGGCGGTATTGGCCCTTCCCGTAAGCGAGCGCTGTTGCATCATTTTGGCAGCGCAAAAGCGGTTGCCAAGGCCGATGTTACTGAAATTGCACAGGTGGAAGGCATCAACCGGCGTATGGCGCAAAGCATTTATGACTTTTTCAATGCTCGCCCATGAAATTTGCCACGGAAGGATGACAGTGATTCATGGCTTGCGTAAAAGCGCATAATCCTTTAGGGAAGAGGCGTGGAATGGTGTCCGACACCCCTGGAGGTGCGCCATTCCGTTTTATTGAATTGGAGATTTAAAATGAGCGATACAATTACGCTTGAAGCCCAGTTGCGTGAGAAGGTCGGCAAGGGGGCCGCGCGCGCTGTTCGTTTGCAAGGTCTTACACCGGCCGTTATTTATGGCGATAAAAAAGAACCCGTGTCCATTACTCTGGATACAAAGAATTTGACAAAAGTTGTCAAGGCTGGCGGCTTTAAAAGCAAAAACATTGACATTACAGTTGATGGCAAAAAAGAAACTGTGGTCGCACGCGACATCCAGTTCCATCCTGTAAAAGACACAGTGCGTCACGTTGATTTCCTGCGCGTTGCAGGCAAATAAACCCACTGATGCTGTTGCAAGGCACCACTTCCTCGCGGAGGTGGTGCTTTCGTCATAAAAACGCAGATGGAATGCAATGACACTATTTCTGCGTTTCAAATCTTTTATATCACGCATCCTGTGTTTAAAAATACACACAAATGCTTCTGCCGCACTGCCTGAAACGGGTCACCCCATGCTTTTGTTTGTTGGTCTGGGTAATATCGGGGCGCAATACGCCGCAAACCGGCATAATATTGGCTTTATGGCCGTGGATTGCATTGCCCGGAAATACAGCTTTTCGCCATGGCGCAGCCGCTTTCAGGGGCAGATTTCAGAAGGCACCATTGGCGCACAGCGTGTCATCCTGCTCAAACCTTCCACCTATATGAATGAATCCGGCAGGGCAGCACAAGAAGCCGCCCGGTTTTATAAAATTGCGGTGGGTGATGTGGTGGCGTTTCACGATGAGCTGGATCTTGCTCCCGCCAAGGTGCGTGTAAAAATCGGCGGCGGCAATGCGGGGCATAATGGCCTGAAATCCCTGACATCCCATCTGGGGAATGATTATGTGCGTGTGCGGCTTGGCATTGGCCATCCGGGTGATAAAAACCGGGTACACAGCTATGTTCTGGGTGATTTTGCCAAGGCGGAACTGCCGTGGGTGGATGCGGTGATGGATGGTATTGCTGCCCATGCCGAGACATTAGCGGCCAAAAAAGGCGATCAATTCCAGAACAATGTGCATCAGTTTCTGGATGCCGCCGGTATCCGCAATCCGGCAGTCGTGGGGGCAACCAGCGCTGCCTGAATATACAACCGTTTCCTTGAGGGAAACAGGAATTACAAAAAATCTTGCTCGCAGTATAACGGGGCGCAACGGAGTTTAGAACATGGGTTTCAAGTGCGGTATTGTCGGTCTGCCGAATGTTGGTAAATCAACATTGTTCAATGCGCTGACGCAGACAGCCGCTGCGCAAGCAGCCAACTATCCTTTTTGCACCATCGAACCGAATGTAGGGGAAGTTGCCGTTCCCGATGATCGCCTGTTTGCGCTGGCTAAAATTGCGACATCGCAACAGATTATCCCGACCCGGCTGACATTTGTGGACATTGCAGGTCTGGTGCGCGGTGCCAGCCAAGGCGAAGGACTGGGCAACCAGTTTCTTGCGCATATCCGTGAAGTGGATGCCATTATTTATGTGCTGCGCTGCTTTGAAGATGACGACATTACCCATGTGGAAGGCGTCATCAATCCGCTGGCCGATGCTGAAACGGTTGAAACAGAATTGATGCTGGCAGATCTTGAAAGCCTTGAAAAGCGCGTTAGCAATCTTGAGAAAAAAGCCCGCGGCAATGACCGTGAAGCGAAAGAAGCGCTGGAGCTTATTCAACGGGTGCTGCCGTTTTTGCGTGATGGCAAGCCGGCGCGGGCAACGCCGGTTAAAGATGAAGAGCGTGACGCGTTCAATGCTTTGAACCTGCTCACCTCCAAGCCCGTACTTTATGTGGCCAATGTGGATGAAGGCTCGGCTTCTACCGGCAATAAATTTTCTAAAGTTGTGCAGGAATTTGCCGAAAAAGAAGGCGCAGCATCGGTCGTTATTTCCGCGCGTATTGAAAGCGAGATTGCCGTTCTGCCAAATGAAGAACGCAAAGAGTTTCTCGATACGCTGGAGCTGAATGAAGCCGGTCTTGACCGCCTCATCCGCGCCGGTTATGGCCTGCTTGATCTCATCACTTACTTCACCGTTGGCCCCAAGGAAGCCCGCGCCTGGACCATTGAAAAAGGCACCCGCGCACCGCAAGCAGCAGGCGTTATCCATACAGATTTTGAAAAAGGCTTTATCCGCGCAGAAACCATTGCCTATAACGATTATATTGCCCTTAAAGGCGAAAGCGGTGCAAAAGAAGCCGGAAAAATGCGCCTTGAAGGAAAAGACTACCTTGTAGCCGATGGAGACGTCTTGCATTTCCGCTTTGCAAATTAGCACAAAGCATCGTTTTTTCCACATTTTTTCAAAGCAAGAATCTCTTGCTGCGTACCAATAAAATGATCATTTTATTGGTACGCAGCAATAACAGGAACCTGAACTTGTTTTTCGACGTGCTTCAGGGTGGCGTTCCACCGCGGCCCGTTGCATCCTGTACGGCTGCAGATATTGTGTTAAACATATCTGAGACTTCCTCGCTGAGCAAGGTTGCAGCTCCTACGATAGCAATAGAAATTAATCCTCCTATCAAAGCATATTCTATTGCTGTTGCGCCCGAATTAGATAGGAAAAATGCATGAAACTTTTTCCCTAGGCCTTCAAAAAGACGGTTCATACACTCTGCCCTCCGGATTCCATGGGTTTCGTTTCAATGCACTCAGCAAAATCCATGTGAATTTATAACATACGAAAAATAATAGCATTATGTATTTTAAGAAGAATTATTTTTTCAAATTATAGCCGAGCCATATAACCGCATGAGTGTATAAAAAAAACAGCCGAAACTATGCTTCGGCTGTTTTTATGAAGAGCCCTCCTGCACAGGAGGGTTATTTTATTATAGCGGACACAGAATAGAATAATTATCCATCCGCTATAAATTTTTGTTTAATACCAAAGTTTACCAAACAAAAGGATCGTTTTATTTGGTTAGTCGGTTTTATTGATCGTTGCCGGCACGTTTCAGTGCTGCGCCAAGAATATCACCCAAGGAAGCTCCGGAATCGGAGGAGCCGTATTGCGCAATGGCTTCTTGTTCTTCTGCAACTTCAAGAGCTTTGATGGAAACAGAAATTTTGTGTGCTTTGCGGTCAAACTGGGTGACGCGCGCATCCACTTTCTGGCCAACATTAAAACGCTCTGGACGCTGTTCTTCACGGTCACGTGCAAGATCCGCGCGGCGAATGAATGCGCTCAAGTCGGTATCAACGATTTTCACGTCAAGACCACCTTCTTTCACGTCTGTTACTTCACAGGTAACAATCGCACCTTTGCGCAGTTCGTTGTTATCGGCAAACGGGTCGCCAGAAAGCTGTTTCAGGCCGAGGCTGATGCGCTCTTTTTCCACATCAACATCAAGAACAGTTGCACGAACAACATCGCCTTTGCGGTATTCTTCGATAACCTGTTCACCCGGACGGTTCCAGTCCAGATCGGACAAGTGAATCATACCGTCAACATCGCCTTCAAGACCAATGAAAAGACCGAATTCGGTTTTGTTCTTCACTTCGCCTTCAACAATTGCACCAACAGGGAATTTCTGTGCGAAAGCATCCCATGGGTTGGAAAGAGTCTGTTTCAGGCCAAGGCTGATGCGGCGCTTGGAAGCATCCACTTCCAGAACCTGCACTTCAACTTCCTGCGAAGAAGAAACGATTTTGCCAGGATGCACGTTTTTCTTTGTCCAGGACATTTCAGAAACGTGGATCAGACCTTCAATGCCAGGCTCCAGCTCAACAAACGCACCGTAATCGGTAATGTTTGTCACGCGGCCAGACAGACGGTTGCCTTCTGGGTAGCGGTTTTCAATGCCTTCCCATGGATCGGCTTGCAGCTGCTTCATGCCGAGAGAAATACGGTGTGTATCGTGGTTGATCTTGATGATCTTCACACGCACCTGCTGACCAATTGTCAGCACTTCGGAAGGATGATTTACACGGCGCCATGCAATGTCGGTAACGTGCAGGAGGCCATCAATACCACCGAGATCGACAAATGCGCCGTAATCGGTGATGTTTTTGACAACGCCTTCAATGATCTGACCTTCTTCAAGGTTCTGCACCAGTTCCTGACGCTGTTCGGCGCGGGTTTCTTCCAGCACAGTACGGCGGGAAACCACGATATTGCCACGGCGACGATCCATTTTCAGGATCTGGAAAGGCTGGGAAATGTTCATCAACGGGCCAATGTCGCGCACAGGGCGGATATCAACCTGACTGCGCGGCAAGAAGGCAACAGCGCCATCCAGATCAACAGTGTAACCACCTTTAACCTGATTGAAGATAACGCCTTGAACTTTTTCCTGAGCTGTAAAGGCTTTTTCAAGCTTGACCCAGCTTTCTTCACGGCGGGCTTTTTCACGGCTGATAACAGCTTCACCAAGAGCGTTTTCTACGCGCTCAAGATAAACTTCTACTTCATCGCCGATTTTAAGACCATGCTCACGGCCATGGCCAGCAAATTCTTTCAGGGCAACACGGCCTTCGGTTTTCAGGCCAACATCAATCACAGCCATATCTTTTTCGATTGCTGTAATAGTACCTTTTACAACCGAACCTTCAGCAACATCATTCGTTTGGAAGGATTCTTCGAGCAACGCTGCAAATTCATCGCGTGTCGGGTTTTGTTGAGTAACAGACATATAATCTCCTGCCCATAAGGGGCTATCATGCCGGGGTTGTGTGTTATAAAAAACACATTGCTTTATCTAGGAAGATGCTGAAAAACATCGCTTTCCAGCCGGCCCATCTTCAAACATAAAAACAATATGCGTATTCCAAGCCGCGCACTATACTTGGAAAGCTTGGAAAAATCTATCCGTAAGATTGTTTTTCTTCACATTCAATAAAAGCAATTGCCGCCTTGAAAGCAGCATCTATATCGAGATTTGTCGTATCCAGCAAGAGTGCATCGTCCGCTGTTTTCAAAGGAGCCGTACTGCGGCTTGCATCCCGCGCATCCCGCGCACGAATATCGGCAATAATAACCTCCAGATTCACCGGCTCGCCGCGCCCGTTCAACTCACGGGTTCTGCGCTTTGCCCGCTCCAGCGTGCTTGCTGTCACATACAGCTTTTTATCCGCATCAGGGCAAATAACAGTGCCAATATCACGGCCATCCAGCACTGCGCCACCCGGCTGCAAAGCAAACCGCCGCTGCACCTCCAAGAGCGCCGCCCGCACTTGCGGTATGGCCGCAATAACCGATGCCGCTTCACCCATATGCCTGCCGCGCAAAAGCGAATCATCCATCGCACGCACATCAAGCTCAAAAGCAGTGGCCGCAGCAATCTGGGCATCATCCAAAGGCAGATTTTTTGCAAGCATCCGATGGGCAACCGCGCGGTATAGCATCCCTGTATCCAAATGGGGAAGGCGATAATGCGCCGCCAAACGACGGGCTAACGTGCCTTTGCCGGAAGCTGCAGGACCATCAATCGCAATAATCATGGCTGCAAATCCGCTCCAATGGCCGCCATTAAGGGAATAAAATCGGGGAAGCTGGTGGCAATCATACCAATATCATCCACTGTTACAGGGTTTTCTGCGCCAAGCCCCATCATAAGGAAACTCATGGCAATCCTGTGGTCAAGATGCGTTTCCACAATACCACCGCCTTTCACAGAACCCAACCCCTTCACAATCAGATCATCGCCTTCAATCCGCGCCTCAACGCCATTGGCCTGCAGACCCGCCAGCACCGCTGCAAGGCGATCACTTTCTTTCACGCGCAATTCCGCAAGGCCACGCATACGGGTTTCGCCCGTGGCAAAAGACGCCGCCACTGCAAGAACAGGATATTCATCTATCATGGAGGGAGCCCGACTCGCCGGAACATCCACACCCTTAAGGCTGGATGCTGCGACCGTAATGTCAGCCACATCTTCACCGCCTTCAATGCGATGGTTTGTAAAACTCAGCGCCGCACCCATTTCTGCCAGCGTTGTGAACAAACCTGTGCGTGACGGGTTAAGCATTACCCCTTCAATGGTTACTTCAGAACCTTTGACAATCAAAGCAGCAACCAGCGGAAATGCCGCTGATGACGGATCGGCAGGAATAACAACCTGCTGCGCTTTCAGCTCCGGGCGGCCTTGCAAAGTGATCTTGCGGCCATGCTCGCCGAAAGGCTCCTCTGTAATTGTTGCACCAAAATGCCGCAACATGCGTTCTGTATGATCGCGGGTTGCTTCTTTTTCAATGACAACGGTCTCACCCGCACTGTTAAGCCCTGCAAACAAGGCGGCCGATTTTACCTGCGCAGAAGCAACCGGCGTTTCATAACAAATGGGCGCAGGATTTGCTGTTCCTTTTAAAACCAACGGCATTCTGGTGCCTTCGGCTGATTCGATAATTTCAGCACCCATGGAAAGGAGCGGAGCCACAACACGCATCATCGGGCGACGGCGCAAACTGGCATCCCCATCAAACGTTGCTGTAACCCCATGCCCCGCAACCACACCCATCATCAGACGGGAGCCGGTTCCCGCATTGCCGAAATCCAGCACATCACTGGGAGGAAGAAGGCCACCAATTCCAACGCCGCGAATGCTCCAGACACCCGTCTGCAACCGCTCTACCTTCGCACCCAAAGCACTGCACGCTCGCGCAGTTGCTAAAATATCTGCCCCCTCCAGCAGACCGCTGACCTGCGTTTCCCCAACCGACAGCAATCCAAGAATCAAAGATCGGTGCGACATGGATTTATCGCCGGGAATACGCAATCTTCCCATCAAGCCCTGCGAAGGGTGTGCGGTGATTTTTTCAGGCGGGAGAGTATGGGACACGCTAGTTTCCTCGGACAATCTCATCAATGAGGGCGTCCTATCATACCCTGACACAGAACGCTATGCTTGATGTGAGTATAAAATTAAGACTTGACAGATTAGCCTGCGCAAGCGATTGAATTTTTCCTGAATTTTTTATCTTGATGGTGGTAATCCAGTGGCCAGACCTGAACTTGGCGTGAAGCGTGCCTGCCAGGCATGTGGCGCAAAATTTTATGATTTGAGCAAAACTCCTATCGTATGCCCTAAATGCGCAACTGTTTTCGTAGTGCCTGCGGCTTTTGCAGGGCGCGTGCTTGCAGATAGCGGGGCTCATGCAGCGGATAATGACAGCATTCCCGATGATGTCGAATTGGTGAGCCTTGAAGATGCAGATGCAGAAGCATCCGGCAAAATCAAAGGCCTACCCGATGATGCTGACCTTGATCTTGATGACGATCTTGGCAATGACGATGACGTTTTCCTGGAAGAAGACGAGGAAAATGATGGCGATGTCGTCGGCCTGATCGGCGGCGATCTTGATGACGAAGAAGAGACTTGAGTTTCTTTTAAAAGCGTGTATGAAAACACTGGTTCGGGAGAACATTCCGAATCAGTTTTCAGGAAAACCTGATTCTTGAATACCTTAATGATGGGGCCATAGCTCAGCTGGGAGAGCGCTTGCATGGCATGCAAGAGGTCAGGGGTTCGATCCCCCTTGGCTCCACCAAATCATTATTACCGCCTTGCACATCGCTTAAAAGCGAAAATGGCTCTAGGGTTGCGGCGGTTCGGAAACCCTGATTTCTCCGGTACGGCAAACAGTTAGCAAAAACGAGTCTGATGCCGTCTTTTTGCTCACCCGGCTCGCCAGAAACCCAGCGTTTGTGCGGGTTTGAATCGTCAATCAATCAATCTTATGGCTGGGCTTAAAGAGCTCAACGTACCTATTGAACGGTCGGGTAATACACGCCTCAGGATAAGCGTAATTGTCGCCTGAAGAGGAAAACAATGGTTTGGTTCCCATGAGTTTTGAGGGAGCGGCCAACACGGCATTGGTGAATAAATGATTTGAAAATGCTCTGCAAGAAGCTGAAAGCATAACTCAACCGTCATCTGGGAGCCAAAGACCTGCGAAGCTAAAACCGTATATACTTTGTTGAATTGCTATAATCTACTCCAACCCTGAAGTATTTTAGGTGCCGCGTGGTTTAGCACGGGCTGTTGCCGTTGCAGCAAGCGGATCTTCCGGCCATGAATGCTTAGGGTAACGCCCACGCAAATCCGTCCGCACCGCCGCATAAGAGCCGCGCCAGAACCCGACCAGATCGCGCGTGACCTGCACAGGTCTGTGTGCCGGTGAAAGCAGTGTAAGCGTAAGCGGCAAAGGCGGCTGTCCTACGCTGGGATGTTGTGCCAACCCGAATAACTCTTGCACGCGTACTGCCAAGGTTGGCTCTTCACTGCTATAGTCAATAGGCAGTACAGAGCCGGAAGGCGCTTTAAAATGGCTCGGCGCAAGAGCGTCAAGCTGTCTTTGCTGGTTATAAGGCACCAACGCTTTCAAAGCGTTATCCAGCACAGATGGCGTAAGCTGCCCCAAACCATTGATGCCTGCAAGATAGGGCGCAAGCCATTGCGTAGCTGTTGCCTTAAGTGTTTTTTCGCACATATCCGGCCAAAGCGCAGGGTTTTGCCGCCATAAAAACATCACTCTTGCTCGCCATGCAGCACTATTTTCCGGCCATGGCAAGCGGTTCCAGCAATGCTGCGCCAGCCCTTCTGCAAGCTCTGCCGCATTATCAGGATGCTGGGGCAACGGTTTGGGCGCGCTGGCCAGCACCAGCGCATCAATCCGCTCCACGGCACGAGCGCGCAGATTGCCGGTTTCGGCATCGAAACTTACTTCATCGGCCGCTTGATAACGCGATCCTGCGGCTTCCAGCATTTCAATGCGGCTAAGCGGTACCGCTTGCATGATGCGGCTGGAGGCAAACTTGCCGGTAAGATCGGCAATGACCAGGTAAGGTTCATGCGCCAAAGCATGGGATGTTTCAATCTGCGCGCCACGGCCATTTGCCATACGGAAAGTGCCAATAGCGCCCCGCGCTTGTGCCATCCGATCAGGGAAGGCGCGCGCCAGAATAATACCTGCTTTTTCCGGCAGGAGTGCATCATCGGCTTGCTTGCCTGCCCAACGTTTGGCCATAGCTTTGGCACTGCGGGCGCGGGGAGAATTGTCGCGCACAAACAGCCGCAACCGTTCGCGCATATCCGTATCCTGACCGCCCAGCCCGCGCTCGCCCAGCAGCACAGCAAGATGGGCAGCGGTTGTTTTTTCATCCGGCGGACTATCCAGCACCATTGCGGCCAAACGCGGATGCAAGGGCAGGCCGCGCAGCACTTTGCCCCGTGGCGTAATACTTCCCGACGCATTCAGAGCGCCCAAGATTTGCAAAAGCTTTATCGCCTCAGTCCATGCAGAAGCGGGCGGTGCGTTCAGCCACTTTAAACGTGAAGGGTCATGTTCGCCCCAGAAGGCCAGTTCCAGCGCCAGAGATGTGAGATCCGCTGCCAGAATTTCAGGTGTGGCAAAAGTATTGAGGCCGCCAGTGGCTGCCTCTTCCCACAAGCGATAGCATACACCCGGGCTTGTACGCCCCGCACGTCCGCGCCGCTGGTTGGCTGCGGCTTGCGAAACCCGCACGCTTGCAAGGCGGGTGATCCCTGCGCTCGCATCATATTCCGGAACACGGGCAAGACCGCTGTCAATAACAATGCGCACGCCATCAATGGTCAGGCTGGTCTCGGCAATCGCAGTGGCCAGAATAACATGCCGTTCACCCTGTCTTGCGGGGGCAAGCGCGGCTTTTTGCGCGGCATTATCCAGCCCGCCATGCAGCGGCAGCACTTTGATAGAGGGAGGTAAGGCAGCAAGCCGTTCTTCAACGCGGCGGATTTCAGCCTGCCCCGGAAGAAACACGAGCGCATTGCCTGTTTCTTCCTCTAAAGCCTGCGCAATGGCTGCCGCGACCGCATCCTCAATCCGCTGTTGTGGATTGCGCGGCAGGTGGCGGGTTTCTACCGGAAAACTGCGCCCCTCTGAAACCACTACAGGCGCATTTCCCAACAAAGCCGAAACGGGCGCACTATCAAGTGTCGCCGACATCACCAGAATACGCAGATCATCGCGGAGTGCGCCTTGCACCTCCAGCGCCAACGCCAGACCAAAGTCCGCATCCAGCGAACGCTCGTGAAATTCATCGAACAGGACTGCGCCGACGCCTTCAAGGCTTGGATCCTCCAGCGCCATCCGCGCAAAGACCCCCTCGGTCACCACCAGAATGCGGGTATCACTACTGGAATGGCTTTCCATACGCATCCGCAAGCCCACGGTTTTGCCCAAAGGCTCGCCCAGAAGTTCAGCCATGCGGGTAGCGGCAGCACGCGCTGCCAGACGCCGAGGCTCCAACAGAATAATGGTTTTGCTGTTCAGCCACAGTGCATCCAGCAATGCCAGCGGCACTCGGGTGGTTTTACCCGCGCCGGGTGGCGCAACCAGCACCGCAGCAGTATTCATGTGCAGTTTTTCAAGCAGTTCGGGGAGGGCAACATCTATTGGCAGAGTATAGGTCATGCGTACTTTTTAACGCAAAGATGAAAAAAAACCAAAGGCCAGCTTTCATTTTCCAGCGTTTTGTATTATGAGCATGAATGCGCAGGAGCGTCGCTTGGGAAAATGCCCGTTGTGGAGCGAGAAACGCGCATTTAACCGATCAAGAGATCAAACTGAGTTATAACAAGTCTTTAGTAAAGGGCTTGGGTAAGGATTTTATGCAAGAACTCCGTAATATTGCTATTATTGCCCACGTTGACCACGGCAAAACAACCCTCGTGGACGAACTCCTGAAGCAATCCGGTTCATACCGTGAAAACCAGCGCGTAGCCGAACGCGTGATGGATTCCAACGAACTTGAAAAAGAACGCGGCATTACCATTCTGGCGAAAGCCACGTCTGTTGTGTGGGAAAACTGCCGCATCAACATTGTTGATACCCCTGGCCACGCAGACTTCGGTGGCGAAGTTGAGCGTATTTTGAACATGGTGGATGGCGCTATCGTTCTGGTGGACGCAGCGGAAGGCCCAATGCCGCAAACGAAATTTGTGGTCGGTAAAGCCCTCAAAGTAGGACTGCGCCCTATTGTTGCGATCAACAAGGTTGACCGTTCCGATGCCCGTATCCAAGAAGTTGTGAACGAAGTGTTCGACCTGTTTGCAGCGCTTGATGCAACCGATGAACAGCTCGACTTCCCAATTATTTACGGTTCAGGCCGTAACGGCTGGATGTCCGACAGCCCCGAAGGTTCGCAAGAAGAAGGCATGACACCGCTATTCCGCAAGGTTATCGAGCACGTGCCTTTGGCAAAAACAGAAGAAGGCCCGTTCCGTATGATCGGCACTATTCTGGAAGCCAACCCGTTCTTGGGTCGTATTATCACGGGGCGCATCACCTCCGGCACCATCAAGCCGAACCAGTCTATTAAAGCGCTGGCTCAGGACGGCACCGTGCTGGAACAAGGACGTGTATCCAAAATTCTCGCCTTCCGCGGTATTGAGCGTCAGCCAATCGAAGAAGGTGTAGCGGGTGATATTGTAGCCATTGCCGGCCTCTCCAAAGGCACTGTGGCCGATACATTCTGCGCGCTTGAAGTGGTTGAGCCTTTAAAAGCCCAGCCGATTGACCCGCCAACCGTGACCATGTCTTTCCTTGTGAATGACTCGCCGCTCGCGGGTACAGAAGGCGACAAAGTAACCAGCCGCGTTATCCGTGACCGTCTCTACAAAGAAGCTGAAGGCAACGTTGCGCTGAAAATTGAGGAATCTGCCGATAAAGACTCCTTCATGGTATCCGGCCGGGGCGAATTGCAGCTTGCCGTTCTTATTGAAACCATGCGCCGCGAAGGTTTTGAGCTGGCGGTTTCCCGTCCCCGCGTGGTGATGAATAAAGACGAAACAACAGGCGAGCTGTTGGAGCCAATCGAAGAAGTTCTGATCGACGTGGATGAAGAATACTCCGGCGTTGTTGTTCAGAAAATGTCTGAACGCAAGGGTGAAATGGTGGAAATGCGCCCATCCGGCGGTAACCGCCTGCGTCTGGTGTTTTACGCACCGACCCGTGGCCTCATTGGCTATCAGTCCGAACTGATGACCGATACACGCGGTACGGCAATCATGAACCGTTTGTTCCACGAATATCAGCCGCACAAAGGTGAAATCGCAGGCCGTCGTAATGGCGTTTTGATGTCCAACGACAACGGTGAAGCGGTAGCTTACGCGCTTTGGAACCTCGAAGACCGTGGTCCAATGATGATCGAGCCAGGCTGGAAAGTCTATCAAGGCATGATTATCGGTGAACACAACCGTGAAAACGATCTGGAAGTAAACGTGTTGAAGGGCAAGAAATTGACCAACATCCGTACAACGTCCAAAGACGAAGCGGTTCGCCTGACACCGCCAATCAAAATGACTCTGGAGCGTTCGCTTGCCTGGATCCAGGATGATGAACTTGTGGAAGTAACTCCAAAATCCATTCGTATCCGCAAAATCTATCTCGATCCTAACGAGCGCAAGCGCATGGAGCGGTCAAAAGAGTCCTTGGCAAGCTAGGCCAATTCCTTTATAAAATCTTAAAAGAGCGGGTTTAATTACCCGCTTTTTTATATTGCATTGTAATTACTGCGTTTTTTAAAGAACATAGGGCATCGGCATGAGTAACGCTGCAAGAAATAAAGGGATTAACACCCAGTTGGTGCATGGTGGGCATGAGCCTATGGACTACCACGGATTTGTAAATCCCCCTGTTATCCATGCCTCAACTATTTTATTTCCAAACGCAGCGGCAATGGCGCCAGGCAAACAAAAATATACTTATGCGACACGCGGCACACCGCTTTCCGATGCGTTGGCAACCGCCATTGACGAGCTTGAGGGTTCGGCCGGTACGGTTCTCGTGTGCAGCGGTCTTGCCGCCGTAACGGTGCCTTTGCTGACATTTCTTTCTGCTGGTGACCATCTTTTGATGGCTGACACAGTTTACACCCCAAGCCGTCAGTTTGCCGATGGAATGCTCAAGCGCTTGGGCATCGAAACCACTTATTTCAATCCGCGTGAAGGCGCAAAGCTGGCCGAGCGTGTAAAGCCGAATACCAAAGTGCTGTTTTTGGAATCTCCTGGCTCAAACACATTTGAAATGGTCGATACGGCTGCGATTGTAAACGCGGTTCGCGGCACCAATCCTGATGTCATCATCATGCAAGACAACACATGGGCAACGCCGCTTTATTTCCGCCCGCTCGATCATGGGGTGGATATTTCCATCCATGCCGCCACAAAATATCCGGCCGGTCATTCTGATCTGTTGTTCGGGACTATTTCTGCGAACGCCAGAACATGGAAACAATTGAACGACGGTCACGGCGATCTTGGTATGTGCGCTGCTCCGGATGATATTTATCAGGTGATCCGTGGCATGAAAACTATGGGTATCCGTCTGGATCGCCATGAGAAAACAACGCTGGAAATTGCGCAATGGCTGGAACAGCAGCCAGTGGTGGGAGATGTGCTTTATCCTGCATTGCCAGCGCATCCGGATCATGCGGTCTGGAAACGGGATTTCAAGGGCGCAAGCGGCGTGTTTTCGTTTGTGCTGAAAGGCAAAGGTAAAAAAGAGGCACACGCTTTCCTTGATAGCTTAAAAATCTTCGGTCTTGGCTATTCATGGGGCGGTGTGGACAGCTTAGCGGTGCATGTTGATCTGAGCGACCGCACCTTGTGCAAAGAATACGGCGGCGCAGTTATTCGTTTGCAGGTCGGGCTTGAAGAGGCAGAAGATTTGCTTGAAGACATCAAGCGTGGCCTTGACGCAGTCACTGCGCTTTAATCTCTGCCTTGTAACACATAAAATCCCCTCCATCGGGGGATTTTTGTGTTTTAATGCGTTGTTGCGCGCGGAGCAGGTGTGCCATCATCCAGATTGGCCAGTGGGCCTGGGTCATCGGGTGCAGGGATGTGGGGCAATATTTGTCCATATGGCGCATGAGGTTCGGCTTGCGCTAAGGGCTTTGACGGCTCTTCCACCATTACAGGACGCGCTGCAACGGGTTCAGGTATTTCTGTCAAAAATGCCGTGGCCGCTGTTTCTGCCTCAAGAGAACGGGGTGAGCGCATGGAAACGGGTGGTACTTTCCAGACAAACGCATCCAGTTTGCCGGTAACCGGCGACGTTGGCATCCAATGATCCGATACCAGCGTATCGGCAACCCAGGCAGCATCTGGCGGTGCGCTTACGGCGCGGGAAAGCCACTGCCGCGTACGACCATAATCAGAATATTCAAGTTCATCCAATTCCGCCATGAGCAAGCAGATATTGCGCGTGGCCTCCGGTAGAAGAGGCTGCAATGTGCTGCGCGCTAGCGTGAAATCACGCACCGCGATTGCTGCACGTGCCACAGCTTGAGCTGATTCAGGATGCGATGGCGCCATTTCCTGAAGTTTAAGCGCTTTTTTCAGCCGCTCCTGCGCGGTATCCTGAGGGCGGATGTGAATATATACCTCGGCTATATCAGGATGCGGCTCTGCTTTCCATGCACGGGTTAAAAATCGCACAGCCCGGCGACTGTTGCCCGATTCCGCAAGCAGCTTGCCGGCCAAAACGTGTGCTGGAATAAACTCTGGTGCATATTTTGCGGCATCAACAGCCAGTTTTTGCGCCTCTTCACTTTCAGATTGCGCAATTTTTTGCGCTTTTGCGGTGAGCAGAACAGCCCGCAAGCGGCGGCTGGTATTGCGATCAAACGCTTTGCCAACGGTGCAGCGGGTCAGTGCCTGCAGAGCAGAATCCCAGTCATGCATTGCCGCATAAAGCTCCAGTAATGCAAAACCTGCCCATGCAGCATCGGGCGTTACACGGGATGCTTCGTCGGCCAATTTAAGGGCTTCCTGAATACGCCCCTGTTTTCGCGCTTCCACAAACAGCCCGCGCAAACCCAATGGGCGGGTATCTGTTTTTTCCAGCATCGCCCGAAACGCTTTTTCGGTTTCCACCACGTTGCCTTGCAACTGCGCCGTATGCGCGGAAAGCAGCAATGTGAGGGGATCTTTTCCAACAAGCTTTTGCGCCTCATCCGTTGCAAGACGTGCCGCCCTTACATCACCCAATCCGATTGCTACCAGCCCCTTGGACACGGCACGCATTCCACGCGCATGGCGCCGCGCTTCAAAGAAATTGGAAACAGCTTTGGGAATATGAAAAACACGCCGCAGCAGCGTCCATACCAGCAACAATGCGGCAACAACCAACAACAAAGCCACCAGTACCACCATCATACTGGTTTCGTATTTACTGCCTTGCCATAAAAGCGTGACTTCCCCGGGACGCTCCAAGAACCATGTTGCGCCAAGTGCGATGACCGTTACGCCAGCAATAAACAGTAAAAAACGCAACATTCCTTACTCCGCAGGTTGTGAGCCAATAACAGGCGCGCTGTAAAGCTGGGTATTGAGTGCAGCCAATGCTTTTTCAGCTTCCAGCCGCGCTGCAAGAGAAGCGGCCACTTCACGCGTTGCTGTATAGGCTGCGTTGTCTAATTTTTGCTGCTTTTTCAATACCGCCGGCCAATCTTCTGATTCAAGTGCAGCCTTGAGGTCAGCGCGTGGGCTTTCAGGACTTATCTCTGCCACCGGCGTCACCCGCACCAGCGATGCCGCACTTTGCCTGATCTGCTGCCATAAACCCAGATTTTCTGTGGCTTCTGGCATACCCTCAACCGCTTCATAAGGGGTACTGTTCAACAGATTTTGCATTTGCGCAGCAAGAACGTGCATCCGTGACACACCTTCTTTCGCATAGGGCTCCAGCGCCGTGGTATCGAGATTTGGCACTACTGCTTTGAGCTGTTGCAGAGGCGCATCAAACGGGCGACCGTAGCGCAAAGCACGTTCAATTTCCAGAATAAGGCCGCCGCTGCGGTTGAGCGTGAGCTGGCGCTGGTTCTCCGCAAGAGCCGTATTCAGTCGTTTTTCAAGCTCGTTGATTTCCTCTTGCAAAGCACCGGCTTGCGGGGAACCGGAGGACTGTGCAGCAAGAGCAGCCATTTGCTCTTTAATGCCCTCAAGCTGGGTTTGAATACTTTCCACTGAGGCTGCAAGTTGCTGGTCGGCTTGTTCCAGCTTGGCAGTGGTTGCCGCGGCATCCTGAGCTGTGCGGTTGTTCATTGCAGCAAGGCGGCGCTCAACCAGAGCAGCGACATCCTGCTGACCCGCATCCCCACTTTGTGCCGAAGCTGTTTGCTCCAGCTTTGCAAGACGCTCTTCAAAAGCCGCAGTATTATCTGTTGCAGTGCTGTTCATATTCTGTGGCAGCAAGGTTGTGAGACCATAAACCACCGCGCCACCCGCAATGCCCGCTGCAAGCACCAAAAATACACCCGGCACTCCAGAACGCTTTTGCTCGCTGGGGGCTTTTTCGCTTTCTGACTGCGCTTTTTCTGGCATTACATGCACTTTTTCTTGCTCTTCCACCAGTGGAGCGGCGCTTTTCTCTCCTGCACTCTGAGATATTTTTTCCATCTGAACATCATCTTGCTGGGTCGCACCGCGGTCATTCTGCACAGACTGTACCACCGCCACCGAATCAGCTGACGCTTCTGAATCTCTGGGTGCATCTTCCGGCGTATCAGGGGCAATCGTTACGGCTGTCAATTCAAGGGTAGGCTGTTTTGGCCGCACTCCCTTACGGTTATTGCGCGTTTTTTGCGCATCGTCAGAAGAAGGCGGAAAAATGGTATCGTTCGGATCAGACATACTTTAGAGCCGGTCTCAATAATACGGTTCACGGAAAGGGTGGACTACAACAAATACACATAAAAGCGCCATACTGGGAAACTGCAATCATTTCATATTTGTTCCGCAGTAAACACCTAAATTGTTTAAAAACATAGAATAACACATTCAAGAAGATTCGTTTCAAAGGAAATGCGCCAATAAGTTATGTATTTTCAGATAGCCCTCTTTTTTCCATGTTCTACGCATAAAAACAGACTGTAAAAAACATGTCCTCATTTTTTTCAAAAGATCGCTTTTTGCAATAAAAACAATATTTTACACTATAGAAAACTGCTTAAATATCCAAAAGTAAAAACCTAACGAACGTGTGTATAAGCGGCGGCATGTAAGTAAAATTTAAACCTTAAATGTTAAATGTGTAACTATGTCGGCATTGTCAGATATTCAAACCAAATTGCCCTGGAGTGGGCAGCCTGCGAAATTTCCAACCATCACCATCGCGGTGGCGGGAGAACAAGTGCTGGCCGCTGAATTACCCCCGGGGCGTTATACCATCGGTGGCTCCCCGCTCTCTGACTTTTGCCTGCCAATGCTGGCAGAAGACCAGTTGTGCATTATGGAATGCCAGACAGAAGATAAACACGAAGTGATTCTGCTGGAAAACATTGCGCCTTCCCTTTCTATCAATAAAAGCCGGGCATCTTCTCCCTCTCAAGAGATAACGCTAACATCCCCGCTTATCTTGCAGGTAGATGATGTTGTTATTGAAATTCGCTCACAACGCATCTTGCGCAATTATACGCCGATAGCCTTTTTTGTGGCCGCACTCTGCTTGCTGTTTGCAGGATGGTGGGTAAGCACACCTGAACACATCGGCATGGCACCGATGCAAGCCGTCACCTCGACAAGAACCATGCCTCTGCCAACCAGCGATGCCGTGATGCAAGAACTGCGCACGCGGATTGTGCAAACAGATCTGGCTGGCCGTCTGACTGTCCATCAAGAGCAAGAAGGCATTGTTGTGCGCGGACAGCTTGCGCGCAATCTAACAACCTTATGGCGGGAAGTGCTGGTGAATATTCGGCAGCGTTCGCAGGTGCGGGTGCGTGCGGAAGTTTCTCCCATTCCTCAGGAAGCCGATGGCCGCGCAGAAATCGCAGGCGTGCTGCTTGAACCGCGCAAAGCGCTGATCGGGCGTGACGATCGTGTCCGTCTGGAAGGTGAAGAACTGCCTTCAGGCTGGACCATAGAATCCATTTCCCAACAATCTGTTCGGCTTGGGCGCGAAGGTCTGATTGACATCATTGCTCTACCCGGAATGCCAGTCCAAGCAGGAAATGCGGAGTGAGCGTATGAATTCAAATATGATGCAGCGCATAAATGCCTTCCTGCTTCAGGTACAAAAACGACAAGATATCGTTTTTGCCATGTTCTTCCTGCTGGTTGTGGCAATGCTTATTTTGCCCCTGCCTCCTATTTTGATTGATACATTTGTCGCTATCAATCTTGGGATCGGACTGCTGATCCTCATCACTGCAATCTATCTGCGCCACGCCCTTGATCTTTCCACCTTTCCAACCATTGTGCTGGTGACTACCGTTTTCCGTCTGGCGTTATCGGTATCAAGTACCCGCCTTATCCTCTCGGAAGCCCATGCCGGTGCCATTATTGAAGGGTTCGGTAACTTCGTGGTTGCTGGAAATGTGGTTGTCGGTCTCGTTATCTTCTTCATTGTCGCTATTGTGCAGTTTATTGTTATCACCAAAGGTGCGGAACGTATTGCAGAGGTAAGCGCCCGCTTTACCCTTGATGCCTTACCCGGAAAGCAAATGTCCATTGATGCGGATTTGCGTAATGGCGATATTGACCGCATTGAGGCGCGCCGCCGCCGCCAGACACTGGAACGTGAAAGCCAGTTCTTCGGCGCTATGGATGGTTCCATGCGCTTCGTGAAAGGCGATGCCATTGCAGGCTTTGTGATTGTTTTTGTAAACCTTATCGGCGGTTTGATTATTGGTATTGCACAAAAAGGCATGAGCTTTTCTGAAGCCAGTATGCTCTACTCTCTCCTCAGTATTGGTGATGGTCTGGTATCACAAATTCCCGCCATGTTTATCTCGGTGGCCGCAGGTATTGTGGTGACACGGGTTAATTCCGACGATGCACAGCACATGGGTGCGGATATTGCCCGTCAGTTAGGCCTTGAACCAAAAGCGCTTGCATTGGCAGCGGTGGGTATGTTTGCCATGGGATTGTTACCCGGGTTTCCCATGACGGTTTTCTTACCGCTCGGATTATTCCTAGGGGCAATGGCCGCCATGGGCTTTACCAACCGGCGAGAGAAGGAAGCAGCTGATGCGGCGGCTGGCGCAGGTACCGCTGGCGCAGAGGGTACCGAAGGCCAGACAGGCGAAGGTGCTGCACCTTCTCTGCCCTCTGCAGACCGTTTTGATATTCTGATTGCCCGTCTGCATCCGGCTACACGTGAAGAACTGGAAGCCAATAACTTTGTCAATATCTGGAATACGGCCTATCTGGAACTTGTGAAGCTTCTAGGCTTTGAAATGCGCGCTCTGGGTTTCCAGTCCGATATCAACGTGCCGGAAGGACAGGTTATTCTCGATAGCGATGGGGTGCCGATCCGCGTTATCCCGATCAACAAAGGCATGTGCCGTGTGAGCGCTCACCCGCAGGCTTTACAAGAATTGGGCATTGAGCCAGCATTTAGAGGAGATGGTGACGGCAATAACGTGCGCCCTTGGGTCAATATTGATTACTTTGATCGCCTTGTGGAGTTGGGTTTTGATTGCTCAGGTCCCCTGACAGCGCTGTCAGAAGACTTGAGTTTGGAAATGCGCCACATGGCCGCAAAATCCTTCGGCATCAATGAAGCAACTTCATGGCTGCAACAGCTTGAAGCTCCCTTGGGACGCATGGTCAGCGATGTTTCCCAGCAAGTGCCTTTGATGCGCACCATTGATATTGTTCGCAGGTTGCTGGAAGAACAGGTTTACCTGCGCCAGCCACGGATTGTTTTGGAAACTATGCTGACATGGGCGCCGCGCGAGCAGGAAAACGACAAGCTGATTGATACCATCCGCACCGCCTTGCGCCGCCAGATCAATTACGGTCTGGCAGGTTCTGATATGTCTATTCCGATTATTATGGTAGAGCCGCGCCTGGAAGAAATGCTTAAAGCCCCTCCCGGTACAGCCGGAATACCTTCCGATATTCGCACACGCACCGCAGCCGCAATCAACATTGCTTCCAAACGTGCGCATCAGGTGGGCGTTGCCCCCGCGCTGGTGGTTAGCCGCCCCGCACGGCGATTTTTCCGCGATATGATGCTGGCGCACTCCATTCATCTGCCTGCCTTGAGCAGCGTGGATTTTGACCGCGGCTTTTCAAGCCATACCATTGATGCTATTGATGTAGAAAGGGTTATGAGCTTGCAAAATGCGGAAAGGGCAGCATAACATGCCTGCATATTTATCGGACGAAGCACTGGATGCGCTGGTGCGCTCTATCCCAGATTATCCGCGCGCTGGCATCAACTTTAAAGATATTACAACTCTTTTGCGTGATGCCGCCGGCTTCCAAAACATTGTTGCGCGGCTTGCACAGCCTTTCCAAAATACAGACATCGACGGTGTCGCCGGTATTGAGGCACGCGGCTTTATTCTGGGTGGTGCTGTGGCTTTTACACTCGGCACCGGCTTTATTCCGGTACGCAAAAAAGGAAAGCTGCCACACACAACGCTCCGACAGGATTACGCGCTGGAATATGGCGTGGACACACTGGAGATGCACACAGATGCGCTCTCAAAGGGACAAAAAATTCTGCTGGTCGATGATCTGATTGCTACAGGCGGCTCCGCGGAGGCGGCCATTACCCTGATCCGCAGGCTGGGCGGCGAATGTGTAGGCGCTGCCTTTGCTATCGAATTAACGGCGCTTGGCGGGATGCAGCGTCTTCAGCATATGAATGTTCCCGGGCATGCTGTTTTGCAATACGCATAAGCCTTTCTTTAATCTTTCCAGAAGTTTTCAAACGCATATCTCTGTGTTTTAGAAGCAGCCGATTCCTATCAGCTCAAGCACTCTAGTGCTGTAGATTTTCCGATAATATCTATTAAAAAAACGATATAACGTAGTTAATATTACTATACGGTTAATTCAAAGCATAGAGGTACTTAATCCGCACTAAAATTATGGAATATGCTTGCATTATGTTGAGTATCTACAAAAAAATCACTCAATAATGCTTTAAGTGGAAATTGTGTTAAATATATTTATTAGTATTGTTTCGCAAATTTGTATACTCATCCCGAAAAAGAATGAAAAACAAACTTGCTTTTTAAGCCAGTGCATGTTTAAAATTTGAATATAAAGTTTAAACAGGAGATGCGTAATGGCTGGTGGTGGTGTTTCTGGAGTTCCGACAGACGGTGGTGCATCTGCAATTGATGCAGGTGCAGCGTCCTCTTCCTTCAACGATGCTTTGTCACAATTGCAGGCGATGAACCAAGAGGTAACAATTCTCAACGCTAAAATGCAAATTGAACAAGCACGGCATACAGCGTTAAACAAAGCAATCGATTCAATGAACGAATCTGTTGTTAAAGCGGGTTCTACAAAACGCGCATAAAAAAATTATTCCTATGTGTATCTCCTTGTCCTGTATCGGCATTGTTACGCCGATACAGGGGCAACGAGAGATACTATAGGATAAATTTTATTTTATAGTTCAGCAGATGCATACCTTTAAAAATTGATATCATGCGTATGGGTTGTTTTTAGCCGATACCGCAGATTCTAAAGGTCATTGCCGTTGCTGCTTTTATAAAAAGTTTAGCTCCTTATGTTTAGCAATATCACGCCATTTCTTTACGATGGCATGGGTATATTAAAAACATGCGGCAAACGTTCAAGGCCAAGGTGTTCATAAAATGTAATTGCGCCTGGCGCTGAAATCAAAAATACCTTGGTTTCAGGGTGTACATGTGTGCAGGTTTCTTGAATAAGCCGTTGGCCTATCCCCCTCCCTTGTACTGTCTCATGAACAATTAAATCAGCAATATAACAGCATAAGCTAAAATCTGTGACCGATCGCGCTGCGCCAACCAAGCGCCCATCAAGGCGAGCGGTAACAATCAAATTTGCATGAGACAGTGCAGTTGCTATCCGTTCAGGATTATTGACGGGGCGCCGCTCAGCCAACGTTGTTGCTTTAAGCAATGCTAAATATTCGTGATTCTGCACCTGCGCTTCACGGCCGATAACAACCTCTTTTATGTCTTTTACCATTCAGATATTTTTGTCTCCGGGATGTAATTAACGCCTTCTGCCTCTTGTGAAGGTCTGGCCATAAATAACTTTGCCCGCAACTGGATCGACACTGAGTGCGGGTGATCCTCTGCTCGCTCCCAGCCTTTGTTCAAAGCTTCACTCACGCGCTTGTAAAAAGTAGCATCATCCGGCCCAGTAATAAAACGATAAAAATTTATAGGCGCAATCTCCTGAGTAAAATTCGGGCTTAAAATCCTTGGCGTTGAATCGTATCTGCTTGCTTTAAGATTTTCTCAGCCATATGTAAATGTAACCGTTCGGCCATTTTGCCATTGAAGGCGATAACCCCTTTTTCAGTGTTTTCCGGTAACGCGAAAGCTTCAACCAGAGCGCGAGCCTCAGCAATTTGTGGTGCTGTGGGTGAAAAAAACATATTTGCAGCCTCCAGTTGGCTCGGATGAATAACCGTTTTGCCATCAAACCCGAAATTTCTTCCTTGAATACATTCTGCAGCAAAGCCTGCATCATCTTCTAAATTATTGAACACTCCATCAATTGCAAAAGAGTTGGTTGAGCGGGCAAGCAAAATAATCGTAGCAAGCCAGTGATTCATAGTCTCGCGGCAAGGAGAAAGTTGAGCGCCAGTCTCTTTCATCAAATCATTGCTTCCCAGAACCCAGGCTGCAAGAGAAGAAAAAGCGCCGGATCGGTAAACGCTGGCAAACAATGAGGCATGGAGTAAAATCTCCGGTGTTTCCGCCATTACCCAGAGAGTGCACCCATCTTTCCGGGTCAGAAAGCTTGCAAGATCATTCTGCGCGTGAATAATTTCATCTGGATGGCGGATTTTCGGCAACAGAATAGCATCCAAGGGCAACCCTTCAATTGCGCGGATATCATCCTCATACCAAGACGAGCCAACGGCATTAATCCGTACAATAATGGTTTTAAGTGGCAAATGTGGTTGACTAAGCCACGTGCAAAGCTGCTGGCGTGCCTCTGCTTTTTGAGAAGCAGGAATGGCATCTTCCAAATCAATAATGAGAGAATCTGTGGGTAAATGCTGCGCTTTTGCAAGCGCTTTTGCATTTAGGGCGGGGATATAAAGAACACTTCGCACAAGGGGAGAGGACATTTAATACTCCAAGTATATGATAAATATAGTTTTTTTGACATATGTAATTGTCTGCAAGGGTAATTTTACATAATTCTTGCGTAAAGCGTATGCGCTTGCTACAGAAACAACTTCCTCTGTCAGGTATGCCCCCGCTAATGCTATTCACCGATCCTCTCTTCCTGCTGGTATTTCTCCCTGTTGTCTGGGGTGTATTCCTGCTTTTGCAGCGGCAGCAATATGTATCGTGGTTAGCTCCATGGTTAATTGTAGCATCCCTGTTTTTTTACGGATGGGCAAGCATCAGCTATCTTGTGCTTTTGCTGGGCTCCATCGCCGTTAATGCCGCTGTGGCGTATGGCATTGATAATGCAGAAGGGCGGCGGCGCACGGTGCTGACAGCACTTGGTGTTGGCATCAATATTTTGGGAATTGGTGTATTTAAATATGCAGCCTTTTCTGTAGAAACAGTGAACGCGGTTACCGGAGCAAGCTTCAGTATTCCGCATATTGTACTGCCATTAGCAATTTCATTTTACACATTCCAGCAGATTGCCTATCTGATGGATGTTTATACAGGCAAGATCAAGGCAGACACATCCTGGAACTACGTTTTGTTTATCTGTTTCTTCCCGCAATTGATTGCCGGACCTATTGTTCATTACAAAGAAATAGCGCCCCAATTGTCCCGTGGAGAAAACTGGCGCATAAACGCGCAGGATATTGCGCTTGGCCTGACACTTATTGTCATTGGCTTGTTCAAGAAAGTTGGCATTGCAGATGAAATGTCTCCTACAGTACAGGCTATTTTTGGCGCTGCCGAAGCCGGTCAGCCTTTGAATATACAGACTGCCTGGCTGGGAGCATTGGCTTATACCACCCAAATTTATTTCGATTTTTCAGGCTATTGTGATATGGCGATAGGGCTTGCCCGTTTATTTGCTGTACGGTTGCCCATAAACTTCAACTCTCCTTATCAGGCAACCAGTATTGTGGAATTCTGGCGGCGCTGGCACATCACTTTGTCACGTTTTCTGCGCGACTATATCTATATTCCGCTTGGTGGCGGACGAGCAGGAAAACTGCGGCAAGGATTTAACGTTTTTCTGGTGATGGTGATTGGTGGGATCTGGCATGGCGCAGGTTGGACATTTGTAATCTGGGGTATGCTGCATGGAATAGCGCTGGCGGTTGCGCATGTGTGGCAGAATAAATCCGGTATCCGGTTGCCTTCTGTTGCCGCTTGGGCTTTAACCATGCTGTTTGTGGTAATGAGTTGGGTTGTATTCCGTGCGGAAACGGTAGCTGGCGCAGGGCATATGCTCCATGCCATGCTTGGGGGAAGCTGGGGAATCATGGATCAAAATAAGCTCTTTTCACAGAATAGTTTGCTGTTTGCGCTGGGAGCATTGTTTATGGCGGCTTGTGCGCCGAACGCCTATTGGCTGTTGCGGCATTACCGCCCGGTATTTGAAAGCATAAGAAAGCTTGGCGTACGTCCGGTGATGCTGGCACAGATATATTGGCGGCCAACTTCCGGTTGGGCGTTTCTGATGGCAGCCATGATATTTGCTGTAGTTCTGCTTGCAGACCGTCCAAAGGAGTTTCTCTATTTCCAGTTCTAATTCCAGCCCTCGGCTGAAAAAACATATCACGTATATGACTACAATAGCCCTATGGATTCTGGGTGCGCTGTCGCTTGTGCTCATGCATGCATTAATTGTTGATCCATTGGGAGGGTGGGGTACACGAATCCTGCCTGAAACCAATTACGCTGTGCATGGACGCGCGCGTGTTTCGGGCGATCGGGTATTGAAAGGGATTGAGCTGTCCCGTGGACGGTATGATAGTTTGATTTTTGGTACCTCGCGCTTGCAGTCCGGTATCAATCCGCAGACGTCAGAGTTCATGCGCGAGCAGGTTTACAACGCTGCCATCCCGAGCGGACGTATTGCAGAACAGCTGGCAGTTATCCGCAAAGCATTGAAACTCCAGCCTGATTTAAAACGTGTTGTGTGGGGCCTAGACTATTTTGTTATGGTTTCTCCAGAAACATCAACAGCCGATTTTGAAAACTCTGTTTTTGCAGGAAAAACTGTTTTTCAGGGGCAGTTGGTGCGCACATTCAATCTGGAAGCCGTGGAAGGCAGTTTTAAATTCTGGCGCTCCATTGCGCGGGGCGAAACAGCCGATATGACCACACAAGGATTTCACCGTCAATTTTCCAAAAAACGCGGAAGCAGCCGGAAGTTTTTTATTCGCCTTGCTGAGGCAGAAGCCCGCACATGCTATGAAACCGTGGATATGGATGCTATTGCCGCAAATGTCAGATATGTGGCAGAAGCATTGAAGCTGTTTGCAGAGCATAAAATTGAAGTGGATATTGTATTTCCTCCCACCCATGTGTGGATGCAGGTGATGAGCGAGCGTAGCGGCGCCTTGACTTTGTGGGAGGATATCCGAACCCGTATTACCCGGCAGGCGGAGCGTTATGCACGAACAACCTCAAGTCCGATAAGGGTGTGGGATTTTGACCATCCAAGTAGCGTCACGAACGAACCGTTGCCTGAAGAAGGGCAGCAAAGCAAATGGTTCTATGAAGTATCGCATATGCGCCCTGAAGCAGGGCAAATGATGCTGCGCGTGCTGCGCAATACATCACTACCAGAAGATCCACCTGATTACGCAAGACTTTTGCGCTCACATACAGCAACAGCCTTATTTCAGATTGCACGCAATGATTTACGCGCTTGGCGTGAGAAAAACTCCGATGAAAATAAGATTGTAAACAAGCTCATGGACGAAGCAGGATGCCCGCCCAAACCTCGCATAACTTACGGACATTTTTAAATACAAGCAGTATATCAGTGATTTGCAAGCTGAGCATAAAGCGCCAACAGCACTTCTGTTGTGGCATGATCTGTACGATGGCGTAAGGCACGCCATCCTTTGTTTACCGTTAGCTGCGCCAATGCCTGATGATGCGCCGTATAAATATTCTGGTAATGCTGCTTTCGGGTTTGAGCACGTCCTAGCGTGAGACTTCTGCCGTTTTCTGGATCAATAAATTCAGTGCGGCCTGAAAATGGAAATGTCTCCTCCGCAGGATCCGCCAGAGTAAGGCATATTTTTTGACCCGACGTTGCCGAAAACCGACCAAGCATTGCAATGTGATCTTCCGGCGTGGTTAAAAAATCCGAAATTAACACAATATCCGCAGCGGCGCTGATGCCTTCTGCTTGTGGCGCAAAGGGAATATAATCTTTTTGAGCCGCCAGTGCTGCGCCAAGAGCTGCAATAATATGCCGCTGCGCTTTGGGAGGAGAAATGCCAATCAAACCCACCCGCTCGCCCCCCTGCACAAGAACTGCAGCCAGAGCCAAGGTCAGAATAACAGCTTTATCCTGTTTTGAAAAACGGCTTTCGCTGGATTTAAAACCCATAGAACGAGACAGATCCACGCCAATCCAGACCGTATGTGCCGCTTCCCACTCGCGCTCGCGGATATACAGATGATCGTCTTTGGCAGAACGGCGCCAGTCAATACTGCTCGCGGCCTCACCCGCATAAAACGGACGGTATTGCCAAAAATTTTCACCCGCCCCCGCACGACGCCGCCCATGAATACCCGCCTGCGCCTGCAATGCAACCTGCCGCGCAGCCAACATCAAACGCGGCATCCGATCCGCCAGAAGATGCGATTCTTCCTGCAAAAAAAGGGCCGCTCTGCCGCGGTGATGCGCATCCTGAATATGCATGGTGGACATGAGATGATCCGTAAAAAAGGCAGTGACAGAACTTTTAGTGTAAAGAGAAAAACAGCGTTTGTCAGCCTTGAGCAGAAAAATGTCTGAAATACTTGCTTGAAATAAGAACAAAAGCTGCGCATATAAAAATAAATGCAGAAAAAAGGTGCCAGCATGTTTATCCAGACAGAATCCACACCCAACCCCGCAACACTCAAATTTCTGCCGGGCAAAACAGTGCTGGAAGCCGGTACGCTGGATTTGCCAAACCGTGACGCCGCACATTGCTCGCCACTGGCGCTGCGGCTTTTTGAGGTAGAAGGTGTCAGCGGCGTTTTTCTGGGCAGCGATTTCATCACTGTGACCAAAAATGCTGGGGATTGGGCGCATTTGAAACCCGCTCTGCTCGGCGCAATTATGGAACATTTTGTTACCGGCGCGCCAGTGGTCAATGACGCAGGGCTCGAAGGCGCGGTCGAAGAGGGTGAGGAATTTTTTGATCCCGAAGATGCCGGAACCGTTGCGACGATCAAAGAATTGATCGAAACACGGGTGCGCCCTGCGGTGGCGCAAGATGGTGGCGATATTACTTTCCGCGGCTTTGAAAAAGGTGTTGTTTACCTTAATATGCGCGGGGCTTGTGCCGGATGCCCCAGCTCAACCGCCACTCTGAAGCAGGGCATTGAAAACCTGCTGCGCCACTTTGTACCCGATGTTGAGGAAGTCCGCGCCGTATAAATCTGTTTGCTTTTGCAGGTTTGGGTGGACATATCATTCCCTTGAGCGTTTTTTTACGCTAAATATTTAAAAAACGTAAATAAGCAAGGGGGCTTTTATGCGTGTTCTGGCGATGGATACGGCGTTGGAAGCCTGTTCTGTAGCAGTAGTTGATACAACCAGCGACACTGTGATTGCTTGCGAAAGTGTCCCCATGCAGCGCGGCCACGCAGAAGCTCTGATGCCCATGATTGCGCGGGTTTTGCAGCAGGCTGGGGGGCTTGAAAGCATTGAACGTCTTGCGGTAACTGTTGGCCCCGGCAGCTTTACAGGCATTCGGGTGGGGCTGGCCGCTGCACGAGGGTTGGCGCTGGCCACAAAAATACCGCTGGTTGGTTTGCCCACACTTGTGGTTATGGCAGCACCCCTGCTTGCAGAAGATGATGGCAAAGCCGTCGCCGCTGCCATTGATGCACGGCATGGGCGGGTGTTTTTCCAAGTGCTGGGTCCGGGTGGGCGCAATCTGGTTTCCGCAAGGCTGATTACCACCAAAGAAGCGGTGCGGTCTATTGGTGTGGGTGCCGCGCATCTGGTGGGTTCAGGCGCAGAAGAAATTCTCAAAGCTGCCGGAAATGATATTCGGTTTGATGTGGCGCCTTCCGGCAATGCGCCCGACCCTGTGTGGCTGGCACGGCTTTCTTCCGTTGTGCAACCGGGAAAATTGCCAAAACCGCTTTACTTACGCGCACCCGATGCAAAACCGCAAGAAGGCGCTGTTGCGCGTGCATAATAAAAAAGTAAAATTCTATGCTAGAGCAAATTCAAAGTTTTATTGAATACATTAAGAACCAAAAAATTGAAATTTATAACGAGTTTAGCCTTCAGCACGAACTTGGATTTTTTTTACGCAAAAGTTTAGAAAATAAATTTCTTCAATTTGAGAGAAATATCTCTTATTTCAATGCAATAAAAAAAGATTTCATTAAAAGAGAAATTGATATTTCAATATTTAATGATAACAGGAGCTGCTTAGAGGCGATTGAATTGAAATTTCCTAGAAATGGGCAATATCCCGAACAAATGTTCAGTTTTTGTAAAGATATAATGTTTTTAGAGCAGCTACTGGAAGCAGGCTTTCAGAAGGCATCATTGCTTATTTTTGCAGATGATAAAAATTTTTATCATGGAAATAGTGATGGTATTTATTCTTACTTCAGAAAAAAAAGTCTTTTAACAGGGAAAATTTTAAAGCCAACAGGTGCAAAAGATAAAGAACTATTTTTACGAGGAAGTTATTTTATAGATTGGCTTCCAGTTCATGACAATCTGAAATATGCTTGGATTGAAACGCACGAAGTTTTTCCAAAATAATTTCTGCAGAAAAATTTTGTATGCCTATCTCCCTATGTCTTTGCAGATTGTCATAAAATAATTTTATTTTTGAAAAATGATGATGGCGAAAGGAGATTTTTGGCGGTGTTTTCATTGTTTAAAAAGCATGAAGCATGGCAGGTGGCGCGCTGCGTACCGCTCCATGCTGAAAAAATTGCGGGTCTGCACAGCGCTAGTTTCAGCCGCGGGTGGTCAGAGGAAGAGGTTCTCAGCTTGCTGCGGGATACAGCGGTGAGCGGTGATATTTTATTCCGCAAACACATTGCCCCTGATATTGATGGTTTTGCCCTCTCGCGCCATGCTGCCGGTGAAGCGGAAATTCTTTCTATTGCGGTTGCAGAAACTGTGCGCGGCAAAGGTGGTGGACGCATTCTGCTCCAGCAGCATCTGGGGCATCTGCTCACCAAAGGCATTCGTCGTGTGGTGCTGGAAGTGGAAGATGGCAATACAGCAGCCATCACACTGTATAAACGGTTCGGCTTTGAACAGGTGGGCGAACGCCTCGCTTATTATGCCAAACCCGATGGCAGCCGCGCGAATGCCAAAGTTATGGCACTCGCTTTTAAATGAACAGCTTTATATAAAGACATTATGATAAATTACCATATTTTACAGGCAGCTAAAGCAGCCAGCAATCGCATGAATAAGCGTTAGGAAAATTATTTTAATTTTCTTTAACTTTCAGTGCTTCGTGGTTCTTTCGTGGATACCGGCCTTCGCCGGCATGACGGTGGAGTTTTCTGCGCATATACTTTTAAAACAGTAGCGATAAATAGAATTTGTAGTAAGGCATGGATACCGCTGAGAAAGCTGGCTGATGAGGCAGAAAATATTGGTTTTCTGAGCATCATCGCGCAGCATACATAAAGTATGTGAGCACCGGAGTGCAAGAAAGCCGATAGTTAATACCCTTCAGAGCGCATTTTTATGGCCAATGAACGATGGGAGGCATGGAAGACAATATCGAATCGACATTGCCGCCGGTTTTAAGACCAAAAATAGTGCCGCGATCATACAGCAGATTGTATTCCACATAGCGCCCACGCTGCACAAGCTGCGCTTCGCGGTGTGAAGGCGTGAAAGGCGTATCCATGTTGCGCTCTACCAATTGGGAATATACGGCAATAAATGCTTCACCCACCGCTTTGGTATAGGCAAGATCCGCATCAAAATTGCCCGAATTATGATAATCATAAAAAATGCCGCCAATGCCGCGCGGTTCTTTACGGTGCGGCAACCAGAAATACTCATCACACCACTTCTTATAGCGTTCGTAATCCGCCACCGGATGCGCGTCACACACGGTTTTGAACGCTTCGTGGAAAGCTTGGGTGTCAGGATCTTCCTGTGTACGCCGCGCGTGAAGCATGGGCGTGAGATCCGCACCGCCGCCAAACCATGTTTTTGTGGTCTGTACCAGACGGGTGTTCATATGCACCGCTGGCACATGGGGATTTGACGGGTGGATAATCAACGAAATACCAGAAGCCCAGAAATGCGGGCTCACATCCGCGCCGGGGATTTGTTTGGCAAATTCAGGACTAAATTCACCGTGAACCGTGGAGACATGCACGCCCGCCTTTTCAAACAACCGGCCTTTTAAGATAGACATCACCCCACCGCCACCATCGGCACCCGTATGGTCGGTACGCTGCCAAGGCGAGCGCTTGAATGTGCCTGCCGCCTGATCGGGCGCTAACGTGTATGCCTGTTCCAGCTCTTCGAGCCGTGTGCAAATCGTATCACGCAATGTTTCAAACCATGCCGTTGCCTGCGATTTCTGGGCATTGGTAGCGGTGTAAGGAGCTGGTGTCATCGCACATTCCTCTTGCAATATGTATTGCTCTATCTCTAGCGAAATTGCCCCTGCGCGTCATGGGGTTTCAGTGTCGCACGCCTCTCACCCACAAAGAACCAGAATAAAACGCTTTCTCAATTGCAAAAAACAAGGTAGAATCAGGAACATGAAAAAAAGCATGATGCGCCGCCGCCCCTGCTGCCAGCCTTTGTTAAAGGAAGGCAACTCGCGCGGCTTTTTTAATGCGCGCTTGCTCCCCCATCCCTTAACCGCTAAAAGCATTTCCAACAGCAGCTTTTCCGCCACAACGGCAAGGCATCCACTCACCCGTAACCTGTAAGCATTGAGCCAATGACCGCGTCACCGAAAAAACTGTTTGTAAAATCCTTTGGTTGCCAGATGAACGTCTATGACGCGCAGCGCATGGTTGACGTGATGGCGCCGCAAGGATTTGTGGAAACAGACAATCAGGAAGACGCAGACATTGTGGTGCTGAACACCTGCCACATCCGCGAAAAAGCCGCGGAAAAAGTTTATTCCGATCTGGGGCGCTTGCGCAAAATGAAACAGGTCACGGGCAAAGATACCATGGTCGTGGTGGCAGGCTGTGTGGCGCAAGCTGAAGGCAAAGAAATTGTCCGCCGCACGGGCATGGTTGATCTGGTTGTAGGCCCCCAGAATTACCATCGCCTGCCCGACCTTGTAAAACAGGCACAGATCCGTTCTGGCGTGGTGGATACCGAATTTCCCGTAGAGGATAAATTTGCGCATCTGCCTGCGCCCAGCCGCCAGCGTACGCTTTCCCGTGGGCCGGCTGCGTTTCTTACTGTGCAGGAAGGTTGCGATAAATTCTGCACGTTCTGCGTGGTGCCTTATACCCGCGGCGCAGAAACATCGCGCCCTGTTGCACAGCTTTTAACAGAAGCCCGTAAACTGGCTGAAGATGGTGTGCGTGAGTTCACCCTGCTAGGGCAGAACGTCAATGCCTATCACGGTGAAGCCCCTGATGGCAGCGTCTGGGGTCTGGCCAGGCTGCTTGAAGAACTGACAAAAATTAACGGGATTGATCGCCTTCGCTATACAACCAGCCACCCGCGCGATATGGACGAAGCGCTGATGGAAGCGCACCGCGATCTGCCGCAACTGATGCCTTATCTGCATTTGCCCGTACAGGCCGGTTCCGACCGTATTCTGGCCGCCATGAACCGCCAGCATACCCGCGATAGCTATTTCCGCCTGATTGATAAAATCCGCTCTTACCGCCCCGATTTGGCGCTATCGGGCGATTTCATTGTCGGCTTCCCTGGCGAAACCGAAGCCGATTTCCGTGATACGCTGGATCTGATTGAGCGCGTGGGCTACGCTTCGGCCTATTCCTTCAAATATTCCCCGCGCCCAGGCACACCCGCATCTGAAATGGGCGACCATATGCCTGAACAGGAAAAAGCAGAACGTCTGGCAAGGCTACAGGCTCTGCTGGAAGTACAGCGTCAAGCATTCAACGACTCTTGTGTGGGTCAAACATTTGACATTCTGTTCGACAAACCCGGCCGAAACCCCGGCCAGCTTGGCGGACGCTCCCCCTATTTGCAGGCGGTGCATGTAGAAGCGCCCCAGCATAGCATAGGTGACATTGCCCGTGTGGCAATCACCGGGAAAAGTACCAATTCTCTCGTAGGGGTATTGGTGGAATCCCGCTCATCAACCGCGCTTAGCGCATAGCATGGAGGCGTCTGCGTGAACCAAACTCCCACGTTAATCCGCGTAAGGGAAGTCTCTCAAACAGGTTCAACCACCCCAGCGGGTGACAGCGTGCTGACATTCGACGACAATCGCCTTGTCAGCAGCGTTTACGGACGACACGACCAAAATCTCAACTTTATTGAAAAACGCCTTAAAATTGAAGCTACACCACGCGGCAACATGGTGGCGCTGAAAGGCACTCCCGAAGCTTGTGAGCAAGCACGGACAGTGCTGGAATATTTGTATGCACGCGCCAAAAAGGGCGAGCATATTGGCTTGGGCGACGTTGATGGAGCAATTCGCATGGTATCATCACAAGGCACACTTTTCAGAGAAGGTACGCAAACGCCATCACCGGCCTTTGCCCAAATTGCCACCCGACAGAAAAACGTCGTGGCACGCACACAAGCACAAGACGCATATATGCGCGCTCTTGGCGTAAATGAACTGGTCTTTGGCCTAGGGCCTGCGGGTACAGGGAAAACCTATCTGGCTGCAGCCTACGCCGTAAGCCTGTTGGAACGCGGTGAGGTGGATCGGATTATTCTTTCACGCCCTGCGGTGGAAGCAGGAGAGCGGCTTGGCTTCCTGCCCGGCGATCTGCGCGAAAAAGTTGATCCCTATCTGCGGCCTCTTTACGATGCACTCCACGACCTGATGCCCGGCGACCGCGTAGAACGGGGCTTGCAAACCGGAATCATCGAGATTGCACCACTGGCCTTCATGCGCGGTCGGACGCTCAGCCATGCCGCGGTCATTCTTGATGAAGCACAAAACTGCACATCCGTGCAGATGAAAATGTTCCTCACCCGTCTGGGCGAGCATTCCCGCATGATTGTAGCAGGCGATCCTTCGCAGGTGGATCTGCCTAACGGGCAGATGTCCGGCCTGGTAGAAGCTGTGCGCCTGCTGGAAGGCGTGGAAGGCATTTCTGTAAACCGCTTTACAGAAGAAGACGTGGTGCGGCACGAACTTGTAGCGCGGATTGTGCGGGCGTATGAAAGTCCGGCAGCCAAAATACTGAAAGAAACCAAAGGCAAATGAGTACGGTACACACACACGGCATGGCGCTGGATCCACAGATTGATCTTTGCATTGAAAGCGATCTATGGAGCGCCCTGCCGGACGCTGAACAATGGGTTGAAACCGCCATCAAAGCCACTCTTGAACATGTGGACATACACCTTTTCCCACAGGTTGAAGTGGCCGTACAGCTTGTGGATGACGCGCAGATACAAGAACTGAATGCCGAATGGCGGGGCAAAAATAAACCCACCAATGTGCTTTCTTTTCAGTCAGTTACGCCGGAAAGGCTAGCGACGGCTCCTCTGCTGGGCGATCTGGTGATTGCTTTTGAAACTATGAGCCGCGAAGCAGTGGAAGAACAAAAAAAACCTGAAAACCACTTTGCGCATCTCGTGGTTCATGGCACACTGCATTTGCTCGGTTTCGATCATGAGAATGAAACAGATGCGGAAATTATGGAAAATCTGGAGCGAGCCATTCTTGCCAAGCTGGATATTCCTGATCCTTATAGCGGTGAACTTGAACGAAGCTCTTTGCTATAAATGTTTTTTGTAAAGGTGTAATCTAAACAAAAAGCCGCGTAATTTTTTAGTTGCTCTGTAGCGGCTTTTGGTTGAGATTACACTCTAAAGGTTATGGCGTAATCTTCTTTGAAAAAGTTGTATAACTTTTGAGGATTGCGCTTTATGGCGACACGGTTGCGCTCCTTCAACCGCATTGAAACATGGTCATGTCACACACTTCTGAAGGTACGAACGCTTCATCTTTACCCGCAGGCAGTACAGGTTCTGCCGCCAATGGAAACGAACCGGAGCGACCGCGGCGCTGGGTTGACCAGTTAAAATACTGGACCCAGCGCTTTAAACATCCCTCCTCCCTGCGCAGCGATTTGCAGGATGTTCTGGAGTCAGAAACCAACGAACAGGATGCAGACGATCTCTCCGCGGAAGAGCGCACCATGCTCAAGAACATTCTTGAGCTGCGCGAAACGCGGGTGGATGATGTTATGACACCGCGCGCGGATATTGTAGCCATTCCGGTTGATATTACACTCGGACAGCTGCTGCTTCTCTTTCAGGATGCCGAGCATTCCCGTCTGCCGGTTTATGGCGAAAGCCTTGATGACCCAAGCGGCTTTATCCACATCAAGGATGTAATGGGTTTTCTTGCGCGGGAAGCAAAAGGAGCAACGAGTCTGCCGCCTGTGACCGATGCGAAACCGGCGTTTGACCTGACCCGCGTTGACTTGTCACAAACCCTTGAAAATGCGCCATTTATTCGCCGCCTGATGTATGTTCCGCCTTCCATGCGCGCCATGGAGCTGCTGGCACGGATGCAAGCCACCCATCAGCATATGGCTCTGGTTATTGATGAATATGGTGGCACCGACGGGCTGGTTACTATTGAAGACCTCATCGAAATTGTGGTTGGTGACATTGCCGATGAACACGACGAGGATGAAGGCCCAAGCATTATTCAAACGCAAGAAGGCGATTTTATTGCTGACGCCAGCGAAACGCTTGAAGATGCGTTCAAGACAATAAACATTGCTTTCAATGAGGAAGAGCTGGACGAAGATATTGATACGCTTGGCGGTCTTGTAACCATGATTGCCGGACGCGTACCAGTTGCCGGTGAAAGTTTTGAGTGGGACGCTCAGGGCGGAGAGCGAATCCGGTTTGAGGTTTTGGAGGCCGACCCCCGCCGCCTGAAGCGCATTCGGATCAGTGTTCTCGGAACACAACTGGATACCGATACTATTGCTGGCACAAGCGAAGGCATTGGCTAGCGCTTCTCATAAATGCACGAAATAAAAAGCCGCCTTAAGGGCGGTTTTTTATGATTAAAAAGGTGCACTCATTTTTTAAGGCTTACAAATAGCGCGTGCCTTTCTATCATGGCGATTGAGCTCATCAGCGCTTGAAAACGCTTTTTCTCTATCAAAAGAGCCGGGAAGATCGCAGAACACTTAACTTGTGGTCATCTCATTCACCCTCGCCGAATTTATCCGCGACAAGATCATCCAGCGCGTTTACAGCTTCAAGCGATTCGGGGCCGTTGGCGCTGACGGTAATGGTGGTTCCGATAGAAGCAGCCAGCATCATCAACCCCATAATAGAGGTACCATTCACGGTTTCCCCGCAACGGCTTACCTTGACGGTTGCATTGAAGCGCTCCGCGCATTGCACAAATTTTGCAGAAGCACGTGCATGGAGGCCGCGCTTGTTCACAATGGGCATATTGCGCACCACATCGGAAGGTGGAATAATCGTTTCCGGGCAATAGGGATCTTCGTTACTGGGATTTTCCATAGTTATTTTCCGGCCAGAATCCTGCTTGCAACACTGATGTACTTTCGGCCTGCATCTTGTGCTTGCGCCACAGCGTCTTGAAGGGAAAGATCGCCGCGGATGCGAGCGAGTTTGATGAGCATTGGAAGGTTTATACCAGCTACAACTTCCACAGCCTGTGTATCCATACAGGAAATGGCCAGATTGGAAGGGGTTCCCCCGAACATGTCGGTGAGAACAACAACCCCTGAACCAGTATCAACAAGAGAAACGGCAGCCAGTATATCTGCTCGCCGCCGCTCCATATCGTCTTCCGGTTCAATAGTGATAATTTCGAGTTGTTGTTGCGGCCCCACAACATGCTCAAGCGCTGCGCGAAATTCGCGCGCTAACTGTCCGTGGGTGACAAGAACTAAACCAATCATCATATTCTCAAAGCTTTTACGCAGCACCGCATAAGGCGCACACAGCATCAGGAGTGTCTATCATTTCCATATTGCGGTTTAAATGCAAGAGGAAAGGCTTCATTTATCGTGTGCCTCGTGTGGAAGGGATCACTATTTTCATTTCCTAAGTTTAACACCGATAACAATAAATCCAAAGCCATATGTACATTTGTGGCCTCAAGACGCGGCAAGGTGACGCCTAATACACAGGTTTTGCAAACATTCTCATGGGGAAACCGGTCAGGTTGCTTTCCAGAAGCAGAAATACCCGTAAGATCAAGAACCGCACCCAGTACGGCAGCTTCTTCATGGGCAATACGCACCAGACCAAGACCTCTAACCTCCATAAGGCCTTTAATGTTTTGTACAGGCCGCGCTGTAAGATAAGCGCCTTGAGGTGTTTCATGACGATACACATGCACCTGATCGTCTGCCACCATTGCTGCAAAACGACGGTGTGCAGCGCAATGGTCAAGAATAAGACGCGCAAGATAGGACTTACCAGAGCCAGATTCTCCACGGATCAACAACCCGTGTGTTCCTACAAGAATACAACCGGCATGGAGAGTGACGGGATTTGGACTCATGGCAATGCGGGCAGTGTCACGGTGAATCGGGCTCCGGCAATTTTTGTGGCATCATCTTTGGCAAAGCGGTTTTCGGCTTTGATCTTGCCTTTATGGGCTTCAACAATCTGTTTTGAAATGGAAAGACCAAGGCCGGAATTTTGTCCGAACCCATGCTCAGGACGATCCGTATAAAAACGTTCAAAGATACGTTCGAGTGCATCTTCACGAATACCGCACCCTTCGTCCTCTACAATGATTTCCACGTCATTCTTGTTGCGGCGACAAGAAACAGTGATTGTACCGCCCTCCGGTGAAAAAGAACGTGCATTATCAATGAGATTGACAATTACCTGTCCAAGGCGCGAATCATGCCCATGCACCAACAAAGAATTATGTTTGCGGGTGCTGATTTCAGGCACGTTAAGAACAATATTTACAGAATCGTCCTGTTTTATCTCTTTTTGAATAGATATAATCGTGCTTAGCAACGTTACAAGATCTACAGTTCCTGCATCCTGTCGCTGCAGTTCAGCATCTAAGCGTGAAGCATCTGCGATGTCGCTGATAAGACGATCCAATCGTTTGATGTCGTGCTGTATCACATTCATCAAACGCTCGCGGGAAGCTGCATTTTTCGCCAGAGGCATCGTTTCAATTGCCGAGCGCAGCGATGTTAGCGGATTTTTAAGTTCGTGCGCCACATCAGCAGCAAAACTTTCTATAGCCTCAATGCGCCTATAGAGCGCTTGTGTCAAATCATGCAACGCACGCGAAAGGTGGCCAATTTCATCGGATCGGCCACTGTAATCAGGCAATTCTGCACGCCCCTGATTGATTTTAGAACGGGCAGTTTCCGCACCCAACGCAAGTCTGCGCATGGGGCCAGCAATTGTTCCCGCCAGCAAAACTGAAAGCACAAACATTACAATCGCGGCAACAATAAAGACACGCACAATTGCCATGCGCTCGGCACGCACGATTGCATCAATATCACCACCCTGTGTCGAAAGCAGCAAAGCACCGGTAACAGCCCGAAAGCGTTGAATAGGAACAGCAACAAAAACAATAATTTCACCTTGGCTGTTTGTGCGAACGTGTGTTCCGGCAGAACCTTGCAGTGCTTTTACAATTTCCGGGTAATTTTTGCCATTATTAGAGCTCAACTCTTCATAAACTGGAAGTTGCCCGGCAAGAAAAAAACCGCGAAACTGATCAAGTATCCATTCCAGCGGGCTGCGGCGCGGTGGCGTAGGAGATGGCAAATCAAACCGCACAATATCACCGCGCATGTAAAGACTGCGGGAATCAAGCAACAATTTGCCTTCACGGTCATAAATGCGGGCTTGTGTGCGGGTGGGTGTCACAAGGCGCCGCAACACAGGTGCAACGCGCTCAGGGTTAATCGGAAAATCCAGTGATTGCAGTGTATCATCACTCGGCCAAAGGCTTTCGCCCGCGCGCAAATCAAGCAAGCGTTTGGGATCTACCCACATGGTATTGGCATCAGAAGCACCGGAAGCAGCAACAGCGCCTGCAATAATTTCTCCCTGAATAAGCAAACTTTGTACGCGTGCATCAATCAAGCCCGCGCGAAACTGATTCATATAAAGCATGCCGGAGAGCAGAGTTACAAGACCAGCAAGATTCAACACCACAATCCGGCGGGTAAGGCTGGAAACTCCCAAAGCCATAACTGAACGGCCAAAAATTTTGAAAACATTCCGCGGAAGCGGTTTTTCAGTCATGCTCATGTTACGTTCAGAACCCATAGCCGTTTCTATCCTGCTTGAGAACCTATAAGTATATATTCAATATATATGGTTCACGGCCATCGTTACACCTTTTTTAAAAAGCGCGAAATGCTTCGCTATTAGAAATCAAGGTTGTCATAATGCGCTGAAGGTGACATGCCCATCATGCGATCGGCAAGCAACGGACGAAATGATGGGCGTGATTTGATCCGCGCATACCATTCTTTTGCGGGTTGCTCGTCTTCCCAAGGAACATCACCCGTATAATCCACGCAGGAAAGATGTGCCGCAGCGGCAAGATCCGCATAGGTGAGCTCTTCGCCGCAAATCCAGTTACGCTGCCGCACCAGATGGCTGATGTAACGTAAATGATAACGCACATTGGAGCGTGCAGCGCGGATAGTTGCGGGATCAGGCGAACCACCCCCAAGACCCGTTGGAATAAAGCGTTTATAGACTTTTTCTTCCAACAATAGCCCCGATACTTCCGCATAAAATTTTTGGTTAAACCACGCCAGAATACGGCGTACTTCCACCCTTTCGCCTGGATTTTCAGGGAAGAGGCGGCGGTTGCTCATAGCAAGACCACGGGTTTCATCAATGTATTCGCCAATAATATCAGCACCCGGCACCGCAAAATTATGCTTTTCAACAAATACGGGCGTGGTACAGGCAGGATTAAGCATTAAAAAAGCTTCACGGCGTTCCCATACTTTTTCTTCAATAAGTTCAGCCTCTATACCCATTTCAGCAAAAACTAGACGGATATAACGTGAAAGAGGACAAAGAGGATAATGATACAGCGTTGCCATGGGCTCACATTGCAAAAAATTGATTGAAAAATGAAAAGTATGACGCAAAAGGAAGCGCGTGATTAAAATACTTATACGGCCTCTATAAGGCATAATCGTTAAAAACCTGACATAGTTCCGTAGTTTTTCTCCCTCTTGTTTTGAAAACAAGGTTAAAGAGGGTTAAACAAAACGGTGCTGCCGATTCGGGTTGCGTATTTTTGCATGAAGAGGGGTTTAATGGATTATATCAGTGCCGCTATTTTAGGAATTGTTGAAGGGCTAACCGAATTTATTCCTGTGTCTTCCACCGGACACCTATTACTTCTCGGCCATTTTATTGGATTTGAATCCAAAGAAAAAACATTCGAGGTGCTGATCCAGCTTGGTGCCATTATGGCTATTCTTTCCGTATATGCGCAGCGGTTGCTGAAAGTGACCAGAGCCTTGCCCCATGATCCAGCAGCGCGTAATTTTGTTGTCGGGATTGTTCTGGCATTTTTACCTGCGGCAATTATCGGGATGCTGGCGCATGATTTCATCAAGACAATCTTGTTTGAGAGTCCTTTTACAATTTGTATTGCGCTTATTCTTGGAGGGATTGTTCTTTTGGTGGTTGATCGCTTGCCGTTGGAACCGCGCAAATTCGATGCGATGCACTATCCATGGCTGATGTGCCTTATCATTGGCTTTGCACAATGTCTGGCCATGATACCCGGTGTTTCACGTTCCGGCTCCACCATTGTCGCCGCACTCTTGCTCGGCGCAAACAAGCGTTCGGCTGCGGAGTTTTCATTCTTTCTGGCAATGCCTACCATGGTTGGTGCGTTTTCGCTGGATCTATTCCGAAACTACAAAGCATTCTCTGCAGATGATATAACAATCATTGCTATCGGGTTTGTGTTTGCCTTCATCACAGCCGTATTTGTCGTACGTGGATTGCTACACTATGTGAGCAAACACGGGTTTGCTCTGTTTGGCTGGTGGCGCATTATGGTGGGCGTGGCCGGCCTTATCGGTCTTGCGCTTGTAGGGTAAAGGGAAGCAGTGCAGACATTTAAATCTGCATTGCACCCACTTCCACCATTAAATTTATGACAGCTGCGCGGGCTTGCGGAATGCCATCAAGATCACGCGAGGATGTTGCCAGCACTCTTGGGTGAGCCGCAGGATGCTTTTTCAGGGCTTCTTCGGTCTCTTTTATACGTTTTTCCAGCTCGCCTTTTTTAAGCTGATCTGTTTTGGTCAAAATGATCTGGAACGATACAGCATTAGCATTCAGCGTTTTAAAAATGGGCTCATCCGCTTCTTTTATGCCATGACGTGAATCAATCATGATAAAAACACGGGATAGATTTGCGCGACCTTTAAGATAATTATGAATAAGGTGCGTCCATGCCCGTACTTTTGGTTCAGGCGCTTTGGCAAAACCGTAGCCAGGCATATCCACAATAGTGAGTTTTTCACCGAGCCGGAAAAAATTCAGCTCCTGCGTGCGTCCAGGAGTATTGGAGACTTTCGCCAGCGTTTTGCGTCCGGTAAGGGCATTCACAAGGCTGGATTTTCCTGCGTTTGAACGCCCGACAAAAGCAATTTCCACCCCCTGCATCGGCGGGAGTTGGTCAACTTTTACGGCACCCATCAGGAACGACCATTCTCCGGCAAAGAGAACACGTCCAGCTTCTTCAAGGCGGGCTTGCTTGCCGGTTTCTTCAGGTGATGGACTTTGAATTTCTGATATTTTTATTGTCATAAATATTCTTGTGGCCGTTAACAGTCATTACGTCAATCTTTTTTGATGGTAACCCCCCCTGGAATTAAGTGGTTTTAAAAGTAGAATTTTCTCGTGCTTTATGATCGAGGAGATTTTGATGAAGATGAGCAGATTTACCGAACCGTAAATACCTGCAATCCTGCGTCAGGCAGAGGGCGGCGCTCCCCTTTCGCAGTTGTGCCGGGAACACGGAATGAGCAACGTATCCTTTTATAACTGGCGCTCCCGATACGGCGGCATGGATGCATCAATGATTAGCCAGATGAAGGCTCTGGAGGACGAGAACGGCGACTAAAAAAGATGTATCCGAATTTCACCATTTTCATATCAATCACTCACCCCATTTGAGCCAGCAAAAACATATTATTAGGTGTCAGCCCCTTTTGTAATTCTTCCGCTGTATGGGCATCGTCTGCAAGCGTACATAAACAATACCGCAATCAGAAGAACCGAAGTGCGGAATAGGCCAACAGAGAAAAGGGCATAATCAGCCCGAAAATGCGGCACACTAACCGCAGTGCTGAGAAACAGACCTGATTTTATAAGCGGAAAAAGATCAAATATTCCACATGCTTAGATCAAAGCCTAAGCAAGAAAATTCTAACATATTGATATGAAAGGGAAATTGGCGGTGGAGGAAGTATGCACCGCTTTCGTCTCCGGATCAATTTCGCTGTTTTGAGGCCAAATAATAGGGTTTTTGGCAGAGTAACAGCGAAGATTCCGCTCGCTTTGTGCCAAGAACCAAGCAAAGCTGTCCATTCCAGGCGAAATAGCTATTTTTCAAGAACAGCGAATTTAATTCAAGCGAACAGTGCCGTAAGGCGCTTAACAGCGATCACCGGTCGCTATAAGTCCAAGTCGTGACCTTGGATACCGAATCCCAGATACGCTCAGCGCCCTTATTAAGCGGATTGCGGGATACCAATTGCTGCTCCGCCCATGTCATCCATTCAGCCATGGTTTTGTCGCCAGCCTGCTGTGCCTCATCCACTGACAGTTGCTTCAATGCGGCAATGAAACCACTGGCGACTTCGGCCTCTTTCCATTGATGAGCCATTTCCATGAAACGCCTCCAGCGGTGATTTTCAAGTTTCTGACGTTGTTCCTCCTCATAGCGCCGATTGGCCTCGATCTGTCGCTGCCGCTCATCTTCTTTACGCTGCTTCGTTTTCTCAACCAATAGCGGCACCGATGCCAGAATGGTCGCCACAATATCTGCAAGCAGCGCCTCCATCGGTCGCTCGGGCGATTCAATCCATTCCCGCTGCAGCTTATTTGGTAAGCCAGTCTTAATCGAAAAGACCAGATTCCCGGTGGGCATGAGATCGCATTTGGTGTCCTTTTTCTCATTCCACGAATATTTCTTCTCCTGGGCAGTCAGCGGTCGATGCACCTGTTTCAGCTTTTCTCTCAGATTGAACTCAATCTTTTCTTCCTGAAACTCGACCAGCAACGCGCGATGCTCGTCTTCTTTCACCTGGCCGCCTTTGGCTTCCAGCGCCTTGAATAGCCCGTGCAGAATGCGATGCATGCGCTTATCGACATCCGTCAGTTCTTCGGGTTTCCATAGGTTGCGCATGAACGGATCACGATCTTTGCGATAGCGCTCCCAGCGTTCCTCATATTCACGCAGCCATTTGCCGATGACGGGATGCGGCTTCACCAGCTTTTCCGGTACGGGAATCTCGGGATTCTTGGCCAGTGCTATCGCTACGGCCTCTTTCACCTCCGGTGGCATAACCTCCTGCGGTAGAGTCGGACGGATATAAGTGCCCGAGGGCGTATCTTCTTTCTGCGGTGGCAGGCGGTAGGTGGCGACCTTCTGACCGGCCGCTTTCTTCGCCCAATAGCCGCGCGGCGGATACGGCACATCCAGCTTATCGCAGATTTTGCGGAGGCCGTTATCCGACAGGCCATAATCTTTAGCCAGCTGTAACATGGGTGTTGCCCATACCTGTTTGTATAGCTCTTCGCGTGTGACGAGCTTCTCCTTTCGGGTGAGTATGTAATTCATGCTGCCTCCGTAGTTGTCTTTTCAGTTGGCTTTTCTATCGCGCTGGAATCCTTGCTTTTTTCAATCATATCGGCTATGTTGATTGCAGCCTAGATGGAATGTTGGTGTGGATGCATGGGCAACACATCATGCCATTGCAGAATGGGGTAGCCGGCATGGGTCGGTCCCATTTCGAAAAGCCGCACGACCTCCCATGGGGGCAGGCGTGGTTCTTGGAAAGTTTTTTCCGGAGCTGCGTCTGAGTGAGTAGCTCCGGTTAACCACGTTAACCTCATATGGAGCTACCAATGACAAAACTCTCAATTCTCTATCAACCGATTGATACGCTCAAGCCACGGGCCAATAATCCCCGTACCCATTCGCCGAAACAGGTTGCGCAACTCGTGCGCTGCATGAAGCGCTACGGCTTCACCAACCCCGTACTGGTGGATGATGTGGGTGGCATCATTGCCGGTCATGGTCGTGTATTGGCCGCCAAAGAGCTGGGCATAACCGAAGTGCCGACTGTTCGCCTGTCCGGGATGTCCGAAGCGGAAATCCGCGCCTATGTGATCGCCGATAACAAGCTCGCCGAGAATGCCGGCTGGGATGAAAAGCTGCTGGGCCTGGAGCTGCAGTATCTTTCCGAATTGGATATCGACTTCGATGTCAGCATCACTGGCTTTGAGCTGCCGGAGATTGATGCCTTTATCGATAAGCTCTCGCTTGGTGATAAGGAAGATCCGGCAGATGCACCGATGGAGCTGATGCCTGAGCAGGCTGTCACCCGGCCGGGCGATATCTGGCGTATCGGTAATCATCGCCTGATCTGCGGGGATTCGACCAAGGAAGAGACCTATCAGCTTCTGCTCGGCGATGAACGTGCGCAGATGGTATTCTGCGACCCACCTTACAATGTGGCCATCAACGGCAATGTCAGCGGCCTGGGTAAAATCCAGCACCGCGAGTTCGCCATGGCCGTAGGAGAAATGACGGAAGATGAGTTCACCGTTTTTCTGATCACCGTATTCACTCTTCTGGCCAGGTACTCGGTCAATGGGTCGATCCATTATCAGTGCATGGATTTTCGTCATATGATTGAGATGCTGACGGCCGGTAATGCCGCCTACACCGAGTTCAAGAATCTGTGCGTCTGGGTGAAGAATAACGGTGGCATGGGTGCGCTCTATCGCTCACGGCATGAGCTGGTCTTCGTGTTTAAATCCGGCACGGAACCCCACATCAACAATGTCGAGCTGGGCAAGCATGGACGCTACCGCACTAATGTGTGGGAATATGCCGGCGTGAACAGCTTCGGCGCCAATCGCCAGGATCTGGAGCTGCACCCGACCGTGAAGCCTACCAAGCTGGTGGCGGACGCCATCCTGGATTGTTCGGAGCGTAAGGCCATTGTGCTGGATGCCTTTGCCGGCTCCGGCACTACGCTGGTGGCCGCGCAGAAGACCGGCCGTCGTGGTTACGGCATCGAGATCGATCCGCTCTATTGCGATGTTATCATACGCCGTATGCAGAAGCTCTTTAAGCTGGAAGCCGTACTTGAGAGCACCGGCAAGCGCTTTGATGAAGTGGCGGCCGAGCGTGCCATCCAGCCTGAAAAGGAGGATGCGTAATGCCTAAAAATCCCAATCAGCCTAAGCGTTTGCCCACCGGGGATTACCCGGTGGGCTTCGCCCGCCCGCCGAGCGAGCATAATTTCCCGAAAGGCAAATCCGGCAATCCGAAGGGTCGGCCGAAAAAGGAGCCGAATGCGCCGCTTATGGCACCCGATTACCTGAAATCACTGCTGGAGCAGCCCCTGGTGGTTCAGAAGAACGGCGTGCCACAAAAACTGTCACCGATTGAGGCGCGCATCCTTTCGATGATTAAGAAGGCGCTGACCCAGAAAAGCATCCGGGCCATTAAATACATCCTCAGCCGCGCTCTCAAGCATGGCATCATTGAGCTGCCGAAACCCAAGCAAGGTGGCGGCGTGGTGACCATTCCGCGCATGGAAGGTATTCCCAAAGGCATGGAACGGTTCCTTACTGCGCGTTTTGGTATTCCGAAGGACGGCAAATGGCTGCCTGAGGAGTTCGAGGCCGTCCGACCGCATTTTGAAAAACAAGAAGCACATGATGAAGAAGCACTACGCCAGCGTTATCGCGACGAGTTTGCATCGAGGAAGCATTATGATCGTAAATAAAGACCACCCGTTTGCTCACTTATATAATCACAACTACCTGCCGGATCGTGAAGAGGTGTTGGGGCAGCGCAAGCGTGGTCGCCCTAAAGGATCACCCAACGAAAAGGCGGTGCTGCAAAAGCTTCTTTCGAGGAAGCACACTTCTCATGAAACAGGTGAAACCCACACCATCCTGGAATGGATCATTCTGACACTGAAGAAGATGGTGGCCGAAGGCGATTTCGCTGCCATCAGGGTGCATGAAGAATATTTCGGCGCTCTCTTTAACCCTGACGAAAGCAGCAATGCTCATGGCGTTGTGCTGGCACCTCAGGATATGGAACCGGAAGAGTGGATCAGGGAGGCGAAGGAGAAGAATGCCTATATCAACCGCATTCGCAATGAAGTGATGCAGGAGATGGGAGTGGACTAAAGCCTGCTTGCTTTAGCAAGATTGCTATAAAGCAGGGGCCGCATTGAGGGTCAAATCGGCCCTACTTCATCGACCTGAGATTTGATCTGCTCACAAATTGCAGCAAGTTCTTGGTCATCTTTGTAGCGCATAGTAGTCAATCCATTAAGATCAGAGGGGATTTTTATTTTTGTTCCTGTTGACTCAAGCATAAAAACTCTTCTTCTCCCCAAAGCCCCCATGAACAAGCCAGTTTCAAAGACCACATTATCTCTTGGTGCATCAAGTTCTTGGCCGCGTGATCGGGTAACATCATCCGGGCCAATGAGAATAATGGCGAAATCAGCTTCCGCTGCATTTTTTTCCAGTGTCTCTATTGCGTGAGTTGATGACTTAAACAAGCCTCGGTCTGTCCATGAAATCAACTCTACAGAAACGCCGGAGAATTGACTGATGATGCTGTCGATAGCGGTTTTACCTTCCGACGAAGAAGCAATAAAAATTTTTGGTATTTCGTTCTTTATTCGCTCCCGTTCATTGCGCTCCCGAAGGCGGCGAGCAAGAGATTGAGCAATATTTCTCCACAATGCAGGATGCTCATTAGCTATTGCTGTAAAGTCAGCTTCATCAATACGCGCCAATTCGCTTTCGTCATTTACAACAACAGTTGCCGACCGCTTTCCACCAACATCTACCAGACACATTTCTCCGACTGTTTGGCCATAGGAGCGATGGGCGATAATTCGATCATTAACCTTGATGTCCAGTTTTCCACTCAGGACAAAATACATTTCATCTGTGCAGTGATCCTGATTGAAAATAACATCATCCCGCTTGTACGTTTTTCGCGTAATTGCTCGCGACAGCTTCGTGGCAGCCTCCCTGTCATTGTTAACAATTTCTTGTCTGCAAAGCGCCTGAATTAGCCGTTCTTCATTGGCAAATATTGATACCATATCAATTTCCTATTTTTGAGTTGCAAAAGGGCATTTGTTCATTGTTCCGCAGCAGACAAAACCTTTGGCAAGGAATTCCTTCACGAATTCCGCTTCCTGTTTCCTGCGGCTGTTTTCATGCTTAACTAGCATTGAAACCTGATGCTTGTGAGGACATTTCCTTCTTAAAACTCTATGGCTGTGTTTGCCTTTACGTTTCAGGCATCCACGCGGACAGGGAAGCCGCTGGTTAACAAGCATCTCGGAATTTTTTCGATGCCTTGGAAGCTCTCCTGCAAGCCATCCCTCTTTATGCTCTATCGCCAGCTTTACTTCCTCCTCCCATCCTAGCTCCTCAGCTATTTTTTCCATCGCCAAATGGTCTATCCCCGCCCCGCCATGCGACAACCAGCGTCCCGGAGGCCAGCGCCGATATTTTGCAGCCCACTGCTGGCACTTTAAGAATTCTTCAAGCCATGCCCACCATTGCTGGGCGCTTTCAGAGTTTGCAATATGGTTACCAGCTTCTAGCCCGATGCAAAATGTGCTGCTGCGGTTGATATGCCTCTCCGGGCAGGCCGCAGGCAAAACAGCGCCCGGCATTGTTTCTAAAACAACAATTCTCCCGTCCTCATTTTTTATAGTAAGGGCAAATGAGGCGCCAGTTACCCCGCCATCCAGAGCGGGGTTAGCCATAATATCAAAAACCTCTCCGGTATCGGCGATCGATAAAACACTTCCCCAGCTTGGAATGCAGGCATGAATAATATCTAGTGGATATTTTAGGTATCGCATGCATGCGCCCGTAAAATAGCAGGGGCTGCAACGGCTGCCTTGGTTTCTATCGACATCATTGCCGCGTCGGGGAACCCAAAATCATCCACGATTCGATCATGTCCAAACAGCTGTTGAACGTCGCGGGAAACAGCTTCATAGGCAGTCGGGCCAATCCCCATCTGGTGGCCTTCACACTCTCTCTGCATGGCTTCAGATTGCGCGGTGGCAATGCTGCTTGCTATACGCACGCTGCGTTCGCCACGGATACCTATGCGGCTGATCGGCGTAGGGCCAAGCTCAAGGCCAATGGCAAGTCCCAAACCTGCGATAGTAGGTAAAAGCTCCTGACAGAGATGGAAAGAGGATCGCATTGCGCCGGCACATTTTATAGCCGTTCTTACCGTGGCTGGATTATCAGTCCTGACGGCATTGCCATCCGCTATTAGTCCGTGAATGCAATCCCCGACAAAACGGACTTTCCGACCCTTAAAGTCTTCTTGAAGTACGTTATTCAATTCGCCTCGGATAACGTGCAGCGCCCGGATTGCCTCACCTACATTATCATTTGCCACCGCCTGATCGATATACCGGGTATAGCCATCGACATCGGCAAAGATCGAGGCAAGATACATCCTGATACTGCTCCCTGGCGATAAATCATCATAATCGATTGTCACCAATGGAGGCTGATGGTAGTGGAAATTGAATTTAGAGGCTCCCCCGGTAGCCACATGATGCTTATGTATTTCCTCTTGCCATTCATTCAGCAGTTGCCGTGCGTGGCTTGCAGGCGTCTCTGTCTGTGCTGCGGAGAAACGCGAAGTAACAGCCTGTATAGTGCTTTCATCGAGCCCTATCTGGCGCTCCAAATCGAACGAGACTAACGGACGCAGCGCGAGTAAAGCACGTACGTTATCGGAAATATAAATTCCTGGATCGCTACCTTCAGCCAGTTTGGCGGCGTGATTGGCTGGACTGCCTAAAAACAATGGTTCGTGTTCTCGGCCTTTGCCGCCGTTAATCGCCGCGCACACGCCAGCATCGATACCGATGCGAAACTCTGCGGGGTATTTGCCTTTGGCAATTTCTTCGTTTGCCATGCCCGAAAGCAACTGGATTTCCTTAGCCAGATGCAGTGCTTTAAGCGCACGCTCCTGCGCGAATTCACGGCCTGACGGCTCCACGACCACAAGATGAACACGAGGTCCGTGGAAATCAACCCGTTGCGCTCCATGACGCTCAATGGCGCGATCACACGCTGCGTAATGCAGATGGAGAAAATTCAGAGCACGAGCGTGCGATTCCTCGGTTTCCCGCCCTTCCTGAAGGCGGTATTCATTATAGTTCACCAACGTTGCGTAAACATGCACACCATCCACAATAACAGCGCGGTTTTTCGGAAGATTTACAAGCGGTTTCCCTGTGGACATACCCTTGGCTATTGCTTCGCGCTGCTCTACCAAGAAACGCGGGAGATATGCGCTTTCAAAGCGTTCGGAAATCACTTCGGGAACCGAGGTCATTAGCTCTTTTATGCGTTTACGAGCGCGTTCTGCTTGCCATGCCATGTACTGAACTCCTTACTTCTTATTGGGCCGCTGCGTCAGCGCCGAACCAGCGGCGGATTTCGCAGCCTTACTGGCATTCGGGTTGGCAAGTGTCTTGGCGGCGGCGGAGGCAGTCCGTGAGCTTGTAACTTCTTTCTGGCTTTTATACTGCGTTAGGGCGGAAGCAGCCGCAGACTTCGCGGCGTTACTGGCATTTGGACTTCCGAGTGTTTTGCCCGCAGCAGATGCCGCCTTTTTACTGGTTGTTTCGTTATTCTTGCGTGTCATTTCAATACTCCTGATGATTAAAACTGCCTCTTCAACGAGCCGCGCCCTCAGAAATACATTGACGAATCGCGGTTATGAGTATATTAAATATACGCGTCTACAAACAATGTCAATATAAAAAGTATACGCGTTTTTGTGAGGTGAATTTGCTATGACTGAAGAAGGACGAAATATCAAGTGGGGCGCTGAGAAGCGGCTGGAGTTCATTGACTTCAGACTCTTCTGGGAGGGCGCGATCAATCGGGCCGATATCATGAATCAGTTCGGCGTTTCGGTTCCGCAAGCCTCAAAAGATTTGAGCCTGTATCAGGAGAAAGCGCCTGACAACATTACCTACGATAAAAGCGAGAAACGCTATTTCGTCGCAGCAGGCTTTAAGCCGGTATTTTTTACACCCGATGCGGATGTTTACTTGTCGCAGCTCAAAATAGCTGCCGAAAGCAATACCCACCCGCAGGATACATGGCTCACTGCTGTTCCTGCTTTTGAGACTTTACCGATCCCGCATAGGCAGGTTGACCCCGAAACTCTACGAAAGTTAGTTCGCGCCTCAAACACAAAGCAGGCCATAGAGATTAAGTACCAATCTATGAATCCCAATCGACCAAAGCCAATATTGCGCTGGATAGCGCCACATGCGTTTTGTCATGACGGCCTACGATGGCATGTAAGAGCCTTTTGCAAGATTGATAATAAGTTCAAGGATTTTCTTATATCCCGCATTCTGGAGACAAAGGATTTACAGATTTCAGACGTTGATACCTCCAAAGATTGGGAATGGAATGAGCATTTCGATGTCATCTTGGTTCCCAACCCAGCCTATTCAGACGAGCAAAAAAAGATGATTGCTCAAGATTACGGAATGAAAAAAGGCAAGATAACCATTCCTGTAAGATATTCTTTTCTCTATTATTTTAAGAAGAGATTGCGGCTGGATGTTGCGGAAGCTCTTGATGAGCCAAAAGAAGCCCCGGTTATCATCGAGAACAGAAAAGAATTTGATGCCGCGCTAAAGCGCACACAAGCATAACTCAAGGGGCAAAATATGATTACGGGCGAAATGAAAAGTAAAATTGACAGTATTTGGAATGATTTCTGGGCGGGAGGCGTGGCTAACCCACTTTCAGTCATGGAACAGATGACCTATCTGCTGTTTATCAAGCGGCTAGATGATTTGCATACGCTGGAAGAGCGCAAAAGCCAAACACTCAAGCAGCCAATGGAGCGCCGTATTTTTCCTGAAGGAAATTTCAAGAAACACGAGAATGACACTGGCCGTCCTTACGAGGACCTACGGTGGTCGCGCTTCAAGCATTTTGAAGCAAGCGAGATGATGACCGTAGTGGATGAATATGTGTTTCCTTTCCTTCGTAATCTAGGAGCAGAAGGCTCCAGCTACGGCAGGCATATGCGTGATGCGCGTTTGGGCTTCTCCAACCCGGCTTTGCTGGCAAAAGTGGTGGATAAGCTTGACAAAATCCCGATGGAAGACCGCGATACCAAGGGTGATGTCTATGAATATATGCTGGGGATGATCGCCAGCGCAGGAAAGAATGGCCAGTTCCGCACTCCACGCCATATCATTCAGTTAATGGTGGAAATGACCAAGCCTACCCCAACAGACGTGATATGTGATCCTGCGGCTGGCACATGCGGCTTTATGGTGGCCGTAGGGGAATATCTTCGCAAAGCACACCCGGAGTTATTCCGTGATAAAAAGCTGAAAGAGCATTTCCACAATGGAATGTTCCACGGTTTTGACTTCGATACGACCATGTTGCGGATTGGCTCCATGAACATGACGCTGCATGGCATCGAAAATGCTGCCGTGGAATATCGAGATTCTTTGGCAGAGGAGCATGGCGAGGATGCAGGCAAATACAGCCTTGTGCTTGCCAACCCGCCTTTTGCAGGATCGCTGGATTATGAATCTTGCGCCAAGGATTTGCAGAAGATCGTTAAAACGAAAAAGACCGAGCTTCTGTTTCTGGCGCTCTTCCTGCGCCTGCTAAAAACAGGTGGCCGTGCAGCGGTGATCGTGCCAGATGGCGTATTGTTCGGCTCATCCACCGCCCACAAAGAATTGCGCGAGAAACTGGTGGAAGAGCATAAGCTGGAGGCGATAGTGAAAATGCCATCCGGCGTATTCCGGCCATATGCTGGTGTTTCCACGGCTATTTTATTTTTCACTAAAACGGGCGTAGGCGGTACAGAAAATGTCTGGTTCTATGACATGCAAGCGGACGGGCTTTCGCTGGATGATAAGCGCAGTGATTTATTGCCTTTTGAGAAGCAAGGCGTAACCCCTGAAGAGCGGCTGGCGGCAGAAGATCATGCTAAAAATAATCTGCCTGATATTCTGAAACGTTGGACAGAACGTGAAGGCAAAGAACTGAAACGTGAACGCACTGAACAGAGTTTCTGCGTTTCCAAGAAAGACATTGCTCAAGCGGGTTATGACCTATCGCTTAATCGCTATAAGGAAGTGAAGCCTGACGAAGTCAAATATGCCAAACCAAAAGACATCATTAAAGAATTGAAAAAAATTGAATCTGACATCGCCAAAGGCATGAAGCAGCTTGAGGAGATGTTGGGATGACCCTTCAAGAACTGCCGATTGGTGACTTTGTGGAGCCTGTTTCCAACTGGACGCAGAAGGATGCTTCAGCTTCTGATTCTTTTCGTTACATAGATTTAAGTAGCGTAGATCAGGACACAAAAGAAATTAGACTTAATGGTGAAATACTTGTCAAAGACGCTCCAAGTCGAGCAAGGCAAATTCTCAAGCCTGATGATATTCTGGTTTCTACTGTAAGGCCAAATCTGAACGGTGTTGCTGTGGTTCCCGAAGATTGTGAGGGGGCTATTGGTTCAACAGGATTTTGTGTCCTGCGCCCAAAGCCAAAAAGGCTATGCAATCGCTATCTTTTTCATTGGGTACGATCGCCTCAATTCGTGGCTGATATGACGAAAAAGGCTACTGGCCAGAGTTATCCGGCAATTTCTGATAAAATTGTGAAGGAATCCCTCATTCCTTTACCTATTGATATTAATGAGCAAAAGCGGATTGCCGCGATTTTAGATCAGGCCGATAGCCTCCGCCGCGCCCGCCGCCAAGCTATCGAAAAAATTGAAGACTTAAAAGCAGCAACATACTTCAATATGTTTGGTAATCCGCTAACTGATACTGCTCTATCCAAAAAGCCTTTGGGAAAATGCGTTCGTTTGATCAATGGAAGAGCATACAAAAAGATCGAAGAGAAGGAGCAAGGAACGCCAGTCTTAAGAATACAGAATCTCAACGGAGGAAATAAGTGGTTCTATTCTGATCTGCAACTACCAGATGATAAATATTGTGAAGCTGGTGATCTGCTCTTTGCGTGGTCGGCCACTTTTGGGCCATATATCTGGTGGGGAGATAAGGCAATCTACCACTATCATATATGGAAGATTGAGTGTGGCCCCGAGATAGAGAAGCTATACATGTATTGGCTGCTCAAAATTCTTTCAGGAGATGTAAAACGCGGTGGGCGCGGAATATCTATGACACATGCTACAAAAGGCGGGATGGAAGAGCGCTTAATTCCTGTACCTAAAAAGAGTCAACAGGAAGAGTTTGTGAAGAAAATAGAGGCTATCGAATCAGTGTATAAAAATATGCTTGCTGATTTAGATATCTCAGAAACCCTCTTCCTCTCCCTCCAGCAACGTGCTTTTCGCGGGGAGCTGTAACGATGCGCGGAGAGATTATCGGAGTTTGGTCTGAAACATGGCGAGAGATATGGTCTAAGCTGGCCAAACCCGGCGTCGCGCCTGATGATCTGTTTTGTGAGCTTTACCGTGAACTCACAAATGCTTTTGATGAAAGGCCAGATGTAACCGCTCTTGCCAGCATCATAGATGATACATCTCAGGCAAAATCTGCATTCCGAAAAACTAAGCCCACGCAGTTTCGTGGGGAATTGCCGCTGCTGGAATTTTTTGAAAAGGCGCATGTGATTATGGCGGATTTAGGCGGTGATCCCCTTACCAATCGCTATTTCATGCTCATGGAAGCTTTTCTGGAGAAGTTTAGCCTGCGCTATGATCTTCGCCGCCCTTTCAGCCTACATCCCACGTTACCCGGTGTTTTTTCGCGGCTGGTTCGTGAGCTTCGGGCATATACTAGCCGTGATGCGGCACTCCATGCGCTTATGGTAGAATTTGAGGATTCCGTAAGAGATTTAGGAAAGACGCCAACCAGCGGAAAAATAAAGACTTGTATCCAAAAACAAGTAAACTTGCTGGAAGCTATTGGGAGAAACTGCCCTGGCGTTCAGTCTGGTACGCTTGGGCGCATGTGTGACGAGGTTGGCACTTGGCCACACGACAAAGTAAAAGAAGCTATGAAGAATATGTATAAATTTGCTTCAGATTATCCGGGGATACGCCACGGCGGAACACAGGCGAATGCTATCCGAGATATTGAGATGCGCGATTTAATTGCTGTCAGTATCCTACTGGCAGGCTTTTCGCCTTACTTAACAGACCAGATAAACTCCAACATCGTCTATGGGGGGAGTTGAATATGGCGGCATCACAGTTTTACTTCCTTGATGGTGAATTCACAGAAATCTATAGCCATGCTCGCAAAGCAGAAGAGCTGGCGCTCTCGGATGCGCGGAGTGCCTGTGTCTATTCGCGTATCGCACTGGAAACCGCCATTAAATGGATGTACCGCAGCGACCGCACATTGCGCTCGCCTTACGAAACGACGCTTTCAGCCCTTATTCATGAACCTACATTCCGCAATTTGGTAGGAAATGCCATCGTTACCAAAGCCAAGATCATTAAAGACCTTGGCAATACGGCGGCACATGAGTCCAAAAGCCTTTCCCAGACCAATGCCATTACAGCAGTGCGGGAGTTATTCCATTTCTCTTATTGGCTGGTGCGAACCTATGGCAAAGGCCAGAAGCCGCCAGCATCACTTGCGTTTTCCGCAGAAAACTTGCCTCAAACCGCACAGGTGGAAGCTAAAACGCTTGCCAAACTGAAGCAGATAGAAAAGCAGTTTCAGGAAAGCCAGAAGGCTCAGGAACAGGCCGAAAAAGAACGCCTCAAAAGTGAGGAAGGCCGTGCCGAGCTTGAGGCTGAAATTAAGAAGCTTCAAGAAGCAATCGCCAAGGTTAAGAAGGCGAATATCTCCGTTCCTGATGAGCATGACTATAATGAAGCCCAAACCCGTGATGCCTTCATTGACCTGCTGCTGAAGGAAGCTGGCTGGATGCTGGATGATCCAAAAGATATAGAATTCCCTATTACCGGAATGCCGAATAACACGGGTGAGGGGTTTGTTGATTATGTGTTATGGGGACAGGATGGAAAGCCGCTGGGCTTGGTTGAGGCAAAGCGTACCCGCCGTGATCCCAGAGAGGGACAACGCCAAGCAGAACTTTATGCTGATGCGCTGGAAAGGCAGTTTGGTCAGCGTCCCATCATTTTCTATTCCAATGGCTACGAGCATTGGATTTGGGATGATAAGCGTTATCCACCGCGCCCTATACAAGGCTTTTTGAAACGAGATGAACTAGAGCTAGCCATTCAGAGGCGCACAACTCTTAAGAAGCTGGCCTCTGAGAGTATCAAGCAGGAGATAACGGGGCGTTACTACCAAAGCCGTGCTATTCGAAGGATTGCAGAAACTTTTGAGAAAGATAATACTCGAAAAGCGCTTTTGGTCATGGCGACCGGCTCCGGAAAAACCAGAACTGTGATTGCACTGAGTGACTTGCTCATGCGGGCAAACTGGGCAAAACGTATTTTATTCTTGGCCGACCGGGTTGCGCTGGTCAACCAGGCCGCAGGTGCATTCAAGAAATTCCTGCCGAATGCCTCTCCAGTGAATCTAGTAACAGATAAATCTTCACAAGGTAGGGTCTACCTTTCTACCTATCCAACCATGATGGGGCTTATCAATGAGGTAAAAAATGGTGGGATTCGTCAGTTTGGTTCTGGCCACTTCGACTTGATAATCGTTGATGAAGCACACCGCTCTGTATACCGCAAGTACCGCGCTATTTTTGATTATTTTGATAGCCTCCTTGTCGGGCTAACCGCCACTCCAAAGGATGAAGTAGACCGGGACACCTATGAATTGTTTGATCTGGAGCGAGGCGTTCCAACCGATGCCTACGATCTTGATGAAGCTGTGAATGACGGTTTTCTTGTTCCGCCTAAAGCAATCTCTGTTCCTTTGAAATTCCAGCGCGAGGGAATTAAATACGATGATCTCAGCGAGGAAGAAAAAGAACAGTGGGATGCGCTTGAGTGGGATGAGGAAGGAAATGTTCCCGACTATATCGACCCGGCTGCTGTTAACAAATGGCTATTCAACAAGGATACGGTTGATAAGGTTTTGGAGCATTTGATGACGCATGGCTTGCACGTTGAAGATGGCGATAGGCTTGGCAAGACCATCATTTTTGCAAAAAACCATGACCACGCTCAATTCATTGCACAGCGTTTCGATGAGAATTACCCACATCTGAAAGGCAAGTTTGCCCGCGTCATTGATTTCAAAACTGAATACGCTCAGTCGCTTATTGATGACTTTTCCGAAAAGAACAAGTTTCCCCAAATCGCTATATCCGTGGATATGCTGGATACGGGCATAGATGTGCCGGAAGTAGTAAACCTTGTTTTCTTTAAGATTGTCCGCTCGAAAACGAAATTCTGGCAGATGATTGGGCGCGGTACACGCCTATGCCCAGACTTATTCGGCGTAGGGCAGCATAAAACCCACTTCAATGTTTTTGACTACTGCCAGAACTTTGAATTCTTTAACCAAAACCCTGAGCTTGCTGATGAAGCATCTTCTGCATCACTTAGCCAAAGGCTTTTTGAGCTTCGTGTGGATTTACTAGCTAGCCTTAGGAGTGGAAAGCACGCCGCTCAGGATCAAGCGACACAGGGGCTTGAACAGGAAATATCAGTACATCTGAAATCCGAAGTGCAGGGCATGAACATTCATAATTTTGTCGTTCGGCCAAAGCGGGAAATTGTCGAGAAGTATCAGAATGATTCGGCATGGAATAATCTTGGCATGAATGAATATGCCGAATTAAAGGAGCAACTCTCCGACTTGCCGACGGCTTGTAAAGACGATGATACAGCAGCGAAACAGTTTGATCTCTTGGTATTCAAAAGCCAATTAGCCTTGCTAAACAGTGAAAAATCTTTTCTTGGCTATAAGAAGAAGATTGTCCAAACAGCCTCATCTCTTGAAGAACTTCAGAATGTGCCAATGGTAGCAGAGCAAATGGCGCTCATTCTTGAAATCCAGACTGACGAATTCTGGAAGGACATTACTCCAGCGATATTGAACACCATCCGTAAACGGCTTCGTGCTTTGGTGAAGCTTGTTGATGCGAAAAAACGTCCCCATATTTTTACTAATTTCGAGGATGAAATTGGTGAGCATGAAGAAATTACTCTCAATATCGTTACCGTCGGAACAGATTTGGAGCGTTTTAAGGCAAAGGTACGGCATTTCCTCAAAAGTAATATTGACCATATTACGATTCAGAAAATCAGACTTAACCACCCCCTTACTGCCAAGGATATTGCTGAGATTGAGGTAATGTTCATTGAAGCGGGAGTGGCGACAACTGAGGAGATTGCAAAGCTAAAGCAGGATACTCAGATTGGGATTTTCATCCGCTCTCTCGTTGGGCTGGATCGAGAAGCAGCCAAGGGCGTTTTTGCAGAGTTTCAGAAAGGCAAGAACCTGACCGGCGACCAGATTGAATTTCTGGACATGATTATCAATCATCTTACAGAACGCGGTATCATGGAGCCTCGCTTGCTCTATGAAAGTCCATTCACCGATTTCAATGATATGGGCGTTGAGGGGGTATTTGCAGCCGCAGAGGTCATTCAGCTTATCGGTCTTCTTGAAGATGTCCAAAAGCGAGCTGCAGCTTAATAATTCCCCAACATAAAAGAACCTTTTGATGTTTTTCTGAAGAACTGCTAATGTCCTGTTAGAACTGTAATGTTTACAGTTCCGGGGCTTAGTAACCTCTTTATCAGTAGCGGCTGGCATCAGCCGTGATTGGTGCATCTCCTTAAAACGAAATGCGCCGAGGATGTCGCCTGCCTGCCATTATGGCCGGGAGGCGGCACTGTATGTCCAAGCCTCGCGGCCAAAGAGTGTCGCGCGTGTTTCTACTGATGCACGTTACTAACTCCCGGTCACCAGCAGAAATGTTGGTGACCCCTTAACCTCAAAAGGGAGTTGCTATGGACAATTACAATTTTCTTGCAGACTTACTTAACAAATACAGCCAGCTTACACCCTGGGTGCAGGCACTGATCGGCCTATGTGCCGTTGGCGCTATGCTTGGTGTGGCTTATTTCTTCAAGGAAACAGTGGCCGTGATTATGCGGCCGTTTCAGCGTAATCAGCCAGATAAGGAGCCAAAAGAGATCAAGCCGGAATGGCGCGATAAATATTACCGCGACGAAAACGCAAAATAGGCTTCTTTCCATTCGACTTCTCACGCAAAGCAAGCATTTGCTTGGAGAAGCAACGTTATAAGGAGGCTCAATGAAAGACGAACACGCAGATATTAAAGAAGAGTGGAAGACAGCTTTTAAGGCACCGCCGCCATTCCGCGCCAATCCTGATTTTATGAGAGGGCATCTGGAGTGGATCAGACAGGCCAAGGAACATGGAGGCTTGAAGCGTAAGGTCAATGCTCAGATAAAAGACTTGGTCAGCCAACTACGCGATGGGGTGGACCTCATCCCGGATCACACGCTCATCATAAAACCCGGCACTCGCATGATTCGCCTTTACCAGGGCGTAAAACATGAGGTGATCGCTACAGAAAAGGGTTTCCTCTATAAAGATAAAGAATATGGCAGCCTGTCCATTATTGCGCGCTCTATTACTGGCACGCGCTGGAATGGCAAAGTCTTCTTCGGTGTAAAGAAATGAAACCAGTCCGCTGCGCTATCTATACCCGCAAATCCTCCGAAGAAGGACTGGAGCAGTAATTTAATTCCCTGCACGCACAGCGTGAGGCTTGTGAAGCGTATATCACCAGCCAGAAACATGAAGGCTGGCAGCTGATTAAAACGGCATACGATGACGGCGGCGTCAGCGGTGGTACGATGGAGCGACCAGCCCTCAAACAGCTACTAGCTGATATCCAGGCAAAGAAAGTCGATATCATCGTGGTCTATAAGGTTGATCGCCTGACGCGTTCCCTGATGGATTTCGCCAAGCTGGTGGAGCTGATGGACAAAGCGGACGTTTCATTCGTGTCCGTCACCCAGCAGTTTAATACGACCACATCCATGGGCAGGCTGACACTAAACGTGCTGCTCAGCTTCGCGCAGTTTGAACGTGAGGTCACGGGCGAACGTATCCGCGATAAAATCACACTCTCTCTAAACAGCGCGGCAAATGGATGGGCGGTGTGCCGCCGATGGGATATGACGTAAAAGAGCACAAGCTGATCATTAATGAGCCTGATGCTGAAGTCATTCGGCATATCTTCCGGCGCTATGTTGAACTTAAAACCGTGCATGATTTGAAGACGGAGTTGGATGCTACCAATGTTTGCACCACGCCACGCACCTATGAAAGCGGCAGAAGTACCGGTGGCAAGCTATTCCAGAAAAGCCATCTCTACCGTATTCTGCAAAATCGGATTTATGTCGGGGAGATCGTGCACAAGGATAAGAGCCATCCCGGGCAGCATGAAGCGATTGTCGATGTTGAGCTATTCGGTGCCGTGCAGAAACTGCTGACAGAAAACCGCGTCAAAAAATTAAACGGTACGGGTAAGAAAGCACCGTGCATGCTGACTGGAAGGCTGTTTGATGATCGCGGCCATCCTATGTCGCCAAAGCATAGTCGGACACGCAGGCTCTATTATCGCTATTATAGCAGCCAAGCAGTCATCAAAGGCACTCCGCATGAGGCCGGCAGTCTTCCTAATATCCCGGCTCATGAGATCGAACGGCTGGTGCAGGCAGAGGTTCAGAAATTTCTGAAAGATGGGCAGCGGATGCAGCCACTCCTCAAAGAAGAAGTAATCCAAACTCAGCAATATCTGCTTAAAACGGCAGCAGAACTTACCTGGCAGACCAGTGATGAGGCTAGATTATTTGTTAAATCGGTAGTCCATCGCGTGGAGTTATCGGATCACGACATAAAAATTGAACTCTGCGGTGAATCACTCATCCGGGCTCTGAAAGGCGAGATGCATGCCAAACCTATTGGCACAAAGAACAAGATTCTGATTGCCCGTGACGTAAAGCTGGCACCTACACGAGATGGGAGCAAAGTCGTGGTGGGCAGCAGTGCGGCCAGCAAAAACATGCAACTCATTAAAGCCATCACACGTAGCTTCTTATGGAACGAGCAATTGCTGTCCGGCGAGAAACGGACAGTCAAAGAAATTGCCGATCAGGAAAAGATTCAGGCACCCACTTATGTCAGCCGTGTCATGCACTTACGCTTCCTGGCTCCGGACATTATCGAATCCATCCTCGATGGAAACCATTCGGCCGATTGGACGGTCGAAAAGCTCTTCGCCATCAAATCCACTAACTGGCAAGATCAGCGCAAGGCCCTCGGCCTTATCTAATCCCTAAGCTCACCACGGAATTCGCAAACGGAGAATCTCCGCTATTTGGCGGGCTTTCGTTCTCCGATTATTCGCTCTCTCAGGTTAGTTGTCGTAAGCTTATCCAGCGCAATGCCCGGAAACGCTGGGCTTCCGGAAGCGGAGCAAGCTTCTGCTCTGAAACATGAATTATAATGGCGGAGGAATCAGGGGCTTACGAACCATTCTCGTGAACAACAGGGAATTTGATTGTCGTTATGTGGGATGGCAGTGTTGTTAACGGGCATCAAATTGTCGTTCTGCAAAACAGATTGGCCTTGAACCGCGCAATATAAGTTTTTAAAGAGAAAAGCAGTGCTGCTTGACATTATGTAATTGTGCTTTCCTAATTTCACATGATGCTTCCATGTAAGACAATTGTTGTCTTGCGTATTTTTTGTGCGCTTCTCAAGTTCACGAACGCCTATTCAATCATTTATCACGTCATGGAGTCTGTAACTCGTGCTGCGGCCGCCGCCCGAGTTTTGAATAAAGATGTGCCACTGTTTCAACTCCTGAATGTCACGCAGAGCAGTATCGTTTGAACATTTGGCAATAGTGGCATATTTGGATGTGTTCATGTGGCCGATAAAGCTATCGTCCAGCATACGTGTGATGACAATCCGCTGTCTGTCGTTAATCAAGAAATTTCTGATACTTTCCCAAAGTCGAGCTTTGTAAATGACATGTGCCAGCGAGTGTTCGGTTTGCGAAAGCGCTCTGCCTAAGCAATCCAGAAACCAGCTCAACCAACCTGTGATATCGAGACCGCCACGCTGCTGCTGTTCAAGCTGGCTATAATAACCCTTTCGCTCCATTTCGATTTGCATCGAAAGACTGTAAAAACGGTTCGGTAAATTATCTGCTCGCGCCAGCGCCATATCTCCAATCGCTCGTGCTATACGGCCGTTTCCATCTTCAAAAGGATGAAGGGTAACAAACCATAAATGCGCAATGCCTGCTTTGATGACAGGATCATCATTGGTCTTGTTATTGAACCATTCAAAAAACAGCGCCATTTCGTATTCTATCTTGCTGGCTTCAGGAGCCTCGAAATGAACTTTCTCTCGGCCTATTGCACCTGAAATGACCTGCATGGGACCAGTCTCTGCTGTTCGCCAGTCTCCAACGATGATTCGCCGCATGCCGCTACGCCCTGTCGGGAACAGAGCCGCATGCCAGTTTAAGAGACGCTCTTTTGTGAGTGGTGCAGAAAAAAATTGGGTTGCATCTAGCATCATCTCAACGATGCCCTCTACATCGCGACCGGAAGGTTTCAGGCCTGCTATATCAAATCCTAAACGCCGTGCAATAGAGGATCGCACTTCATCAGTATTGAGGTCTTCACCTTCAATGGCAGAAGAATGGATCACGTCATTCGTCAGGGTTTTTAGCTCTGCTTCCTGTCTCAGTTCGAACCCTAAGCCCTCCATGCGTCCAAGCAAGCGTCCTTGCCGATGGCGAATATCTGCCAGCTTGGCCGCAAGCTCGCCTTTATCATAGAAAAACGCAGGCCATTCTTTTTGATTATAAATCCACATTCTTAATCACCGCATAATTTGCATGGATTATAGGATTTATTCGCCGCACGTTCAAGGATAACAAAATGTTCTACTCCGTTTATTTCAGCAAATAACGCGATGCATCGTGATTATAAAAATTGTATTGCTCTTGAAAGTTGTTTCATAATAAAAATACTATCCATAAATTTGAATTTTTGCATACTCTATAGCTGAGAATTTCCATGAATTTTTATATCAATCGTCGTTTAAAGATTGGCGAAGAATATTTCTCAGAAACTGAAGCACTTTCCCGCGGAAAAGTTCTTGTCGTGCTGGCTGAGCCTGGCGCTGGTAAAACAGATCTCCTTGCTAAATTTGGCCGCATGTGGAATGTGGAGCGTATTAGTGCAAATATTTTTCGCGGGAAGACGCAGCTTCAAGAAAATCAGCCTTGGATTATTGATGCACTGGATGAAGTTGCCAAAATCGATCAATCTGCCGTTGATCTGATTATTGTTAGAGCACAAGAGGTTTCCAACGGCCACGTTATTTTTTCCAGCCGCTCCAGTGAATGGCAGGAAGCAAGAACGAAAGCCATTCAGGATTGTTTTGGTGTGAAGCCGATAATTATCAGGATTGAGCCTTTTAATCCTGACGAACAAAGGCAGCTTTTTGAAGCGCACGTTCCAGACGAAGATTTTGCAGCTTTTATAAGGGAAGCAGAACGCTTTGAACTTACCCCGCTTCTTGGGAATCCACAGTTTTTAAAAATGTTTGCAGATGCTTATATTCAAAGCGGCCGACAATTCACATCAAAAAAACAGATTTTTTGGGATGCGGCTAAACGGCTTGCTCTTGAGAAAAATGATGCCATCATACATAAACCCCTCCCTCCCGTCAGCGAAATCATCGCTATAGCCTCAGACGTCATGGCCAAGCTGCTGCTTTCGGGGGCATCCGGAGTTTCAGCACAAGAAAATCTGAGGGATACCGATTATCCCTATCTCTCTGCAATGGCCTCCAGCAACCCTGAAGGCGCATTTCTGACGCTAGACACAAAGCTTTTCAAGCCTGCGAGCGATCCAAACCAGCACGAGCCTGTACACCGGATTGTGGCAGAATATTGCGCAGCGCAATATATTGTCCACCGGATAGATAACTCACAAAATCCATTTTCACTCAAACGTGTTTTGGCTGTGATTGCGCCAAACGGTGCCGTCCGCGACGAGCTGCGTGGCCTGTTAGGGTGGATGGCCTGTCTCGGCTCTGAACGCATTCAACGGGCTGCAATCGAGCTTGATGCTTATGCCGTATTGGCGAACGGTGCCCCCTCTCAGCTTACAGTTGCCTCCAAACGATTTCTTCTTCACAGGCTGGAATTGGTTGCGGCATCCAATCCGGGCTTCAGACGAAGTGACGATTGGCGTAATTTCAGTGTGAGCGGGTTTTTCACCCACGATATGACGGATGAAATCAGGCGCATTTTGCAATCCAATTCTGTCTCATCGCCATTGGTCGATTTATTGATGAAGCTTGTGGCCGATGCGGGCGCCCCGGAGGCAATACTCGGCGATCTTCGAGATGTTATGTTCAATGGCGCGGCACCTCAATACACACGATTATGGGCATCACGCGCTATTTGTAAAATAAGCGGTTCTGTATCGTCAGGTGATCTTGATGAGCTCATTCGGGAGTCAACAGCAAACGCGCTGAGGATTGCAGCCGAAGTGATAGCGCAAGCTAATGCAAACACATTTAGCGATGATATTATTGGAGCCTTGCTGCGCGCATTTACCAACCTTTATCCGCCGGGTAGAAATCGACGCAACGATACCAGCATAATGGCATCTTATTATCTCAAACATGTCATCACTCAGCTCGACGCAGAGAAAACAGCCAATCACCTTGACCACCTAACGGCAGGATTATCGTGCACTTGCCAACGTCCTGATTATGATTGTCAATGCAGAAAAGGCATCAGCAAAGTTGTAGGCCTGCTGCTGGATCATTATTTTGAAACATCTGTTCAGCCATATGAACCCAACAGAATATGGCAGTGGGTACGATCCCTCTGGTATGAAAGGTATGGCAATGCCGAAGAAAACGCCTCGATTAGGTTGCTGAAAAGTAATCATGAATTGAGGCATCAAATGCATAGGCTTGCTTTTGAGGGCGTAACAGATTTTCGCCAAGCACAAGACATACGCTTGAAACTTTTTTCCTCTTACCGTCATGCAGGCATATCAATTTATGAGGGCGATGCCCTTCGGATGGCCGATTTTGCTTTTGAGACGGATAATCCAGATTTATGGGCTGCGTTTTGGGCGCAACCTATCAACAGACGCGAACATCGTGGGCCTGATGCTTTGCGCCAGCGTCTTCGTGAGCATGCAGCAGCGAAACCTGCCTTTATGATGAAGTGGGCGAAACCTGAACGCAGTTACAGAGAAAATCGTGATGAGCAACTCCGCCGTGGAGAGCGTATGCAACGCCGTTGGGAGATGGACGACGCTCGAACCCGCGCAGACACACGTGCCCGATTAGAGGAAAATCGCCAGCAGATCGAAAATGGAAATCACTGGGGATGGGTTGATACATTTGCTAGTCTGTATTTCTCTCGACCAGACGAACTTTCTCGATATACAGACGACATAACACTGGTTGAAAATGCTTTGCGCAATTGCTTGCCTCTTCTGCAAAGCCATATCCCTACACTTCAGCAGCTTGCGGAAAATGAAGGTTGGAGTGTAGCAAATGCCGCTTTTGTGTCGTGCTGGATCCAGTTCAGAGATCGCGGCAATCTTGATCACGTTGATACAGCCATATTGACCGCCGCAAAAATTGAGGCTGGGAACTACCAGTCAATGTCAGATGAGGATTACCATGCCTTTGAACAGGAGCTTGATCGGCTGCTTTTTCAAGGCGGTGATGATGCCGAAGAATTTGCGCGGGGGTACATCGAGCCGGGGCTTTCTGGAGCGCGAGATGCTTCATCAAAAGTGTGGTTTCTGGCAAGCAAAAAAGCTCTTTCGCACCTTCGAGCGTCCTTATCAATAGAATGGCTACGCACTTATCCTGCAATACCAATTTCGGCACGGTATGAGCTTTTTAATATAGCCGCCATGAGTGCAGATCAAACTGATCTGCTCAATCTTATTAACCAGCGTGTAAGTGAAACAGCTGTCCTTCCAGCCAATGAAACGAGCGAAGATGGGCACGATCGTATGGATGATTTGCAATTCTGGCAGGTGCGCAAATTCTTTTTTGAGACGTCGGATGCGGACGGGTGGGATTATCTCCGTTTATACCCAGATATTATTTTTGAAATTGATGGGCCTGCAGGACGCTTTGAACGTCCCGAAGGTTGGCCAAATCTATCAGCAGCCAAAATTTTTAAAATTCTTGATACGTTTGTGGATGTATGGCCACACGTGCATCTTCCCAATAGTTGGGGGACAGGCGATCCACCAGAAGAACGCGCATACCGGTTTTTAAAGGATATTGTATGGCGGATAGGCAATGATAATCCTGAAAGATCATTGCCCGTGATCGAGCGCTTGATGGCTGATAGCCGTTTCTCTGGATTTAACACAGCGCTGCTTACGCTTCAGGCTGAGACAATTCAAAAAGCAAGGCTTTCAGGATTTACCGCGCCCGCACCGTATGAAATTGCCTCTATGTTCGCTGCCTCAGGCATTGCAAGCGTTGAAGATTTGCGTGCTTTCGTTGTTGAAGAACTGGAGTGGTTGCAAAATGAGCTCCAAAACGGGGAAACAAATCCCCTTGCTGCCTATTACGATAATAGTAAGCACGTTTACGAAAACACGGCGCGCAATCGCGTGGTTGAGCGGTTACAATCGCGGATGACCGCCATGAATATGCCCGTGGTTATCGAGCACCATATGGCGGACAGCAACCGATGCGATTTCACAGTATCAGCTATGATCCAAGGTCAACGTCTGCTCTTGGTTGTGGAGGCAAAAGGGCAATGGCACACAGACCTTTATTCCGCTGCGTCAGCACAGTTGAACGAGCGGTATGCCAGCCATCCCGATGCTGCACGCCAAGGTATTTATCTCGTGTTCTGGTTCGGCTCTGATACAGAAGTGGCTGACCGTGTTCGACACGGGATCTCAACGGCAGAACAGCTTCGTGAAGAAATAATTTCTAAAATGCCAAAGGAGCTGGACGGAATGATTGATATAGTAGTTTTAGATCTTAGCAGGTGAATGATGTTTAAAAGCATTTTTTGTGATGAAGTCTTCAATTCTAGCTGACCGGAGTGACCAAGGACCCAGCTCATGGGCATCAGGACCTTCGTGTCTATACAGTTCATCGCTTTCCCAATGTTCATCCCATCGTTCACGCAGTGTTTTACTCTCCCAAAATTCTATCAAAGTTGCGTAAAAAGTAGAGATAAAATCATTCAGAGGTATGACCGCAGAGAAACCTACTTTTTCAGGGAAATATGCCTTTCTGCAAGTGAAAATACATTTGTTCTCCTCCAGCGCAGGCTCAATCAAAAAATCAATTATGTCATTCTCGATATCGACTCTCATTGTTGCTTGACCGACATCACATATAGTTTCTAACCATTCTGTAATGTCCTTATAAAATGGGTCATAAACACTGCTGAAAGGATATTCGATCATTTTATCATCAAATCTAAATGTCGTATCTATCCATCCATGCTCTGGTGCAGCAAATTCAACTGAGAACTTAGGAGTGCAGCGGTTATGATTTTCGTTTAATTTTTCCATCGTATTGTCTCAATTATTACTATCAATATTGGCTAACGTTAGCTTCCTCGCAAAATGAAATCCAGTTATAATAGTAAAAAATATAAGATATATATTTGATATATTCTTACTATCATTTGTGTTTCTGCACGCCTGCGCGATATATGATTGCGCGACTGATAGCTTCTACACTATTGATAGGCCGAGACCCTCTCCCTATATATTCGAGGAAACCACGTGCTCGCCTGCGATTAGGGTAACAAAGATTCTTTTATACAGAATATCTTTGGATCTATTGGTCTCAAGGCAGGAGTGATCGAAAACTCACTGAGACTTAAAGTTAGTGACGTACCAAATAAAGCTGAGCTCAAAAAAGCAAAAGAGATTTGCAATAAGAAAATAGAGTTAGAGGTGGATGGGTAAGCGCCTTCACAGATTTCGCAGGCGGTCATATGCTCATTCGGGAATAGTTATAGCTTCCTCGTGCATACTTTTGTTTTATCCTACTTTTACCGTAAGGTAATTTATAAATGCTCAATCAGAAATTTAAGCCAAAAATATATGTGGTGTAAAAACAGTACACGCTTTGGTTGTTTGTGCTGCGGTTTCTATAGATATGAAAAGCAGGTGAAACTTAGGCTTTGGCTATAGACAGCATTAGGTCATAACCACCCTTTATGCTGCCATTCCAATCCTCTCTTATTAAGCTGATATGAGTGCCCTCTTGCGTAATATGCGTTCCCTCATCCCAAGAAAATTTTTCGGCCTGCTGTTCCCCCAGCGCTTTTGACAATAACAGTTTTGCAATAGAGGAAAATTGCTCCACAGAACCTGTAGGCGTATCCGGGTTATTGACATTCAGCTTCAGCTTTAGGCACGTTACTGCCGTTTCATTGCCTTCGAGATAATACGCGATGTTATCCGGCATGATTGCATCGCCTATCTCCTTGTATGGGGAGCTTGCGTACCAGCCATCATAAGAGAAATGATAGTCATTTGTGGACAGTCCGACTTCCAGCAGGAAATTCTTGGCGATATAAGGTGACCAACCATCTTTTGCCGCGACCGTTGGCGGATTTTCCTCGCGCTTTTTAACAGCCTTTATGTGCCGGATGGATTGCTTGACGCTCTCCTTGTCAGAGAAATCGCTCAAAGCGATATGCCGCGCCCACCGCCTGAGAAAATCCAGATCGGTTCTGAAATGTAGTATCGCCTTCCATTTCGCGTAGCGTTGCAGCTTTGGTTCTTTTATGCGGAAGCGAATTCTCAGAAAGATATTTTCATAGGTGACATAAACGCTCAGGCAATAAATGAAGGGCAAGAACATCAGTGACAGGATAATGGGAATAGCGAATTCCTGAGCAGTACCAGTCGTGGCAACTTTACTGAAATCACGGGTTATCTGGTAAACGCTGTAGCTGAAAAGCCATAAGCCAAAGAAAGCCAATATCCAGCCTAGCAGCTTTTTGACGGATTCCCATTCTGGCCGCGTTTCAGACATGGCATAGGTAAGCGTTAAAAGGGTCAATACCGGCAATAATGCGAGTTCCACCAACAAGCTGAAGCTATGCAGTTCCGTCACAAAAACCACAATGGCGGTGGCGCTGAAAATATCGCGCAGCGTCTTGCGGAAGTACATGCTATCTTCCGTGATGCGGTTAATATCGAACATAGCGACGAAGGCGAATGTCAGCCCCCATAGCACGGACGTTTTGAGGCTCGCCCATTCCCAGATTCCAACCGCCGAGAGAAGAAATATCAAGGCAACGATGTAGGTGAATGCCACTGCTAACGATGTCAAAATCTTCGGAGCGCAGAAAGCCTTCAGGACGTGGCCAAAAGATTGCCGCACCGTGACATATGAAAACGCCCAGACAGCAAAAATTAGCAGCCAAATTAACGTTGCCATTTCCCGATTAGAAAGCTCCACTTTTCATCCATCCTCGCCCTACAACTCATGTTTCTGTCTATATAATTTGATTTTGCGAATACGCATAAGAACTTTCTTGTTATTTCCATCATCTCCTCTATTTTCTTTTGGTAAAATCTCGGAGTTGGAGCGATGGAAGCAGCCGATAATGACAAACGGCGAGGTAGCAAAATTTCTCAAGCTGAAGCTAAAAACCGCCTATGCGCTTGCTGCGCGTGGCGACATCCCCGGCTTTAAGGTCGGCGGGTCATGGCGTTTCCGACGGAGTGAGATTGAGAAGTGGATTAAACGCCAAGAGGCGCAGGTAAAAAGAGCATGAACAACGAACAAATCAAGCAGCTGGAAACAGAACTTTGGGGTGCAGCCGATGGACTCCGTGCCAATTCCAAGCTGACCGCCGCTGAATACAAAGACCCTGTGCTGGGGCTTATCCTGCTTCGTTACGCGCAGAACCGCTACGAAGAAGCGAAAATTGCCATTGAAGCGGCAATCCCCGATGGACCGCGTGGTAAACGCGCCGCCACCCAAGCCGATTTTCTTGCTGCCGGTGCCATGATGCTGCCGGAGAAATCACAATACGGCTATCTCGCCAACCTGCCTGAAGGCGAAGACATCAACGAGGCCGTGAACGAGGCCATGCGCCTGATTGAAGCCAGCTACCCTGACCTCGCAGGTATCCTGCCGAAAAACTATCAGGAGCTAGATGCAGACTTGCTGCGCGAGCTGATCCGCGTGTTTAACAAGGATTCGGTGAAGAAGCTGAAAGGTGATGTGTTCGGGCGGATTTATGAATTCTTCCTGATGAAATTCTCCATGAGCGGCGCAGGCGCACAGGAAGGCGGCGAGTTCTTCACCCCGCCATCGCTCGTGCAGCTGATCGTCAATTTCATCGAGCCTGACCACGGCATCATCCATGACCCGGCTTGCGGTTCTGGCGGCATGTTCGTTCAGACTGGCCACTTCGTAGAAGACCACAGCAAACGCGCTGTGAACGAAGCAATCAAAGTCTATGGCACCGAGCTAAAATCCAACAACACCCGCCTTGCCAAGATGAACCTTGCCATTCACGGCATCGAGGGAAAAATCATCGAGAGCAACAGTTTCTATTCCGACCCGCACGACCTCGCAGGCAAATGCGATTTCATGATGGCTAATCCACCTTTCAACGTCAACAAGGTGGATAAGAACAAAGACTTCGTGAAAACCGACAATCGCCTGTTTAGTGATGTAGGGCTACCGAAAGCTGATAACGGCAACTATTTGTGGATTCAGTATTTCTACCATTACCTGAATGAAAAAGGCCGCGCTGGGTTCGTTATGGCATCCTCCGCCACCGATGCAGGCGCGAGTGAAAAGCTGATCCGCCAGCGGCTGATTGAAACCGGCGCGGTGGATTGCATCGTGGCCGTGGGCAATAACTTTTTCTATACCCGCTCGCTGCCGTGCCACCTGTGGTTCCTTGATCGCGGCAAGCGGCCAGAGAACAAACGCAAAATCCTGATGATTGATGCTCGGAACACCTTCCGCCAGATCAACACCACCCTGCGTGATTTTTCGCCGGAGCAGATGGAAGGTCTGACTGCCATTGTGAAAGCCTATCGCGGCGAGGATGTCAGCAAAACCTTCGCCAGCAACCCGTGGCTTAAAGAGAAATTCCCCAGCGGCAGCTATGCGGATGTCGAAGGCCTGTGCAAAATCGTAGATGTGGCCGAAGTGGAAGAAAACGACTGGAGCCTCACGCCGGGGCGCTATGTTGGCTATTCTATCGAACTGGATGAAGGGTTTGATTACACCGCGCGCCTTGGCGAAATTCACAGCGAGCTCGCTACGCTGAATGATGAAGCCAGCACCCTCATGCAGCAAATCCTCAAGGGGGCGGCATGAGTTGGGTTCACACCAAATTTGCAACCGCTCTCAAGTTCTATAACGGTAAAGCTGGAACAGTGAATGAGTCTGGTGCTTATCCCGTTTATGGTTCAAACGGGATTATCGGCTATTGTGAAGAGCCATTATTCGAGAATGCAATTATTATTGGTCGCGTCGGCGCTTACTGTGGAGCGGTCCAGTATTGCAAAGGTAAGTTCTGGGCTTCTGATAATACAATCGTTGTAAAAGCAAATGCTGGATATGATGTCGTTTTCTTATCCTACCTCTTGCACATCATGAATCTCAACCAATTCGCAGGCGGCTCCGCCCAGCCACTACTGACACATGGTTGGATAAAGCCTATTGCAGTAAAAATGCCGCTACTTCCTATCCAGCAGAAGATTGCTGGGATTTTGGCGGCGTATGATGATTTGATCGAGAATAACCTGAAGCGGATTAAGTTGCTCGAAGAAATGGTGCAGATCACATACGAAGAGTGGTTTGTGCGCCTGCGTTTCCCCGGCCACGAGGCCACCCCCATCAACCCCGAAACCGGCCTGCCGCAGGGGTGGTCTAAGACAAAACTAAAAGCGGTTTTAACTCTAAACTACGGAAAAGCCTTAAAAGCGGATACCAGATTAGAGGGTGATATTCCTGTTTATGGTTCTTCTGGGATTGTGGGAGCTCACAACGAAGCGTTAGTTAAAGGATGTGGCATTATTGTTGGGCGAAAAGGTAATGTGGGCAGTGTTTTTTGGTCCCACGATAGCTTCTACCCTATTGATACCGTTTATTTTGTCACCTCCAAGCATGCGCTTCCCTTCCTGTATTTCGCACTTAAAAATTCAAAGTTTAATAACAGCGATGCCGCCGTACCAGGCCTCAACCGCGATGCGGCTTATGCCGTTGAAATAATGCTTCCACCTGATGCCATAGAGAAAGAATTCTCTGAGATGGGACAACAGAACTTCAAAGCGATCCAGATTCTTGAAATGCAGAATCAACGCCTGCGCGAAGCACGCGATATTTTGCTGCCGCGTCTGATGACTGGTGTGATCGACGTAGAAAACTATGACCCCGCCCAACTGCTCAAGGAGGCTGCATGAGTTACGAATACTCCGAAGATGGGCTGGTAGAAGCCGCAACGCAGGAAGTGCTGGAGGCCTTGGGCTGGAAAGTTGCCTATGCGTGGAAGAAAGAAAGTTTCGGCGATGATGGGCTGCTGGGGCGTGCGAACAAATCGGAAGTGATTCTGAAGCGCCACCTTCGCGCTGCTCTGCAAAAGCTAAATTCCAACCTGCCAGATGTGGCATATACCCACGCCATCGACCAGATCACCGAAAAAGCCGCTGATAAAACCCTTGGGCAGATCAACAAAGAAAAGCACGCGCTGCTCACCAAAGGCGTGCAGGTGACGTTCCGCAATGCGAAGGGTGAAATGGAATCCAAGCGCCTGCGCGTGTTTGATTTTGAAAAACCACTGGAGAATGAATTTCTCGCCGTGCGTCAGTTTGAGGTGGTGGGCGAACTCTATAACCGCCGCCCTGACATGGTAGGGTTCGTGAATGGCATTCCGCTGGTGTTCTTTGAATTCAAAGCCCACCACACTGACCTTGCGAGCGCCTATAACGACAATCTGCGCGATTACAAAGACACCATCCCCGCCATTTTCCACTGCAACGGGTTTATCATCCTGAGCAACGGCACGGATGCCAAGCTGGGAACCGTTACCAGCCCTTACAAGTTCTTTCTCGACTGGAAACGTATCGAGGAAGAAGAAGAAGGTGTGGTGAGCTTAGACACCATACTTCGCGGCACATGCGACCGCGCACGGCTGCTGGATTTATTCGAGAACTTCCTACTGTTTGATGGCGAAGGCGGCGATGTGGTCAAGATCATGGCCAAAAACCACCAGTTCATCGGCGTGAATAAGGTTGTGGCGCAAGCACGAAATATTGAAGAACTCAAGGGCAAGCTGGGCGTGTTCTGGCATACCCAAGGTTCGGGCAAGTCCTATTCGATGGTGTTTCTGTGCCAGAAAATCCACCGCAAGTTCGGCGGTTCTCACACCTTCCTGATCGTTGTTGACCGTACGGAGCTTGAAAACCAGCTCTATGACACTTTCACCGGCTGCGGTGCAGTGACGGAAGAAAACATCCGCGCCAAGAGCCGCGATGATTTGCGCCGATTGCTATCCGAGAACCACCGCTATGTGTTCACGCTGATTCATAAGTTTTCCATCGACCCTAAACTGGAAAGCGAATATCCGCTGATTACCGACCGCAGCAATATCATCGTGATTTCGGATGAAGCCCACCGCACGCAAGGCGGAAAATTCGCGCAGAACATGCGCTTTCATGGCATCCCCAACGCTTCTTACCTCGGTTTCACCGGCACGCCGATCATCAAGGAAGAATTGGAACTGACCAAGAATATCTTTGGGGAATATGTTTCCGTGTACGACTTCAAACGGGCGATTGAGGACGGGGCAACACTGCCGCTGCGCTATCTGAACCGTGGGGAGAAGCTGGGTATTGAAAATCCGCAGCTGGATGAACGTATGGCCGAAATCATCGAGAGTGAAGACCTCAAAGATGACCAACGCGCCAAGTTGCAACGCGAATTTGCGAGGGACTATCCCATCCTGACATCTGAAGCGCGGCTGGATGCGATTGCCAAGGATTTAGTTTGGCATTTCAACGAGCGTGGCTATCAGGGCAAAGCGATGTTCGTTGCGCTGGATAAGCCAACCGCTGTGCGGATGTATGATCTGGTGATGAAACATTGGCCGGACTATGTAGCCGAACTGAAAAAGCGCATTGTACAGTGCCAAGACCAGCAGGAAGAATTGAAGCTCCGCCACCACCTGAAGCGCGTGGAAGAAACCGAAGTATGCGTGGTGGTGAGCAGCGAGCAGAACGAAGTAGCCAAATTCCGCGCTATGGGGCTGGAGATTGAGCCGCACCGCAAGAAAATGGTCGAGCGCGATCTGGAAACGGAATTCAAGGATGACGATAATCCGTTCCGCCTTGCTATTGTGTGTGCCATGTGGATCACCGGCTTCGATGCCCCGTGCGTTTCTACTGTGTATCTCGATAAGCCGATCAAAGGTCACACGCTGATGCAGACCATCGCCCGTGCAAACAGGGTGTATGATGACGAAAAAGAGAATGGCCTGATTGTTGATTACGGCAATGTGTACCGCAAACTGGAAGAAGCCTATGCCGTTTATGGTGAGGGCGAGAATAAAGGCGGGAAGAACACTGGTGGAGATGATAGCGACGCGCCGATAAGCCCTGCGGAAAGGCTGGAAGGCTTGGCGGTGGAATTAGCCGCTTCTGTCGGCGCTGTAAGACTGTGCTTGCTTGACTTAGAATTTGAACTGGATCGGCTAGTTAACGCACCAAGCCATATGGAAAAGCTGGGGCTTATCCAAAAAGCGATGAACTGCGTCTGTCTAAATGAAAAAACGCGCACCGAGTTTGAATTCTCTGCGCGTGACGTATTCCGCAAATACAAAGCCCTTTATCCCGAAGAGCAGATTAAACCCTTCATCAAAGAGCACAATGCGATTGAAGCCATCTATGAACAGCTGAACCAGAAGGTCAAAAGGGCTGATATTACCGCTGTGATCCGCCGCCTCCAGCAGGAAGTGGATATGAGCATTACGGTAGAAGGCTCATCCGGCAGCGATGATGATTTTATGGATTTGAGCAAGCTCGACTTCGGCAAGCTACGTCAGGCTTTCCAGAAATCGAACAATAAAAATCTGGTGGTGTTCGACCTTCAGGAAGCTATCGAACGTAAGCTGGAAAAAATGGTACAGCAGAACCCACTGCGGCTGGAATTTTACGAAAAATACAAAGCAATTATTGATGATTATAATAACGGGAAAGACCTACAAGCGGTACATAAGGCCTTTGATGAACTTCAGCGCTTTATGCAGGAACTTTCTGAGGAAGAGTCACGCGCCCTTGCCGAAGGATTAGATCAGGAAACGCTGGCCATCTTTGATTTGCTGAGAAAGCCATCTCTCTCTGGAAAAGAAGAGGAAGAAGTCAAAAAAGTGGCAATCAAAACGCTTTCAATACTCAAAGAAGAAAAGCTAAAGGTCGAACGCTGGCGCGAGAGTACGCAAGTTGCAGCGCAGGTAAAAACAATCATCTTTGATAATCTCCAATGGCTGCCACAGGAAGCTTATGCCGATGAAGAGGTTAATGAACGCGCAGACCGTGTTTATCAGCACATCTACAGCACCTATTCAGGCTGTGCTTCTAATGTTTGGGGAGCCTAATTTTTATGAATTTCAAGGAAAGCACAGATACCCTAAACAAAATCCCTATCCAGCAGGTTGCTGGATGGCTTGGGGTGACGCTTCCCAAAGAAGGCTCTACACGCTGCCCCTTTCCCGACCATGAAGATAAGAACCCATCCTTTGAAATTAAGGCATCAGGAATACGTTGGATTTGCTATGGATGCGGTCGCAACGGTGGTTCCATAGATTTTGCAAAAGAATACAAAGGATTGGACTTTCTAGCCGCAAAACAATGGCTAGAAGGCCAAAGCTCGAATGGCGGAAGCGCTATTAGGGCTGTTAAGCAGAGGGCAAAAAAGAACATTGAAGACTCGAAGAAGCCAGCCGAAGCAAGCAATAGCGGCGAGCATGCAGACGTATATGCTTTTCTATTAACACTTTGTCCCCTCTTAGAAAGGGGAAAGGATTATCTGGTTTCCAGAGGAATCACGGCACCAACGATGGAGGCGTTCAAGGTGGCGCAAATGCCCCATCAAAGTATTCTGCCCAAGCTACTAAGCAAATTCGGGTTCGAGCGTATCTATGCCGCCGGACTTTTGACTAAAAAATCAACCGTTGACGATCCGCGTATAGTATTTTCATGGAACTCCGTCGTATTTCCTTTTTTGGAAGGCGGTAAGGTTCTTTATCTGCAGTCAAGGGCTTTAGATAGCAACACAAAATACAAGTGGCAGAACCTCAGTTTTCATCCAAAAAGAATCTACAATGTAGATGCCATAACCCAGGCCTCCAAACGGCCTTTCGCTATATGCGAGGGAGTGATTGATACGCTATCGGCCATAGAACTAGGATATTCTGCCGTCGGAATGATGGGCTGGTCAGCAAAATTTTCACCAGACCAGATTCGCGTACTAAGAAAAAAGGAAGTGGAGATATTGCTTGATTGGGATGATAAAGGCGAAAAAGGAGCGCAGATATTACGCAAAAAACTTAATCAATACGGTGTTGTTTCGATTCGTAAAAAGTTACCATGCACAACAGCAACTGATCTGAATGAGTACCTCAAAGAAAAGCGAGGATTAGCATGACGTCAGGTCAACCTTTAACGCCGTATGAGCGATTACTTCTTCCGGAAAATCTTTATTACGCATGGCAAAAAGCCAAGCGACTTTACCATATGTCGGATGGGTATATCGACCGAGGTGAGCTACTTGAGTTTGAGCTGGATTTAGAAAACCGCTTACAGAACATTGAGCGGCAATTCACAAAAGGCAAATATGAGCTGCAGCCTATTCGACCTGTTCCTCGTCCCAAGAAACTTAAAGGGGATGAATGTGTTCACCGACAATACTACCAAATTGCAGTTGATGACCAAGTCGCGTGGATAGCTATAGTAAACGCGCTTGGTCCAGAACTGGACGACCAAATGCCAGCATGGAGCTATGGCAACAGATTGTACCGTCCAGCGTGGTACGAAGAGGAACAGAAAGAGTCCAAATTAGAGATAGGTCCTTATCGACACTCTAGCGGCCACCTTTATAAAAAGTTTCAGCATAGCTGGCCAAGATTTAGGCATGATATATCACTGACATCAAAGGCAATGGTTCGCCCTCTCAAGAAGGAGGATCAGTCAGAGCAGGACAAAAAGAATTTGGAATCAGCCACTAAACAGGGTTTAGTATACTTATCACAAAAAGAAGATTTTTGGAAAGATAGTAGGAACCAAAATAATAGTGATCTCTATTGCGCTTCCATAGATCTAAAGCAATTTTACCCGAACATTAAGTCTAAAAGCATTTTATCGGGGCTCCTTCAAGTGCAGCATTCCTGTGATTCGCAAGGAAAGCTAGAGACCCTGTTGAAGGGAATGCTTAGATTCACTTTGGATAGAAGCGATATTTCCCCCTCTGTTCTTAAGAACGTAGAGCCTGATTTTGATGAAAAAAAAGTCAAAGGACTTCCAACCGGATTATTTGCGGCTGGATTTCTTGCGAATGCAGCGATGCTAAAAGTTGATAAATTAGTAGATGAAAAAATAAAGACTGATAAAAATATTGCTCACTTCAGATTTGTAGATGATCACACAATCATAGCATATGATTTTGAAAAATTAGGTGTTTGGATTGAATGGTATAAGCAGTTAGTAAAGGAACAGCTCGGGATTCCCTTGAATGAAGATAAATACGACCCCGAAAGCTTATCAATTTACCTACGCACACTTAATAACAAGAAAGTAAAACCAAAGACACGAAGAGAGAGGCAGTCGATAGCCCAGATAGACTGCAAAATAGATGGTGATAACCCTACTAAGCTGCTGACAAAAACTCTGGAGAAGGTTTCAATAATCGCTGGCCAGAATGCCAATGTTTTGGACGACAACGATCTCACAGACCGTTTGAAAGATTTGGAATGGTTACTTCTTGCAGATATTCCTGAGAGAGAAATACGTCCCGACACCCGTGCTGCGTTTGCGGCTGGGCAAATAGCAATGCTCGCTCCCATGCTTATTCAAGAAGCAGATGGAATCGTAGATACGCATAGAGAAATTGTCCAGATAAAGAACGAGCTTCAGCTTCTAATACTTAGGAAGCAGCCTAAGGAAAATGAGAAAAAGATAAGCACTTTAGAAGAGAAGCTTGCGATCAAAGAAAAAGAATTTTCTAAGCAAAAAGAGAACCTACAGAATAAAGAAAATGGGCATCTTACACGTTGTTTCAACCTTCTTATTCATGCAATGAAAGAGCATCCGGGTAAGGCTCGTCTTTTCTTTCGTCTGCACCAATACTGCCTTTTAACAGGTCATAGAGGATTGAAAGAAATTGCAAAATGGATTGATGGGCTAAGGACACAATCTGCGCCCGTATGGGCTGACTACTATGCTAGTCTAACACTTCAAATTCTGGCGCAAAATATCTTAAAGGCATTGCGAGTTCTAGCAACTCCATCCAGTTTACGCTCGGATCGAGAGGCAGCAATTAACCACCTTGAAGATATTTCCATTAATCACAAACTTTTTACCACAAGTAATGAAAATGACTCGTGGTTCCATAAAATTGCGCGACGTGAATATGCGGCATCTGTTGCTATAGCCACTGAGTACTTGAAGCAGAGGAGTGACTTGCAAAAGCTATCATCTCAATTTGCAGCATATAGCGCACCTGTTTTGGGAGAGAGTTCGTCGGCTTGGCTTGAGAAGACAGGATATAGTGCAGGCAATTGGGCATACCTTGCAGAAAGCTATCTTCGGGCAGATTCAAGCTCGTCATCGTTGTGGGAAGTATTTGTGGGTAGTTTCGATTATGCAAGATTATCTGACCAACGCGCTATTCGCCTCTACCCAGATAAATTCCCTCAAAAGGCTTGGGAGCATTTGATAAGCTCAGCGCCTACCGTAAAGGAGGATGACTCCGGCTGGATTTATCAGATTCTGGAAACCAAAAAGGATTGGGCGCTTCAAGCTAAAGCAACCAACATTGCACCGTTTATAAGAGCGGCATCAATTTCTGAAAATCATAATGCAGGCTACATCACGCTTTATGAGTGGACTGATTTTGCTATGGATTGCTCTGTTTTTGATCCTAGAAGAAGTGAATGGACAGCACTGGAGATAATCAAAAAGATTATTCAGTTAAAGGAGCATGAAATTGGGTTGCCCAGCATTTTATTAGAGCGCTTGCATCCGTGCAATATTTTGTTGCCGGAATTATGGAAGAACGAAGACAGCTTCTTGGTTCAAGGGAAAGACGTAAGACCATGCCCAACTTGGGAAACATGGCGTAAGATAACGAGCGAAGGAAATATAAAACTTATTAATCAAGAAGACCTTTTACATGACTATCGCTATTATTATCCAAAAGAAGACAGTGAGGAAAGGATAAGGCGAGAAGGTAAATTTTCTGCGATTGGAAGATTGCTACTTGGTATATTGACCGGAAATTATAACCCGCCTGTTGCTTGGAACATAAGAGGCAATGAGAAAGCAATTAGTATTCCTCGTTCGAGGATATTTCGTGAGTTGGCAATCTCGTCACGAACACTTCTAATTATAGAAGCCTGCATAGACCCACGTAGCGCAGAAAGTAGAGTAATTCCAACTATCCCTGAATTTTTTGGAGAACCTGAAGGTTATCATGCTAATGACACGCAGTATGATCCACCATTTATCATCAACATCGATAATCTTATTCCAGAAATAGAAAAAGCTCAGGAAATACTGAAAGATAATCAGCTATCCGTGTCTAGGCACCAACCACGGCAACTAATCCCATTCAGGGTTATTGATTTTGCCGTTTCTGCAAACGAAGATTCAGAGGAGGATTTAGATGCTTAAAGAAACATTGCATGTTGGAATAATACAAACCTCCTTGGATTATGAAGCGGCTTGGAAAGGAGGTGATGACATCGCGTGGAATGATACCGTACGCATGTCAGGATTTGAAGAAAAACGGGCAAAGAAAGAAATTCGTCACTACCTCGCATCGCTGCATGCCTTGGAGAAAAAACCAGACATTGTTTTGTTGCCCGAATTATCCGTTCCTCTTGGATATGAAAATAAACTCAAGCGCTCTGCTGAAGCAATGGAGTCCATTATTATTGCTGGACTTGATTACAAGATAGAGGGCATGGATCCCAAAATAGTTTCAAATGAAGCCATAGTAATTGTTCCCAGAAGGATTAGAGGGAAGAAAATTGCTCGCCGGACAGAAATCAGGCGGGTTGGAAAAACTTATTCTGCCCCTGAAGAAAAGAATAAGCTGGATACTTTGGGCGTGAAATTTAAGTCGCACCCGACTGTCTGGTTATTTGATAGTCCTGACCTTGGAACATTCGGTGTCGCCGTATGCTACGACTTCATGGATTTAGATCGCATTGTTCTGTATCCAAATAAAATACAGACGCTTTTTGTACTCGCTTACAACAAAGACATCACCTCCTTTGATCACATAGCACAGTCAATATGTCGCACTGTTTTCTGTAATGTAGTCATTTGCAACTGCGGATACTATGGCGGTTCATTTGCTGTCAGCCCCTATCGTGAATCTTACAAACGAACAGTGTATCAGCACTCCGGTGCAAAACTAACCAATGCACAAGTTTTTGAACTCCCGCTTGCTTCTCTTAAAAATCATCAAGATAGAACTGAGCCGTCGAAAGATTTCAAAAACCTGCCTCCGGGCTTTCCGCCCGCACAACCTCTAACAGTTAAGAATCAAATAATTGAGGGGGCAAAATAGGTACGTGATGTTTATATTTTACGATACAGAAACCACGGGAATTAATACTGCATTCGATCAGATATTGCAGTTTGCAGCTATTCTTACTAATGAGCAATTTAAGGAGATTGATCGTTTTGAAATAAGATGCCAGCTCTTGCCGTGGGTAGTGCCATCACCAACGGCGATGCTGGTTACCAGAACGCCCGTCAGCGTATTGACAGATAAAACGCTTCCGACATTTTTCGGGATGATGTCGGCAATACATAAAAAATTAAGTGCTTGGTCGCCTGCCACCTATATTGGGTACAACTCACTGACGTTTGACGAACAATTCTTACATAGGGCTTTATGGCAAACTCTGCATCCGCCGTACATTACAGTAACCAATAACAACAAGCGTTGTGACCTGTTACCTATGGTGCGCGTTGCGTCCCATTTCTTCCCGGATTCATTCGTTTGGCCAAGAAACGGGGATGGAAAAGTCACATTAAAACTTGACCGGCTTGCTTCCTTGAACGGGTTTAATCACGCAAATGCACACGATGCATTAAACGATGTTGAGGCCACCATATTCTTAGCGAAGATGTTGTCAGCGCAACTCCCTGATTTATGGTCTGCATTGCTAAAACGCTCCTCGAAAACGGATGCAGCTTCAGTCGCTTTATCCGGAGAGCCGATACTTTTATTCGAGAGTTTCAAAGGAAAGTCCGCTGCATGGTTTGGGCAGAACGTGGAGTGTGACCGCTCAGGAGCGTCTTCTCAGGCCTCAATAGCAAAATTGGGATGGGACTGGCGAGGAATTGGTGCTGGTGGTATGGCCATAAAAGGAGAGGACGTACAAAAAAACACGCGCCTGATTGCCTTCAATAAGGCTCCAACCGTGTTCACCCAAGTAGAAGCAAAGCAGTTCTTCGGCTTGGAACCATCGAATGAGGAACAAAGCCAATCCTCATTTCTTAACAGTGATGCTGCCGCATGTGGCGCGATTATCGCTGCAGTAAAAGCTAATGAAAGGGCTTGGTCTCCGGGGGAAGAACTGGAGCAAAAAATATATGAAGGATTTCCGTCAAAGGAAGACGAAAAACTAGCAATATCCTTTCGCAATGCCCAGCAGCAAGACCGCGTTAAAATTGCTCGTCAATTTGTAGAGCAAAAATATAGGCAGTTAGCATTAAGGCTACTCTATCTTGAGGAGAAAAATGCTCTGGCAAGCGATGAGATAGCAGAAATTGAAATGATGATTCGGAACAGGTTTATCTCCGACCCAGATAAAGAACACCTTTGGCGTTCAATAGATGATGCTGTTAAGGAACTGACAGAACCTAGAGCGATGGAGTTGGGAACTACAGAACAGCTTGATGAAATCAAGGTCTGGCTCACTAGACAGGCATTGTATGTATAGATCGCCCCTCTCCCGACAGAAGTGATCTGGTAATCCACCCTGGAATTAAGGGGGAATTACCATATCCGGCTCCTGTTTCTGGCAAAATGCCATCTTCAAAAGCCAAAATCTACTTATCTAACCTGTTCAAATTCCTCAGACCACTTCTGTATCATCTCGCCGGGTTCATCACATCAACCTCATGTTTTTGGAAGAATATTTCTGCGTTGATATCAATTTTTCCTCTGGAGATTGCAGCAAGGTCAAGGGTTCCTTTTTGAGATTCTTTAAGCATATCGAATGCCATTTCTAAATACGCTTCACCTTGGTCAAGTGGCATGGTCAAGCTACCGCGCTGGATAGGGTATCCCAATGTATTCCAGCCTTGATGCAGCTGCTTGAGCAGCTCTCGTTTCGTCAATTTTTCATAGCCAAATTGTTTCATTATAATGCTGGTATCGTCTTTGGGCAGCATCCGCTCAGGAATAGCTTTTGCCATGAGATGAAACATTAAAAGTGCGGAACCCTCTGTTTCAGGTCGAATTCTCCTGTCCAAGACATCCTGCATGAGCAAAAGATCGCATATTTTGCAAAATACCTGATATTTTTTCAAATCCTCCTTATCCATAGGGCCGTTGATATGCACGTCTCCTTCCACGGTAAAAATGATATCATCGGGGTGGGGCAATGGATCAACAAGGCCAATGCCGTCCTTTTTCGCCTTATCCATGAGCGCTCTGGTTTTTCTGACGTACTTTCTCCAAAATTCAGTGTTTTCAGCTTTTCTCGCGGCTTGTTGTTCTTCGGCCGCTTCAATCCGTGCTAATAAATGTTTTTGCGCGTGCACATTTCCTTTTAAAGCGCGCTCAGTGAGAGAACAAATGACCGCATTTTTAATGCTTATTTGGCGTATACCTGTTTGATCTTTAACTGATATCACGCGCTCCATTTCACGAAGCAACAGGGCATTCACATCATCATTATGATCGTATTGTCGGGGACGACCTTTTAAATTGCCCGATATCCCTTTCTTAAACTGTGTGTTTTGGGGCGGTCGCTTATAGCCAACAGGATAATTATTGTAATCATCGTCACTCATGGCTGGACCTTCCTAAGTGACGGTTTAATGTTACGTTTAATTTTGCGTTGTGGAAGCTGTGCTAAGTCAGTGGTCTCAGGTGTTTCGAGGAGCCGCGCTTCTGCTACTGTTTCAAAGCTATCGTTACTTCCCAACAAAGTAGCCGTTTTGCCGGTGTAGCGCTGCCAGCGATCAATGATGGTGTCGCAATACGAAGGGTCATATTCGATTAGCCGCGCGATGCGGCCGCAACTTTCTGCTGCAATCAGTGTGGAGCCTGATCCACCAAAGATATCAAGCACAATTTCTCCTCTACGGCTGCAATCTTGTAATGCATCTGCCACTAATTTAACGGGCTTTACCGTGGGATGCATCCCCAACTCTTCTTGCCGCTCGGTGCTCAAGGTGTTGACACCCGCGTAATCCCACACATTGGTGCGATAACGTCCAGTATCGCCTAATCCGAAAGTGTTCGTATGAGGGGCTGTTCCAATTTTATAGACAAACACCAGCTCGTGCTTGGAACGGTAAAACGTTCCCATCCCGCCATTGGTCTTGTTCCAGACGCAAAGGTTCTTCAGTTCTGTAAAGGCTTGTTCCCCGGCCTCCAGCAGTTCTTGCATGTGCCGCCAATCCATGCACACAAACGCAATTGCGCCGTCCTTGCAGGCCGAAGCCGCATTACCCAAAGTTAATGTGAGAAACCGCGTAAACTCTTCACGGCTCATCTCTCCGGAGGCAAATGCAAATTCTCGGTGGGTTACAGCTCCAAGACCACTGACATGTCCTTGAATGGGTACATTATAGGGAGGGTCAGTAAAGAGAAGGGCAGCTTGTTCATTCTCCATCAGCAGCGATATATTCTCGAGGTTTTGAGAATCTCCGCATAAAATACGGTGGCGGCCCAACGCCCAAATATCACCGTGTCGAGTAACTGCAGCTCCACTGCGTTCAGGGATTTCGTCCGCTAAAATATCTGTAGCAGTTTGCGATGCTTCCTGCGCAGTTAAAATCGTGAAGTCGATTTCCGCATCTGAAAATCCAGTAAAGGACAAATCAAAGTTCAATTCTGAAAGCGCCTGAAACTCCAACGCCAAGATTTCTGTATCCCAACCCGCATTGAGGGCGAGCTTGTTGTCTGCCAGAACATAAGCCCGCCGCTCATCTTTTGACATGTGCGAGAGTTTTACGGTGGGCACCTCAGGTATGCCCAGCATCTTGGCCGCCAGCACACGGCCATGGCCTGCGATAATTTCATCATCATCACTGATGAGCACCGGATTGGTAAAGCCAAACCGCTCAATGCTGCGGGCGATCTGTTGGATTTGTTTTTTGGAATGCGTGCGCGCGTTTTTCGGATAAGGGCGCAGATTTAAAACAGAGAGCATTTCAATTTGAGGATATTCTGGAACTGTCATTACGCTGCTCTTTCTTTAAGAAAACAACCTCTGAATAGCTATTGTAGCAACTCAAACCTTGGATAAATCAAGAGGGGGTATTGAGAGCCTCAACGCAGAATTCGAGTGAAATACGGGCAAAAATAGACCCGAGCGTTCAACAGCCGTTTAATGACCGTTTAACGGCCGTTAAATGAATTTTGATGCCAGAATGGGAGCGTGTTGCAGTGAAATAAATATTTTCAGACAAAGATAATTTTTGGCCAAAAATAGCCTTGGAATGCATTTTATGAAGCTGTTTATGCAAAAAGCGCACACGAATCATTCTCGCACATTTGTCTTGATACATCACCCAAACGAAGCATTGCTGTGCTCCTGTTCAATAACGACCACAGTGCAATGAGAGGGGATTGCGATGCGCATGAACGCACCAGACAGGGATGACTTTAAGGCTTTGAATGATCTGTCATTGACGGATCTGCGTGCAGAGTGGGAGAGACTGAGCCTGCATCCTGCACCGCGTGCCTTCCGGCAGGCAATGCTGGCGGATGCACTCAGCTATGAACAGCAGGTGCAGCGGTATGGTGGGTTGTCCTTATCCGTAAAGCGTCGGTTGCGTGCACTGGCAGAGGCTGCACGCAATGAACGGTTCGATCAGGCACTCGGCTGCTCTTCGCTCAAACCCGGCACGGTGCTGATCCGTGAATGGAAGGGGCAAACGCAGCGGGTTGTGGTTGAAGGCAAGGTCTTTATGTGGAACGGAGCAACATACCGCTCTTTGTCCACCATCGCCAAAGCCGTTACCGGCACGCAGTGGAATGGCTGGTTGTTCTTTGGCGTTAAAAAGCCGCCAGCCCGCAACAAGAACGCACAAAAACCAAGCTGGGCTCATGATGAGTGCACGGCATGAGCATGCACACACCAAAGATACTGCGCTGCGCGATTTATACCCGAAAGAGTTCAGAAGAGGGCTTGGAGCAGGATTTTAATTCATTGCATGCCCAGCGCGAAGCCTGCGAGGCTTATGTGCTGTCGCAGCGTCATGAAGGTTGGCAGCTTGTGCCGGAAGTCTTTGATGATGGCGGGTGCTCCGGTGGCACCATGGACAGGCCTGCACTCAAGCGACTGTTGACCGCCATTGATACAGGGCGGGTTGATGTGGTGGTTGTCTATAAGGTCGATCGGCTCACGCGGTCTTTGATGGACTTTGCGCAGATTGTTGCGCGGTTTGATGCCCAGAGTGTCTCGTTTGTTTCTGTCACCCAATCGTTCAACACCACATCCAGCATGGGACGGCTGACCCTTAATGTCCTGCTGTCCTTTGCGCAGTTTGAGCGTGAGGTGACCGGCGAGCGTATCCGCGACAAGATCGCGGCTTCCAAAAAGAAAGGATTATGGATGGGCGGCTATGTGCCCATGGGCTATGCCGCAGAGGGGCGCACCTTGGTGCCGGTTGAAGAAGATGCCAAGATCATTCGCCAAATTTTTGAACGCTTCCGACTATTAAAGAGCATTCAACTTCTTCAGCTTGAACTGGATAGGGACGGCATTGTCACCCGTGTGTATCACGCTGCAAGCCAGCGCATTAGCGGCAACAAGCCGTTTAGCGAAGGGCATTTGCGCACCATTCTCACCAATCCGATTTATAAAGGCATAATTAAGCATAAAGGCATTCTGTATACGGGACAGCATCCCGCCCTGATTGAGGATGCTTTGTTTGAGGCCGTGCAGCAGATATTGTTTGAGAATGGCATGACGCACCGCGTTAAAACCAACGCCAAGCATGCCAATATGCTCTCGGGTCTTCTTTATACAGAAACAGGTGATCGGCTTGTAGCGACGCATGCCAACAAGCGCGGCAAGCGTTATAGGTATTACATTACAAAGCCTAGCGTGAAACCGCTATTCCGGATTGCCGCAACCGAACTTGAGGCACTGCTTATCAAAGGGTTGAGCGAGCATTTAAGCAGCCCTGTCTGGCTGACGCGGCTGTGTAATGACGGTATCGCACCCGATGCCATCACGACCCGCATGGAGCAGGCGCGTACAATCATCGCGGAACTTGCCCACACGGATCCGGTGCGGCAGCGCACGCAGGTGCATCTTGTGGTGCAAAAGCTCGTTCTTAACGAGAGCGAGATCAATGTTGAGCTTATTCCGTCGGCTTTAGGGGTGGAGCAACCGATCAAATTGGCGCTACCCATATTATCCTTGAACAAAGGACGGCAAAAGCATCTTCTCCTTGAAAACACAGCGCTACCCGAAACGCCGCTCGACAAGCCCTTGATTAAAGCTATCGCGCGTGCGGTCACGTGGTACGATGATCTCATCTCCGGACGAGTGAAAACGCTGCGCGAGATTGCAGAAGAGGAAAATGTAAGCGAACGCTATGTCAGCCAATTGCTGCGTCTTGCATTCCTCTCACCGCGTTTGATTGAACAAATCTTGGAGGGCACGATCCGCTTGCCCATATCCAGCGCAACCATAGCCGCAGGTCAGCGCTTGCCGCGCGCATGGAAAGACCAACACGCTTGGGCACAACAAAGCATGATTGCCCGATAGCCAAGGGCATAAATCAGCATAAACAAAAAAAGAAAATCAACAGGCCATAAGGCCTGTTTTTATTTATCGCTCTGCCTTTAGCAGAGAAGGTTTTTGCTCAAGGGAAAATCAATTGCACCCGGATAATCCATCACATGCAGAAAGCTGTTTATCTAGAAAACCCAAAAATTAGATCCCGATCAGGAGAACCGAAGTGCGCAACAGGCCAACAGAGAAAAGGCTATAATCAGACCCCAAATTCATCACACCAACCGCAGTGCCGAGAAACAGACCTGATTTTACGAGCGGAAATAGCTCAAACATTCCTAATGCTTAGCTCAAAGCGTAAGTGAAAAACGGCTAACAAATTGATATATATGAAATAATGGCGGAGACGGAGGGATTCGAACCCTCGATACGGTTGCCCGTATACACACTTTCCAGGCGTGCGCCTTCAACCACTCGGCCACGTCTCCTTAGATATGGGCTGACTTATAGCGAACCCGAACAGAATTGCAAGCCTTCTTATGTGTTTGCTTATATTTCTCCCGTGAAGTTTTACAGATGGTCGTGAAAACAGCGACTATCAATGGTAAAAAGGCGACAAAAACAGTCGCTTTTTAAAAGGCAAGCTGTTAGAAAGGCCGCATCCAATGATGTGAGCTGTGCAGAACCATGATTGCCCGATCTTCCTCCGATCCGATTGCAAATTTTATCCCTTTGCTTGAAAAAGCAGGATACAGATTTGTAAGTCCGGCACTTTTACAACCCGCTGCCCCCTTCCTCGATCTTTCTGGCGAAGAATTGCGCAAAAGCATGTATCTGACCCAAGATCAACAAGGCCATGAACTGTGCCTGCGGCCCGACCTCACCATTCCAGCAGCCCTGCATTACCTCAACGCAGGCTCCTCGAGCAAAGAAGAACGCTTCAGCTATCTGGGTCTGGTTTTTCGCGCGCAGACAGAAGAATGCCACGAGCGCCTGCAAGGCGGCTTTGAAAGCTTTGGCCATCCAAATCGTGCGGCTGAAGACGCAGAAACATTGGCAAAAGCTCTGGATGCGCTCAGCCTATGGGGTGAAAAACAACCCGCCATCCGCATGGGCGACCTAGGATTTATTGATTCGCTGCTGGAAGCACTGGAACTTACACCCGCATGGCGCCGCCGTATCCGTCGGGCTGCCGCCCAAGAGCGCGGACTTGACGCTGCTCTGGCCGCTCTTGCCAAACCGGATAAAAATAACGCCACCGAACGCGCCGCTTTTCTGGCAGCTCTGGGCGGTACAGAAACCGAAGCGGCAAAATCTGTGGTGGAAGACCTGCTTTCTATCGCCGGTATCTCCCAAGTGGGGGGACGCTCTGCCGGTGATATTGCCGAACGCTTGCTGGAACAGGCACAGCTCAACATGGGCGCAAAACTGCCCGAAAAAGCACACGCTATTCTCAGCCGCTACTTCAGCATTGCCAGCCCCTTACCAGAAGCCTTTACCAGCTTGCAAAAACTGGCACAAGATATGGACGTGGATTTAAGCGCTGCTTTGGAGCAATTTGCCGAACGCTTGCGCGCCTTCAAATCCAAAAATATTGATCCACGCACAATTATGTTTGCTGCGCGTTTTGGGCGGCGTCTGGATTACTACACGGGATTTGTTTTTGAACTACACAACGAAACAACTGTTCTGGCCGGTGGTGGCCGATATGACACGTTGCTTTCCACATTGGGCGCGCCTGAACCTATTCCCGCCGTGGGTTGCGCCATCTGGGTTGATCGGTTGCAGGGGAAAGTGTGATGTCTGATTCTGCCTTATTGCTTGCGGTGCCTTCCAAGGGGCGCCTTCAGGAAAATGCCCTCGCGTTCTTTGCACAAGCAGGTTTAAGCCTTGTACAGCCGCGCGGCGCACGCGATTATCGCGGCTCTATTTCAACAGTGCCAGAAGCTGAAATTTTATTCCTCTCCGCTTCTGAAATCGCCAAAGAACTGGGCGCTGGCCGTGTGCATCTCGGCATTACCGGCGAAGATCTGGTGCGCGAACAGATACCGGACGCTGATCGGCATGTGACGCTGCTGGAACCTTTACGGTTTGGCTCCGCAACGGTGGTTGTGGCTGTTCCTCAGGCCTGGATTGATGTCAGCACCATGGCTGATCTGGATGATGTGGCCACACATATGCGGCTCAAACACGGCCGTCCCCTGCGGGTGGCCACAAAATATATTTCCCTGACCCGTCAGTTTTTCACCAAACATGCCATTGCCGATTACCGTATTGTGGAAAGTCTGGGCGCAACCGAAGGCGCACCCGCTTCTGGCGTTGCCGATGTGATTGTTGACATTACCACCTCCGGCGCAACACTCGCTGCAAACGCATTGAAAGTGCTTGATGACGGTGTGATGCTCCGCAGCCAGGCCAATCTGGTAGCCGCGCACAACGCACAATGGAACGATGCCGCTTATGCTGCGGCCAGCACAATTCTGGCGCGCCTTGGCGCAACCGCGCAAGCCCGTAATATCAAAGAGCTTCACGCTTTGCCACGGGGAAACCGCACCAAACTTGCCGCGGAAGCCGCTGCCAGCTTTGGTGCAACTACGCCCTTCGGCATTCCAGCGGAAGGCCCTCTGGTATTGCATGTTCCCGTTCACAGCACCTACGCCGCGGCAGACTGGCTCATGAAAAACGGGGCAGAAACCGTAACTGTCAATACGTTTGACGATGTGTTTGAAGCCCGCAATCCGCTCTATGCGCGGCTTGTGGAATGCCTTGGGCAATCACAGAAAGCCTAAAAGCACATACGCTCTTTTTATTCTGGAATGTTTGCCACGTCGGCGGTTTGCCAATTGATATGCTGACCGCCATCCACCGCTATCATTTGCCCCGTGATACTGGTGTTTTCTATGAGAAACAACGCTGTACGGGTAATGTCATCAACACACGATCCATGCTGCAGCGGCAACGTCTGGCATTGTGCCAGAAAATCATTTTCCGTCTGGCGGGTGTTGGCAAGTGTGGGGCCGGGCCCAATACCTACCACACGAATCCGCGGCGCCAGTGCTTGTGCAAGCGTGGTGGTGGCGGTGTACAATGCCGCTTTTGAAAGTGTGTAAGACATGAATTGCGGGGTGAGTTTTAACACCCGCTGATCCACAAGATTGAGAATAACGCCCTGGGCTTGCGCAGGCAGTTGCTCGGCAAAAGCCTGCGCCAGAAACACCGGCGCGCGCAGGTTAATGTTGAAATGCTGATCCCACAACACAGGCTCAAGGGTGCCAACCCCATCCGGCTCAAACAATGAGGCATTGTTGACCAGCACGCCAAGAGTTCCAAGCTGCTGATTGGCCTGTTCCACAAGCGTGATACCGCAATGCGCATCGTTGAGATCACCTTCAACCACGCACGCAGTACCGCCTTTGTTTCTAATTGCATCCTGAAGACCGCGCGCCTCTTGCACAGAATGGTGCGCATGAATGGCAACCGCATATCCCGCATCCACCAAGGCCAAAGACAGCGCACGACCAATGCGCTTTGCACCGCCTGTAACAAGCGCTGTTTTGGGAACCGCTTGTGATGCTTCCGCTACCGCCATTACTGTGCCGCTGTTGAATTGCTGGAAAAATTCCGCAAAAATGGAATATTTCCAATCATGGAATTTACCCCATCCTGCCAACGGGAGACGCGAGCAAGCTCATCATCAATTGCAGCATTGGTCTGTTGCAGTGTTTCATCATCCTTTTGCCAAATGGGCATTACCTTCAACAACAACAAAACCAAACCTTGAGCGCGGGCATGTCCTTTCACGCCGGTCTCCTCATACCCTGCACCGGCCAGTATCCACTGAGCAGAGTTAAGCAGCACCTTGTTCCACGCCCAGGCGCTGGAAGGATCTGTGAGCAGAGATGACCGAAAACGCACCAGCGCCTGTTGATACGGATACAGCAAACGGAACCGGGTTTTGAGAATGCGCGCCAGTTTATCCTGCGCCGTATCGGTTACTGGCAAAGGCTGCCCTCTTTCTGGCTGTTCTTTTAGGGTAGCCACATCAATCCGGCGGGCAAATGCCGCCATAATCGCTCCTTTAGAAGGGAAAAATCCGCGCAGATCAGGCAAGGTCATGCCCGATTCCGTGGCAATGGCTGGCAAGGTAATGGCATTCCATTCCGTATGCGCAAGCAGCCTTAACAAAGCATCGATCACCCGGTCTTGCGGCGAGAGATTGGCAGCAGAATCCGCATGGGATTTCTGCTCGGCGGCGGTATTCATCGTTTCCGCGGTAGTGCCTGAATCTGTTGAAGATGCCGTTTTCCGGCGGACGTTTTTTTTAAGCGTGCTTTCCGTCATTCCGAAATTTCCTTTTCCATTGTTCCGCTACCGCGAAAGCTGCGGTTCAATCCCTTGACAGCAGCATTGAACCGAAACCCGCGGGAAACACACAAACGTGAGAACGCAACGCCGCACTTATTCTGCTGTGCCTAGCGCTGCCAGCGAACGCCCTTCTGTTAACATGGGAGCGTCAAACGAAAATGTCCAGTCTGTGGAAAATATGGTTCAGAACAGGTCAGGTACGGCAATACCCTTGGCCACGCACGCCGCCTTAATCGTGTTAGCAAGCAAACAAGCAATTGTCATAGGACCAACACCACCGGGAACAGGCGTAATGGCGCCGGCCACCTCAGCCGCTTGCGCATAATTCACATCGCCAACCAGTCTGTTTTTGCCTGTAGCGGTATCCGTTATGCGGTTAATACCTACGTCAATAACCGTTGCGCCTTGCTGTATCCAATCCCCACTGACCAGCTCCGGCTTGCCCACAGCAACAACCAGAATATCGGCCTGACGGCATACATCCGCCAGATTCTGCGTGCGGGAGTGGGCAATCGTGACTGTGGCACCCGCGGCAAGCAGCAATAATGCAACCGGCTTGCCCACAATATTGGAACGACCAATCACCACGGCATTGAGGCCGGAAATATCCTTACGGGCTTCCTTAAGCAGCAACATGCAGCCTTGCGGCGTACAGGGAACCAGCGAATCCTGCCCCGTAGCAAGACGCCCCACATTCACAGGATGAAAACCATCAACATCTTTAGCCGGATCAATGGCTTCCAGCACCAGATCCGCATTAATGTGCTTTGGCAAGGGAAGCTGTACCAGAATGCCATGCACTGCCGGATCCGCATTCAGCTGTTGCACCAGCGCCAGCAACTCCGCCTCGCTCACCGCACTTTCCAGCCGATGCTCAATAGAACGCAAGCCGCAACCTTCGGTCTGCTTGATCTTGTTGCGCACATACACTTCGCTGGCCGGATCATTCCCCACCAACACCACCGCCAGACCGGGAACAAGCCCTTGTTGCGCAAGAGCAGGAGCCACCTCTGCAATACGGGAAAGAATGCGTGCGGAAAGGGCTTTGCCATCCAGTATTTGTGCTGCGCTCATCGGGGGTACTCCGCTTCAGGATATAATGTATTCAAAAGTGCCAATAATGCTTCAGGATCACCGGCAAACGTTATCTTTTTAAGACGCGAAGTTGCGCCGCTTGTCAATGTAATGCGTGAACGCGCCATGCCTGTCTTGTGAGCAAGCAAAGCAATCAACGCCTCATTGGCTTGACCTTTCTCCGGCACAGCGTTCACGCGTACTTTCAAAACACACGAGCCGTTTTCCAGCATATGGATGCCTTCAACAATGCTCTTTTTGGCATTCGGGGTTAGCCGTACCGCAACCGTAACGCCATCCGTCACCTTTTTAAAAGGCATGGGCAGGGCTAAACGCCATAAAACAGACTGACAATTAAACGCCGGATAAATCCAAGCAATAACAAAAGGATTACGGGCGAAATATCAATGCCGCCAAGATTGGGCATAATACGCCGGATGGGGGCAAGAGCCGGTTCTGTCAGGCGAATGAGCGTATCCCATACGGTCGCCACAAATTGATTGCGCGTATTGATGACATTAAAAGCAATCAACCAGCTCATAATAGCCGATGCGATGATAATCCAGAAATAAAGATCAATGACTGTAAGAACCAGCCAGAGAACAGAACCTAAAACAGCATTCATGCCCGTGATTTTCCCCTACGCCGTTAAACGATTGCATTTTAGTGATAAAACGACATGTTCCTGCGGGCAAGGGCAATGTAGCGCAAACCCGTATTTATTTTTGATTTCATCACCCCCCACCAAAAATTCTTTTAATGAAGCCAAACGGTGAACCGCCCTGTCCCTGCTCTGGGCGTTCCCACGGATTGCCATCCGGACCTGTTGGCTGCGGTCTGCCGCCTGTTGCGTGGTCATACGGCACATTGCCCGTGGTGGCATAGGGATCATCGTAATAAGGCGTATCGTCATTTTCAGCAGGGTGGTAGTTACCCGGCAGTGCAGCCACCGCAATGCCCTGATGCGCTGCCGTCATGAACTGGCTCCAGACCTCCACCGGCAAATTGGAACCGGATGCCCGTTTTGTAGGGGAGTTATCATCATTACCCAGCCAGACTGTTGTGACGAGGTGCGCTGTGTAACCCACAAACCACGCATCACGGAAATCCTGACTGGTGCCGGTTTTGCCTGCTGCCGGCCAACCTGCAAGCTCCGCTCTGCGCGCTGTACCAATCCGCATGGTCTCTGACATCATCATGTTCATCATGCCAATAATATCCGGCTCAATCACCTGACCGATGGCAGGGGTCAAATGCTGATACAGGACATTACCCTCATCCGCTGTACGGATTTCCTTGATGACATGCGCTTCCACACCATACCCGCCATTAGCAAAGGGCGTAAACGCATTGGTCATTTCCAGAGGGCTAACCGCCGAAGTGCCTAACGTAATAGAGGCATTGGCTTCCAGCTTGGATTTAATACCCAGACGGTGCGCCATAGACACCACCGTTGCAGGGCCAAATTCCGTACCAAGACTTACTGCAACCGTATTGAGTGATGTGGCCAGAGCTTGTGTCAGCGTAACAGGCCCACGGAATTTGTGATCAAAGTTGGAAGGACTCCAATTGCCCAGACGGATCGGGGCATCGTCACGGATTGTTTCGGGCGTCAGACCGCGCTCCAAAGCCGTGAGATACACAAATGGCTTAAAGGTCGAGCCCGGTTGACGGCGCGCATTGACCGCACGGTTAAACTGACTTTGCGCATAAGAACGCCCACCCACCATGGCCTTCACGGCACCTTGAGGATCCAACGTTACCACCGCACCCTGACTTACACCCAGCGCCCCCCCTTTTTTCTCAAGGCTACTCACCAGTGCCTGCTCGGCCTCAGCCTGCAAAACAGGATCAATGGTTGTATCCACCACAATATCTTTTTCAATGGTGCCAATCAGATCATTAAGCTGATCCATCACCCAATCCGCCACATAGCCGATGGAGCCTTCATGGCGTGGCTTGGCAATCGCCATGGAATTGCTCAGCGCCTGTGTGGATTGCTGGGCGGTAATGAATTTTGCCTCTACCATTGCTCCCAACACAACGCGCGCCCGCGCTTCGGCAGCTTCCCGGTCACGGGTGGGCGCCAGTCGGGATGGCGCTTTTACAAGCCCCGCCAACATCGCCGCTTCTGCCAGTGTAACGTGCGCTGCCGGTTTATCAAAATAGCGCTGCGCTGCCGCTTCAATACCATAGGCGCCAGCACCAAAGTAAACCCGGTTCAGATAGAGTTCTAAAATTTCATCCTTGCCTAGCTTGGCTTCCAGCCATACGGAAAGAATCAACTCCTGAATTTTACGCTCCAAGGAACGTTCCGGGCTGAGAAACAGATTTTTAGCCAACTGCTGGGTAAGTGTGGAGCCTCCCTGCACCGATGACCCCGCGCGCATATTGGCAACCAATGCGCGGGTTAAACCCACCGGATCAAAGCCAAAGTGAGTGTAAAAACGGCGATCTTCAATGGCAATAAAAGCTTGCGGCAAATAAGGCGGCAATTCCTGCAAAACCACCGTTTTACCTCTGCCTTCACCGCGGGTTGCCAGCAAGGTGCCATCCGTACCGATCAACGAAATACTGGGCGGACGAGGCGGGATTTTCAAATCCTGAATCGGTGGCAGCTTAGTTGCTTCATAGGCAATCAACCCGCCGATGGCCACAATACCCCAAATACCCACAGTGAGAGACAGGCGAAACAGACGGCCAAACAACCCACGGCGCGGCTTGCGGGAACGGTTATTTTTCTTATTTTTACCCGCTGTACGGCGACGCGC
>JBMDXK010000019.1:0-16019 GCA_048594375.1 Methylopilaceae bacterium
CATGGAAACAAAAGCGCGGAACTTCCGAACGGGCTTCTTCACATGCCTGAAACAGAGTATAATCCGCTGGCACATCAAGTTCTGTACCATCAATAATGATTTTTGCCATGGTTCAGCCTCTGGAAAATAGAATAAAAACAATCATTCGGCAGCCTCGATAGCCAGCGGCGCATCTTTGTCCGCGCGGGATGAAAAATCATCAATACGTTTTTCAATCTCGTGCCGGAAATGCCGGATAAGTCCTTGCACCGGCCATGCGGCAGCATCGCCAAGCGCACAAATGGTATGCCCTTCAACCTGCATGGAAACCTGCAACAGCATGTCAATTTCCCGCTTTTGCGCGCGGCCTTCAACCATACGCTCCATGACCCGCCACATCCAGCCGGTACCTTCGCGGCAGGGCGTGCATTGGCCACAGCTTTCATGTTTGTAAAAATGCGAAAGACGGGCAATCGCGGCAATAACATCCGTGGATTTATCCATGACAATCACAGCCGCAGTTCCCAAACCGGATTTAAGATTGCGCAGCGTGTCAAAATCCATCGAAAGATCCTGGCATTGCTCGGCCGGCAGCAGCGGTACGGAAGAACCACCCGGAATAACAGCCAGAAGATTATCCCACCCACCACGGATACCGCCGCAATGGCGTTCCACCAGCTCGCGGAAGGAAATACCCATTTCTTCTTCCACGTTGCAGGGACGTTCCACGTGACCGGATATGGAAAACAGCTTGGTTCCGGTGTTGTTGGGTTTACCAAGACCGGCAAACCATGCACCGCCACGCCGCAGGATGGTGCCCGCAACGGCAATGGATTCAACATTGTTGACAGTGGTCGGCGCACCATAAAGACCCATGTTGGCAGGGAATGGCGGTTTCAGGCGCGGCATTCCTTTTTTGCCTTCAAGGCTTTCGATAAGCGCGGTTTCTTCACCGCAGATGTAAGCGCCAGCTCCATGATGCACATAAAGATCAAACGGATAGCCGTGGATGTTGTTCTTGCCGATGAGATTTGCAGCATAAGCTTCATCCACAGCGGCCTGAAGTGCTTCACGCTCACGCACATATTCACCGCGCAGATAAACGTAACAGGCATTCGCACCCATTGCAAAAGAGGCGATCAGGCACCCTTCAATCAAAAGATGGGGATCGTTGCGCAAAATTTCGCGGTCTTTGCAGGTTCCGGGTTCGGATTCATCGGCATTGACCACCAGATAATGCGGACGACCTTCCTGCGGCTTGGGCATAAAAGACCATTTCAGCCCTGTTGGAAAACCGGCACCCCCACGGCCACGCAAGCCGGATGCTTTCATCTCGTTGATGATCCAGTCTTTGCCTTGTTCCAGCAGGAATTTTGTACCATCCCATGCGCCGCGCATTTGTGCGGCTTTCAGGCCAGCACTGTGCAGACCATAGAGATTTGTGAAAATGCGATCACGATCGTGCAGCATTATCAGGACTCCGTGGTTTTGGGTTTACGGGGAGCGCGGGGCTTTTTGGCAGGTTCATCCACAGCTGCGGCTTTTGGCGTTTTTTCGCCTTTTGCAGCTTTGGTTGCGCTAGGCTTGGCAGGTGTTTTTGGCGCGTCATCTACCGTGATTTCATCGGCAGGTTTTGCGGCCTGTTTTTCACCCGGTGATGTCGGTGCAGGTTTGGCGGCTTCTGTGGGTGCCTGGTCAGGCGCGGCAGTAACCGCATCAAAGCGCGAACGCCAGCTCCCTACAACAGAACCGTCATAAAGGCTGGCATCGGTGAGAGACGTTGCTCCACCTTGTGGACACGAAGAAGAGCGTCCGGTTTGCGACCCAGTTTTAATCGGATTACCCGCGCGCACATCGCTTAACAATTTTTCTAAAGACTCTGCATTAAGGTCTTCAATATAATCATAATTCAGCTGGATCATGGGAGCGTTGGCACATGCGCCGAGACATTCCACTTCCATCCATGAAAGCATACCGTCTGCGGAAACGGTTTTCTCAGGACCAATAACGCGCTTGCAGACTTCTTTCAGGGTGTTCGCACCGCGCAGCGCACAGGGCGTTGTACCGCACAGCTGCACGAAATATTTCCCCACAGGTTCCAGATTGAACATGGTGTAGAAGGTTGCCACTTCCATCACACGGATATACGGCATAGCAAGCAGCTCAGCCACATGCCGGATAGCCGGTTCCGGAAGCCAGCCGCCAAATTGTTCCTGTGCTTTCCACAAAAGCGGAATAACCGCTGAAGCCTGACGCCCTTCAGGGTATTTTGCAATTTGGCTTTCAACCCAACCACGGTTTTTTTCCGTGAAGGCAAAAGTTTCAGGCTGTTTTTCAGCTAAACGACGCACGGCCATAATTACACCACGTTCTTTTTAAGAGCTGTACATACCATAATCACCGGTCAATCTCCCCGAACACCACATCGATAGAGCCGATAATGGCGGGCATATCGCCCAGCTGATGCCCTCGCCCGAGGAAATCCATGGCTTGCAGATTGAGAAAACCCGGAGCGCGGATTTTGCAGCGGTAAGGACGGTTGGTGCCATCAGCCACAACATAGACACCGAATTCGCCCTTGGGTGCTTCAACCGCGGCATACACTTCACCCGCAGGCACATGATAGCCTTCGGTATAAAGTTTAAAGTGATGAATAAGCGATTCCATTGATCGCTTCATATCACGCCGTGAAGGCGGCGTAATTTTATTATTCGGTGTGGCGACAGGCCCCTGCCCGTCAGCGGCACGCAATTTGGCAATACATTGGCGCATAATCCGCACCGACTGCCGCATTTCTTCCATACGCACCAGATAGCGGTCATAGCAATCGCCATGTTTGCCAACCGGAATATCAAATTCCATTTCGTCATAGCATTCGTAAGGCTGGGCGCGACGCAAATCCCATGCGGCACCGGAACCGCGCACCATCACGCCGGAAAAGCCCCATGCCCATGCGTCATCCAGTGACACTATAGCAATATCGGCATTGCGCTGTTTAAAAATACGGTTCCCCGTCAGCAGGCGATCAAGGTCATCAACGGTTTTGAGAAACGGATCACAAAATGCTTCAATATCGTCAATCAATTCAGGCGGCAGATCAAAGCGCACCCCGCCTGGACGGAAATATGCCGCGTGCATCCGCGAACCGGAAGCCCGTTCATAAAACACCATCAGCTTTTCGCGCTCTTCAAAGCCCCACAGCGGCGGGGTCAAAGCACCCACGTCCATTGCCTGTGTAGTAATATTCAAAAGATGTGAAAGCAACCGGCCAATTTCGGAATACAGCACGCGGATAAGCTGACCGCGGCGCGGCACATCAATACTGAGAAGTTTTTCAACCGCCAAGCAGAAAGCATGTTCCTGATTCATCGGCGCCACATAATCGAGTCGGTCAAAATAAGGCATCGCCTGATTGTAGTTTTTATATTCAATCAGTTTTTCTGTACCACGGTGCAAGAGACCGATATGGGGATCAACCCGCTCCACGATCTCGCCATCCAGATCAAGAATCATGCGCAACACGCCGTGCGCCGCCGGATGCTGAGGCCCAAAGTTGATTGAAAAATTGCGAATTTCGGTTTCAGTACTCATGCTTGCTCACCCTTTGCCTTTTCGTCACCGGGAAGGATATGGTCTGCCCCTTCCCAAGGGCTGAGGAAATCAAATGTACGAAATTCCTGTGCAAGTTTTACAGGTTCGTAAACAACGCGTTTCTGGGCATCATCATAGCGCACTTCCACAAAGCCGGTGAGCGGAAAATCTTTGCGCAGCGGATAGCCTTCAAAGCCGTAATCCGTCAGCAGACGCCGTAAATCAGGATGTCCGTCAAACAGGATGCCATACATATCGTAGGCTTCCCGCTCGAACCAGTTGGCGGAAGGAAACACCGGCACCGCACTGGGAACGGGCGTATATTCATCGGTCTGTATTTTCACGCGGATGCGGGTATTTTGGGTTGGTGAAAGCAGATGATACACCACATCAAAGCGTTGTTCCCGTTCCGGATAATCGACACCGCACAGGTCAATAAAGCAAACAAAACGGTATTTGGCATCATCGCGCAGGAACGTGAGAACCTCGACAATATCCTTAGCCTGTACGTGCAAGGTTAGCTCGTTATAGGCAATGGACGGCACAACCCGTTCCGCACCGAGCTTCTCAACACTATAATCGCGCAATTCTGTCAGCCTGTCAGCCATCGTCATGCTCATCTTTCAATTGTACCGGTGCGGCGGATTTTTTTCTGCAACAGCAAAATACCATAAACCAGCGCTTCTGCGGTTGGCGGACAGCCTGGCACATAAATATCTACCGGCACCACACGGTCACAGCCGCGCACAACGGCGTAGGAATAGTGGTAATAACCGCCACCATTCGCGCATGATCCCATGGAAATCACATAACGCGGTTCGGGCATCTGGTCATAGACCTTGCGCAAGGCGGGTGCCATTTTGTTGGTGAGCGTACCGGCCACAATCATCACATCGGATTGGCGCGGACTGGCGCGAGGCGCAAAGCCGAAGCGTTCCACGTCATAGCGGGGCATGGAGGCCTGCATCATTTCCACAGCGCAGCAAGCAAGGCCGAAGGTCATCCACATGAGCGAGCCGGTGCGCGCCCAGGTGATAAGATCTTCGGTAGAGGTCACCAGAAATCCTTTGTCGGCCAGTTCATCGCTGATCTGGTTTACGAAAGGATCATTTGCACCCACAGGTTTGCCGGTTGCGGGATCAAGAACACCGCGCGGCTGAGGAGCAACAAGCGTTGATTGATCGTGGACTAATCCCATTCCAGCGCTCCTTTTTTCCATTCATAAATAAAGCCGATGGTCAGAACACCCAAGAAAGCCATCATAGACCAGAAACCCAGAAGGCCAATATCGCCAAATGCCACAGCCCAGGGAAAGAGAAAGGCTACTTCCAGATCGAAAATAATAAACAGAATGGCAACCAGATAGAACCGCACATCAAATTTCATACGCGCGTCATCAAAAGCGTTGAATCCGCACTCATAGGCAGAAACTTTTTCAGGATCGGGGTTGGAGTGCGCCACCAGGAAGGGTGCAATCAACAAGGCCAGACCGATCACCAACGAGATGCCGATAAAGATAACCAACGGTGCATAATCTGCAAGAAGCGTATTCATGATAACCGCCTAACTGCTTTCGGGCGCAGATTCTATCCGCACCCACTATTCACGACATGGCTTAACGCAGCCTACGCCTTCAAGCAAGTACCCCCTTCGGCTTTTTTGGAGTAATTCCAGATTTAATTGACAAAGCGTGGGGCTTTGGAGTCTTTTTGACTCTGCACTGCGACGGTTTGACTCAAATACCAAGCCGATAAGCGAAGCGATTCTTAACCATGATTCTCAACCCCGCGGCTGCATACTTAATGCGTTTGAAAGCGGCGCGAAGAAAGACTCGCTCACATCTTTATACCCGCATTACAAGAGCGCCGGTCGTCTGGCGTCCTTCCAGTAACTGATGCGCTTTGCCTGCTTCTTTCAGAGGTAGTTCATCGGCAATGCGCACATTTACAATCCCCTGCCGCGCCACCTCAAACACAGCCCGCGCTGTGTTTTCCAATTCCGTGCGCGTTACAATATAGTCAAACAAGGATGGCCGTGTTGCAAACAATGATCCCCGTTTGGCCAGATCTTTCAAGGTAAACTGTTCAATCATGCCGGAAGATTGCCCAAAGCTCACCCACATACCTTTAGGGCGTAAGCAATCCAGCGAGTGCGGGTACATGGCCTGCCCTACGGAATCATAGACCACATCGCACAAAGCGCCGTGCGTGATGGTGCGCACCCGCTCGGCCACATTTTCTTCACGGTAAAGAATGGTGTGGTGGCAGCCATTGGCCTGTGCCAGTGCGGCTTTTTCCACGCTGCCCACGGTACCAATGACGGTTACCCCCATACGCGATGCCCATTGGCAGACAATCAACCCAACCCCTCCGGCAGCAGCGTGGATGAGAAGGGTATCCCCTGCTTTCACAGGAAAAGTCTGGTGCAGCAGATAATAGGCGGTCATGCCTTTCAGCATTAGCGCCACAGCCTGTGAATCGGTCAGAAAATCGGGAACGGGAACAAGGCTTTGCGCATCAATCAGCCGTGCTTCGGCATAAGCGCCAAGCGGCCCCACATAGGCTACTCTGTCACCCACGCGTACATGGGTGACGCCAGCGCCCACAGCATCCACCACTCCCACGGCTTCTTTGCCGGGAATAAAGGGGTATCCTTCGGGCGGCGGGTAAAGTCCTGTGCGGAAATAGACATCCACAAAATTCACGCCAATGGCTGTCTGGCGCAGACGCACTTGCCCTGCGGCTGGCGCGCCAACATCTATCTGTTCCCAAACCATTGCATCTGCACCGCCTGGACGATGCACCCGCTGCGCATAAACCATAGCAAATGCCTTTTTTGTCTGCCCATAGAATGAATGGTCAGCCCATCATGGTGAGTTCCATTCTTCTTGTCAAACAATCCGCTCTGACAATTTCTCATTACAAGTATCACCGTCATCCCTTCAGCATCACCGTCATCCCGTCAGCACCGCCGTCATCCCGGCGAAGGCCGGGATCCACGAACAAACAGCGCCATAAGCAGTAAAAATCTCCAATACGCCTAATAATGAAACGCTCTCTTCATAATCCCACCCCCAAAACTTCACCGTATGATTTATGCCCAAATCCGCAGATATTTCTTTGCTCGCCTCTAGTAATCTTTTGCGGCAAGGTATATATGTGCAGATGGAAATAACAGTGATGAGCACTATCGGCATTGCCGGTTTTTTTCATCCCCACAATATGCTCATTTTGAGCATAAGGGAGTAAAGCCCATGTCCCCCGCTGCTGCATACGCTTTGCGCGCTAACGAGACTGCAAAAGCCCGTCCGCTCACCGCTGCGGAGCGTTATGGTATTTTGCCGATGCCCGAGCTGAAGCTTACTCCTGCGATTGAGCGTGAAACTGCGCATCTTTATGAGCGGGTCAAGCATATTGTACCGCCGCTGGAATGGGCAACCATGGCGCCTTATGTAAAAGCCATCAATGATTTGAAAAAGCAGCGCAATGCGGTGTTGCTGGCGCACAATTATCAAACGCCTGAGATTTATAATTGCGTTGCGGATGTGGTGGGGGATAGCTTCCAGCTTGCCCGTGAAGCAGGGCGTACGGATGCGGAGATTATCATTCAGGGCGGCGTTCATTTCATGGCCGAAACCTCGAAGATCCTCAATCCGGATCGCACCGTTCTGATCCCTGATTCCCGTGCGGGTTGCTCGCTGGCAGAATCGATTACGGGCGCGGATATCCGTAAATTGAAAGCCCAATATCCCGGCCGCCCCGTGGTGGTGTATGTAAACACGTCTGCGGATGTGAAGGCCGAAGCGGATATGTGCTGCACGTCGTCCAATGCGGTGGATGTGGTCAATTCATTGGGCGTGCCGGAAGTGATTTTCCTGCCCGATGAATATTTGGCAAAGTGGGTTGCCACCCAAACGGATGTGAAGCTGATTTCGTGGCAAGGCCATTGCGAAGTGCATGAGTTGTTCACGGCGCAAGAGCTGCGTAGCTACCGTGAAGCCAATCCGGGCATTCATATTCTGGCACATCCTGAATGTCCGCCGGATGTGATTGCGGAAGCGGATTTCACGGGTTCCACGGCGAAGCTGCAAGCTTATGTGGAACAGCAGCGCCCGAAAAAAGTGGTGATGATTACCGAGTGTTCCATGGCGGATAACATTATGCAGAACACGCCGGATGTGGAATTTGTGCGTCCGTGTAATTTCTGTCCGCATATGAAGCGCATCACCCTGCCCGCTATTCTGGATAGTCTGGTGTATATGCGCGAAGAAGTGTTGGTGCCGGATGATATTGCTGCCCGCGCCCGGCTTTCGGTGGAACGCATGGTAAACCTTAAAATCTGATCTTCACCCCCGGCCGATTGAAAAGGCGCATTCCATGGGCGAACAGAACCGGCTTGATACCGTACACAGCAGTATCATCATTGTGGGTGGCGGTCTGGCGGGTTTGTTCTGCGCACTCAAGCTCAGTCCGATGCCTGTAACGTTGCTTACGCCTGCGCCGTTGGGGCAAGGCGCATCGTCAAGCTGGGCGCAGGGTGGTATTGCGGCGGCGATGGGTCTGGGCGATACGCCCGAAAGCCATGCTCATGACACCATTCAGGCCGGCGCGGGTCTGGTGGATGAAGAGGTCGCTTTGGAGCTGGCCAAGGAAGCCTCCGCCCGTATTCATGATTTGCTCAACTTTGGTGTTCCGTTTGACCGCACGCTGGAAGGTGCGCTGGCTTTGTCCCGTGAGGCTGCCCATTCTGCGAACCGGATTGTGCGCGTGAACGGTGATCTGGCGGGCAAAGCCATCATGGATGCGTTGGTCACCGCGGTGCGCAACACGCCGTCCATAAGGGTGCAGGAAGGCATGAGGCTGGAAAAACTGATAGCTTGTGAAAGCACCCTCACCGGCCTTACGGCTGTCAATACCGCAGAAAATATCCGTCTGCATATACCTGCTCATGCCGTAGTGTTGGCCACAGGCGGAATTGGCCAGCTGTTTGCGGTTACCACCAATCCTTTGGAGGCTTGTGCGGATGGGCTGGTTGCGGCGGCAAGAGTGGGCGCGGAGTTATCCGATCTTGAGTTTATCCAGTTTCATCCTACAGCAATCAACATTGGCAAAGACCCTGCCCCGCTGGCAACGGAAGCTCTGCGCGGTGAGGGTGCGTGGTTGGTGAACAGTGCTGGCGAGCGTTTTATGCTCAAGCATCACCCCGATGCGGAGCTTGCCCCGCGGGATACGGTGGCGCGTGGTGTGTTTGAAGAGATTGCTGCAGGCCGCGGCGCGTTTCTGGATACGCGCCATGCTTTAGGCAACGCTTTTAAAGAGCATTTTCCAACTGTTTACGCCACCTGCATGGCGGCGGGTATTGATCCGGCCAGCCAGCCTATTCCCATAGCACCGGCGGCGCATTATCATATGGGCGGCGTCAAGACGGATCGCCACGGCCGCACCAATGTGCGGGGTCTGTGGGCGTGTGGCGAGGTTGCCCACACCGGCGCGCATGGCGCAAACCGGCTGGCATCCAATTCTTTGCTGGAAGCGCTCGTGTATGCAACCCGTGTTGCAGATGATATTGCGCAAGCCAATCTGCCCGCAAGCGCAAACACCATCCGCACAGAACCCGCTATCCCTGAGCAACCCGCCCCCGTTCTTGTGCAGGAAATCCGCAATCTGATGAGCCGTTATCTGGGCGTGGTGCGCAGCAAGGAAGGGCTGGAAGCCTTGATAAGCGCCCTTCATAGATTGCGCGAACACAATACGCTAACCGATTCTTTGGACTCACGTTTAACCGCTTGCACAATGCTGGCAACTGCGGCCTTGCAGCGTCAGGAAAGCCGCGGAGCGCATTTCCGCAGCGATTTTCCCAAAGCGCAGCGCAGTGCCACCAGCACCACTTACACCCTCTCTCAACTTGAAATTTTAAGCACCAGTATAACACTTAATCCTGCTGCCTGAAAAATGTGAGCAAAGCAGTCCGAACATGAGCGCGTCATTTCATTTTAAAAAAGGCTTAGCATCAAATCTGTGCGAACATGTGCGCAAAACCTTTCCGTCATCCCGGCGAAGGCCGGGATCCTTGAGAGAAACACTCCGCAGGCAAAAATAAAGCGCGAATAAAACTACATTCACATCCTCAAAAAAGCTTCTCTGTATAAATTTTGAACAAGGCACTTCATGCTAAATCCTCTTATCATCACCCAAGCCGTACAATCTGCATTGATGGAAGACCTTGGTCGCGCGGGTGATCTTACATCGCAAGCGCTGATACCGGCGTCAGCCAGAGCGATAGCCTCCATGGTATCGCGCAAGCGGGGCGTGTTGGCGGGGGTTGATCTGGCGGTCGCCGCCTTTCGGATGCTTGATCCAAACGCGATTATTCATGTGCGCAAAACCTTTCCGTCATCCCGGCGAAGGCCGGAATCCACGAAGGAAACACTGAGCAGGGAAAAAATGACGTACGATTAAAGCGCCATCTGCATTCTCAAAAAAGCTTCTCTGCATAAATTTTGAAAAAGGCATCCCATGCTGAACCCTCTTATTATTACCCAAGCTGTCCAATCTGCTCTTATGGAAGATCTTGGCCGCGCGGGTGATCTGACTTCGCAAGCGCTCATTCCGGCGTCAGCCAGAGCGATAGCCTCCATGGTATCGCGCAAGCATGGCGTGTTGGCGGGGGTTGATCTGGCGGTCGCCACCTTTCGGATGCTTGACCCAAACGCCGTGATCCACGTCCTGAAACAAGATAGCGATACACTCAACGCAGGCGATACCCTTCTCACCGTGGAGGGCGCCGCGCAAGCGGTGCTGTCCGCAGAAAGGGTTGCGCTGAACTATGTAAGCCACCTCAGCGGCATTGCATCCACCACGGCGGAACTTGTCAAAGCGGTTGCGCATACCAAAGCCAAAATCACCTGCACCCGCAAAACCACACCGGGCTTGCGGGCGCTGGAAAAACATGCGGTGAGCTGCGGCGGCGGTTCCAACCATCGTTTTGGCCTTGATGATGCGGTGCTGATTAAAGACAATCACATTGCGGTAATGGGTAATATTAAAGACACCCTTCGCGCAGCCAAAGCCAGCATTGGCCATCTGGTGAAGGTTGAAATCGAGGTGGATACGCTGGAGCAGCTGGATCAGGTGCTGGAAGAAGGTGCCGATTGCGTGTTGCTGGACAACATGGATCTGCCCACACTGAAAGAGGCGGTGCGCCGCATCAACGGCCAGATGCTGGCCGAGGCTTCGGGCAATGTGCGGCTGGAAACCGTAGCCGGTATTGCGCAAACCGGCGTGGATCTGATTGCGGTGGGCTGGATCACCCACTCCGCCCCCACGCTCGACATCGGCCTCGATATCCGGCTTTAAAATACACTATAGCCCAACCACTATAAATCATTATAAGGCTTAGGCTATATCTCTGTTTTGAGCGCTGACTATTTTGTCATTTTTTTATCGTAAGAATACAGTCCAGCGCGAAGCGACTGAATTAAATCAGGATTATCTTTAAAAACCCCATTCTCTACAAGCGTGTGATACACGCCAGTTTTATTCTGAGCAGATAGGCTGCCTGCACGTTCTACAAACTGGCCAAGTATAGGCTGTGTAAGTATTTGTGAAGCTTTCGTCTCAAAAAAAGCATCACGCAACCTGCTATCTCTTAATTGAAGCATTTTTGCTGGATTTGCAGGATATATATCATTTTGATCCACAAGCACAGTATCATTTTTATTCTGAGCCAAAGCGCGACCAAAAGGCGCGTAAACGTTATGTGCATCCTCAAAGTACCATGATAAATCAACACGCTCCGCTTTTGTCTGCGCCAGCCCATCCGCTAGAAATGGGATCTCTTTTTCCATAAAGTCATTATAGGCCAGACTAACGGATCGAGCATCTGTTAGAGCCAAAGCATCGCCAAAGGCTTTGCCTGCACCTTCAGTTAAACCAAAATAATTTTTTTCCAGAATAATTTCTGGCGTGCGGGCGTGCTTAATACCGTCTGCAATCAGGCCAACATCTGGAGTCTCATAATAAGGTATTGAATGAATTTTAACGCGGTCAAAAGCACCGGATTTTAAAACTTCAGCCACATCCGCCGAATAATCAGGTTTCCAATCAAAAGCATCGGGTTCACCGTAAAAATCCAGCACAACACGCCTCTCCAGTTGTTGCGGCGGCAGCTCTGTTTCATCAAGATAAACCTCATTGAAGGTTCCCTTTTCATAAACGGAAGCACTTTCCTGAAGAGCCGCAAGAAAATCTGGAGAAACCTTCAATGTTTCCAAAGGAACACTTAACGAAGGAGGAAAACTATCCCCCCAGAACCAATGTGCGATCTTATCATAACAAACTCTCTACATTACTACGCTTTGCATTAATCATAGTTAATCTATTCTTTCAACCGAATTTATAACAGCCTCTTTCCTGCGACATCAGAGTCTCTGGTCTTTCAGGTTTGTCTATGCCATTCCAATGGCGGCTATGTATTAACCGTGAGGATTGCCATGACGATTCTGCCCAACCGCGCGGTGCGCATCTGGCTTTGGTCAATTGTTGCACTCATTGTTGCCATTGTAATTGTGGGCGGTGCCACCCGCCTCACGGATTCAGGTCTTTCCATTACCGAATGGAAGCCGGTCACCGGCGCCATACCGCCTTTAAGCGAACAGGCGTGGATGGTGGAGTTTGATAAATACAGGCAAATTCCCCAGTACCAGCTTATCAACAAAGGCATGAGCCTTGAAGATTTCAAATTCATTTATTTCTGGGAATGGGGTCATCGGTTTCTGGCGCGCGCTATCGGTATTGTATTTTTTATTCCGTTTGTATTTTTCTGGTGGCGGAACAAGCTGGATAAATCCATGCACACACCGCTGGCACTGTTGTTTGTGCTGGGCGGCTTGCAGGGCTTTATAGGCTGGTGGATGGTGTCGTCCGGTTTGAGTGTTCTCACATCGGTTGCCCCTTATCGCCTTGCTACGCATTTGTGTCTGGCTTTTATTATTTTCTGTGTGTTGATCCAGCAGCTTACCCGCATTCACAAAGCGCGGCACAGCATTGTTCTTCACACCGCGGACAATGTGCGCCTTTACACCAAAATTCTGTTTGGCGTGTGTTTTGTGCAGATTTTCTGGGGCGCTATTGTGGCGGGGCTGGATGCGGGGCTGACTTACACCACATGGCCGCTCATGGATGGCAGACTAATCCCCACGGCAGAAAACCTTTTTATCCAGTCACCGGCATGGCGCAACCTGTTTGAAAACCCGCTCACCGCGCAGTTCATTCACCGCGGCCTCGCTTATACGCTCTGGCTGTTAGCCGCAGGGTATTGCGTGGTGAGCTGGCAAGCACCTACCATCATCCGCAACGGCGCTTTGGTTATTTTCGCAAGCGTAACGTTGCAAGCGTTGCTTGGTATTCTTACCCTTATCTATCAGGTTCCGCTTGATCTGGCACTCACCCATCAGGCAGGCGCACTGGTGGTCATTGGCCTCATTACCCGCCAGCTCGTTCTGGTGCAAAGGCCTGTCGAAGGTAGTCAAAAAGCTTAAATCACATTTAAGCTTACCTCTCACTCCACCGTAAAAAACACCATCGGCATCCCGGCGCAGGCCGGGATGCACGAAAAAAGCTTTACCACATAGAAACAAAATCATTTTATTGGAATGCGGCTATAATAAATGCATCATTAAACGCGAAATGATGGATTTTTTGCCTTTCAGCCATTGGGGCTAAAGCTGCCATCCCCACGCCTTTTTTGTTCAGCCAACAATCCTAAATAAATCTGCACGAGCGTAGCGCCGGCAAGAGCGGTCACACCGGCATGGTCATAGGGCGGTGAAACCTCCACCAGATCAAACCCCGCAAGGTTCAGCCCACACAATTGCCGCAAACAGGAAATCGCCTGTGCAGTACTCAGCCCTGCGCACACTGGGGTGCCGGTACCGGGCGCAAAAGCCGGATCAAGCGCATCAATATCAAACGTCACATAGGCCGGAACAGTCGTTCCCACTTGTGCAAGAATCATCTCGGTTAAAGCGCGGGGTGAAAGCGCATGGGCATCAAATCCGCTCACCACGGTGATGCCAAAATCCTGCGGCGCATGGGTGCGAATGCCAATCTGGATAGACCGCACCGGATCAATCAGTTCTTCCCGTACCGCGCGGGTGATAAACGTGCCATGATCCATGCGGGTGCCATCGTCATCCCATGTATCCTGATGCGCATCGAAATGCACCAGCGCCAAAGGCTGCCCGTGTTTTTTGGCCAACGCTTTTAATACCGGATAGGTCAGAAAGTGATCCCCGCCCAAGGTCACCAGTTGCGCACTGGCGCTCAGACGTTCGCAAGCCTGAGCCTCAATGCAGGCAGGAATGTTTTCCGGTCGCCCATAGTCAAATACGCAATCGCCGGTATCACGCACATCCAGATTATCGAAAATATCGAATCCGAAGGGATAAACCGGATCGCCATCCAGAATGGTGGAAGCTTCCCGCAAAGCCCGCGGGCCAAAGCGCGTACCGGGGCGGTTGGAAGTGGCCACGTCCAGCGGCACACCCCAAATTAACGCATCAGCACCTATCATCGCATCAAGGGTGGCGGCATACCGGCGGCGCAAAAAAGAAACCACACCAGAATAATTTGGTTCGGTGGATTGCCCAAATTGAAAGTGTGGATTTAAAGCCCGATCGACCGGACGCGGTTTAAAATCATCATCCATTGTTCACACCTCTGCCTGTTTTTTAGCATTCCGCTTTATTCCGCTTTATTCCGCATGTTTCATTCCGCTTTGCTCCGGTCTTGAAAAGCAAAGAGAAGCATCTTTAAACCCTTATGGTGACACGCTTTTCACCATAATCAACCCTGCGCGAGCAACCTTTGCATAAAAAGGGCATTTTCGCCATAAGAAGCAAGCCCATCAGGAGCCGTTTGTGTGCTTGCCTGAAACCCCATTTTCTCCCAGAAACGCTCTGAGCCTGCAACACACACCAGATTTATACTCTGAAATTGTTTGGAAAAAGCATGTTTGCACAATAGCTTGACCGCAGCATCGCCCTGACCTTTCCCTCGCACGTCCGGTAACAGTGCAAGATCATGCAGATAATAGGATGATGTCTTTTCTGGCAATGCAATCAATGGCTTGTTGAGTTGCGGCACCTTCCCCTCATACCAAGGATGACTCAACACATATCCTGCAATCTTATGCCCTGCCCATAGCACCATAGAGCCTTGATTATAGAGGGAAAATCGTTCCTCAAGCACATGGCTGTCCTCAAAATAATCCGGATGCACCTCAAGACTTAAGGCATAAATTCTATCCATATCTTCAATCCGCATGAATCGCCACTCATATTGTGAAGCCATTGTTTTCATCTTGTTTTTTGCATCAATTGGTAGGTAATTCTGGGAATTGCTTTAGTTTACATTGCGTTTTGACACCATTCGTGTAAAACCATAGCGTTCTTCTTTTCAGAACATTTATTTTCCCTGTTTTTACAAGGGAAGCAATAGCTTATTTATTCAGGGCGCTTGAAGCGCGTCAACGCATGTGGAGAATTTTATGGGTTATCGGGTTGCTCTTGTTGGTGCCACAGGAAATGTTGGCCGCGAGATGCTCAACATTCTGGAAGAGCGTCAATTTCCAGTATCCGAGCTTATTCCTTTGGCTTCACGCCGCAGCCAGGGCGTGGAAGTCTCTTTCGGAGAAAAAACCCTGAAATGTCAGGCACTTGAAAACTTTGATTTTGCAGGTGTTGATATTTGCCTCATGTCTGCTGGTGGCACAATAGCCAAGGAATGGGCGCCAAAAATTGCAGCACAAGGCGTTGTTGTAATTGATAATTCATCTGCTTGGCGCATGGATCCTCAGGTTCCTCTGGTTGTGCCGGAAGTCAATGCTGAAGCGGTTGAAGGCTATACCCAAAAGGGCATTATTGCCAATCCGAATTGCTCCACAGCGCAGATGGTTGTTGCCCTTAAGCCTTTGCATGAAAAAGCAAAAATTAAACGTGTAGTCGTTTCAACTTACCAGTCTGTTTCCGGTGCCGGCAAGGATGCCATGGATGAATTGTGGGCGCAGACCAAAGGAATTTATGTAAATCAGTCTGCTGCACCTGAAAAATTTACCAAACAGATTGCTTTCAACGTGATCCCGCATATTGATGTTTTCATGGAAGACGGCTTTACTAAAGAAGAATGGAAAATGACTGCGGAAACCAAGAAAATTCTTGATCCGAAAATCAAAGTAACTGCAACCTGTGTGCGCGTTCCAGTATTCGTCGGTCACTCTGAGTCCATCAATCTGGAATTTGAAGATCCGATTACTGCCGAAGAAGCGCGGCAAATCTTGCGCAATGCTCCAGGTGTTCTGGTTGTAGATCAGCCTGAAAATGATGGCTACATTACACCTATCGAATGTGTGGGCGATTACGCAACATTTGTTTCCCGGATCCGCGAAGACAT
>JBMDXK010000002.1:0-25509 GCA_048594375.1 Methylopilaceae bacterium
CGACAGCGTTATGTTGGATAGCTGGTTGAGCAGGCCAAGAACTTTGCCAGCCTCTAGGATCAGCGTAGCATCACTTGTCTGATGGGGCGGTCTGTGCGCCCAGCCAAAGCGATTCCAGACCTTCGGAAAGCCGTCGCCACCGTTGTTCGTAGTCTCCAAGTCAGCAAGCACTTCTTCGGCGTTGCCCTGCTGGTTGATCCAGTCATTTGCGCGTTCGGCCGGATCATCATACCAGCTGCGACGTTCAGTCCCCAGAGCCGTTTCGAGCGCCGTCAACCTTTCAGTTCCTGATAGCGTATCGAATGTAACATCAGGTTTCGCTTCTCGACGTGTAAAAGTAACTCTTCCGGGGAAACCTTCATCCATCGTCATCTCCGCAAGTTCGGGAAATTGCAGTGACTGAGCATCAAACCATGACTTGACTTTAATGGATAAAACTCCACCACCAAGCTCAATGCGCCGAAGCTCTTGTAAGACTCGATAAAGCCGCGCATTCTGTATCTTCGCGGCATCCATTTTTTTTGGCCAATGATTTCGTGGAGGGCCTTTCCGAATCTGAGTGGTGATGGCGTTTTGAGCTTCTATGTTCATATCGCGGAATCGGATGGCTCGAAGCTCCGCGATCTCTGGGAAGCCGTGCACATCCCAAAACCGGTTCTGATCGAGCGCCATGAGGAAGGCTGACACCTCATCAGGGGAAGTAATCTGTTTGTTCCGCGACATTGCCGCCCACAAGCGAAGATGCACTGGAGTGTCATACAGCCTCCAACGCCGGACAAAATTCTGCGCAGCATCAAGATCAATGTCCGCAATCCTTGTGACTACGGCATGCAGCAGTTTCACGGAAGGCGCGATGCCACGATGGTAGGCGTCTGGGTCACCATCCTCGCGCGCTCTTGGAGCGTCAGTTACGTAGTAGGCACGCCCCAAGTCGCCCAGTTGCCATAAGCGACTTTGTCCATCCCAGCCCAGTCTGCGAGCAATATCGAGGCCGTGATTGACAGCGGCTTCCAACGCATTGGCGAGCGAAGTTAAAAAAGCTATATTATTAAGGTTTGCCAGTTCGAGCACGTTGAGATCAATCAAATCTCCGCTCGTCACATTGGCTGATAAGATATGTTCAACCTTTTTCGGCGTGCGCGGCTGCTTGATTACAGTCCAACGCCACGCATCAATTGGCTCGACTTTGAGTCGTGGCTTTACAAGATTGACAATCGCAGCGATTACAGCACCAGATAGATCGCCTCCCCGTAGTCGTTTCTGAATGCCGTAAATGGCTGTTCCGTCGTGTCCTTCCCGTTCAGGTGCTGACCAGCTTTCTTCGATCAGCCGCCAAGCGGATATCCATGGTTCTGCAAGATCGCGTGCGCCTGGGCCAGTCAACAGTTCCTCAAGCGCACTGCGCTCAATCCGCTGCACCAGCTTCAGCTTCAGTGCCCAGTCGATCGTTCCCTGTTCGGCAAGGCGCTTATCCAGAAAAGCGATGATTGTACGGAATGTCTCACGCTCTTGTGGGTTGAGATAAGCCCAAGATGGGATCATGCCTTCTGCCCTCGCTCAGCTTCAGCGCAAATTTTTACAGCCGCATCAAGCCAACCGATCTCTGCTTTTGCTTCTGAAACCAGCTTCGAAAGACGCACACGCTCGAGTGCGTTGCTTCTCCGGAAGAAATGGTCGAACAGATCACGGTCCGTCACGTCAGTTGCAGACCAGGGTGTCTTTACAATTCTTCGCAATTCAGTCTCAACAATCTCTTTCTTCCCATTGATCGCGGATAATGCTGCCCATCGTTCAAGTGTTGCCCTTAAGGCATCGTGGCCATTTGCCGAGTCGTAGTGGATAGGAGTGATGCCGCGCCCTTTCCAGTCCGCAAGTGCGACTGCGTCTGGTGGGTTGGTGCCAAAAAAAGTGAAGCGCTCTTTCAAGTCGTCAAAACGCTTGCCGTCTGCGGCAACCGCATTAAGTAGATAGCGCATGGGCGGATCGTTGGCACTGTATCCGACGAGCACCAGATGATACAAGCGTGCCGCATCGTAGATGAAATCTGGAACAACGCGGCGGCGCAGATAGAACTCCCCAAAATCCTGATCCGAGAGAACAAGCTCAGATGCCCGAGCCGGACTCTTGTCAAGTACGCCATGGATATGAAGCACGCCCGAAAACTCCGAATGCCGCGATGGCCTTGGGATCGAGCCGAGAGCATAGGTCTCGACAGGCGACCGAAGGCGTTGGGCGGCGGTTTGAAGGAGCAAATCAAAGTTTGTTGTTACAATGGTCTTTACGCCGCCGCGATCGGCAAGGGCTATGAGCGCCCTGTGGATCGGAGCTGGGCTTGCTGCACCTGAACGCAGGATGTTCGCTACTGTCTGCCTCACCTGGCTATCGCCGCGTGCTTGATCGTCGAGGCGGCGCTCAAGCATGCCTAAAACAACATCATAGTCGCCGACTATGAACCGCTTCACTTCTGCCTTTTGCCCGTCTGTCAGTTTGTCACAACTGACTTGCCATTGGTTGCAAATTCCTGATGGCAATGCTGACAAGACATTATAGGTGGAAGTGTCATGTTCAGCGTACACATCGAGTACAAGTTTACGAAAGTCCGGAAGTCCTGCGGGCTTCGATATACCTGCACCACAAATGAACAGCACCTCACCGCGCGCATGTGCGAGCAGCAGGCGCTCAGGCACCGCTGCCAAATCACTTCCCATCCATATAACGCGGTCTTGTATCGAACGATCGTTGCTCAAAATTGCACGAGTACCCCACTAAATATCTGTATATTAATCGATTTTTTCATTAGATGTAAAGGTTTAATCAAGGGTATTCTATGAATGCCCGTTAAAAATATCTACCCAGTTTTCATCTTGGGTTCAGATAATTTTGTTTGGTTGCAGTGCTTCGCGAGCTTCCCTCTCTCCCTCTGATCCTTTCACCCATTGCCATGGTGTGCGGGGTTTATGCATCTTTGAAAGCTCAGGGTACTTCTTGGTATCACCTGCGGCCGTGCGTATGCGTTTATTATAAAACAGTGGAAAACGAAGCCAAGTTTGTTCAAAATAAATACAACCTGTCAATCTCCAGAGCTCAACACTTCGGCACCACCCCATAGCATTTAGGCGACCTGCTGGATTTTTTGGCGGTTAGCGATCAATTCCTCTACCACTGCGGGATCGGCAAGCGTGGAGGTATCACCCAGATTCTCAAAGGTGGCCTCGGCAATTTTGCGTAAGATACGCCGCATGATTTTGCCCGAACGGGTTTTGGGCAAGCCCGGCGCAAACTGGATAACATCCGGCGAAGCAATCGGCCCGATTTCCTTGCGCACCCATTGAACAAGCTCTTTGCGAAGGTTATCAGTGGGTTCAGCATCGGCCATCAGCGTGACATAAGCATAGATACCCTGCCCTTTTATATCATGGGGAAAGCCCACAACCGCTGCTTCCGAAACTTTATCATGCGCCACCAGTGCGCTTTCAATTTCCGCAGTCCCCATTCGGTGGCCGGAAACGTTGAGCACGTCATCCACGCGGCCAGTGATCCAGTAATAGCCATCCGCGTCGCGGCGGCAGCCATCACCTGAAAAATATTTACCCTTATAGGTGCTGAAATAGGTTTCCATAAACCGCGCGTGATCGCCGTATATGGTGCGCATTTGTCCTGGCCATGAATCGGCAATCACCAGATTGCCTTCCGCTTCGCCTTTCAGCACGGTGCCTTCACTGTCCACCAATTGCGGAATAATGCCAAAGAAAGGCGTGGTGGCTGAACCGGGTTTGAGTGTGGTCACACCCGCAAGTGGCGTAATCATATGCCCCCCGGTTTCAGTCTGCCACCAGGTATCCACCACATCGCAGCGACCATCACCCACTACATGGTAATACCATGCCCACACTTCCGGATTGATCGGCTCACCCACCGTTCCCAACACCCGCAAGGATGCGCGCGAGGCTTTGCGGACATAGTCGTCGCCCTTTTGCATCAGGGCGCGGATGGCGGTGGGAGCTGTGTAGAAAATAGAGACGTTGTGCTTATCCACCACGTGCCAGAAGCGGGAATGGTCAGGAAAGTTTGGCACTCCCTCGAACATCAGGGTCGTAGCCCCGTTTGCCAGAGGGCCATAGAGCAGGTAGCTGTGTCCTGTCACCCATCCCACATCGGCGGTGCACCAGTAAATGTCTTCAGGGCGGCAGTCGAACACGGCTTCATGAGTGAGGCTCGCATACACCAGATAGCCGCCGGTGGTGTGCAAAACACCTTTGGGTTTGCCCGTGGAACCGGAGGTATAAAGAATAAACAGTGGATCTTCCGCATTCATGGGTTCGGGGGTGCATTCGGTTGAAACTGTTTTTGCTTCATCCTCATAATAAAGATCACGTCCAGCGGTCATATCCAGCGCAATGCCGGTGCGTTTCACCACCAGAACGGTTTTAACACCTTTTACCTTGTTCAGTGCGGCATCCACATTGGCTTTGAGAGGAATGGCCTTGCCGCCGCGCACGCCTTCATCGGCGGTGATAACAAAGGTTGATGCGCAATCGTCAATGCGTCCTGCAAGACTGTCCGGTGAGAAGCCGCCAAACACCACCGAATGGATGGCACCTATGCGCGTACAGGCGAGCATGGCGTAAGCGGCTTCAGGAATCATCGGCATATAGATGGTAACACGATCACCTTTTTTGACATGGTGTTTTTTTAGAACATTGGCAAAGCGGCACACATGCTGATGCAGCGCGCGGTAGGTAATGTTCTGGCTGTCATCGGGATTATCACCTTCCCAGATGATGGCCACTTTATCGCCGTATTGTTCAAGATGCCGGTCGATGCAATTGGCAGAAACATTCAGTTCACCGTCTTCATACCATTTGATAGACACTTTTTCTGGCGCAAAAGATGTATTCTTGACTTTTGTATAAGGCTTTGACCAGTGGAGCCGTTTGCCCATATCGCCCCAGAAAGCTTCTGGCTCATTTATAGAGCGGTGATATTGGGTGTTGAAATCGTGGAGGTTTTTTATAAGATGGGATTGCCCATGCGGTGCATGAGACTGATGTTTTTCCGCCATAATAGTCCTCCACTAACTGCCCTTTTTAAAAAGGGTCTGTGCATCAAGTATGCGAAGAAACCACCCCGCTGGCAAGAGCTTACTGGAAAGCTTCCAACAACTTCTGCGTTGAGAAAATGTGTTTAAATACAATCCCATTGCCCTGTTGTGCAAAAAAAACTTTACAGAATGGAATTCCGATAGCCACAATCTTGTCATAAATCATCCGGCGGTTAATGATTCGGAAATAATAAAAAGCGTGCTGCACAATGCTGGCAGGCAGGGAACAGACAAAGGCGTCACTTAAAGGGGGGCGGCATGGAGTATTTTCTCCAGCAGCTGATTAACGGCCTGACTCTGGGGTCAATCTATGGGCTGATCGCCATCGGCTACACAATGGTCTATGGCATAATCGGCATGATTAACTTCGCCCATGGTGATATTTTCATGATTGGCTCGTTTATGGGCTTGATTGGCATCTTGCTGCTCGGAGCGGTAGGCTTGGCGGTGGGGCCTTTGGCGCTGGTTGCGGTGCTGTTTCTGGCCATCATCATGACGTCCCTTTATGGCTGGACGGTTGAACGCATTGCTTACCGCCCTTTGCGCGGTTCGTTCCGCCTTGCGCCGCTGATTTCCGCAATCGGCATGTCCATCTTCTTGCAGAATTTTGTACAAACCGCGCAAGGCGCGCGGGTCAAAGCCATCCCGCCGGTGTTGGATGGCGGTTTTACCTTTTTCACGGGCAGTGACTTTGTGGTGCGGCTTTCTTATGCGCAAATTCTGGTGGTGGCCACCACTGTTATCCTGATGGCGTGCTTCTGGTTTATTGTGGCAAAAACATCCTTGGGCAGAGCGCAACGGGCATGTGAACAAGACCGCAAGATGGCAGCGATCACCGGCGTGAATGTGGATCGCACCATATCGCTTACCTTTGTCATGGGTGCCGCTCTCGCCACGGTGGCGGGCTTCATGTACCTGATGTATTACGGCGTGATCGACTTTTATATCGGCTTCATTGCCGGCATTAAAGCGTTCACGGCGGCTGTGCTGGGCGGCATTGGTTCCATGCCCGGCGCGATGCTGGGCGGCTTGCTTATCGGGCTGATCGAAACATTCTGGTCAGCCTATTTTTCCATCGAATACAAGGATGTGGCTGCTTTTTCCATCCTGATTATAACGTTGCTCTTTCTTCCCAGCGGTATCCTTGGCCGCCCCGAAGTCGAGAAGGTATAATCATGGACTTTAGTATTGTTCACGCTATAAATGCTCTTCCAACAATGCAACCAAAGTGGAGTATTTTTGCATGAATATTGACTTTAACCCTAATTGCGCCTTGCCCACTCTGGATACCCAGAATGCGTTTGGCGCTGCACTGCTCAGAGGTGGAGAAAAACAGGCCATAGAGCCCACTAATCCAGAAGTTATTACATTTAGAAAAGAAAACTTCACCAATCTTCCAAGCACAACACAAGAGGTAGGTAGCACTTACAATTTTCATCATTATGACCTTCGTCATGACAAAGAAAATGACGGGAAATATATGATACAAATACTCGAAGGTTCGAAATCAGGAATTAAATTATACAATACTACAAAAAAAGAAAACGTTGAAACATTTGCAAAGAAATTTGCACAGACAGATGAAGCGGCATTACAGGGTGAAGGATTTGTCGCAATTCCAAAAGAATCAGGCACCCCGTTCGCTAACATCTACCGTATTGATAAAGATGATAAAATCGTTGCCGATGATACAGATGGTTTTGTTGTAACCGGCCGTGATGAGGCACAAGGCGATAATGATCTCGATGGTTTCGTAATAGTGTAATAACAAGCATAAGGCACTTCATGCTCCAAACCGCCCTCAAAGACGCTTTCATTACCGCGAGTATAGCTTTGCTGCTTGCTGCGCCGATGATTGGTCTGAAAACCCAGCAAGCGGCGGCAACCCTCGTTCTGGCTCAGAACTGGGTAACCGTGTTATGGGTTGTGGGGGCGGTCTTTGCAGGACGGCTGGCGCTGAACCTGACCCTCTGGAACAGGCACCTGCGGTTGGGTGTGCCGCAAGCGGTGAAAGCAAAGGCCGCGCCTTTTGCGCATACGGGGGGTACGCCACTGGCGGCACTGTTGTTGCTGGTGGCGGTGACACTGCCTTTTTTGCCGTTTACCGAGCGCACCCATCTGGATCTTGGTATTTTAGTTCTCACCTATGTGATGCTGGGCTGGGGGCTGAATATTGTGGTCGGCTTGGCGGGCTTGCTGGATTTGGGCTATGTGGCCTTTTATGCGGTGGGTGCGTATTCGTATGCCTTGCTGGCGCAGCATTTTGGCTTTTCTTTCTGGCTGTGCCTGCCGCTGGCGGGTATTCTGGCGGCGTTTGCGGGTATTTTGCTTGGCTTTCCAGTGCTGCGCTTGCGGGGCGATTACCTTGCGATTGTCACGCTGGCTTTTGGTGAAATCATCCGTATTGTGTTGCTCAATTGGGAAGAGCTAACCAATGGGCCACGCGGAATTATTAACATTCCCCGCCCCAGTTTTTTCGGCATCCCGTTTGATCGCAGTGAGGAAGGCTTTGCTGCCACCTTTGGTTTGCAATTCAGCACCAGCCACCGGCTGATTTTTCTTTATTACCTGATTTTGGTTCTGGCGTTGGTCACCAACTGGTTTGTGCTGCGCTTGCGCAAAATGCCCATTGGCCGCGCGTGGGAAGCCATGAGGGAAGACGAGATTGCCTGCCGCGCTCTGGGTATCAATACTGTAAACACCAAGCTGACCGCCTTCGCATTAGGGGCTATGTTCGGCGGTTTTGCGGGTTCGTTTTTTGCTACCCGTCAGGGCTTTATCAGTCCCGAATCGTTTTCCTTTATCGAATCGGCCTTTATTCTGGCGATTGTGGTCTTGGGCGGCATGGGTTCCCAGCTTGGTGTGGCAATTGCAGCGCTGGTTATGGTGGGCAGTGTTGAATATTTCCGTGAGCTGGAACAATACCGGATGATGGTGTTCGGCGCGGTGATGGTGTTGATTATGGTGTGGCGTCCGCGCGGGCTGATTTCCACCCGCACACCTTCTTTGTTCCTGAAAAAGCGTCAAGCGATTGCCAGCAGCATGGTTGGGGAGGGGCGCGGATGAACCCGAACGTTTTGCTGCAACTCGATCATATTACCATGCGTTTTGGTGGTCTGGTGGCGGTGGATGATGTCTCGTTCGCTGTGCGCAAGGGGCAGATCACGGCCGTGATTGGCCCCAATGGCGCGGGAAAAACCACCTTGTTTAACTGCATCACCGGCTTTTACCGCCCCACCGTGGGGCGGCTTTCGCTCTGCCACGGTGACGGCTCGGCCTTTTCCCAGCTCGAATTGCTCACCCGCAGCGGCGCGCAGAAGTGGGTAAACGGCGCAGAAAAACTATTTTTGCTGGAACGTTTGCCGAATTTCCGTATTGCGGCAGAAGCGCGCGTGGCGCGTACGTTCCAGAATATTCGGCTGTTTGGCGGCATGACGGTGCTGGAAAACCTGATTGTCGCGCAGCATAATCCCTTGATGCGTGCATCGGGTTATACGGTTACGGGTTTGTTTGGTCTTGGAGGTTATGGCCAGAAGGAAGCCGAGGCCATTCATCGCGCCCGTTACTGGCTGGATAGGATTGGCTTGCTTGAAAAAGCCGATGATGCGGCGGCAAGTCTGGCGTATGGGGATCAGCGGCGGCTGGAGATTGCCCGCGCCATGTGTACGCAGCCGGTGTTGTTGTGTCTGGATGAACCGGCGGCGGGGTTGAACGGGCGGGAATCTGCGGCTTTGAATGCGCTGCTGGATTATATCCGGCAGGAACACAGCACCTCTATCCTGCTGATTGAGCATGATATGAGCGTGGTGATGAATATATCCGATTGCATTATTGTGCTGGATTATGGCCGCAAGATTGCTCACGGCACGCCCGAAGCCATCCGCAATGATCCCAAAGTGATTGCCGCCTATCTTGGGGTGGATGATGATTCGCCCGTGGTTGGTGAGGTGTTGCAATGACCGTGCCGCTGCTTGACATTATCCATATTACGGCGGGCTACGGCAATATTCTTGCGCTGCATGATGTGAGCCTTTGCGTCAGGCAAGGCGAGATTGTTACGCTGATTGGCGCGAATGGTGCGGGTAAATCCACGTTGATGATGAGCATTTTTGGCGATCCGCGTATTCGTTCCGGCCAGATCCTGTTCAAGGGGAAGGATATCAGCGCCTTGCCTCCCCATGCCATAGCCCATTTGCGGATTGCGCAGTCGCCGGAAGGGCGGCGCATTTTTCCGCGCATGACGGTGCTGGAAAATCTGGCTATGGGCGCCATTGTTTCGGATAAAAAGTATTTTGATAACGATCTGGAACGGGTGTTTGCGCTGTTTCCGCGGTTGAAAGAGCGGGAATCTCAGCGGGGTGGTACGCTTTCGGGGGGTGAACAGCAGATGCTGGCCATTGCCCGTGCGTTGATGGCGCGGCCACAACTGTTGTTGCTGGATGAGCCGTCATTGGGTCTTGCGCCGTTGATTGTGAAGCAGATTTTCGATGTGGTACGGGAACTTAACCGTGAGGAAGGGCTCACCGTTTTTCTGGTGGAGCAGAACGCTTATCACGCTTTGAAGCTGGCGCATCGGGGGTATGTCATGGTGAACGGCCGCATTACCCTTTCCGGTTTGGGCGCGGAGCTGCTGGTGCGGGAAGAAGTGCGCGCAGCCTATCTGGAAGGAGGGCAGCATTGATGGCAGACTGGCTCAATGCGCAGATGGTTATTTTTTTGTTTACCACGCTGGTGCTGGGCGGCGGAGCGGCATGGCTCACCGGACGCGCCATTGCGCTCACATGGCAGCCGCTGTTTATGGCATGGGTGTGGATGGTATTGTTAGCGGCTGCGGTAAGATTCATCCATTTTTCATTATTCCACAATAGCTTAATCGCACTTGACGCATATCTTCTGGATTATTTTATTGTGGCATCGGCCAGCAGTTTTGGTTATGCGCTCACCCGCAAGCGCCAAATGGCTGTGCAATACAATGCGTGGCGGCAGCATTAAAGCATGTCTCCAAAAAGTGGGAACCGTTTTTTGGATAAAGACATGCGTAAAACAAAGAGATAGAGCATTTCTATTGACTCAATTTAAACAAGAAATACTCTAGATACTGCACCGCACAGGCTATCGGGTTAATTTGCTCCTGCGTGGGGTTTACAAAAAGGGGAGAATACAATGGCAAAACATTACATGTCAGGTGTTGCGTTGGGCGTCATGATGCTGTTTTCCGGTCAGGCGCAAGCCGATATTGTGATTGGTGTTGCAGGCCCCATGACGGGGCAATACGCACCGTTTGGTGCGCAGCTCAAGGCGGGGGCAGAACAGGCCGTGGCCGATATTAATGCGGCGGGTGGCATCAACGGGGAAAAGCTGGTTCTGAAAATTGGCGATGATGCGTGTGATCCCAAGCAGGCGGTGGCGGTTGCCAATAAATTTGCGCAGGATGGCGTAAAATTTGTGGCGGGGCATTTCTGCTCCGGCTCTTCTATTCCGGCTTCCAGCGTGTATGCAGAAGAAGGGATTTTGCAGATTTCGCCCGGCTCCACCAATCCAAGTTTTACAGATGCGCGCCCCGGCCCCGGCATTTATCGGGTGTGCGGCCGCGATGACAAGCAAGGCGTGGTTGCGGGGGATTATCTGGCGGAAAAATTTGCGGGTAAAAATGTAGCGATCCTGCATGATAAATCGGCCTATGGTAAAGGTCTGGCCGATGAAACCCAAAAAGCGTTTAATGCCAAAGGCGGCAAGGAAGTGCTGTATGAGGCCATCACGGTAGGCGAACGGGATTATTCGGCGCTGGTCTCGCGGTTGAAAGCGGCCAATGTGGATGCGGTTTATCTGGGCGGGTATCATACCGAAGCGGGTTTGATTTTGCGCCAGATGCGCGATCAGGGTTTGCAAGCGCAGCTTTTTGCCGGTGATGCGCTGGTGACAGAGGAATTCTGGTCCGTGACAGGGCCTGCGGGTGAAGGCACCATGATGACCTTTTCGCCCGATGCCCGTAAATTTCCTGCGGCTGCTGAAATTGTGAAAAAATTCGAGGATAAAGGTTTTAACCCCGAAGGCTATACCCTTTACACTTATGCCGCTCTCCAGATTTTTGCCAAAGCTGCGGCTGACGCCAAATCAACGGAACTGGAAGCGCTGGTTGAAAAGCTGAACAGCGAGACTTTCCAAACGGTCATTGGTGCGATCACGTTTGATGGCAAAGGTGATCCAACCGATGCCCCTTATGTCTGGTATCAGTGGAAGAACGGCGCCTATGCCGAACTGGAAAACTAGAGAACATCCGGTATTATCGCAGTGTCATCCCTGCCAGCTCCGGCAGGGATGTTTTTTTAAGTGTTCACAAACCGCGCAGGCCTTCCCCCATGATAAAAAATCCCTTAAAGGGTAATCATCATGGATCATCGCACCCCCTATGCGCGTCTGCGCAAACGTTTGCCTGTTAAAAAGCCGCCTGTTCCGCGTCTGGATAAGGCTGGCACACACGATAAATTTCAAACGGTGTGGGGCAGTGTAAAGGCTGCCCGCCACTGGCTGGAATATATTCTGGTACGGGCAGGCATTTCAGGCTTGCGCCTTCTGGGCGTGGATCGCGCCTCACGCATCAGCGGCAAGCTTTGGCAAGCACTTGCACCACGCACCCGCCGCCATCAACGGGCTTTAAAGCATCTGGCGCTGGCTTTTCCAGAAAAGAGCGCGGCGGAGCGTGACGCGCTTGCGCGGTCAATGTGGAACAATCTGGGTCGTGTCGCCGCAGAAGCCTGTATGCTGGATAAAATTCTTGCCGAACCCTCACGGCTAGAGATTTTATCGCCCGAAATCATTGCTGCAGTGAAAGAGGGTGGCGGTAGAGCAGTCATCGCTTCCATGCACTACGGCAACTGGGAGCTGGGGATGTGGCCGTTTACGCAAGCCGGTTTTGAAAGTCTTGCCTTGTATCAAGAAGCACAGAACCCGTTTGTTGATGCGCTCATCCATAAGCTTCGTGCGCCTTTGTTGCCGGGTGGGTTGTTCGGAAAAGGCCACGGCACGCCCCGCAAACTGTTACAGGCGGTTAAAGCGGGTCAGCCCATGGCGATCCTTGCGGATTTGCGGGATCATCGGGGCATTGAGATTGATTTTTTCGGGCGTCCGGCTCCAACAACGCCTTTTCCGGCACTGGTGGCGCGGCAAACCGGAGCGGTGTTGATTGCTGGCAGGGTTATCCGCCGTGAAGGCGCTCGGTTTGCCATGGAAGGCCGGATTATTGCTGTACCGCAAACCGATGATAAAAACGCGGATATTTTGAATGCCACGCAAGCGCTGCAATCAACCTTCGAGGCGTGGATTCGGGAGCATCCTGAACAATGGATGTGGGCGCATCAAAGGTGGGGCAAGGGCATTGACAACCCTTCCTAGAATTGCCAGATAGTAAAGAGAATGACGCAGGAGAAAAATGGTATCGTGATAAAACGGCAAGCGAAGTTTCGTATCGGTCAAATCGTGCGCCATCGCATTTATCCGTTTCGTGGCATTATTTTTGACGTTGATCCCGAATTCAACGAACAAGAATCATGGCTGGAAGCTATTCCTGAACAGATTCGCCCAAAGCGCGATCAGCCTTTTTACCATCTGCTCGCAGAAGATGCCGAAGACGATATGGAATATCAGGCTTATGTATCGGAACAAAATCTCGAAACGGATTTGTCCGAGGAGCCTTTGTACCATACAAAATTGCCTGAAATTTTTGTGCGCGATGATAATGGTGATTATCGGATCAAAACAAACCACAAGCATTGAAGCCGAAACTTAGAGCAAGCGATCAGGAATATGCGCCGCATGTAAAAATTCGGCCAGATTATCGGTCACATAATCCACGTGCGCACCTTTTATACTGTCATGGATATGCGCATGACGCCCCACAATGTCGGTGCCTTCCAGCGGATTGACAAGCACAGTTGCCATTCCCAGCGTATGAGGCGCAAGCAGGTTTCCCGCCAAATCCTCGAACATAACCGCGCGCTTAGGGTCAACGCCAAAACGGCTCAAAAATGTTTCATAGGTTTTTTGATGGGGTTTGGGCGTAAAATCAGCGGCAATAATATCGAACACATCGTTGAAGAGATGGTCAATTCCTAGGGCTTTTGATACATTTTCCGCGTGTTTTGCCGAACCGTTGGTCAGAATATAGCGTTTTCCTGGCAAGCGGTTGATGGCCTCGATCATCCGGGCATCGGGTGCAAGCCCTGCGTGGGAAATGTCATGCACAAAATCCATAAACTCTATGGGATCCACCGCATCAATATCCATCAGTCCGCGCATGGTGGTGCCATAGGCACTGTAATAATATTTCTGCAATGCCCGCGCCGAAATACCGTCCAGCCCCATGCGGTTGGCAATATACAGCGACATACGGTCATCAATAAGCCCAAACAGATTGGTTGACGGCGCATAAAGGGTGTTATCAAGATCAAACACCCATGTATCAATCTGTCTGAAATCGGGAACAATCCCACTCATCTCCGCGCTACCCGTTACTTTTTATATATGCAGCCACTTTGAAAATAAGGCTGCGCATATTCTTCTGCAAGTCCATTTTTGGATGGCTCAAAAAACCTACCGCGTTATCAATGTACCTGCGCCATGATCGGTAAGCAATTCCAGCAGCACAGCGTGCGGCACCTTTCCATCCACAATCACCACACCTTCAACACCGCGATCAAGCGCATCCATGCAGGTTTCTACTTTTGGAATCATCCCGCCGGAAATGGTGCCATCCGCAATGAGGCGGCGAGCATCATTTATAGACAGTTGTTTGATAAGGTTTTTCTCTGCATCCAGCACGCCCGGCACATCGGTGAGCAGCAGCAGACGCTTGGCGCCGAGCGCACCGGCAATGGCACCTGCAAAGGTATCGGCATTGATGTTGAGGGTTTCGCCTATCCGGGAAAACGCCACAGGTGCTACCACGGGAATAAAATCATAGGTATTGTTGGCCACCACATCGAGAACCGTACGGTCGATCATTTCCGGCTCGCCCACAAAGCCAAGATCAATCACTTTGTCTTCGCCGGTTTCCGGATCGCGCGCGGTGCGGGACAGTTTACGCCCCACCACCATGCTCGCATCTTTGCCGGAAAGCCCCACCGCGCGGCCACCTTCCGCATTGATAGCCTGTACAATCTGCTTGTTGAGACGCGACAGCACCATTTCCACAATCTCGATGGTGGCCTCGTCGGTAACACGCAAACCAGCCCGGAATTCGCTGGTGATATTGAGTTTTTTCAGCATAGCACCGATTTGTGGCCCACCGCCATGCACCACGACGGGCTTGAGGCCGGATTGCTTGAGCAGCACCACATCCTGCGCAAATTCCCGCGCCATATTTTCATCGCCCATAGCATGACCACCATATTTCACCACAACGGTTGCATCGTCATAGCGCTGCATATAGGGCAATGCTTCGGCAAGAATGCGGGCTTTTTCAAAGGCAGAAATAGTCATTGCAGCGTTTCCGTAAAGCGGGAAGGAATGCGAGTGGGCGGGGAGACGCTATGCGTACCCCCAACACGTGTAAGCCATCAGGCGGCTTTTACAGCCAGATCGTCAACGCTGGCAACGGTGGCATCCGCATTCAGGCGATAAATCACCGGAGAAGCCGTACCGAGTTCACGGGCAAGAATACCTTCGGGTGAAAGTTTTTCCAGCACCATAATCAGTGCGCGCAGGGAATTGCCATGTGCGGTCACGAGGGTGCGTTCGCCGCGCAGCACGCATGGGAGAATTTCTTGTACAAAATAAGGCAGTGTGCGTGCCAGAGTATCGCGGAGGCTTTCGCCGTTTGGTGGTGGAATATCGAAGGAGCGGCGCCAGATATGCACCTGATCTTCGCCCCATTTTGCGCGGGCATCGTCTTTGTTGAGTCCTGTGAGATCGCCGTAGTGGCGCTCGTTCAGAGCCTGATTGCGGGTGACAGGCAGGTCGGCTTGCCCCAGTTCGGTGAGCATCAGATTGCCGGTGCGTTGTGCGCGCCCCAGATCGGAGGTGAAGGCTTTGTCAAATTTGAAGCCGGCTTTGGCCAGACGTTGCCCTGCGGCGATGGCTTCTTTGACGCCCAGTTCGGTAAGGTCTGGATTTTCCCAGCCGGTGAACAGATTTTTCAAATTCCAGTCACTCTGGCCGTGACGCACCAGAACAAGCAAACGTTCCATTCTATCCTCGCTTTAGCGTATAAAACGCAATTCCAACAGCCTGATGTGCTGTTTTGTCTTAAAAGAGTTATGCTTCAAGCCCCAGTACATCCCGCATGGAATAAAGCCCTGCGGATTTTCCTGTTGTCCATTGCGCTGCTTTTACTGCACCGCGTGCAAAAATGGAACGGTCTTCGGCAATGTGCCGCAATTCTATGCGCTCTGAAGCCCCTGCAAACATTACAGTATGATCGCCCACCACACTGCCGCCGCGCAGGGTTGCAAAGCCGATTGCGCCTTCGGGTCGCTCGCCGGTATACCCATCACGGCTGCGCACCGCATGGTCTTTCAAGCGCACACTCCGTCCGTTGGCCGCAGCTTCACCCAGCAAGAGCGCCGTGCCGGATGGAGCATCCACTTTGTGACGGTGGTGCATTTCCACGATTTCAATATCGAAATCCACGCCAAGGGTTGCAGCGACTTTTTCGGTAAGCGCTGCCAGCAAATTCACACCCAGACTCATATTACCGGAACGCACAATCACGGTTTGTTTTGCACATTGGGCAATTTCTCCAAGCTGCTGTTCGGAAAAGCCGGTAGTGCCGATGATGTGGGCAACCTTGTGCTGCGCTGCCAGTTGCGCATAAAAGACGGAAGCTTCCGGCTGGGTGAAATCCAGCACAGCGTCACAGGCGGCAAACAAGGCGGTTGCATCGGTACCGACAGTGATTCCAAAGGGCGGCAGACCGGCCAGCACAGCGGCATCCTGCCCCACATTCGGACATTCCGCATGGGTGATGGCTCCGGCCAGCTCACAGCCTTCGTTTTCCAGAACAGTGCGCACCAGAGTACGTCCCATGCGGCCTGTTGCGCCCACAACTCCAATGCGCAGGGTCATTATTCCAGCCCTTCCATGACAACGAAATCACCTTGAGAGACGGGCTCACGAATGGCTTTTGCACGTTGGTATTCGGGAGAATGGTAGCAGGCAAGTGCGGTTTCAAAGTCGGCAAATTCCACAATGACATTACGCTCACGGCCATTGCCTTCCACGTTTTGGGAGCGCCCACCGCGTGCAAGAAATTTACCGCCATATTTTTTAAAAGCTTCGGCGTTGGCTTCTACATATTTTTTATAGGTTTCCATATCGCCGGTAATGGTGATGCGTCCTACCCAGTAGCCTTTTAAGGGAGCCATGGCCTGTTTTCCTCAATTTTGCTCGGCTTGCGCCAACTCTTCACCAATACGCAGCGCCATTCCGCGCGGATCATCGGCGCCCACAATGGGGCGGCCAACCACAATATGGGTAGCGCCATCGCGCCGCGCAGACAAGGGGGTTGCCACTCTTTTTTGATCGCCCTGCGCGCTGCCTTCGGGGCGGATGCCGGGCGTCACATGATAAAAGCCGTTTGCAGTCAACGGCACAACGCGGGGTAAATCCAGAGCGGAGCAGATAATCCCGTCTGCTCCCGCATCCACCGCATGGCGTGCGCGCATGGCAACAACAGCATCCACAGAGCCTGCAATGCCTGCGGCTTCAAGATCGTTCGCATCCCAAGAGGTCAGCACTGTGACGCCCAAGATGGCAACAGGAGCATCGCCGCGTGCGTCCACAGCAGCCCGCAGTGTTTGCGGATAGGCGTGAACGGTCAGGCAGGTCGCGCCGGATTGCATCAGTGCGCGTACCCCGCTGGCAACCGTGTTGCCAATATCATGCAATTTGAAATCGAGAAAAACCTGTTTGCCGCTGTCTGCCAATTCCCGCGCCACGGCGAGACCGCCAGCGAAACCCAGCTGATAGCCAATTTTGTAAAATGAAACGCTGTCGCCCAGTGTTGCCACCATGCTGCGGGCGGCATCGGCATCTGGCAGATCCAGCGCCACCATCAAACGGTCTTTGGGCGACGTTATTTTCATGGCTGAGACCTGTATATCCACACGCGGGCGGGCGGAACATTGCGCCAGACCCGCTTGCTGCCTTCAAGAGTAAATCCGAGGGCTTTTGGCACAGGGGGTTGCAGAGCATAGCTAAACTGGATGAAAGGGGCATGGGGATACAGCAGCGCCAATCCCTGACGTATAAAGGCTTGCCGTTGCGTCATAGGGCGCGTCATGAGCGGCAAGCTGGAAACAATAGCCGTGACCGGCTCGTCCACAAAGCCCTGAAGTGTTTCGCCCAGAGCATAGGCATCGCCTTGAATAACGGTAACGCCTGGAAACTGGTGACGCAGCAGGTTCACGAATGCAGGGTCATATTCGACCAGAATCAGCCGTTCCGGCGCAATGCCGCGTGCCAGCAGTGCCTTGGTGACAGGGCCGGTTCCGGGGCCAATTTCAATGATTTTCCCTGTTTCTTTAGGGTCAACATAGCTGGCAATAACCCGTGCCAGAAACCGGCTGGAAGGGCTTACGGCGCCAACCTGTAGCGGTTTGGTTATCCAGGAACGCAAAAAACGCATTTTCTCAACCGCTTTACGGGGAACGTGCCGCTCTAACAATGAATGTGCAGAAAGACTCATAAGGCCTCTTTCGCATGTTTCCGGGTTCTGGACAAGAGTATCGCGCCTGCTTGCGCTGATACTGCACAAGTCCTGCTATCCACGTTGCGAGATTATTGCTTTTCTGGGCAAAATTATGGTTTGCGTGAGAGAAGCTATCTGCATCACGCCATTATCCCAATAAAACCGTTGGATTTTATTGGGGGTGTTATCTTGTTATGGCGCGGATAGCCTTAATTGCTGGTGTTCAGACCGTCAAAAAAATCTTTCACCCGAGCAAAGAAGCCGCTTGTTTCGGGATGATTGGCTTCCGATTGCGCTTTTTGAAATTCTTCCATGAGTTCGCGCTGGCGTTTTGAAAGATTTTGCGGGGTTTCCACCACGGCCTGAATGTACATATCGCCCACTTCCCGTGAACGCAGCACAGGCATCCCTTTGCCTTTGAGCCGGAACTGCTTGCCAGACTGGGTGCCTTCGGGAACTTTCACCCGTGAGCGGCCGCCATCAATGGTTGGCACTTCAATGGAACCGCCCAGAGCGGCATCTACCATGGCAATCGGCACGCGGCAATAAAGGTCTGCGCCATCGCGCTGGAAGAAAGGATGCTCGTCAAGGGTGAGGAAAATGTAAAGATCCCCGGAAGGGCCTCCGCGTAAACCGGCCTCCCCTTCACCAGAAAGACGAATGCGGGTGCCATCTTCCACGCCAGCAGGAATACTCACCTGCAAGGTGCGTTCTTTGTTGACGCGGCCTTGCCCATTGCAATTGCCACAAGGATCATCAATCACTTCGCCGCGGCCACCGCAGGTATGGCACGCCCGCTCCAGCAGAAAGAAGCCTTGTTGGGCGCGTACTTTACCGGAGCCTCGGCAGGTGGGACATTGGCGGGGCTTTGAACCGGCTTTGGCGCCGCTGCCTGAACATGCTTCGCAAATGACGGGTGTTGGTAAGCGGACTTCCGCAGTTTTCCCCTGAAAAGCGTCTTCCAGCGTGATTTCCATGTTGTAGCGCACATCTGCGCCCCGTTCACGGCCACCGGAACGGCGGCGACCGCCGCCCATAATATCCCCGAACAAATCGTCAAAAATATCGGACATGGTTGCGCCAAAATCGCCGGATTGGAAACCGCCGCCACCCATGCCCCCCTGTTCAAACGCAGCGTGGCCATAACGATCATAGGCGGCGCGTTTTTGGGGGTCTTTCAATATTTCATAGGCTTCTGCCACTTCCTTGAAGCGCACTTCCGCTTCCGGATTGCCCTGATTTTTATCAGGGTGCCATCGCATGGCCAGTTTGCGAAAGCCGGTTTTTAATTCGCCCTCCGAACAGGTGCGCGATACTTCAAGAATTTCATAAAAATCACGTTTGGCCATCAGCTTCCCTTGTCCCCACGCTTACTTTTTTGAAAATCATTCAGAGCAACCATAACGAAATCACACTCCCGTTTCCTCATGCCAGCGAGGAAAAATTGCATACATGCCCCTCATGGGAGCGATCAACAAAACGCAAAAGAACCCGGGAGAACAATCCTCCCGGGTTCAATAGTGTCAAATCAGGCTGATTTCTTATTCGTGTCGTCAACTTCTTCAAAGTCGGCATCGACAACATCATCGTTTTTCTCGGCCTGTTCACCAGAACCGGAAGCCGCATCGCCAGCATCATTGCTGTTGTTTTGCTCCTGCTGATAAAGTGCCTCTCCAATTTTCATGGAAACCTGTGCCAAAGCTGCTGTTTTTGACTGAATTTCTTCAGCATTATCACCAGCAAGAGCCGTTTTCAGTTCAGCAATTGCGCCATCAACAGCAGTTTTATCCTCAGCTTTTACCTTGTCACCCAACTCTGCGACCGTTTTTTCGGTGGAGTGGATAAGAGCTTCACCATGGTTACGGGCTTCAGCAAGCGCACGGCGCTGCTTATCCTCTTCCGCATGGGATTCGGCGTCCTTCACCATTTTCTCGATATCGGCATCAGACAAGCCGCCGGATGCCTGAATACGAATGGCTTGCTCCTTGTTGGTTGCCTTGTCTTTTGCGGTTACATTCACAATGCCGTTAGCATCAATATCGAATGTCACTTCAATTTGCGGCATACCGCGTGGAGCGGGCGCAATCCCCACAAGATCGAACTGACCAAGCGCCTTATTATCCGCAGCCATCTCGCGCTCACCCTGTGATACACGAATTGTTACAGCACTTTGCCCGTCTTCTGCGGTCGAGAAAACTTGGCTTTTCTTGGTAGGAATTGTGGTGTTGCGGTCAATAAGACGGGTGAATACCCCACCTAAAGTTTCAATACCCAGAGACAAAGGAGTAACATCCAGCAAAAGTACGTCTTTCACGTCACCTTGCAGAACGCCGGCCTGAACCGCCGCACCAATCGCTACAACTTCATCGGGATTGACACCCTTATGAGGATCTTTGCCAAAGAATTGCTTCACAACTTCCTGAATTTTTGGCATACGCGTCATGCCGCCCACGAGCACGACTTCATCAATATCAGAAGCAGTAAGACCCGCATCTTTCAGAGCAGCTTTGCAAGGCTCAATGGTACGTTTCACCAGATCATCAACCAGCTGCTCGAACTTTGCGCGGGTAAGTTTTAGCGCCAGATGCTTAGGCCCGGAAGCATCAGCCGTAATAAACGGCAGGTTCACTTCGGTTTGCGCAGCGGAAGAAAGTTCGATTTTAGCTTTTTCAGCCGCCTCTTTAAGGCGCTGCAGCGCCAGCTTGTCTCCACGCAGATCAATGCCGTTTTCTTTTTTAAATTCATCGGCAAGATAGTCAACGAGGTGCATATCAAAGTCTTCACCGCCGAGGAAAGTATCACCGTTGGTGGATTTTACTTCAAACACGCCATCGCCAATTTCAAGGATGGAAACGTCAAACGTACCACCACCAAGATCGTACACGACAATTGTACCGCTGGATTTTTTATCAAGTCCATAAGCAAGAGCAGCCGCTGTTGGTTCATTGATAATGCGCAAAACTTCCAGACCGGCAATTTTACCGGCATCTTTTGTAGCCTGACGCTGTGCGTCGTTGAAATATGCAGGAACGGTAATTACCGCCTGATCCACTGTTTGACCAAGATGCGCTTCCGCAGTTTCTTTCATTTTCTGCAAAATAAATGCGGAAATCTGGGAGGGAGAATACGTTTTGCCGTCGGCTTTCACCCATGCGTCGCCGTTATCACCTTTAACAATTTCAAACGGAGAAAGCTTTGCAGCGCGCTGCACTTCTTTATCATCAAACCGACGACCGATAAGACGCTTCACCGCAAAAAATGTACCCGCAGCGTTTGTTACGCCCTGACGTTTCGCAGGCTGGCCGATAAGGCGCTCACCATCGCTGGAAAAAGCCACGATAGAGGGAGTCGTGCGTGCGCCTTCAGCATTTTCAACAACTTTCGGGTTGCTACCATCCATGACAGCAACACATGAATTGGTGGTACCAAGATCAATACCAATTACTTTTCCCATTTTTCTTCAATCCTTTTTTAAGCAAACCGATCAGGTTCCCTAAAGCAGCCTGACACCGGGGGTGTCAAAAATTCTGAACCGCCCATTGGTTCCTCAGGAGTGCCACATGTTTCAGCGGCTTGACCGGTATATAGGCAGGCTAAACACACTATGCAAGACGCGCTGGCATCACAGAGCAGGATTCGTGCAGTTTTTTTCAGCACTCATGCTGTTTGATAAGAAAATGCGCGGTAGCGTTATGCGAAAACACTGGAAAGAAGCTTACTTATGGCAAATTAAGTACACGAAGCACGGACAGATCCGTACTCGTCTCGCGTTTGCCAGAACCCATTCACACTCAGGATGCTTTTGGTTTTAAGCGGATCAACACATCCACCCGATCAATTTCCATACCTTCGGGGATGGAGGCCAGATCACCGACATGAAAATCAAGGTCATGAATGTCCATGAGCTTGTTTTCGCCTTCAATAAGGAAGTGATGATGGTCAGATGTGTTGGTATCAAAGTAGGTTTTTGAGCCATCCACAGCAACTTCACGCAAAAGTCCGGCCACAGTAAACTGGTGCAACGTGTTATAAACAGTAGCAAGGGAAACAGGCACGCGCACACGCATGGCCTCTTCATGCAGCATTTCAGCGGTGACGTGGCGGTCGCCTTTGGAAAACAGCAAACGGCCTAGAGCAATGCGCTGACGTGTGGGCCGCAAGCCGGATTGGCGCAACATTCCGCCCACATCCCGCGCCACACAGGCACTGGGGCGCAAGCCACATTCAATAGTTACAACAGGCGTGGAAGGAGCGGTCTTCGCCAACGAAGAAAGGCGATCGGCCATGGCATTTCCCTTTTTATAAACAAACAGACAATGCACCAAAAAGCAGGTAATAAATGCATTTATTTTATTTATAAAGGTACTTGGGTGTTGCCGCAAGCTGTCTAAACGTGTAATTGCGGCTTAATGCAGCGCAAAATTCAAACTTTGCATCTTTTATACGACCAAAGTATGCAAGGATAAGCTGTCTGATTTTCTTTAAAGTGCGCATGAATGTGTTTTTTGAAAGGCTGTGAGAAATGAGCGAACGCAAATCCAGCTTCTCCCGCGAGGAACTGTTAGCCTGTGGGCGTGGGGAGCTTTTCGGACCCGGAAATGCACAGCTTCCAGCGCCGCCCATGCTAATGTTTGACCGCATCACAGAAATTTCTGAAGAAGGCGGCAGCTACGGTAAAGGTGTGATTCGCGCGGAAATGGACGTTTCTCCCGATCAATGGTTTTTTCAATGCCATTTCCTTGGCGACCCTGTGATGCCGGGCTGTCTGGGTCTGGATGCTTTATGGCAGTTGACGGGTTTTTATCTGGGTTGGCTAGGCTCACCCGGTCGCGGACGTGCGCTGGGTATGGGCGAAGTAAAGTTTTCCGGTCAGGTCTTGCCATCTGTTAAAAAAGTTACATATACCGTAAATCTGAAACGGGTTATGCGCTCCAAGCTGGTGCTTGGCATTGCCGATGCCGAAGTGGAAGCTGATGGCGAAGTCATCTATCAGGCCAAAGATTTGCGGGTTGGTCTGTTTCAAGTCTAAATACAGAAAAATGTGAAAGACAGAGCAGACTCTGCCTTTTGAAAAATGTATGTATTGAAAGCCGCAAGCCGTCATTGTGGAGGCAAAAATGAAACGCGTTGTCGTTACGGGCATGGGAATTGTATCTTCCATCGGAAATACTGTTGAAGAAGTGTTGACATCTTTGCGTGAAGGCCGCTCCGGCATCACCCGCGCCGAAGATCATGTGAAATACAATTTTAAATCACAGGTGCAAGGCGAACCAACATTGGATGCTTCCACTCTGGTTGATCGCCGCGCCATGCGGTTTCATGGTCGCGGTACAGCATGGAATCATGTGGCAATGGATCAGGCGATCGCCCAGTCTGGACTAACAGAAGAACAGATTTCCAATGAACGCACCGGGATTATCATGGGCTCCGGTGGTCCATCTACCCGTGTACTCATTGATGGCGCAGATATTACCCGCGACAAAGGCCCGAAACGCATTGGTCCTTTTGCCGTACCCAAGGCCATGTCTTCCACAGCATCGGCCACGCTCTCTACTTGGTTTAAAATCAAGGGCGTGAACTATTCCATATCATCGGCTTGCGCTACTTCTGCCCACTGCATCGGCAATGCTGCCGAACAAATCATGCTGGGCAAACAGGATGTAATGTTTGCCGGCGGCTGCGAAGATCTTGATTGGTCGATGTCTATGCTTTTCGATGCCATGGGCGCCATGAGCAGCAATTACAACGACTCTCCGGCAACAGCTTCGCGCCCTTATGATAAAAACCGCGATGGCTTCGTTATTGCGGGCGGTGCGGGCGTTCTCGTGCTGGAAAGTCTGGAACACGCGCAAGCACGCGGAGCCACTATTATTGCAGAACTTGCTGGCTATGGTGCAACATCCGATGGCTACGATATGGTAGCACCAAGCGGAGAAGGTGCGGTGCGCTGTATGCGTCAGGCATTGGCAACGGTAAAAACACCTGTTGATTATATCAATCCTCACGGTACTTCCACACCAGTAGGGGATGCCAAGGAAGTGGATGCCCTGCGCGAAGTATTTGGCAAAGATTGCCCCCCCTTTTCCAGCACCAAAGCGCTGACAGGCCACTCGCTGGGCGCTGCTGGTGTGCAGGAAGCTATTTATTCGCTGATTATGCTACAGCATAATTTTATGGCAAAAAGCGCACATATTGAAGAGCTGGATCCTGAATTTGCCGATATGCCAATCCTGCGCGAGCGTCAGGACAAGGAATTGAAAACAGTATTGTCAAATTCGTTCGGCTTTGGTGGTACCAACGCCACTTTGGTTTTCAAGAAGTTCGAGGCTTAAGCCACGGGCAGATGCATTCTTTTAGTATATGCTTTGCTTAAAAGCAGTGTTTTATTGCAGTATTTTCTAAAAAAACCGGAAGGTTTTAGGAAATGGTGTTTCAGGGCGCAGGACGTCCGGAGGTTAAAAATATGGTTGCAGGATTGCTGGCAGGAAAACGCGGCCTTGTTATGGGTGTTGCCAACGACCATTCCATTGCATGGGGCATTGCCCGGAAACTGGCAGAGGCTGGCGCGGAAATGGCTTTTACCTATCAGGGTGACGCTATTGCAAAGCGTGTGCGTCCGTTGGCCGAAAGCGTTGGCTCTTCACTCGTGCTGCCCTGCGATGTGGAGGACAGCGCGTCAGTGGATGCGGTGTTTGAAACCATCAAAAAGCAATGGGGCAAGATAGACTTTGTGGTTCATGCGGTGGCCTATTCTGATAAATCGGAACTTAAAGGAAAATACGCCGACACCACACGCGAAAATTTCCTGCGCACCATGAATATTTCCTGCTTTTCGTTCACAGAAATCGCCAAACGCGCCGCAGAAATAATGCCGCAGGGTGGCGCTATGATTACGCTAACCTATGGCGGTTCCATGCGCGTGATGCCGAACTACAACGTGATGGGCGTGGCCAAAGCGGCTCTGGAAGCCAGTGTGCGTTACCTTGCCGCCGATTTTGGCGCACAAGGTATTCGCGTCAACGCCATTTCCGCAGGCCCTGTGCGCACTCTGGCAGGTTCCGGCGTGGCCGATGCGCGCCTGATGTATAATTACCAGAAGCGCAACTCTCCATTGCAACGCCCTGTTACGCTCGATGAAATTGGCGGCACAGCATTGTATATGATTTCCGAACTGGGCAGCGGTGTTACCGGCGAAATTCATTATGTGGATTCAGGCTATAACATTATGTCCATGCCGCGGCCTGATTCGCTCAAAACCGCAGAAGATGCGGAAGAAGCAAAAGCTGTACAATCTGCTGCAAAGTAGTTTTCTCAACCATATTTTTATTCCAGATAAGCACGTGAGCGGCAAATAATATTTCTGCGAAATGCCGCATAAGAGCATCAAGTTGCTGCGTCTTTGCGTAATAGGGTTGAGCTCCAATAATATGATCAGGAGCTGTAGTAGCCTAACATAAACGCCATTTTACTACAGCCCATTGTATTTTCTGAGTCTTTGTTTTGGTCTGATTCCAGAGTCATAATCCAGCGGGGCTAAATTCTCAATAGCATTGATTTAATTATGTTTTTTGCTTAAAGAATTGGTGCGGTTGATTTATGTGATGGTGGTGAAATTCGGACACATTCAGTGTTGATTTGCCCTGATACTTGCCTGTTTTGGGAGCAATAGTGTTTTTTTGTGATTGCAGGTGGCTGATCTGGTCAAGCCCTTGTCAACATTACG
>JBMDXK010000020.1:0-11198 GCA_048594375.1 Methylopilaceae bacterium
AGTTATCGAGAAATAAGCAATTACAACGGTGGCGAATTGTTTCATCAATCCGTTCTTCTCTCTCTCTTTAGAAACTTTTTCTTGGCCTTCACATAACCCTCAACTACCATAATAACAGAAAAGCCAATCAATCGCATGCAATTCAAACCTTTATGGTATCTGTGCTTTTTCCAGGATAACGACAATGTGGTATGCTCACAGTACAAAGGACGTCACCCGGAGCAATTGGGAAATCATGTCCGAACACGAACAGGCTGTGAGCCAATCGGCCAGCGAAAAAGCAGCTCAATTTGGAGCCGCTACATGTGGCCGCGTGCTGGGATTGTTGCACGATCTGGGTAAATATGATGAGCGGTTCTTACGCTTGATCTGCGGCGCTAATATCCGGCATGATCATTCTACGGCTGGTGCTATCATCGCGGAAAAACGTTATGGGCGTCTGGGCAGATTGCTGGCTTTTGCCATTGCTGGTCATCATGCGGGATTGGCGGATGGTGTCCGTGGAGTCGATAACAGGCTGACACCCTTGGTTGAGCGGTTGAAAGGGCCTGTGGAAGCGGATGCCCATTTTGCGCACGCTGAAGCGGCAGGACTCACTTTGCCTGCTGTGCTGGAAATCCCCTTGCAAACAGCGCCAACGTCACAGGCTTTCAGTTTCGCTTTTTTTACACGCATGTTGTTTTCGGCGCTGGTGGACGCAGATTCACTGGAAACAGAGCGATTTTATGCAAGAGTGGGTGAAAGTATTAAGGCGCGCGATTATAACCATCCATCCCTACCAGAACTCAAAGCAAGGCTTGATGCGGCGCTGGCTGAAAAACAGGACAAGGCGCAGCAGGAAAATCCCTCTTCCCTCAACGCAATACGGTCAAAAGTACTGGCTCATGCGCAGGGAAAAGCCCGCTTGCTGCCCGGCATGTTTACCCTGACTGTGCCAACAGGTGGTGGTAAGACGTTAACCTCGCTGAGTTTTGCGCTGGATCACGCCGTGGCGCATGACAAAAGGCGGATCATTTATGTCATTCCGTTCACGTCCATTATCGAGCAAACAGCGGGGGTGTTCCGTTCCGTGCTCAATGTGAGCAATGACGACACCACGGTTCTGGAGCACCACAGCACTTTTGAAGCAACTGATACGCCTGAAGACGCCAAAGACGACCTCAACCTGCACCGGCTGGCAAGCGAGAACTGGGACGCCCCGATTGTCGTCACAACGGCAGTACAGTTTTTTGAAAGCTTGTTTGCTAATAAGAAATCGCGCTGCCGCAAATTGCACAATATTGCAAACAGCCTGATCGTGCTGGATGAAGCGCAGACTATGCCAGAGGCTTTTCTGCGCCCCTGCATTGCAGCGCTAAAGGAGCTTGCCTCCAATTACGGCTGCACAATCGTGCTGTGCACCGCCACCCAACCTGCGCTGAACAAACCCGACTTCGAGGACGGCTTCACGATCACGCCTGACCGCGAACTTGCCCCGGATGTGGAAAGCCTCTTTACGGAGCTTAAACGCGTGTCGCTCACTCATGCGGGCACCTTATCCGATGCCAATGTGGTGGCGCGCATGGCGAGGGAGCCGCAAGCTTTGTGCATCGTCAACACCCGCGCCCATGCCCGGGTGTTGTATGAAAAAATTCAGCATTTGGAAGGGGCGCGGCATCTCTCTACATTGATGTGCGCGGCGCATCGCCGTGAGGTGCTGGCCGGCATTCGGGAGGATTTGAAAGAGGGTAGGCCATGCCGGGTGGTGTCCACTACTTTAATCGAGGCCGGGGTGGACGTTGACTTCCCTTATGTCTTGCGCACGGAAGCGGGGTTGGACTCCATCGCTCAGGCAGCAGGCCGGTGCAACCGTGAAGGTAAAATGGACAAAGGCCGCGTGGAAGTCTTCGCACCGGGGGAGGAAAATCGCGCTTTGAAGAGCCTACGCACCTATGCCGATGCCGGACGCGATAAGCTGGAGCAATATGGCGACAACGCCTTCATGCCAGAAGCCATCCGTGATTATTTCAGAGAGGTCTATTGGCGCAAGGGAGACGGTGCATTCGACACCAAAAGTATTTTAATCAAGCTGCGCGATGCTGCAAAACTGAATTATCCGTTTGAAACCATTGCCAATGATTTCAAAATGATCGACGATATTTACCTGCCCGTTATCGTTCCCTATGGAAATGCCCGCGAGCTTGTCAGTGAGTTGAAGAGCCGCCTCGCTGCCCTGCATATTGTTGGCGTGGGCGATCTCTTGCGCAAATTACAACACTTTACGGTCGGCATTCCACGCGGTGCACGTGCAAAATTATTGGCTGCCGGAAGTATTGAAGTTATTGGGCAGGAACGCTTCGGCGATCAGTTTGTCTGGCTGGCAAATGAAGATCTCTATGGCACCCACGGGCTGGATTGGGCTGAGCCGACATTCAGAACGGAAGTGGGGTTGATTTGGTAATATACCTTTATACAGAATATTTATTTTTCCGTAGGGAAATTATTTCGCTATATGTGCTGATGAGGGTACCGTTGTCTTAAAGAGAATTATAAAAATGTTTAGTCTTGCATTAAATTTTCCAACCTTCCGTTGGGTGTGAAAACGTACAACACAGATCTCTGGTGCGTTTGTTGAGGTTAGGTTTGTTTGAAGAATTGCCGTTATAGATTTCCAGAGGAATTGCAGTCTGCATTTTTTGTTTTCGTAAAATGCAAGGGGCGCTATAAGAAAAGGCTCTAGACTAGCAATATAGCTTTGTTATTCTAGAGCCAAGAAAAATCTCATCTTGTGATTGGGTGAGGGGGCAGTCACTCTTACAAGAGTGCGGATTGAAACTACATAAAGGTCTGAAAATTTTATCAGCTTTAGCCACTCTCGATAGGCAATTGCCGGGAGTAGTAATTCACCTCAAGTTATAAGGAGGTGTAGTTTCGTTATGTGTGCATGTGGATAACGGTAATATACAAAATTTCCCCGTTGAACTTCGCGCTGTGCACGTCACAATCAAAAGAATATAAATTCAATAAATACAATCAGGGGGTGTATTCATGCCGTACGGCATAAAATTGCATGTATGGGGGGAGCGGGCATGTTTCACCCGTCCAGAAACTAAAGTTGAGCGCGTCAGCTATGATGTTATGACGCCATCTGCTGCGCGGGGCATTTTGGAAGCTATCCACTGGAAGCCTTGCCTGACATGGATTATCGATAAAATTCATGTACTTAAGCCCATACGCTTTGAATCCATCCGCCGAAATGAAGTCGGCAGTAAAATCGGCGAAGGTTCGGTCAAGCGGGCTATGAATGCAGGTTCGCTGGAGGGACTAAACCTTGTGGGGGATGAGGATCGCCAACAGCGCGCGGCCACCGTGCTGAAAGATGTCGAATATATCATTGAGGCGCATTTTGAACCATCAACCAAGTGGAGCGCGGACGAAAGTGAAGGCAAGCATCTGGATATTTTCAACCGCCGCGCGAAAAAAGGGCAATGCTTTCATCGCCCTTGTCTCGGCACCCGAGAATTCGCCGCGCATTTCAAGCTGCTCACAGATGATGTCCTTCCCTCCCCGCACGAAGATTTGCTCAAGCCCGAATGGCGTGAGCGTGATCTTGGCCTAATGCTGCTTGATATTGATTTTGCCAACAACAAAACACCGAAATTTTTTCGCGCTAAACTGGAACAAGGTATCGTCACCGTACCCCGCATGAATGCGGCAGAGGTGCGCTCATGATGCTTCAGGGGCTGGTGAATTATTATGAACGGCTTGAAGCCAGCGGCGAAGTTGCTCCGCCGGGATTTTCGTCAGAAAAGATTTCGTTTGCATTGGTACTGAATGCGGATGGAAGTGTGAAAGAGGTGCAGGATATGCGCGATCACACAGGCAAGAAGCCCGTGCCGCGGATATTGCGGGTGCCACAAGCCATCAAGCGCGCTGTCAACATTGCGCCCAATTTTCTTTGGGATAAAACAGCTTATGTGTTCGGTGCTGGTGGGGCATCTAAACGACTGATTGAAGAACACAAAGCATTTATTGCGCTGCATGAAAAGCTGCTCGGCGCGAGTGACGATGAAGGGCTTAAGGCCCTGCTGCTCTTTTTGCAAGGTTGGACATCTGAGCGGTATCAAATCCTGAGTTACCATGAAGACATGCTCGACCAGAATGTGGTTTTCCGGTTTGGCAATGAGCATAATTTTATTCACGAGCGCCCCGCAGCCAAATCCATCTGGGCTAATTACATCTCCTCCAGTGAATCCGCACGTGGATTATGTTTGGTCACGGGCGAAGAGGGAGCCATCGCTCGGTTACATCCTTCCATTAAAGGAGTGCCGGGCGGGCAGATGGGCGGAGCCTCAATTGTCTCGTTCAACCTTGATGCTTTTAGATCCTACGGCAAAGAGCAAGGTGCAAACGCTCCCATCTCCGAACGCGCGGCTCATGCCTATGGCACTGCACTGAATGACTTGCTCAGCCGCGACCATGGCGTGGACGAAAAAACCAAACGGCGCAACTACACCAACCGCGTGCAGATCGGCGATGCCACGACATTGTTCTGGGCCGCTGCCGAAGGTGGGCGGGCGGCGGACGAAGCCCGACAAGCCGAGTTATGCGTGAGCTGGCTGTTCGATCCTCCCCTCACCGATGAACAGGAGGAAAGTCAAATCCGGCCCTTCTTGCATCAAATCGAGGCCGGGCGTGGCGTTGAAGAACTCAACGCTTTGGATATCCACCCGGAAACCCGTTTTTTCATTCTCGGCCTGTCGCCAAATGCAGCCCGGTTATCCGTGCGGTTTTTCCTGCAAACAACGTTGGGCGAAATCGTTGTCAATGCGGGGAAACATTTTCAGGATATGAATATTGAGCCGCACCGTTGGACAATCCCGCCAGCGTTGTGGCGTCTGTTGCGCGAAACCGCAGCACAGGGGAAATCCGAAAATGTATCGTCCGTGCTCGCAGGTGAATTTGCGCGAGCGATTTTTACCGGCGGGCGTTATCCGCGTTCACTGCTCAGCCTGACGTTGCTGCGCATTCGGGCGGATGGCGAAATCAACGAGCGGCGTATCGCTCTCATCAAAGCGTGTATTGCACGCGATTTCAGGCTCAAATTTGAACAGGAGAATGTTCCCGTGGCGCTCGATATTCATGAAACGAACCCCGCTTACCGGCTGGGACGGTTATTTTGCATGTTGGAAAAAATTCAACGTGCAGCATTGGGGCGCGTGAACGCTTCCATCCGCGACAAATTTTTCAGTTCTGCATCCGCCAATCCTGCGCGTGTATTTCCGCTACTGCTGCGCGGGTCACAAGATCATTTGGGCAAAATCCGCAAAAAAGGCGGCGGGTTATCTCATTGGTTTGACCAGCAAATTGCTGAGATCATGCACGGCCTACCCGCGCACCAACCCTTCCCTTCCACGTTCCGCATGGAAGATCAAGGCCGCTTTGCCGTCGGCTATTATCACCAGGACTACAAGGTGAAAGAAGAAGGCAAAGAAACAGAAATCGACGTTATTGAAACTTCAGATCAGGATTAAGCCCTATGTCATCTCTACAAAACCGCTATGATTTTGTGTATTTTTTCGACGTCAAGGATGGCAATCCAAACGGCGATCCCGATGCGGGCAATCTGCCCCGCGTTGATCCTGAAACAAATCAGGGATTGGTGACAGATGTTTGCCTCAAGCGCAAAGTGCGCAATTTCGTGTCCATGGCTAAAGAGGGGAACACATCTGCCGATGGTCAGCAGCGTTATGCCATTTATATCCAAGAACGCGCGATTTTAAACCAGACCAATGAAAAGGCCTATGCGGCTGTTGGCCTGCCACAATCCAAAAAACTGCCCGATGGCGACAAGGGCACTCAGTTGCGCAAATGGATTTGCGATAATTATTTCGATATTCGCTCTTTCGGCGCGGTGATGAGCACCGGGGATTTTAATTGCGGCCAAATCCGTGGGCCGATCCAGCTCACTTTTGCCCGCTCAATTGAACCCGTTGTTCCGATTGAAGTGTCAATCACCCGCATGGCCGTGACCAGCCAAAAGGAAGCCGACAAACAGGACGAAAACCGCACCATGGGCCGCAAGCATATCCTGCCCTACGGTCTGTACCGTACACACGGTTTCATATCTGCCCGCCTTGCCAATGATGCCACCAAAGGCACCGGCTTTTCGGATGACGATTTGGAACTGTTCTGGCAGGCGCTTGAAAACATGTTTGAGCATGACCGCTCCGCCGCACGCGGGGAAATGACGCCGCGCGGTCTGATCATTTTCAAACACGATAGCGACATTGGCAATGCGCCAGCACACAAGCTGTTCGATCAGGTGACCGTAACGCGCAAGGGAGCGGAAAATAACGCAAGTGATTTACCACCTGCCCGCAACTTTTCTGATTACGCCATTCACTTTCCACAGCAGAGCGATATGCCCGAAGGTGTCACGCTCATTCAACGCATCTGACCATGCTGCCCACCCCCGAAGACGACACGATCATGCTGTCGGCGTTGCAGCATTATCTGTTCTGCCCCCGCCAATGCGCGCTCATTCATGTAGAGCAGCAGTGGGCAGAGAATCGTTTCACCGCCGAGGGGCGCGTGCTGCATGAGCGCGTGGACAAACCCTTGGCGGAAAAGCGGCGCGGGGTGCGCACGCTGACAGCATTGCCCATTATGTCGGCTTCCCTTGGGGTGCGCGGTGTGGCTGATGCGGTTGAAATCCATGGCGATGGTGCTCCGTTTCCGGTGGAATACAAACGCGGCAAACCTAAGGCTCACAGAAGCGACGAGGTGCAACTGTGTGCGCAGGCTATTGCGCTGGAGGAAATGTTTTCCGTCACGGTTGCTGAAGGCGCTCTGTTTTATGGCGAACCGCGCCGCCGCACGCCTGTGGTGTTTGATACCGAATTGCGCGCCCTCACCCGCGATGTAGCGGCCAAAGCCCGAATGATGATTCTGAGCGGTATCACACCCACCCCAATTTATGAAAAGCGCAAGTGCGATTCCTGTTCTCTGCTCGAACTATGCCGCCCCCGTACTTTCGAGCGCACACGCCCAGTGGAAAACTGGCTGCGCAAGGCCCTTGAGGATTAGCCATGAAACGTCATCTCAATACGCTATACGTGACAACGGAAGGCGCTTATGCGCGTAAAGACGGTGCGAATATTGTTGTTGAGATTGACAACACGGAGAAAATGCGCGTGCCGGTGCACATGCTTGGCGGGCTGGTGACGGCAGGACGTGTGAGCCTGTCTCCTGTACTGATGGGGTTTTGTCTCGAACAGGGCATTACAATCACCCACCTGTCGGAATACGGGCGCTTTTTGGCGCGGGTGGAAGGGCCTGTTTCCGGCAATGTGCTGTTGCGGCGTGCCCAGTACCGCGCCGCCGACGATACTGAACACTGCGCAAAGATCGTGCGTTCCATAGTCACGGCAAAGGTGGCCAATCAGCGGGGTGTGTTGCGACGGGCGCTGCGCGATCATGCCGCAAGCATGAAGCCTGAAGCATGTATAGCGGTGGAGACGGCTGAAAAGCGCTTTACCGATAGCTTGCGTCGTCTGGAGCGTCCGGCTAATGTCGATGTTCTTCGCGGATTGGAAGGCGAAGCGGCCGCAGTGTATTTTGGCGTGTTTGGCCATTTGCTGCGTTCATCTGAGCCAGACTTTCAATTTAAACACCGTAGCCGCCGGCCACCGCTTGATCCGGTCAATGCGTTGTTGTCATTTTTCTATACCCTTCTTACGCATGATTGTCGCTCTGCGCTGGAAACGGTGGGTCTTGATCCCGCCGTCGGTTTTTTACATACGATGCGCCCGGGCAGGCCGGGGTTGGCGCTTGATCTTATCGAGGAATTCCGTCCGCCTGTTGCCGACCGGCTGGTATTATCGCTAATCAACCGCAAACAGGTGGGAGCAAATGCATTTCGTCGGATGGATAATGGTGCCGTTCTGCTCAACGATGATGCCCGCAAAACTGTTCTGGTGGCGTGGCAGGAGCGCAAGAAAAAGGAAATCCTGCACGCGTTCATCAATGAGAAAACAACATTGGGATTGATGCCTCATATCCAAGCTCAATTGCTGGCCCGTCATTTGCGAGGCGATCTGGATGGTTATCCGCCTGTGATCTGGAAATGAGAGTGATATGTTGGTATTGGTAAGTTATGATGTGCAAACAGCCACGCCTACGGGTGCTCGACGGTTGCGACGTGTTGCGCGTGCATGTAAGGATGTCGGGCAGCGGGTTCAATATTCTGTGTTTGAATGCGAGGTTGATCCTGCACAATGGACAGCCTTGAGGGCGCGTCTGCTAAACGAAATTGATCCTTCTTGCGACAGCCTGCGGTTTTATTTTCTGGGCGCAAACGGGCGGCGGCGTGTTGAACATGTAGGAGCAAAGCCTGGACTTGACTTGGAAGGCACATTGTTGATTTAATTTGCGAACCTTAAGTGTCCTAAAAAATACCGGCAGTTTCGCATTTATTTTAAGTTATTGTTATTCATAGATTTAGAAGATCAATTATGATGAGTGAAACAGGCCTTCAGAGCATTATCGCTCTAGGTTCGCGTAAACATAGAGCTTTTCTTTTTAATTTCATTAAGATATCATGAGGCAGTCGCTCCTTCACGGGAGCGTGGATTGAAACTGATGTGGTGGAAGCCTTCCAAGCCACTTTTAACGTCGCTCCTTCACGGGAGCGTGGATTGAAACAGTTGCGCGGTTTAAAGCTTTATGACTGGCGTAAAGTCGCTCCTTCACGGGAGCGTGGATTGAAACTGCAATGGATAATCCATCCGGCGCGGCACTGCTGTCGCTCCTTCACGGGAGCGTGGATTGAAACGTTTGCCGTCACCCGCGTGGTGAGCGCATCCACAGTCGCTCCTTAACGGGAGCGTGGATTGAAACCTGCGCTTTGGTGATAACCGTCACCGCAAGTTCTTGTCGCTCCTTAACGGGAGCGTGGATTGAAACAGGCGACTTTTAGCGAGACGATACCGCTGTCGTTGTCGCTCCTTCACGGAGTTAATTTGTATGTGGAATTGAGCCAGTTTCAGATACTTATAGTAATATCCATTAGGCGCTTACTCCGTTTTAATTCCGAGAAAAAAAGTAAAAAATTTGGCTCAATATTACTTGCAAATTAGCGACTAACAGGCTCACTTTTGCATGCAATTCTACAATTAAACCGCCTATTGTATGAATCCATAGCCAAAATAGCTAAAAACAAATCACGATTCATAATGAAACTCCTTGGCTCAGTAAATCCCAAGTAAAATTAAATTTGTTGTACATACCCGATGTGGCTTTAGGCTGGGCAAACTTTTTTATCCATGGCAGTTTCTTGGCTAAATCCTTTGTCACAGACTTACGGGTGGTTTGAACCCACGCTCCACGAAAATGAATATCTGGTGCAATAACACTTGAAAATTCTTCTGCTTTCACCGGCCTTGCGGTTGATGGATCATTGCGGTCAGAAAGCCAGATGAATTGCGGACGGTTATCAGGCAGAAGTGGCAACCTCTCCCTTGGCTTGGAAAGCAATGTCAAATTATGAGCAAAATCATTGACCTTCATGGGAACAAGACCTGAATCACGATACGCATTGAAAGCAAGCATTGATGGGGACGCCACTTTAGAATCGCCGCTTCCTCCCAAGGCCATAAACAGCACGCCCTTATCACCCAGATCAATCAAGGCGGCTTGACCCCGCACAGATACCGAAAATCCAATTATTCTAATTTCCCGTTGCCAACGCACCTGTACAACGCTTGAACCACTGCGGATTTCATCGCCGACCTGAACTTCCAGCGTCATTTCATAACGGTGTGTGTAGCTGGGGAAATGATATTTAAACAGCGCATATAGCCCCGCTGCACAGATCAAAAACCCAATTCCAAACATTCGTGCTTTGCTCATCAGTCCCTCAGAATGATTATTATTTTACGCAATTTGGTATCAATCAATTCCTGCTGCTGTAAGTCTGCCTTAAGCTGGCAGTTCGACTTTTGCCTCCATTGTTAAATAATATGGGAGCATGAGTTGTTTGTGAGAAGTATCCGGCCTGTCTTAATTGCGGTCATGATGACTGCGTTGTTAACAATCGTGCCCGCATCGGCTCAAGTGACGTATTCCGGTGCGATGCCGCTTCCGGTCGATCGGGCGTTTCAGCTTTCTGCGACACGGCAACGGTCACTAACGCAAACATACAAAATGATTTGTACCTGTCCAAAAACGATCGTTTATGAGCAGGTGTAAATACTCTGCTCAAATATTAAGTGATGGTATTTAGGGCAGGGCATTACATAGGGGTATTGTTTTGCATAGGTAATAAATTTCAGAATTATTGTTATGCGAGTTTCTATCCCAGTTTTTTGATTGCCGCTTGTGCTCGTATCTCCAAGTCAGGATACTGTGAGAAATCTTTGAAGGCGTGAGCATCCTTCATGTTCAGTGCTTTACGCAGGCTGTTCTGTGCTGTTATATTTTTTCCATTTGCAACGGCTTCCAGAAGGCGAAGCCTGTCCGCTGGTGGCTCTGCTGCTTTGTCGAAGAGCCAATCTTCAATGTCGGCTGGCTTGGTTCTGCTAAAATAGCGTATGCGCGCGCTGGCATCCTCAAGGGAAACACTTACGGTGAGGGTGTCGGACTGCAAGCGTGCGATGGCCGCTTGTGCTTTTGTCGCCAAGTCAGGATTTTGTGAGAAATCTTGGAAGAGTTTTGCGTTATCGCTGTCCAGTGCTGTGCGCAGGTTATTCTGTACTTTTATATCTTGTTTGTTTCCAACGGTTTCAATAAGACGAAGCCTGTCCGCTGGTGGCTCTGCTGCTTTGCCGGAAAGCCATGCTGCAATGTCGTCTGGCTTGGTTCTGCTAAAATAGGTTGTGTATGCGCTGGCATCCTCAAGGGAAACACTTGCGGTGAGGGTGCCGGACTGCAAGCCTGCGATGGCCGCTTTTGCTCGTATCTTCAAGTCAGGATACTGTGAGAAATCTTTGAAGGCGTGAGCATCCTTCATGTTCAGTGCTTTATGCAGGCTGTTCTGTGCTCTTATATTTTTTCCATTTGCAACGGCTTCCAGAAGGCGAAGCCTTTTCGCGGGCAGTTCTTTTGCTTTGCCGGAGAGCCATGCTGCAATGTTGGCTGGCTTGGTTCTGTCCAAATAGCGTATGCGCGCGCTGGCAATATCAAGGGAAACACTTGCGGTGAGGGTGCCGGACTGCAAG
>JBMDXK010000021.1:0-34113 GCA_048594375.1 Methylopilaceae bacterium
ACTTTCGCAATCCAGTTTCCATTATTACAAAAAATCAGCTTGTGGTGCGCGATTGCGATTTGCTGCAAGAGCTGGCTCAATACCATGCCGTTGCGGTTTTTATTTCTGTCACAACATTGGATAACACCGTTGCACGCGCTATGGAACCACGGGCTTCCAGTCCACGGTTGCGCTTGAAAGCCATGGAAACACTTGCAAAGGCAGGTATTCCTGTTGGCGTTATGATTGGCCCTGTGGTGCCAGGTCTTACGGATATGGAAATACCGGAAATCTTGCGCAGCGCCGCAGAAGCTGGCGCACAAACCGCAGGTTACACCATGGTGCGGTTGCCGTATGGTGTAAAAGATTTATTTCAAAGCTGGCTGCATACCCATTTTCCAGACCGCGCGGAAAAGGTGCTTAACCGTATCCGTTCCATACGCAACGGGGCGCTCAACGATGCCCGCATGGGTACAAGAATGCGCGGGGAGGGATTTTTTGCAGATCAGGTCGCGCAAATCTTCCGGCAATTCCGGATGCGCTATGGACTGGATAAACCTTTCGCGCCGCTATCCAGTGCTGCCTTCCGGCGTAACGCATTGCAAAAACAGCTTTCCTTGTTTGAATAAAAAAAAGCCCTCCCAAAACTTCAGGAGGGCTTATTTGCTATCATGGGGCATGATTTTAGTGCCGGTGTGCAACAGAGTGGACAAAAGCAGAGTAGGCCATTGTTGACTGCCATGCCATATCTTTTTCGACTGCATGGTCATCATCAAGGTGCATGAGTTCTGCCAGATGGCTGCGGGCGCGGTTAACGCGGCTTTTAATGGTGCCAATAGCACAGCCACAAATTTCCGCCGCTTCTTCATACGACATGCCGGAAGCACCAATCAAAACCAGGGCTTCACGCTGGGTTTCAGGGAGTAAATTGAGAGCTTCCTGCAATTCATTCAGCTCAACACAGGATTCCTGCGCGGGTGGAGAAATCATATTGGCCGCCATCTGACCTTCAGTGTCCTGCACTTCCCGGCGGCGTTTACGAAAATCGGAATAAAAGGCATTGCGTAAAATTGTAAACAGCCAGGCGTTCATATTTGTGCCGGCCTGAAAGGATGCAAGGTTGCTCCATGCCTTAAGCAAGGTTTCCTGTACAAGATCATCTGCGCGATCAATGCTGCCCGTTAGAGAAATTGCAAATGCGCGCAGACGCGGAATAGCTGCCAGGAACTCTGCTTTTTTAGGTTGGGGTGCTGTTAACATGAACCCTTAATCCTTCTTGCGTTCGAGTGTATCAAGCAACAATTGAAACCGTTCAGGAACAGGAAGGGATGTTAATTCTTCATGCAACGCCTGTAACTGGTAATCCACATAAGACTGTGGAAGGCTTTCAACTGTCGCATTACTAAAAGCTTCTGTGCTGTGAAACAGATAGTCATCCATTTCGTATGCGGCTTTAGTTGAGTACTCGAATGTGTCATGAGTATGGCGAACATCATTATTGACGCGCGTATCGGTTGCCATCTCTGGCTTTTCCGGGTTTCCCTTGCCCAATATGCCTAATGATTTCCTATTATAAAATGAACCCATTTAAGCAACCTCAGTAGTCCGTATTGCAAGTATTATTCTGGAGACAGTTTCTCTTCCACCTCTTCAGAACGCAAAAAGTTACTTCTTTGTCTATATCTGTTGTTTTGTCAACGTTGCAGTTTAGCATAGTGTTCCATTTCAAAGCACATTTTTCATTTATACCTTCTTCCATAGCCTTTTGTACAACCACACGCTGCGCCATGAAGCTATTGTTTTCATGCAAAGCTTTGCATTATAAAGCCAGCACGCTGAGGAGGTGTGCTATGTCCGGTTTTATGAGTACTTTTTATTCTGCTGCTGTTGCGGAAGGGCGCATTGACGCCGATCCCGCGCAGGAGCGCGTTGTTGCCGCTTATGATGCCCTCAGCCACCGCCTTGCCGCCTACAGGCAGATAAAAGAAAAACCCGTCTGGAGACGCATTTTCGGCACCAAAAGAATACAGCCACCACGCGGACTTTACGTTATTGGCGAAGTGGGGCGCGGTAAAACCATGCTCATGGATATGTTTTATGATGCGGTGCCGGTCAGGCGAAAACGGCGTGTGCATTTCCATCACTTCATGGCCGATGTTCACCAACGTATTCACGCACACCGCATGGAACATACCGGCCGCAAAGAAGGGCATGAATCGTTGCAGCATGTAGCCGATGCACTCGCAAAAGAAGCATGGCTTTTATGCTTTGATGAATTTCAGGTCACCGATATTGCCGATGCCATGATCCTTGGCCGGTTGTTCGAGCGCCTGTTTGCGCAAGGGGTGGTGGTGGTTGCCACATCCAATGTACCCCTTTCAGCCTTGTATCGGGATGGCCTGAACCGCGTGCTGTTTTTGCCGTTTATCCGGCTCCTGAATGAAAAATTGGAAGAAGTGGCGCTCACCTCGGAGACGGATTACCGCCGTTTGCGTCTGGGGGATGAAAAAACATGGCTCACACCGCTTTCTGCCGCTACCGACGCGCGCATGGATGCGTTGTTTTTGCGGCTGGCCGGGGCAAATCCCGAACCTGCACGCTTCACTGTACAAGGACGCACAGTACACATTCCCAAAGCCGGTGAAGGGGTTGCACGTTTCAATTTTAATGAATTATGCGCTCGCCCGCTGGGGGCTGCGGATTTTCTTGGCATTGCAGAGCATTACCACACGGTAATGATTGACCACATTCCGCGGCTGAATTTTGAAAAACGCAATGAAACCAAACGGTTCATCGTAATGATTGATGCGTTTTATGATCGCGGCGTAAAGCTTGTTGCATCCGCTGAGGCTCCACCCGATGCGCTCGTAAGTGAAAGCCAACATGCTTTTGAATTTCAACGCACCGCTTCCCGCCTCATAGAAATGCAAAGCCATTATTGGTGGGAACGCCCCCACGGCCGGGCTGACCGGATGCACAGCGCCGATACAGCAGGTCTTATTGAAACTTAAAGCCGTTTCAAGCGGATTTTATTAAAATGTATTGCTGTAATAAATGATCTGCATAAACCCTAATGCTGCAAGCATTGAAAGAAAGGCTCCTGCAATCAACACATGATATACGCTGACCCGTGTGCTGTGCTCTGCATGATGTGAGTCATTGTCGAGGAAAATTCTCTTTTGCATTTTCTTCTCCCTGTTTCTGACTACTATACAACACTTTTAAAGGAAGTCAGTTCCATTCTATAGTTTACAAAATATAAACGTATTTACTATGTTACTTGAACAAAGGGCATTTTGCTTGCCATTGAAAGCGCTTGCAAGGTTAACGTGTTCGCGGGTAGCGTAAGAACAGGCATCTCGAAAATGCCGTATTCCCGATGGGCGTGGCCGTTTTGCATCACTGCCCATGAGCAAGGCTTAAACGGCTCTTGCTCTGAAATTCTTGAAGGATGTGGGCAATGAAGCAATCCGGCGCCGGGTACGAATCATTCAGGCTATGGCTCACGCCGTTCCTGCATAAACGCGTGTTCCTTATGCTGCTGCTCGGTTTTGCTGCCGGTCTGCCGTTCTTGCTGGTGTTCAGCACCTTATCGCTCTGGCTGCGCGAAGTGGGGATTGAACGCTCCAGCATTGGGCTGCTTAGCTATGTGGGGCTGATTTATACGCTGAAATTCATCTGGGCGCCGGTGCTGGATGCGGTGCAGGTGCCGGTGCTTACCCGATTTCTCGGCAAACGCCGTTCCTGGATGGTGGTGGCGCAGTGCGGGATTATTGGCGCGCTGTTTCTGATGTCGGGGCGCGATCCGGCGGATAACATTCTTGCCGTTGCGGCCGCTGCCCTGTTTCTCGCTTTTTGCAGCGCCACACAGGATATTGTCATTGACGCATGGCGCATTGAAGCCGCCCCCGCCAATGAACAGGCGGTGATGTCGGCCTCCTATCAGCTTGGGTATCGGCTGGGGGCGATTGCCTCCGGCGCGGGCGCTCTTTATGTAGCCGAATTTTCGTCATGGGAAACCGCCTATCAAAGCATGGCGGTGTTTATGCTGATTGGTCTGGCGGCGGCGTTTTTTGCGCCCAACACAGACCAACCCGTAACGGAAGCCCTTGAAGGCCACCCGGCGCAAACTCCGCAATTTCAGCAAAAAAGTTGGCTCTATCGCGCCGTGGTGGCACCCTTTGCAGATTTTATCGTGCGGGAAAAATGGAACGGCTTGCTTATTCTGGCGCTGATTGGCACCTACCGCTTGCCCGATTTTGTCATGGGGGTCATGGCGGGGCCATTGTATATTGATCTGGGGTACAGCAAGAGCGATATTGCCAATGTGGTGAAATTCTATGGGCTCTGGATGACCATTCTTGGCGCGTTTGTCGGCGCTTCTTTCGGCCTGCGTTTTGGTCTAATGCGCACCTTGCTGGTAGGAGCCATTGCTGCTGCCCTTACCAATGTGCTGTTTGCGTGGCTGGCTGTGCAAGAGCCGCGTCTTTCGGCGCTGGCGCTGGTGATTAGTGTTGAAAATTTCGCTTCCGGGTTTTCCGGCACCGCGCTCATTGCCTATATGTCATCGCTGACCAGCACCCGCTTTACCGCAACCCAATATGCGCTGTTCAGCTCGTTTTATGCCTTGCCCGGCAAGTTAATGGGCGGCATGTCCGGCATCATGGTTGATAGCATGGGTTATGTTTCCTTTTTCCTTATGACGGCATCCCTGGGTATCCCTGCGCTGCTATTGGTGCTATGGGCTATGCGGATAAACGCGCAAAAAGATGGTATGAGGGCGCCGCAATGACAGATCTGTTTTCCAATCTTGCAGACCGCATACGCGCGCACTTCAATGACCTGAGCCCACAGCAGCGGCTGGCAGCCTCCTTCGTGCTGCGCCGGCCTGAAGATGTGGCCATTGTTTCCATGCGCACCCTTGCAGCGCAAGCCGGTGTGCAACCCGTAACCTTTGTGCGGCTGGCACGCACCTTGGGCTTCCAGAGCTGGGAAGAATTTAAAGAGCCTTTTGTGTTGCGGATGCGCGGTGCGCCCGACCTTTATTCTGCGCGCGCTGCCCGTCTGGTGGAAGGCGATGCGGCTCATTCCCTTGCTGACTCTGTCCATGCGGCGCATGTGGCCAATCTCCAGCAATCCCATGCGCTGAACGATCCCGGCGCCATCAATGAAGCGGTCACCATTCTTGAAAACGCGCGCACAGTGTTTATTGCCGGTTTTCGCTCCTGTTTCGGCCCTGCCTATGCGTTTTCCTACGTCTATCGTTTGTGCCGCCCTGATGTGGTGCTGCTCTCCGGCATGGGGGGCGGCCTCGAATCCGAACTGCGCGCAGTAGGGCCGGAAGACGTGGTGTGCATCATCGGATTCAAACCCTATTCCCGCGAAGCTGTAATTGTGGCCGAACACGCCGTCCGGCGCGGTGCAACCGTCATTTCCGTTGCCGATAGCCCCATCGCACCTTTCGCCCGTGAAGCGCGGGTGCGGCTCGCCTTTTCCACCGAAGGAGTTTCCTTCTTCCCCTCCCTCGTAGCCGCCTGGGCTCTCACCGAACAACTGCTCGATGCTGTCGTCGCCCGCGGTGGCGATGCCATCATCGAAAAGCTCAAATCGTCAGAGGTGCAATTGCAAACGCTCGGCGTTTTCGTTCCTAACTGAATGCGCTGGGGTGGGGGACTAGCACGCGTCTGTCTGCGCTCCGCTGCTCACGTACCTCAAGTACGCTGCGCTGCGTTGCTCGCCATACACGCACTATTCCCCGCACCCCAGCGCATTCAGGGTAGTTTTGAGGGGTGGGTAGGAGACCGCGTCTGTCTGCGCTTCGGTACTCATGTACTTTATGTACACTCCGTTCCGGTGCTCACCATACACGCACTATTCCCCGCACCTCACCGCACTCAATTCTTCGGGCTTGAGAAACAGAGGCTGATAAAATCACTGTTGTTCTGCTATATAATCGTGGGTAGAGAAGATTTTACGGCTTCGCGCTGTTCTGCGGATAGCTTTGCTGTCCATTGTCACCAATAAAGTGGGACAATTCCCGGAACTCTGCCCTATAAATACCCGTTCCGAATGCGGACATGATGGTGGAAGGTTGCGGTGTGCGCTCTGCTGTATTGTTTCCGCTTAAAATAAAAATATACTCTTTTCGCGCAGGGGGCTCTTTTTTGCTGCGTATAAACCTCTGTTCGTACTCTTTTCAGGTAACCCGTTCATGCCCATGCCCTCCAAAGCCCTCATCAGTTTTGTTGCACTTGCTCTTATTGGGGGAGGGGTTGCCTATTATTCCCTGCAAGACCAAGATGCAGCGGCTCCGGTACAGCAACGGGGCGGGGCAGGTGCTGCCCGTTCTGCACCTGTTGAAGTTGCACGCGTTACACTGGAAAAAGAGGACGTGCGCCTGAACGCTATCGGCACCTTGACCTCCGATGAAAATGTAGACATCGCCGCTGAAATTGCCGGACGTGTTTCTTCCATCGCCTTTAACGAAGGGCGCAGCGTGAAACAGGGCGATGTGCTGGTGACACTGGATGATGCTCTGCTGCGGGTGGAAGTGCAGGATACGGCGGCCAAATTGAAACTGGCAGAAGCCAATTTTTCCCGCGCCAATACCCTTTCCCGCTCTGGAACCGGCACAACCCGCGCCCGCGATGAAGCCGTATCCGAACTGGAAATTTCCCGCGCCGCCCATGAACTGGCAAAAGTCAGGCTCGACAAAGCCACACTGCGCGCACCGTTTGACGGCGTAGTCGGGCTGCGGCGCGTTTCTTCCGGCGCCTTTGTGCAAGCCGGTACAGCCATCGTCAACCTTGAAAAAATTGATCGTCTGAAAGTGGATTTCCGGCTGCCAGAAGTGCATCTCAACCTTGTACAACAAGGAATGCCGGTTGAAATCCAGGTGGATGCCTATCCCGGCGCAACGTTCAAAGGCAGCATCTATGCCCTTGATCCGGCGGTGGATGTCAATGGCCGCGCCATACGGGTGCGGGCAGAACTGGACAATGCCGATGGTCGCCTGAAACCCGGCCTGTTTGCGCGGGTGGTGGTGCCGGTGCCGCAAGAACAGGAGGTTATCCGCATTCCCGAATCCGGCGTTGTACCGCAAGCGGGTGAAACCTTTGTCTATCGCGTCAAAGACAACAAAGCCGAACAGATAAAAGTAGTGCTGGGTCGCCGCGCTGCCGGTGTGGTGGATGTGCTGGAAGGACTGAATGACGGCGATGTGCTGGTAACAGCAGGGCATTTGCGTTTAAGAAACGGCGCAACCGTTGACATTGTTGGCGGTGATGAAGCCCCCCAAGCGGCAGAGTAGGGTTGTATCATGCGGATTTCTGATATTTGTATCCAGCGCCCCGTGTTTGCAACCGTTCTCAGCCTGATGATGGTGCTGATTGGCGTGGTTTCCTATGACCGCCTCAGTGTGCGCGAATATCCCAATGTGGATGAACCCGTCGTTTCTGTCGCAACCAGCTATCCGGGGGCTTCGGCAGAAATTGTCGAAAGCCAGATCACCCAGGTGCTGGAAGGTTCCATTGCAGGTATTTCAGGCATTGATACGCTGGAATCCACCAGCCGCTCCGAACAAAGCCGCATCACTGTGCGCTTCCGGCTGGATGTTGACCCCGATGTGGCCGCCAGCGACGTGCGCGACCGCGTTTCACGGGTGCGGCAACGTCTGCCCGACGAGGTGAACGAACCCACTGTTGCCAAGGTGGAAGACGATGCACAGCCCGTATTGTTTCTGGCGCTGACCAGCTCGGAAAAAACGCCGCTGGAAATTTCGGATCTGGTGGATCGGCAGATTGTGGATCGTTTGCGCAATCTCACTGGCGTGGCGGATGTGAATATCTATGGCGAGCGCCGCTATGCCATGCGCATCTGGATCGACCGCGAACGGCTGGCCGCATACAACCTTACCGTACAGGATGTGGAAAATGCGCTGCGGCAACAAAACGCCGAAATTCCCTCTGGCCGCATTGAAAGTGTGGATCGGGAATTCAACGTGCTTTCCCGCACCGGCCTTGAAACCGCAGAACAGTTTGAAAACATTGTTCTTAAACCCGTGGATGGCTATCTGGTGCGCTTGCAGGATGTGGCGCGGGTGGAAGTGGGCGCCGCCGATGAACGGCGCGTCAGCCGCTACAACGGCCAGAATGCCATCACGGTGGGGATTTTAAAGCAGGCAACAGCCAATCCGCTGGACGTTTCCCGCGCTGTGCGGGAAGAAATACCCCGCATCACCGAAAGCCTTGACGACGATATGGCCATTGCCGTTACCAACGACACCACCATCTTCATCGAGCGTTCGATTTCCGCGGTGTATGCCACCATTGTGGAAGCCATCATCTTTGTGGTGCTGGTGATTTTCTTCTTTCTGCGCTCGGTGCGCGCCTCCATCATTCCCATCATCACCATCCCCGTTTCGCTTATCACCACCTTTGCGCTGATGTATGCGTTCGGCTTTACCATCAACACGCTCACGCTGCTGGCCATGGTGCTGGCAATTGGTCTGGTGGTGGATGACGCCATTGTGGTGCTGGAAAATGTGCATCGCTATGTGGAAAAAGGTATGCCTGCCCGCGAAGCCGCCATGAAAGGCACACGCGAAATTGCCTTTGCCGTGATTGCCATGACGCTGACGCTGGCGGCGGTCTATGCACCCATTGCCTTTGCGGAAGGCCGCACAGGACGGCTGTTCCTTGAATTTGCGCTAGCATTGGCAGGTGCGGTGCTGGTCTCCGGTGTGGTGGCGCTGACCCTTACGCCGATGATGTGTTCCAAGCTTTTGAAACACCAGCATAATCATGGCCGTATCTATATGGCGCTGGAGCGGGGCTTTAATGCCATGGCAACCGGCTATGGCGATCTGTTGCGGCGCGTGATGCGTATTCCGGTGCTGATTTTATCCGCCGCTCTGCTGGTTGCCTTTGCCGGTGGAGTGCTGTTCACCATGTTGCCCAGCGAACTCACCCCTACAGAAGACCGCGCACAATTGCGGCTGTTCGGTACGGGGCCGGAAGGCGCAACCATCGGCTATACCAGCCGCTATGCGCGCATGGTGGAAGATGGCCTTGGCGGTGTGGATGAAGTGACCGGACGGCTGGTGATTTCCGGTGTGCCGCAGACCATCAATCTCATCGGCTTTGCCAGTCTTGAGGATTGGAGTACACGCGAACGCTCGCAGCAGGATGTGGCCGCAGAGATACAACAGAAATTTGCAAAAATTGCCGGTATGAATGTGTTTGCTTCCAACCCGCCTTCTTTCGGGCGCGGTGGAGGACTGGGTTCAAAGCCCGTAAACTTTATTGTGCAGACATCCGGCACCTATGAAGAACTGCGGGATATGACCGACAGTCTGATCGAGCGGCTGCGCGGCGTTGACGGCATTCTCAACATTGAAAGCGATCTTGTGCTGAACAAGCCGGAATTTCAGGTCTCCATTGACCGGAACAAGGTGGCTGATCTGGGGCTCGATGTTTCCACTGTGGGACGCACTCTTGAAACCCTGCTGGGTGGACGGCAAGTCACCCGGTTTGAACGGGATGGCGAACAATATGACGTGCTGGTGCAGCTGAGCGGTGCTGACAGGGCATCGCCCGAAGCGCTTTCTTCCATCTATGTGCGTGGCAACAACGATGAAATGGTGTCGCTTTCCAATATTCTGAACGTGCGCGAAAGCGTGGCTCCACGCGATCTGCGCCGCTTCAACCAAATGCGCGCCGCAACCATTTCCGCAACGCTCGCCCCAGGGGTATCGCTGGGTGATGCGCTCCAGATTGTCGATAGCCTTGCGGATGAAGTGCTGCCTGCCAGCGCCGTGACCGATTACGGTGGGCAGAGCCGCGAATTTTCCGAATCGAACCAAAGTCTTATGCTGGTTTTCTTGCTTGCTTTGGCCTTTATTTATCTGGTGCTGGCCGCGCAGTTTGAAAGTTTTCTCGATCCGTTTGTCATTTTGCTGACTGTACCGCTCTCCATCACCGGAGCGCTGGGAGTGTTGTATCTGGCAGGGGGCAGCCTCAACGTCTTTTCGCAGATCGGCCTTGTGACGCTGGTGGGGCTTATTACCAAACACGGTATTCTGATTGTGGAATTTGCCAACCAGAAATTTGAACAGGGAGAAGCTCTGGAAGAGGCCATTCTGGATGCGGCGGTGCAGCGTTTGCGCCCCATTCTCATGACCACCGGCGCCATGGTGCTGGGCGCGGTGCCGCTGGCTTTGGCGACAGGGGCAGGTGCTGAAAGCCGCAGCCAGATCGGCTGGGTGATTGTGGGCGGCATGACCTTTGGCACCTTGCTCACGCTGTTTGTGGTGCCATCGGTGTATCTGCTCATGCGGCGATTCTTTCCACGCCAACATGTGGCAGCGTTGCCCGTCAATCACTCAGCGTAAGAATATTTATCTATAAAATGGAAAGGGTTATTTGCATTTTCTTAGAAAGTGATTCCTGTTGTTAATGCTTTGATTCAAGGCGCGTAGTCAAAAAAAGATGACGTGTGCGTCTGTTTGTGCTTTGTGTGTGCAGCACATGCGCGCACACGATGGCAGGTTCGGGATATGGGTAAAAAAAACAAAGCATTGATTCTTGCAGCTCCGCATGGAGAAAGCGAAAATTTCTCTCACCGCATGGCATTGCTGCGGCGCTTTATTAAAGACTATGTCTATCCCAACAAATGGTATTTTGCTGGCGCTGTGGTGGGCATGGTATTTTATGCGGGTACTGTGACCGCATTGCCCTGGCTGTTTGAAAACCTTGTCAACGAGGTGTTTGTCAAGCGCGAACCCGGAATGCTGCACTGGCTGATTGCCGTTGTGTTCGGTATTTTCGTGGTGCGCGGTGCCGCTTCTTTTCTGCAGCAATATATGCTGGCGCGGGTTGCCAACCGCATGACAACCGCCATCCAGACCCATTTTGCAGCGCATGTGCTGCGGCTTGATCTTTCGTTTTTCCACCGCCATCCGGTGGGTCAGATTGTGGCGCGCGGCACCGAAGATGTGAATGTGCTGTTCCAGAGCATGACCAATCTGCTGGTGGTTTCGGTGCGGGATTTTGTCTCCATGATCGGGCTTATCGGCTACGTGCTTTATGCCAGCCCACAATGGTTTGCTCTGACGCTCATCGGCGGGCCGCTGATTGCCATTCCTTCTATCTATGCATCACGCAAGATCCGCCGCCTTGCCAAGCAAGGGCAAGAGCTGAACGGGGATCTGATCGGTTCGTTTGAAGAATGCTTCCACGCTATTCGTGGAATCAAAGCTGAAGGCAATGAGCCTGTTGAAGAAAAACGCCTGAGCAAAACCATCCGCATCCGCCGCAGCGTGCGCTTTAAAATGGCGCGGACCCAAGCCTTGTTGACACCTGTTCTGGATGTGGTGGTGGCGTTTGCTCTTGTTTCTGTATTGTATGTGGGCGGTACAAGTGTCATCAGCGGCGATGTGGAGCCCGGACAACTCATGGCCTTTGTGGGCGCGTTCATGCTGCTTTACGATCCGTTGCGCCGACTGCTGCAAATGAACTCCATCTTGCAAACCTGCGTGGTGGCCATCGGCCGGATCTATCAGGTGCTGGATGAAAAGCCGCAGATTGTAAACAGGCCACAAAGTGCCGCGCTGGCGAATCCGGCAGGGGATATTGTTTTCGAGGATGTTTCTTTTGCCTATGATAAAGAACGGCCGCTGTTAAAAAACGTGTCGTTCACTATTCCCGCTGGAAGTCTGGTGGGATTTGTGGGGGCATCGGGTTCGGGCAAAACCACGCTTATCAATCTGCTTTCGCGGTTGAATGAGCCGGAAAGTGGGCAGGTCACCCTTGGCGGACAAGATATTTCCCATGTGCAGCTTGAAAGCCTGCGGGCGAATCTGGCGCTGGTGGCGCAGGATGCCTTGCTGTTCGATGCCTCTATCCGCGAAAATATTGCGTATGGCCTTGAAAACATTAGCGATGAAGCCATCGAAACTGCGGCGGCCATTGCACAGGCCGCGGATTTCATCGCCGCACTGCCCGAAGGCTATAAATTCCGGGTAGGGGCGCGGGGCAGCCGCCTTTCCGGCGGTCAGCGGCAGCGGATTGTGATTGCGCGCGCAGTGCTGCGCGATTCTGCCATTCTCATGCTGGATGAGGCAACTTCGGCGCTGGATGCCGAAACAGAAGCGCGGGTGCTGGAAAAAGTCACCGCGCAACGGCAGGGACGCACCACCATCATGATTGCCCACAGGCTTTCTACAGTGAAAAATGCGGATTTCATCGGCTATGTGGAAGAAGGCAAGCTGACGGAATGGGGCAGCCATGCGGATTTGATGGCAAAAAACGGCGCCTATGCCCATGCGGTGGGGCTGCAAGGTGGCGTTAAAGCCTGACACTGTTTTTTCGATTCCGGTTCGGTAATTTCACCGAAAAGGGTGATGCGCCGGATGCTTAACAAAAAGTGTTTGTAGGTGCTGGAGATTGCAGCAATTTTAACGAACATTAACAGAGCGTAGCCTTTTTGCTCTTTTTTCAAGGTTTATACTGTGTATTGAGCATTCGGAGAGGGACGATTGTGTGACTATTCTGCAACGTGCTTACCGGAATATGTCCATAAAGGCTCAATTTGCGTTGTTTGTTAGTTGCGGTGAAAAGAATCCTCGGTATTGTTCAATCAACGAAGCAGCACAATGCTTGTTCGTAAGAGCCCTCAGCTAATAAGCATTGGGTTGATTTTTTTGGGGAGAAAGCGACGTTCCGGTTTTAATTGGGTCGCGGCGGTTTCTCAGGGTCTCGTTTTTTTGGAGGACGTGATGAAGTTGATGAAAAATCTTCTTCTTGGTTCCGCAGCATCTTTGATGGCGGTTTCCGGTGTACAAGCAGCTGACCTGCCTTTGGCAGAACCAGTTGAATACGTAAAAGTTTGCGATACTTTCGGTCGCGGTTATTTCTACATTCCCGGTACACAGACCTGCTTGCAGCTCTCCGGTTATGTTCGGGCTGACCTGCGTACACAAGCTCAGCAAACACGCGCTGATGACGAAGTTTTCTTCCGTACTCGCGCTCGTTTGAACTTTGACGCACGCACACAGACAGAATACGGCACACTGCGCGCTTACATCCGCCTGCAGTCTGACTTTACAAACACTAATCAAAGTTCCAAACCAACCGGTAGCATTGCTGGTCAAGGTTCAGAAACTTATGCTGAAAAAGCATTTGTTCAGTTCGCAGGTTTCACGGTTGGTCTTTCACAGTCCTTCTTTGATATGCTGAACTACACAACATTCTCCAGCGTATTCTCTGACCAGACAGTTCAGTTGGCTGCTTATACAGCAACTTTCGGTTCCGGTATGTCCTTCACGCTTTCTGCTGAAGACCGTTCTTACCGTGAAGCTGCCATCGTTGGCGGTGCTTATGCCGGTACAGAAATGCCTGATATCGTTGCAGCATTCCGCGTTGACCAAGGTTGGGGTTCATTCCAGCTTTCCGGTGCGGCTCACCAGCTGCGTGGTACTGCAGGTGCAGTTGAAGAAACCGAATACGGTTTTGCTGTTCAAGCTGGCTTGAACATTAAACTTCCTGCTCTCGGCGCTAACGATACATTCTGGGTACAGGGTGTGTATGCTGACGGTGCTCTCAACTACCTCGGCGACTCTACAGCTCCATGGCGTACATCTGGTCTCGTTGGCTTCGGTCGTAACGACGGTGCGTTCGTAGGTACTGGTATTGATACATCCACAGGTTACACTGTTGGTGCAGGTCTCCAGCACTTCTGGACACCAACATTGCGCTCTAGCGTAACAGCGATCTACACAGACGTAGAAAATGCTGGCCTCGTTGGTGACTACGCTCAGGTATTTGCCGCTGGTAACCTCGTATGGTCTCCAGTTCAGAGCCTCGACGTTGGTCTCGAAGTATTCTACGCTAACCTGACAGACACACCTGCTGCGTTTACAGGTAACGATGACCGTTGGGGTGGTATCCTCCGCGTTCAGCGCAACTTCTAATCTGAAGTTATTCGGATTTAAAGAAACCCCGTCAGCAATGGCGGGGTTTTTGCTTGTTATTGCCTAAAACAACTGCAGTTTATGACTGGCGCTGGGTGATGCACTGCGGGAGCTTTTTCGTGGATCCCGACCTGCGTCGGGATGACGGTGGTGGTTCAGGTGGTAAATGATGACGGTGGTGATTTAGGCTATAAGTTTCTGTTTTATATCAGAGTTTTAACCAATGAAATGATGATGAGATTAGCTTCGCTAGCCGTTGGCTTGAACTTGGCTATATACCATCATGCAGCATAAGAAAATCATCATTGAGCATTTTTTAAAATCAGGAATAATAATTATAATTACTGTCTCTCTATAAATATATTTTGTTTTCGGTTTAATTTTCGATTTTTTATTTCATTTTTATTGCTGGATTATGTTTTTATATTTTCGGTGTGTTTTGTTTTCTAGTTTATAATTATTATAATTTCAATGTTGCTGTTGTTTATTTGCAACTTCTGTTTTTAATGCGCGGTTTTTACTGTTTATTATTTTAAATTTAACTTTTGTTAACCTTATTCGGTGTTATGTTAACCATGTTCTCCTCGGTTTGAGGAATGCGTGATTTTTGGATAGCGCTGAAAGAATAGGGTGTTTTGCTTTCATTCTCATCATAGTGAAATGAGACGCATTTTGTTTATTTCTGGCAGTGTGATCGTTAAACTGGATTATTCCGATGAAATTTTTGAAGCAAGCTCTTATGGGTGCCGCAGCATCCATCGTTCCCGTAACACTGGTTCAGGCCGCTGATCTGCCTTTGGCCGAACCTGTTGAATATGTAAAAGTGTGCAATGCTTATGGGGAAGGTTTCTTCTACATTCCCGGAACAAAAACATGTTTGCAGCTTTCCGGTCTGGTGCGCGCTGATATAAATGCCATAAACCCACCCAGCCGCGCTGATGACGGTGTGTTCTTTTCTTCCCGTGTCGATTTGAATTTTGATGCCCGCACCCAGACCGAATACGGCGATCTGCGTGCTTATGTGCGCTTGCGCAGCGAATTTGCCAACACTTCTTCGGGTGATTTCTTCAACGGTAATCAGGGCTCTTCTTTCTTTGCCGAGCAAGCTTTCATCCAGTTTGCGGGCTTTACAGCCGGTCTTGCGACTTCTTTCTTTGATTTTTATGCTAACGCTAACGTTTTGAGCTTCATTGGTGGCTCTGACCAGACAACCCAGCTTGCCGCTTACACCGCAACATTCGGCAACGGTTTTTCTGCTACCATTGCCGCTGAAGACCGCTCTTACCGTGAAGTTGATCTGGATATTGCCGGTTATGGCGGCACAGCTATGCCGGATATTGTTGCCAACTTAAAAGTAGAGCAGGGCTGGGGTTCTGCGCAGCTTTCCGGTGCGGTGCATCAATTGCGCCCCGGCATTGGTTTCGGCACTGTTGATACCGCATACGGTTTTGCTGTTCAAGCCGGTGTGCAATTCAACCTGCCACAGCTTGGGGAAAATGACACGCTCACTCTTCAGGCCGCTTATGCTGCCGGTGCCGTTGGCTATCTGGGGTTAAGCGATGTTGCAGGCATTGGCACAGTTGATGCCTCCCTAAGCGCTGCAAATGACATTGTACGCACGCAAGGGTTCTCCGTAGTGGGTGAATTGCTGCATTACTGGACACCTTCCACCCGTTCTGTGTTTGCCGCAGCCTATCAGGATATTGATGTGCCAAACGCCGCTCTGGCAAACGGTTTCCTTGATTATACCGACTTACGCCTTTCCGGTGCGGTGATTTGGTCGCCGGTGAGCAATCTGGATATTGGTGCGGAGCTTGCGTATCAAAACACCGATTATAACGGCGCAGCAAAAGAAGATACTTTCCAGTTGCTTGGCCGCATTGAACGCCAGTTCTGATTTTCCTCCCTTTTCATGCAAAAAGCGCCCTAACAGGGCGCTTTTTTATGCGGCGATATTTTTTTTATCGTCCGCGCACCATATCTTGCTCGATATGCAGTGGCGAGATATTTCCGGCCATACGCGCGCGATAGACCTGCACATTTTCAAGGACACGCTGAACATAATTGCGGGTCTCCTGAAAAGGAATGCGCTCCACCCAATCAACCGGATCAACACGGGGGTCGCGCGGATCGCCATAACGTTGCACCCAGGTCATCACACGGGAATGCCCCGCATTATAGGCCGCAAATGTCATGATATAGGAACCACGGTATTCCGCGCTCAGCTCACCCAGATGCGCCGCACCCAAAGCCGCGTTATATGACGCATCCTGTGTCAGCAAGGCCGCATTGAAGGCCATTCCGTAATTGCTTGCGGTTCTGCGCGCCGTTGCGGGCAACATCTGCAATAGACCACGGGCATCCGCATGAGAAACCGCCCGATGATTAAAGGCGCTCTCCTGCCGCGCAATTGAATAAACCACGGCTTTTTCAATCGCAGGACCAACGGCACGATAGGGCGGAATACCCGAAAGCGGCCATGCGGCTACATCCAGCGGATGTCCATCCCGAATAGCGGTACGCCCCACCAGCAACTCGCCGCGTGTATCCTTGTTCTGGTGCGCAAGATTGGCAAGCAAACCCAGAAACGCCGGATCATTGCTGCTGCTGGCCAGATCACTGTAAAGGGCAATAGCCTGTTCCGGTTCATTGATTGCATAGAGCAGTTCAATGCCGCGCACACCTGGGTTGGAGGCAAAGGCCGAACGTACTGCGTTTGAGGCTGCCGGTGGCGTCTTCAAAGGCAAATCTTTCATGCCCAGTTTGCCACGCGCCAATTGTCCATAATAAGTTGTGGTGTGGTTGGCCGCCATGGAAAAGAAACGGCCGGCGCCACCGCGATCACCGGCGGCTTCCGCCGCACGGCCTTGCCAGTAATGCGCACGGGAGCGGGTGAGGGGGCTGGAACCAATCTGCGCAATAGCATCAAAATGGCGCATGGCTGTGCGCGGATCGTTCAAAAAGCGCAATGCTATCCAACCGGCATGGAAATGGGCATCCGCGCGGGTGGTGTCGCTGCCACCCACATGCTCGCTTGCCACCTGATAGGCGGTGCGGGCATCGTTCATATCAAGAAGATCACGGGCAAGCCAGCGGCGTTTCTGCCACCACGCATCCGGATCCACCAAGGCTGCGGCATCGCGCGGAACCTTATGCAATACGGCTGCGGCCTCACGAATCTGGTCGTTGCGCAACAGATAATCCAGATGCGCGAAGTGATAACCTGTATAACGGCGTGCAGAAGAAGACATGCCGTTCAATGCCGCTTTTGCATTCGGCGCTTTGTTCGCCACCGCAATGCGTGCTTTGACAACGCTCTGGTAAGCCGCTGGTGCACGCTTTGCCGCACGCAACGCATTGGTATTCTTGCCGTTCAGCAACATATATTCTGTACGGCGAACATGATCGTCCGCTGTAATCAGACCGCCAAACTCTTTTAAAATCTGGATTTCCACACTCTCTGAAAATTCGCCCCGCATCCATGCGTCTTTTACAAGCGCTGCGGCTTGTGCGCGATGGGCGCTGCGCGCCTGTGCAAGCTGCCCCATGGGCGTTGTGGCGCGGCGGTTACCAAAAAACGCATTCACTGTCTGCGGTGCCGCTTTTTCAAGATACAACGCTTCCTCCGCCCGACGGTTAATCAGCGTGCTTACCGGCCAATGCGGATTGCGGCTCATGAACGCAATAATCCGATCCGACCCAATCTGGCGGGACGCATGGCGGATTGCCAGCCATTCAATCAACGTGCGGGTTGCCGGATCACGGGCTTGCTGTTGAAACGCCAAGCCTTCGGAAAGTCTGCCGTTGCGCAATGCCGCCAGAGCAGAGCGCACAACCGGCGCATCTTGCCGAATATTGCGCGCACTTCCCGCCAGACCGCCAATCGCAGCTGTATGCAAGGGGGCGCTTGCGGCTGGACTTCTCTGTACAGGCAAGCCCGGTATCGGTGCAGGTGTTGTACTGGCATAAGACAAAGCAGAGCCCGGACGCGGTTCGGGCAGCGGTACACTTGCCCAGACGGCACTGCTCAATAGGGTTGAACACGCCAAACCTGCCATCATATGCTTGAGCATACAGCACACTCCCTTTGGTACTTATTTCTTGTATTCCAGACACATTCTTCTTTTGCAGTCTCATTCACGATTGCGAAGCAATCCTTACTGTACGACTCAAACGAAAAATTTCCAAATAAACGCACGAGCCCTAATTTGGCCGAAAGGCATTTACGAATTGCTAACTTTGTATAAAAACATGCACATTATGGATAAGTTTTTATCCTTCGGGCTTCCCCTTAAGCATTGCGCGGAGTAAAAGATATGCATGAACACGTTTGTTCGATGAGGATTCCATGTCGCGTGTATTGCCTTTCAGAGGCTCTTTTACAGCATTAGTTACCCCCTTTGCTCACGGCGCTGTTGATGAAAGCGCCTTTCGCGCGCTGGTCAACTGGCAAATCGCAGAAGGCACACACGGTCTTGTGCCTGTGGGAACAACCGGCGAAAGCCCAACACTTTCCCACGCAGAACACAAAGCCGTGGTGGAATGGTGTGTCAAAGAAGCCGCCGGCCGCGTACCCGTTATTGCCGGTGCAGGTTCCAACTCCACCCGTGAAGCTGTCGAGCTTGCCCAGCACGCCGAAGAAGCCGGTGCCGATGCTGTACTGGTGGTGACACCTTATTATAATAAACCCGGCCAATCGGGGCTTTATGCGCACTATAAAGCCATCAATGATGCCATCGGCATTCCGATTTTTATTTATAACATCCCCGGCCGCAGCGTCATTGATATGAGCGTCGAGACAATGGCGCGGCTGTTTGAACTGCCAAACATTGTCGGCGTGAAAGACGCTACCGCCAATCTGGCGCGCCCCAGCTTGCAACGTCAGGCCATGGGGGCAGATTTCATCCAGCTTTCCGGCGAAGATGCAACCGCCCTCGGTTTTATGGCACATGGAGGACATGGCTGCATTTCTGTTGCTTCTAACGTGGCGCCGCGTCTGTGTGCCGATTTCCAGAACGCCTGTCTGGAAGGGCGTTATGGGGATGCGCTGCGTATTCAGGATAAACTGATGCCGCTGCACACCGCGCTTTTCCTGGAAAGCAATCCGGCTCCGGCAAAATATGCGCTTTCCTTGCTCGGACGCGCACAGGCCGATGTGCGCTTGCCGCTTATGGAAATTTCTGCTGCCACACAACAGGCTGTGCGGCAGGCAATGGAACATGCGGAACTGCTGTAAAATGTTTCTTTGTGAAGAAGTAACGGCATCTGTCTGCAATGCGCTGATCACATGCGTTGCGTGTGCCGCATTGCACCCTACCGGACGGACAAGCGTTATTCCCCTCACCACAGCATATTCAAGCGTATCGTTCTAAAGTTTGGAGTCACATCTTATGGCAGAAAAAAAACATCCCGCAGGAAAGCGCCCCCCGCGCGTGATTGCCGATAACCGCAAAGCACGCTTCAATTATGAAGTGCGGGAAGTTTTTGAAGCGGGTATTGTGCTCACGGGTACGGAAGTGAAATCCCTGCGTGCCAGCAAAGTCACCTTGGGCGAATCCTACGCCGGTGAATACAATGGCGAAATCTGGCTTTACAATTCCCACATCCCCGAATACCTGCAAGCCAACCGCTTTAACCACGAGCCACGCCGTCCCCGCAAGCTGCTGCTCAACCGCAGACAGATCAACAAGCTGATAGGTGCCGTACAGCGCGAAGGCATGGCGCTGGTGCCGCTCAAACTCTATTTTGACAGCCACGGACGGGCAAAGCTGGAGCTTTCGCTCGCCAAGGGCAAAAAACTGCACGACAAACGCGAAACCGCAAAAAAACGCGATTGGGATCGGGAAAAAGCACGGGTCATGAAAGATCGGGGATAGTATTTGCTGTGCGCGAAAATACGAGTCTTTTGAATCGCTTGCGCGGGGTTGCTTAAAGGTTGATTCAAATGCCTCCGTGTTGCGAAGTGATGCTAATATTTTCGTCTATCCTATTGTTTTTATATATTTTATTGTCGTTAATTGAAGCGTGGGGTGCAGCATGTGGCGCCAAGTGGCATCGGTTGGTGGATTGACACTGCTATCACGGCTTTTCGGATTTATCCGCGATGTCATGATGGCGGCAGTGCTGGGAGCAGGACCCTTGGCGGATGCGTTTATGGTGGCGTTTCGGCTCCCCAATCATTTTCGCACCATCTTTGCGGAAGGGGCTTTCAACGCAGCTTTTCTACCCCGCTACACCGCAACATTAACGGCAGAAGGCCAAAAAGCCGCGGCCACTTTTGCGGGTATGATTTTTGTTCTGACGCTTGTTGTGCAAGGCATCATTCTTGTGCTGGCGCTGGGTTTTACGCCTGTGCTGGTGGCATTGCTGGCACCGGGCTTTGCCAGCGATCCCGAACAGGTTGCGCATACCATTGAATTGACACGCATTACCTTTCCCTACTTGGGTTTCATTGCAGTGCTGACACTGATTGGCGGCATTCTGAATGCGCATCGGCGTTTTGCAGCGGTGGCTGCCGCACCCATCCTGCTCAATGTCTGCATGATTGCCGCACTGTTTTTCGGCTCTTATTTTCCCTCTGCGGCTCATGCACTGGCATGGGGCGTGGTGGCATCGGGCGCTGCCCAGCTGGTGTGGGTATGGGTGGCTTTGCTGCGTTCGGGTAACCGTCTCAAGCCGGTTTGGCCGCGCTATACGGCCGACGTGAAAGCGTTTATGAAGGCATTTTTTCCCGCAACGCTCGGTGCTGCCGGAATGCAGATTGCCATGTTTGCCGACACGATCATTGCTTCGTTTCTGACGGCTGGCTCTGTTTCCTATCTTTATTATGCGGAGCGGTTATACCAATTGCCGCTGGCAATTTTTGGCATTGCCATTGGCACCGTGTTGCTGCCGTCACTGGCAGCGCGGTTCGCCGCAGGGGATCAACAGGGCGCGCGGGATAAGCTCAACCGCGCCCTTGAAGGAACATTGCTGTTGACGGTGCCGTGTGTGGTGGCTTTTTTGCTGGCTTCCCAAGCCATTATGGAAGTGCTGTTCCGGCGCGGTGCATTTGATACGGTTGCGGTTATCGGATCGGCACAGGCGCTGGAAGCTTATGCCATCGGGCTGATTGCGGCGGTGCTGCTGCGGGTGTTTACGCCGGGATTCCATTCCAAAGGCGATACTGCAACGCCGGTAAAGGCGCTGGCGATTGCCATGATTATCAATGTGGTTTTGAAGCTGGTGCTGGTGGAGCCTTTAGCGCACGCGGGTTTGGCGCTGGCAACATCCATTGGCGCATGGGTCAATATTCTTATTCTGGCTTACTTGCTCTACCGCCGCGGTGATTTCAGCCCTGATGCACTGCTTTGGAAACGCTGCAGCATTATTGTGTTGGGGGGTGTTTTCATGGCGCTGACCATGGAAATGATGCAGCCCATTGTTCTGCCGCTGCAAGGGCTTATTCCTCAGCATCCTTTGCTGATCTCTCTGGGTGTGCAGGGTGGAGTGGCAGGAGCAGTCTATCTGCTGCTGCTGACGGCCGGATGGCGGCTGTTTGCCAGAAGGTAAGCTGTTGCAAACGCATCGCCTTACAACGCTTTGTAATAAATGTGATGCTACCGTGAGTGCAAGATATTCCCGTTCCTCTTATAGGAACTTGGCTGTATCAGGCGGCTTCATGGATGCGCAGTTCAATATGAAGACCAGCAGCTGTTGCCATATTTACTAACGCATCAAGGCCAAAAAGATTAATCTTGCCACGCATCAAATCAGAAATACGCGGCTGAGTAACCCCGAATAACTTAGCGGCCTGTGCCTGCGTGATTTCTGTACGGCTGATATGGTTTTTTAGCGCTGTCAGCAGAACAGAGCGCAGTTTCATGTTTTCGGCTTCTGTTGGAGTGTCTTCGATGGCATCCCAGATATTGGAAAATCTTTGATTGCTCATTTACCTAGCTCCTTTATCAAGTTGCGGTACCGCCTGATTGCTAAATCCAAATCTACTTTACTGGTTTTTTGTGTTTTCTTCTGAAAACAGTGCAGCACATATACAGCCTCAGAAAACTTGGCAACATAGATAACTCTGAATGCCCCGCTGGCATCATAAATCCGGATTTCTTTCACACCTTGTCCCACAGTATTCATGGGTTTCCAGTTATCCGGTTCGTAACCATGTTGCACCTGATCGAGTTGGTGCCCTGCCTCACGTCTTGCGATCAACGGAAATTCCCGAAGATCATCAAGTGAACTGCCACAAAATTCAATCGGTTTAGGAACTACCATATCTTATCTATACAAAATTTTATATGAGTTGGCAAGTATTTCTGATCGTGGTTTTCTTGCGCTTATAATGGCCGATAGGATTCTTTCTGCCATTGCAGGGATGCAGCGGCCAGACCCCAGCACAGGCCAAGGATCAGGTACATGTGCCGCCAGTGATCCACATCAATAATCCACGCTTCAATCATCATGACGGTGAAGGCAGAGACGGAGCAGATGTGAATCTTCTGCCACGGTGTGCGCATGAACACGGTTTTAAAGCTGATAATCAGGGTCAGGACTGTGAGGGCAATAAAGGCAAAACCGCCCAGCCATGTATAAGACAAAAACGCATTCAGATAAGTGTTGTGCGGATCTTCGCCGTAATAATTGGCAAACTGCAACATACCGATGCCGAGCGGATGTTCCATTGCCAGTTGAAAGCCTAAAACATGCCGCCCAAAACGGCCAACCGCGCCCACATCGTATTCCTGATCCAGCGCTGCGCGGGCGCGCAGGGTTTCTCCCACCGACTCAAGGGATAACAGGACGCCCACCAGGGCGATAACCGTCACAATACCCAGAATGGATAAAATAATGATGCGGGTGCGTTCGCGCGGGGAGGGTGATGTTAAAAACGTCAACAGGGTCATCAGCATGACCGTGGCTGCCAAAGCACCCCACGCACCACGGGAAAAAGTCAGCACAATTGCCAGCACAATCATGCCCAGCAGCGGCAAAGTGGTGGGCAGGGCTTTCATACCACGGTCATAGATTTTCTGGATAAGATAGGTTGCAGGAACCACAAGGAAAGGCCCGAACACGTTGGCATCCTTGAAGGTGGCCTTCACGCGGTTGCCGTAAATCAGAAATGTATCCGCAGAAGGCATAATGCCAAAATAGGCCAGAACCCCAATGGTGCTGGCAATAAAAGCACCCCACACCCATGCGTTACACACAACAGTTGCGCGTTTAAGCGGCTGTTCGCTCACCGCCATGGCAATAAAAATGCCGGTGATGGCCAGAAAAATACCCACAATTGTCCATTGAACCGTATCGCGCTCGTTTTCTAAAAAACCCATCAGGCAGATGGCGGCGCCCAAATGATACAAAAACAACAAAAAAAACAGCGGATTGAGCGCCTTGTTCCAGCGCAATCCGGTCATCAGGAAAAAGCCACAGGCCGCAATTGCCAAAAGATCATACGGCGCCGGTTCAAACAGCACAAAAAAACCGGAAAACACCAGCAGCCACAACAATCCGTTCTGGAGTGTGCTGGCACGCACACTCAAGCGTGACGGTTGATAATGCTCATAAGCCGGTGTGTTGGAGGTCAATAAGCGTTCTCCGTTTTCAGCAATGCAAAAGGAGTGCGTGCCAGAATAAGCAGATCAAACGCCACAGACCAGTTTTCAATGTAATACAGATCATGCTCCACGCGATGCTGGATTTTTTCTTCCGTATCGGTTTCCCCGCGCCAGCCGTTGATTTGCGCCCAGCCGGTAATACCCGGCTTCACACGGTGACGGGAAAAATACCCATCCACCACTTCACCATACAGCTGGTTCGCGGCTTTGGCATGGACGGCATGGGGACGAGGACCAACCAGTGACAGATTGCCAAACAGCACCACGTTCAGCAGTTGCGGCAATTCATCAAGACTGGTTTTGCGGATAAATTTGCCCACACGGGTAATGCGGGGATCATCCTTGGTGGCCAGCTTCGAGGCGGTCGGATCGCATTGTTCGGTGTACATGGAGCGGAACTTGAACACTTCAATCAGCTCGTTATTAAAGCCGTAGCGGCGCTGTTTGAAAAACACAGGCCCTTTGGAATCCAGCTTGATGGCAATGGCCGTTACAAGCATGACCGGCAGCAGCACCAGCAGCAACAGCGAGCCGACAATCCGGTCAAACAGCCATTTGACCACCACATCCCAATCGGCAATCGGTTTATCAAACACATCCAGCACCGGCACCGAACCAATATAAGAATAAGAACGGGGACGGAATTTAAGCCGGTTGGTATGGGCAGAAAGCCGAATATCGACCGGCAGTACAGAAAGCTTTTGCAACATTTGCAAAATGCGGCTTTCAGCGGTAATCGGCAAGGTAAAGATAATCAGATCAAGCCGCGTGCTGCGCGCAAATTCCACCAGAGTGTCCACCGTACCCAGTTTGGGGTAACCTGCCACCATGTTCGGGGAGCGTTCATCGGTGCGGTCATCGAACACGCCGGAAATTACCACATCGGTATGGGGATCTTTTTCAATTTCACGGATCAGGCTTTCACCGGCCTCACCACCGCCCACAATGACGCTGCGGCGGATCAGGCGACCGTTTTGTGTCCACTTCCGCACCAGAATAAACAATACAGAACGGAAAAAGGCCAGCATCAACAAACCGTTGACGCACCACAGCCCATGCCACTGCTTCCAGCCTGTGCCGCCATAACCAAACAATGCCCCTGTGCCAAGCATCACAATAAACAACCCGACCCAGATGGCCGGAATGCGCAAAATCTGCTGAAAACGGTTGCGGAACATGGTCACGCGGTAAAGCCCCGCGCAATCAAAAGCAAAAATGGCCAGCGCGGTCAGGCCTGGCAATATGATATAGTCCACCATGGCCCACGGCTCCGGTGAGCCATACGAAATAATCACATGCGAGACAAATCCCGTCAGGAGCAAAAGCGTAAATTCAATCAGACGGGTAAGGCCAACCAGCACAATAGGTGAATAAGCAGGAGGCAAGCGCTCATTCGCGACCATACGCGCCAAAGCGCCCAGATTTTTTGCTGATTCAGACGCCGATGCAGCCTGTGCGGCCGGTTCAGCATTGTGAGCGGGTTTTGTGCGCAACAGATCCCTTGGGGTCAGGCCAAACATGTTTTCTTCTTCTCCAATGGGCAGAACTGTACACTGCCCCATACAGTCTTGCGCCGCGCCGGATGCTGTTTCAAGCCCCGCAATCGTGCAAAACAATCTACCATACTTTTCGGGAAGGCTAAATAAAACATAGAGTGGTTTCAAATAACAATGTGATATGAAACTACCTTAAGTTCTTGTTTTTAAACAATTATCAAACGCTAAGCCGTAATTGCTTTTACTGAAATTGCCAAAGTACCGAACACGCACAAAACACCATTATGCTGCTGGCGCTGTGACGTTATTTCAGACCCTATCCCGAATGCTGATGCAGGTTTCATACAGATTTGTAACTGCTTCGCCCATAACCTTTTGAGAAAAAAGATTTTTTAAACGCGAGTGTTGCATCTCTGCCTGCTTTTGCACTGCATCCGGATTATCCAGTGCGTGACGCAGAGCATTTGCAAGGGCAAGCGGGGAATTTGGCGTTACCAGCTCCGGGGCGCCGTTGCCCAGAATTTCAGGAATACCGCCCACTGCACTGGCAATCAGTGGAACCTGTGCCGCCAGCGTTTCCAGCACAATATACGGAAAGGACTCCGCCCGCGACGGGATTACCATGATCCGCCCTTGTGAAAAAGCTTGCCGCACAGGGCGCGCATCGTGAAACACCACATGTTTTTCAAGATGTAATGCACGCGTCTGGGCTTCAAATTTTGCGCGGTCTTCACCGTTGCCCACCAAGGTGGCTGTTACCCTGCGGCCTTCACGGTGCAGCAAATCCAGCGCGTTCAACAAAATATCCACGCCTTTGAGGGTGCGCATATGCCCCACAAACAGAATATCTGTGGCATGGGGTACAGGCGCAACCGGCACAAAATCCTCTTCGCCAAGGCCATTGTAAATCAATGCAGAGGCCGCTTTTGGAATACCGATTTTCCGGCGGTACGCTTCTTGCTCATAACGCGAGACCCAGATAAACGAATCTGTGAAATGCTCAAGGTACTTTTCAAGACCAAGATACATCTTGCCTGACACGGTGTTTTTGCTGAAATGCAGACTGCCGCCATGAGGCGAATATATACGCACCGGATGGCTTTTCACGCTCGACCCCGCAAGACGCGCAAAAGCCCCCCCTTTGGCCGCATGGCCATGCACCACATCAGGTTGCACCTTGTTCAAAATACGCCGCACTTGCCACAGGGCTTGCAGATCGCCAATGCCAAGCCCGCGCCGGATAACAATACGCCGGATGCTCAAGGGCAAAATGGATTCCAGTTGTCGGATGCGCTCTTCTTCCAAGGATCCATTGGCAACCGTGTCGCAAATCAGCCCCACCTCATGCCCCATCGCTACCTGAATGCGCGCCAGATCATTAATATGCCGCAATACACCTCCTGCCGGAGCGCGTACCACATGCATGATTTTAAGCTTTCGGGCGGTATCCTTTGGTTGATTAAGGGGCATAAAGGTATTCCGTATTACTTATAGAGCCGATGGTACCCGATAAAATGACTATTCTACCGCATCCGCTCTTTTCAGGCAGCGTGTATGGTTAAAAAAGTCTTTACGGGTAAAACCCTGAATAAGCAATAAAAAAGCAGACCAGAAGGTCTGCTTTCATGCTTCTTAAAACCAGCGTTCCTTGATGGTGATGACATCACCCGGCTTGATTGGCGTGGTTACCGGCACCGTTGCCCTCACTTCACGGCCATTGATCTTGCGCGCAATTATCACCGATTTTTCCACCGCACGCGGAGAAAATCCGTTGGCAATTGCTACAGCGTTTTCGGCTGTCATGCCCGCCACATAAGGATATTGACCTGCGGTTTGCACTTCGCCCAGAATAAAGAACGGCCGGTAGGTTTCAATTTCCACCGAAACATTGGGCTCACGGAGATAACCGTTGCGCAGACGTGCCTCAATATCCTTTTGAATATCGAACGTTGTTTTGTCTTTCACTTCCACGCCGCCAATGAGAGGCAGGGTAATAATACCCGATGGATCCACGGTATAATTACCGGAAAGATTGTTTTGTCCAAAAACAACAATGCGCAGCCTGTCGCCACTATCCAGCGTATAGGCCGATTCCTGTGCTGTATTAAACAACGGGTGAGGCGGTGCGGAAACGCTCGCACAGCCCGTGGTGACGAGTGCGAGTGCTAGGGCAATACCGCTGAACGTGACACGCTTACTGTGTTTCATGGACATCATCACTCTGAGAATATCTTAACAAGATGTAAAGATTACTTTTTGTTAATAAATTCTGGGCTGCTCGATGTTGTTTGCAAGTCATCGCTCATACTCCAGATAGAAATACGCTAGGAAAAGCCTTTTAAAAGCTTGTCATATAACCAGATAACGGGTTTTTAGTTAAAAAATCATTTCAGGATGTAACTTTTTAGTAGGGTTAACGCGATTTAAACCAAGTGCTGTCCATATTGACTGTGTTCTATGAGTAAAAGAGGCGGCAATGCGCACTGGAAACACCCACTACGAATCTGCTGGAAACCGGCATCCTGACGAGATTGACCTGCGCAGTCTTGCGGGTGCTTTGTGGCGAAGCCGGTTTAAAATCATTATTCCAGCGCTGTTTCTTGCGGTGGCAACCTTGTTTCTCGTGGGGCGCATGACGCCTTATTACCGCTCGGAAGCGCGAATCCTGATTGAAGTGGGCGAAAATGTTTACACACGCCCCACCGGCGTGGAGCGTCAACAACGTGAAGTGATTGACGAACAAGCCATTCAAAGCCAGGTGCAACTGGTGCTTTCCCGCAGTGTGGCCAATGCGGTGGTTGAAAAAGCAAAACTGATGGATAACCCGTCATTTGATCCGCTGTCGGGCGGTCTTTCTGTTCCAAAATGGTTTATGACCGTGTTTGGTCTGGTGCGCGATCCCCGCCGCATGAGTGCCGAAGAGCGGGTTGTCGGCACTTATTATGATGGGCTAACCGTCTATCCCGTGATGCGATCACGGGTTATTGCCATCCAGTTTTCGTCCAGCAATCCCGCAACCGCTGCGCAAATTGCCAATCTGGTTGCTGAAGAATATCTGCGTCTGCAACAGGGGAACAAACAGGATGTCACCCGCGATGCCACCGTATGGCTGGGACGTGAAATTGAAGAATTACGCAAAAAAGTCGCCGACGCAGAAGGCAAAGTTGAAACTTTCCGCGCACAATCCAACCTGTTTTTAGGCGCTAACAATGCAACCATAGCAACCCAGCAATTGGGGGAACTCAATACGCAGTTGACCGAATCGCGCGGCGCTTTGGCCGAAGCACAGGCCAAACGGCAGCTTATCCGCGATTTGATTAAAGGACGCGGCGCATACGAATCACTGGATGTTGCCAATTCCGAACTGATCCGCCGTCTTGCGGAACAACGGGTTATGCTGCGCGCCACCATTGCCCGCGAAGGGCGTACTCTTCTGCCAGCACACCCCCGCATGAAAGAACTCACCGCACAGCTCGCCAATCTGGATGAACAAGTACAGCAAGAAGCTCAAATCATTGCGCGCGGGATTGAAAATGAAGTAAAAGTAGCCACAAGCCGCGTGGATAGCTTGCAACAATCCATTGATGCCCAGAAAAAAATAGCTTCTGTTGCCAATGAACAGGATGTGCAGTTGCGCGCTCTGGAACGCGAAGCAAAAGCCCAGCGCGATCTTCTGGAGCAGTTCCTGACCCGATTCCGTGAAGCCTCCTCCCGTGAGCGTCCGGAAGCGGCGCAAGCCGATGCGCGGATTATTTCCCGCGCCAGCGAATCCAACACACCTTACTTCCCCAAGCCTCTGCCGATTGTCATTCTGGCTTTCCTTGGCACATTAACACTGGCAATCGCGTTGGTTGTTGCCGCAGAGTTGATGGCGCCGCGTCCTTATACACCTGTGCCGCCACGCCCTTATTCTCCCGATGATGAAGGCTATGATTCCGGCTCTTCGCGCAGTGGTGCTGGCTCTGCTGCCCGTATTGCCCCGGCTGCACCTGCGGGTCAGCGTTCGTCCTACCGGGCGGAGCGGGTGGATAATTCTGCCCTCGCACGTTTTGAAGCGGAAGCTTACGAGCGGTTAGAGGCCGAATCGCGCATGGAGGCACCTGCCGCAGATACAAGCAAAGCCGCACAATCTGCTCCCGTTGCAGACAATGCCGCCGAACCAGAGCAAGCACAAAAGCCAGAGCACACTTTGCACCAAGAGCAGGACGTGGAACCCTTGACCTTGCCGCAACCTCTGCCAAAGATGCCTGAGCGCCTTATGCCTCGCGCTGCACGTCCGGCAGAAGAGCCCGGCGCCAAAGCCGAGCCTTCCCAGCGGGTAGCGCCTGTTCTTTCCACCAGCTTTCTTGAAAATGACAAAGATCCAAGTCCTTTGCCTGAAAAAACCGTTGCTGCCAAAACTGCTGCTGCCAAAACCAAAGATTCCGCACTGCAAAAAATTTATGGTGCGCAAAGCGCCGCGCAGTCTCTGGTGAAAAACGTCCAGAATGAATTGCGTCTTAAGAAAACCGAAGAACCGGAAGTTCCATTTGACGATACTTCCATGCTGGAACGCTTGAACCGCATTACTCAAAAAACACCTTCAACACCTGTTACCGCGCAGGCCGACACTCCTGTGGAAGAGGCGCCGCTTCTGGAAGAAACACTGCCTGAAGCGCAATCCGCTCCTGTGACGGATGCGGCACCTCCTGCCGTTGTGGCAGAAGAGCCCGCCGCTCTGGATGACGATTCGCTCAAAGCCTTTGAAAAAGTTAAACATGATTTGATGGAGCGCCTTGCAGAACAAAGCTACACTGCGCCTTCTTCAGCCGCGCTTTCAACCGCCATTCCCGCAATCCCTGAAAGACCTGCCATGTCTCAGACCCCTTCCATTGAAGCGGCCGATGCCACTCTTGTGGAAGCCTTGGCTGGACGGCTTGCCGCCATGCCGCGGGGCATGGAAGCACTCTCCATTCTCGTGGTTGGTGCCAATGACAGTATTGACGCCGGGCATGTTGCTCTCAAACTCAGCCGCGCTTTGGCACAGGCTGACCGCAAAACAGTCCTTCTTGATACCGGCTCCCGCAGTCTGGATGTTGCCGCAGCGTTGCCTCAGCAAGATGCTGTTGGCTTTTCCGATCTGATTGCGGATAAAATAAGCTTTTCCGACGCCATCCATCAAGATAAGGCATCGCCAGCGCACATTATCCCGCAAGGCAAAATTTCCCTTGAAAACACCAAAAAACAATCCGGCATGGAAGTGATGTTTGGCGCCTTGGGCTTTACCTATGACTTTATTGTCGTTGCCGGTGAGTCATGTCTCCATGAACAGGCCATCCGCTTTATGGCTCCCCGCTGCGCCGCCGCAATTCTCGTCTCGCATGGCCAAAAAGATGACACTGATACGCATACCGCCCACACCTTGCTGCAAAACAACGGTCTGAATGATGTTGTGGTTTTGCTTGCGGAATCCCCAGCGGTCTCTGCTATGTCGCGGTTGCCGGCCACACTCACTGAACGAGGATGAATGCTACTGTGATGGGCGTTAAGCACTGATTTTTCTGCGCTCCGGTACTCACATACTGTATGTATGCTCCGTTCCGGTGCTTTAAAAACCAGCACTTTCCACCGCATCACAGCGCATTCATGGGGCTGGATTGGAATGATGGGCGTTAAGCACTGATTTTTCTGCGCTCCGGTACTCACATACTGCATGTATGCTCCGTTCCGGTTTCATGGCTGTTTTTTTCTAAAACTATTCAATGCGGCCATGCTCCGCTGGGCAACGCCGAACAAAAGTGCGTTCTTTTTGACCCAGCCTTTCAGCCGCTGTTTGTGTGTCCAGAGCTGCGCAATGCACTGTCCTTTAAAACCAAAGGGCAGGGCGTAATCATGCAATTTTTCTTCTATGGGGCAGCAGCTTTCCTTGTAAAAAGCTTCGCCGATGCCCAGATCAAACATCCTGAGGCCACGGTCACAGCAGGATCTCATAATATAAAACAGCAAAACTTCCCCAGGGCTATAGCGGCGCGCACCATGCTCATTGTCAATGGACGTAAACAGCCCCGACATACGGCCATCATGCACAATGGTGCAAAACAGGGCTGCAATATGCGTATCATTGCGCAAAGCATAAAACTCCACGCAGGAATCAGCGGATTTTAACAACTCCTCGAAAAAACGCTGGACGCCGGGTTCTGCAAAAGGGTTTTCAATTCCTTTTGCCTTGAACCAACTCAGCTTATGCTGAAGAAATGCCTGAAAAAAAAGATCCTTCTCTGCAAGCGTTTCCGCTTTTGCAAAACAATATTTTCCCGTTTCGATCAGTTGGCGCTCTTTATAGCGAAACCGTTTCCGGCTGGAGCGTGAAGCAAATTGCTGCTCAAAAAAAAGCGCACCTGTTTCCGGCAAATGGGCGCTGTAGGCCGAACTTGGGCTTTGATGACCACCGAGCGCAACAAGCGGATTTGGGCGATTGTTCCAGCTCAAAGGTTGATTGGCAAAAAGAAAAGCGTCAATTCCGGCTCTTGCTGCACTTGCGCTGAACATTGCGCGCGCAGTTTCAGGATTGGCAAACAGCGCCAAACCTTCCTGTGAAAAAACACCCATATTAAAATTGCTGTGCGATTTACCAATAAAATAGGCAACTGTATGGTTCTGGCATCTGCGCAAAGCCAGCGGAAATAACGCAATCACATCCTTTGCGCTGTTTCTAATGGCCATAACAAAAGGTTTTTCCTGTTGGTGAGGCGATACTTCATTGTACCACTGCATACACCAGACATATTTTTGATAGGGCGAGGCCATACCCTCGGCCTCTATTCTTTGCCACATTTCCTTTAAAAGGCTTATTTCTGCACAAGATTGATAAAATTCTACACAAATCGGTATTGTATTGTTGTTAATAGTATCAGATGTGGATACATTTATTTGTAACATGTTTACGCCGACTGTGTTTTTTTGAAAAGAATATAATAGATTTCTTTAAAACAGTTTATGCTCATACTATATAAATCGAATCAACAAGAAAGCGAAAGATTGTCAACTTTCGTCTAACGTGGAGAAACAAGCCAAGAGATGGTCGATCGCCAAACCCTTGTTTTTCAATCGCTTTTAAATGCCGCTTATGTGAGCCGGTTGCATCGTCTTATGGGCTGCTGGACACAGGGCTCCGGCGTTGTTTTTACTTTGCACAGCCTTAATGCACATCCAAAAAGAGAATTTGACCCTAATTATCTACTTGATATTACGCCCGAATTTTTGGAAAAATCTATCCAGATCATTCACCAACACGGTTTTGACTGTGTCAGCCTTGATGAAGCTCTGATTCGGCTTGCTGATCCTCAAGCAAAGAAATTTGTGGCGCTGACCTTTGACGATGGTTATCGCAGTGTGCGTGACTACGCCTTGCCAATACTTGCCAAATACAATGTGCCTTCCACCTTGTTTGTAACCAGCTCTTTTGCCGAAGGTACGGGGGAATTATGGTGGTTGCAGCTTGAATATATTCTGCGCCATGCCGAAGAGATTACGGTTACTTTTAATGGGCAACGTCAGATTCTGCCGCTGCATACCCATGCCCTCAAAAAACAGGCATGGAAAAGGCTCTACTGGAGACTGCGCACGCTGGATGAACCCTTCATGCGCGCCGCCATTGCGCAGCTTGCCCGCAAAAATAACATTACACTTCCCAATTTTGCAAAAGAACTGTGCATGACATGGGATGAATTGCGGGATGTGGCGCGCGATCCTCTGGTCACCATCGGCGCACATACGGTCAACCATTATATGCTGGCAAAATGGCCTGAAAGTATAGCGCGGGAAGAGCTGGAACACTCCGCAAACCACATTAAAAATGAACTCGGCGTTTTTCCGCGGCATCTGGCGTATCCGGTCGGAGATTGCACCTCCGCGCATCGACGGGAATTTGCCCTGGCCAAAGAGGTTGGTTTTGCGGCGGCATGGACAACGCGCCCCGGACACCTTTTTTCTGAAAATCTCAACCATCCCACTGCCTTGCCGCGCTTGTCACTCAACGGCAATTATCAGGATCCACGCTATCTTGAAATGTTTCTTTCCGGCCTGCCCGTGATGTTCTGGAACAGATTTCGCAAGGTGAATGTTTATTGAAATAATGTATATTAAATGCTAAAAAGGATATGTATAAAGTATTGGGTTGATTTTTATGTTTTTTTATATTCGTTCATTATTTCATATTAGAAAAGAATCTGATAATTACAGTTCGGGTGATTTTAATCATCATCTTGATAAAATAAAATCTTCAAAATTTAGTGAGATTCGTAAAAATATACAATCTGACATGAAACAATATACGGTGGCGGGGTATCCTGTAGGGGAGTCATACCCCTTGCAAATTAAAAGTGAAAAAGATCAATTAACTAACGAACTTATTGCTAAAACTTCGGATGGAAAATTATTTTCTAGAAAGAATGCGGGTTCCCCTTATCTCACAAGAATTATAACGGGTGGAGCATTATCCAAAGTAAAAAGAACATCTGAGCAAAATCAGATGGGAAATAAGCTTGCAGTATTGATCAATCATTCCCCAGAAATATCGCCTTATTTTTCAGTGGATATTTATCGTGGCAAGAAAGATGGGCATGATACTTATATGGCTAGGCGTATTTATGGATTTTCAATGGATAATAAAGATCGTATAGCGCAAGCTTTACAAGCCAATATACTAAGTTTGGAAACTATTCATAAAAAACTTACAGATTTATCCAAGGCTGTGGAATGGCTTAATCAGCATGGTTATTATCATAATGACATTCATCTTGGTAATATTATGTATGATGAACGTAACCAAGTATTTGTATTGATCGATTTTGAGTACTTGGAGCGTGGAGGTGGGAACAGGATCTTTGGTGAGTATAAGTTGATTCATGCAATAAGAGATGTCATACTCCCAGAGGCAATTGATGAATTCTCAAAGTATAATCTAAAGAAAAATTAGTTTTTTTGATTTTGGTTAAGTGTGATGTGGCCAGTGGCCAGTTTTATAGCAAAAAGTTGGTTTTAATCTTATTGAAAGTGCTCTAAAAAAGTTATTCCTGTTTGT
>JBMDXK010000022.1:0-53325 GCA_048594375.1 Methylopilaceae bacterium
CACCACTCAGTTCCACACACCTCAAAACCACACAAAACCTACCAAAACAACACCAAACCCTGGGGATAAATGAAAAGCGCCGAAGTTTTGCTCCGGCGCTTTCGTAAAAATCTTTTACCAGTTCCCATTTCCGCCTGGATAGCCATCCGTAAGCGGCTTACCGGAATTAGCAAGATCAACATAGTAATTAATCTTGTCAACGTAAGTTGCCGTTCCCGTGCCCGTTTTGGAAATATCACTCAGATCGTTTGGATTCACGTTCAAGGGCCCGGAATTATAAGCACGCAAGGATTGGCCCCAGTCGCCAAAATCTCTATATTGCAATTCCATATAACTTGCCCCAGCAAGAATATTGGTTGCAGGATCCCATAAATCCGCGCCCGGAGAGAAGCGATCAGGGAAAGCAGGCTGAATGACTCCCGGGAATGTATTAGTACTATTGACCTGCATTAATCCGATATCACCGCCACCATTCGCATTCGTGCTTCCTGCACGTGGATTGCCTTTAGACTCATCCCAAATCTGAGCACAAATATATTCTACAGGAACCCCTGTTATTTTCGAAGCATTCCTGATTTCATTGCTGAATTGCTGCAATTCAGCAGGAATAGTGCCGTCGCCTGTTGCGCCATCCTTGTTAGGAATCTCGCTTACTGGGGGTGCATCAGCTGAGCCATCATCGGAATAACCCGGAAATTCTTCTTCTCCACCCGGTTGCGTTATCCGAGTATCCTGAACAGGATCTACTGCGCCGCCGCCTCCGGCATCCTCTCCTGCTCCAGGAACATTAATACCCATGGCAGCCATAGTTTGGCGCGCAACTTCAAGCTCTGCATCGAAGTGGGCTTTTAATCCCTCATCTGTGGCAGCGTCGCGCATTTGCACGCGACTGTCATAAAACGACTGCCAGCCTCCACTTGCATCCCCACCCACCGGAGGTGTTGGCGTATTAAGATCTGTCATCATGAACCCCTTACAACTCTTTTCAGACTCTACACCTGACGGCACATTTAGACTAATTACATGCCATTTTTATCAAATTGTAAATATATAAATTAATAATCTGTTCACATATTATGAAAAAGGGTTAAATTAACTAAAAAATATATAAGATATTCTTGGCCTTATTCCAATACATGCTCCTATAGGTTCTACTGCAATAAACTATTCTTGAAAATGCTGATCGCAGTAAAAAACGAATTCGATTCTAGAGTATGCTATCGTTCTGTCACTTGGCTGTGCGGGTTGCACTCCATGCCGCACCTTGGGAAGATTTACCGCCCATAGAGCGGCCATCTTGCCCCACTTCTCCGGTATAGTTTTGGCCATTTGCAGTGAAAACAATTTTAGCACCATTCATTCTGGCATCTTCTATTGTGTAAGATTTTCCATTTTGAATGAAGGAGCCAGAAAGCATCTGGTATTTCTGGCTAAGCTGTAATTCGCCGTCAGGCATTTTCCAGTTGCCTTCAACTTTTGCAGGAATAATCCATAGCATTGCCCTGCACCAGTTTGTGCAATTGCCGCTCACTTCGATCTTGTCATCAGGCACCCAGTCGCGCATGTCGAAACTGTTGGAAACGACGCGCGTACCGGGTTTCATATTCAGCAAGGTAGGGCGTAACCGCTCGTTGAGGGATGGCAAGAGAAACAATGTCACAACAGTGGCGTTGGAAAAATCAATTTTAAAAATGTCTCCTTGTTCAAATGTAGCTTTCTTTGCCACGCCTTCCTTGTTTGCGGCTTCTTGCGAGAGTTTGACAAGATCAGGATTGTACTCGATTCCGTGAGCGCGGATGCCACGCTTGGCGGCTGTAATCACCGTGCGGCCATCCCCTGAACCCAGATCAACAAGATAATCGTCCGTTGTCACCTGAGCCATATCAAGCATCCGGTCAACAAGCGCCTGCGGGGTTGGCACCCACACCACGTCTTTGCCATCCTGGCCAGATACGGGTGCATATTGGCCTGTGGCTGTTTCGTTGGGGGGCGTGAAGGCGGGGTTGTTCGCAAGAGCGCTATTCAGGGAAAAAATTGAAACGGCACAGGCAGCAGCAAGAACACGGATCATAATCATGGGAGTACTCCAATCTGGAAGGAATGTCATTCAATTGGGGAGGGTACGGTTGAAGCGGAAGAATGCGCGGTGGAAGCATCATCGTGTTTCCGGCGGAACAGCAGCAGCGGCGTACCGGCAGCAAGTACGGCAAGGCCAATCAGGGCTGCGGCACCCGTATAAGCTATGCTGGCATGAAGAATATAAACGCATGTCAGGCAAAACAGGATAGGTGTAAAGGGATAAAGCGGAACTTTATAAGGCAGGATACGATCGGGCTCGCGCCAGCGCAAGACCAGTACAGCAACGCCGACCAGCAACAAAAATCCCCAAAAGACCGGCGCAGTATAATCAACCATTGCTTTGAAGCCATCGCGCGTAGCGGCGCCGATAACAACCAGCAATAAAGCAACTAATCCTTGTAAAATGAGGCCATTCGCCGGTGTTTGACCGCGTTGATCCCATTCGCCAACGCGTGGCAGAAGAGTAAGATCACGCGCCATGACATAATAAACCCGCGCGCCGGTGAAGATAGTGGCATTCAGTGTGGAAAGCGCAGCAACAACGATGGCCACCGTTACAACCATTGCACCCGATGGCCCTGCCACAGCGCGCATCATATCCGTGGCGACAGCACTGGAATTGCGCAAGCCCTCAAGGCCAAGAATGGAGAGCAGCGCAAGATTGGCAAGCACATACAGCGCCACGATAATGAAGGTGCCGATAACCAGCACCTTTGCAATATTGCGGGGCGCATTGTCCAGTTCGCCCGTCAGATAAGCGGCTTCGTTCCAGCCGCCATAGGTAAGCAACACGAAGATCATTGCCATTCCAAGGGCTGCATCGTGCGGCGCCAGTGTCGCTGCGGCAACAGGCGCAGCGCTGGAACCGAGCAGGCCGAAAGCAATCAGGGCAATGACAGCACCAACCTCAATGCAGGTCATCACCACTTGCAATGTTTTACCCTGAACGGTGCCGATAACATTTATACCCGTGAAAATGATAATGGCTATAGCGGCATAAAGTGCCGAGCCATAAGGGCCAAGCGGGAAAATCTGCACTGCATAGTCCCCCAGAACGAAAGCCACCCCGGCAATCGCACCCGTCTGGATCACGGAGCCACGCGCCCAACCAAACAGCATTGCGACCGGCCTGCCGTAAGCGCGGGAAAGAAAATGGTATTCGCCTCCCGCATGAGGGTGCGCTGCGGAGAGTTCGGCATAGCACAATGCGCCGATCAGCGTGATAAAGCCGCCAAAAACCCATGCAGCAATGAAGGCAAACTCACTATCAACGTTGGCTGCCACCAGCGAAGGTGTGCGGAAAATGCCGATACCCACCACCAAACCAACCATAATTGCAATGGCATCAAATTTTGATAGGGAAGCTTTTAGAGCGGGTGAAACAATTTTGGACATCAAATTCTCGACATTCGCAGAGCCGCCGCAGGACACGGTGCGGGATTAAACACGCTTTACGGTTATCCATGATAAACACATGACAGCGGCTTAATCTAACGGGAGAGCATTATTCAGTAAACATGCAAACGGTTAGGAATGCAGGAAGTTCCATTTGCAATGCCAGGAATGTTAGTGCGCTATGCAAGCCCACAGCAAAAATATTCCATGCTGGCGACACGGAAACAATGCCACGCGCGGTTATGCGCCTATCTGTGCAAAGCCAGCACCGGTAGGTGCGATTTTTATGTCTGCACGCCCCGCTTGAAGCCACAGCAAGGGAAGCAAACCACCGCCCTGCCATGAACAACCGGAAACGGACATTGCACACCCCTCTGGCAGCACTTAACGCGCCAGAACCCTTGCGGCATCCTTGGTTTTTCCAACCACTTCCGCAACTTGTGAAACACTGCTGGAAATATCGCTGGTGTTATGCTGGATTGTGGAGATAGCTTGTACAGCCGCCTGCATACTGGAGGAAATGCCATCGGTGACGCAGCTTTGTTCTTCTACGGCGCTGGCAGTACCGGCCACATATTCGCGTACTGTATTGATGGAAGAAGCAATAATGCCCAAAGCTTGCACAACCTCACCGGAAATATTCTGCACACCTTCAATTTCGCGGGCAATCCGGTCGGTGGCATCCCGTGCTTGAGCAGCAAGGTTTTTGACTTCGCTGGCAACAACCGCAAAGCCACGTCCGGCTTCGCCAGCCCTGGCTGATTCGATGGTGGCATTCAGCGCCAGCAGATTGATTTGTCCGGCAATATTTTGGATAAGTTCGATAATGCCGCCCATAGCGCGCGCTGCATCTGAGAGTTTTTGCGTTGCCATATCGGCAGCTTCTGTCTGATGGTAGGCGGTATCGGTTGCAGAATTGGTGCGGCTCATGGTGTCGGCAATTTCACGGATGGAAGCGGCCAGCTCTTCCGCACTGGAGGCAACCGTCTGGATGTTGTCGGATGCGTTTGCTACTGCATTTACGGTTCCACTGGCCTGATCCGCTGATTTGTGAATAGCGTGGTCGATTTCTGAAAAATTATTATCAATAAGCTGCTTGAGATTTTTTAAAAGCGCGATCTGGTGATTGATGTCACTGGCATATTTGACCACTTTTACCAGCCGCCCGCTTTGATCGTAAATCGGGTTATAAGTGGCTTCAATCCAGACTTCCTTGTTGTTTTTTCCTAATCGTTTGTATTGACCTGCCTGAAACTCACCCTGCCCCAGCATCCGCCAGAAATTATGATACTCGCTGCTGTTACGGTATTCGGGCTCAACAAACATACTGTGATGCCGTCCTTGAATTTCATTGAGCGTATAACCGAGCGCATTCAGAAAGTTGTCATTGGCATCGAGAATATTGCCTTTCAGGTCAAAGGCAATGACCGCTTGAGAGCGCCGTATAGCATTCACCTGCCCAAGCAAATCCGCATAGTTATGCTGCGACTGCGTAATATCAGTAGCAATGACGAGGACTTTAAACAGACGGTTATGCTTATCGCAAACGGGATTATAGCTTGCATCGACCCAAACCTCTTTTCCTCCCGCGCCCGAATAACAGAATTTGCCTTTTTGAGGCCGCCCCTCATGCAAAGCATCCCATAGGGCATGGTAAACAGGAGCCTGTGTTTTATCCATAAGAAAATTGTGTTTTTTGCCGCAAATGTCCTCTTGGCTATAGCCCAGCAAATCACAAAAAAGCGGGTTCACCTCAAGAATAACGCCATCCAAAGAAAAGGAGGCAATAGCAAACGTCTCTTGCAAAGCCTCCATTTCATACTTACAGACTGTCTTTTCACTGAGTCCCGCACCAAACATCAACGCCCCCGATAATTGCAAGCAAAATGGTAACTCCATCACTATTCATAAGAAAACTTGATAAAAAATTTAAAAAAAATGTTTTGTAACTGTTACAAAGCGCACACCACATAAAATAATTATGCGCTTTCACTATAAGGTATTGTTTTTGAAAAATTTTTTATCAATAAAAATAATTGTTCCCACCAGTTTTCATAAACAACAGTGCCTGCTGCCAGCATGGAATGGCCGGTATCTTTTTTAACTGGATATTCCCAAAAGAAATCGGTTTGCAAAGCGCCAGCCGGAAGGCAAAAAGCCGAATGGAAGGGCTTTTGCATCTTGGATAAAATTAGGCTATGGATGGGCATCTTTTAAGTGAGAATACGATCATGGTTCAAAAAATAAATGCCGCAGTTTTAGGAGCATCCGGTTATACGGGAGCAGAGCTGCTGCGCTATCTTATTCCTCACCCGTATGTAACCATAAAAGCACTCACGGCCGATCGTAAAGCCGGGCAAACCATGGCGGACGTATTTCCGCAGTTCACCGGACATGCTCTACCCCCCCTGATAACAATTGCCGAGCTGGAGCTGGATACACTGGATACAGTGTTTTGCGCCCTCCCCCACGGCACGACTCAGAACGTTATTGCAGACCTGTTTGCGAAAAAACCCACGTTGAAAATCATTGATTTGTCTGCTGATTTCCGGCTGCACAATGCGCAAGATTATGCCGCATGGTATGGGCACGCGCATCAGGCGCTGCATTTGCAAGAACAAGCGGTCTATGGCCTGACTGAAATCTACCGCGACCAGATTCGCAACGCCTCTCTTGTGGCAAACCCCGGATGCCATTCCAGCACGGCCATTCTGCCCTTGTTCCCGCTGTTTAAAGCCAGCGCCATCAGTGCCGAACACCTTGTGATTGATTCAAAAACCGGCATGTCCGGCGCCGGACGCGCCCCCAAAGAAGAGATGCTGTTTTCTGAAATTTCATCGGGTGTCCATGCTTATGGTGTCGGTAAACATCGGCACACTGCCGAGCTGGATCAGGAATTGAGCCTTGCTGCGGGCAAAACCGTTGCCGCCACTTTCACTCCGCATATTCTGCCCATGAATCGGGGTATCTATTCCACAGCTTACGTCACACTGGAACAAGGTTTTACAGCACAAGACCTGCACGCGATACTTGCAAAAGCCTATGAGGGCGAATATTTCGTGCATGTCTTGCCGTTTGGCACCGCACCCCAGTCGCGCCATGTGCGCGGCTCGAACCACGCCTTCATTGGGGTGGTAGCGGATCGTTTTGCCCACCGCGCGGTTGTTATCTGCACGACAGACAATCTGGCCAAAGGCGCATCCGGTCAGGCTGTGCAGAACATGAATACGGTGTTCGGGTGGCCAGAACACACGGGTCTTGAAAACATCGCACTGTTTCCTTGAGCATGTTCAAGAAACAGGAATCACTGTTTTCTTGGTTCAGCACTGCATACTGTTATATAGCCTGACAACCGCTTTAACGGCTGCGCGAAAGCAGGAATATGGCTTGAGTGCCGAAGAGATTCCAGAACCACCAGGGGGCGTTCATCCGTACCGGATCGCCTTGGCCATCAAGCGCCACAGCGCGCTCTATTTTTGCACCCACCAGCACACTCAGATCAACAAAATCACGGATAGTACACAGATGCAGGTTCGGGGTATCGTACCACGTATCAGGCAAGCTAGGGTTGACCGGCATCCGACCGCTGGTCAGAAGCTGGCACCGCACCCGCCAATGCCCGAAATTTGGGATGGAGATAATCACCCGCTTGCCAATACGCAACAAATGCTCCAGCACAATCTTGGGGTGCCGCGTTGCTTGCAAGGTTTGGGAGAGAATCACGCAATCAAAGGCATCATCCGGGTATTCAGCCAGATCCCTGTCTGCATCACCCTGTATCACCGAAAGGCCAAAACGCACACAGGCATTCACACCCGCCTGACTGAGCTCAATGCCCCGCCCGTCCACTTGTTTGCGCGCTGTGAGCAAACGCAGCAAAGTACCATCGCCGCAACCGACATCCAGAATGCGTGAGCCAACATCCACCATCGAGATAATAAGCTCATGATCGGCGCGGACAATCTGTTCATGGGCAGAAACAACAAGAGACATCTAGGTAAACCCGAAAGGATCATAGGGAACATCATGCGCCGGAATGGTGAGCCCACGCGCTTGAGCGGCACCGCTCACAAAACCGCGCGCAATGCTTAAAAACTCCGGCTCGTGCAACAAAAAGGCATCATGCCCCTTATCCGAAGCAATCTCTACAAAACTCACATTTGCGCCGCTGGCATTGAGCGCATGGACAATTGCGCGGCTGTCACGGGTGGGAAAAAGCCAGTCAGAAGTAAACGACATAAGGCATAGCCGCGCCCGCAACCCTGTGAATGCCGCCGCAAGACTGCCGCCAGCATCCGCTGCCAGATCAAAATAATCCATAGCGCGGGTCACATACAGGTAGCTGTTGGCATCAAAACGCTCCACAAAACTGGAACCCTGGTGCCGCAAATAGCTTTCCACCTGAAATTCTGCATTAAAACTAAAGGTCGGCCGGTTTCCATCCTGAAAATTGCGCCCGAATTTGCGTTGTAAAGCGGGTTCGGAAAGATAGGTAATATGCGCGGCCATCCGCGATACCGCCAGACCTTTACGCGGCAATGTTCCCTGCTCCAGATACGCCCCGCAGCGCCAATCAGGATCAGCCATGATGGCTTGCCGCCCCACTTCATGAAAAGCAATATTTTGCGCCGAATGCTTGGCGCCGGTAGCAATCGGCATCGCTGAAAATACCCGATCAGGGTAGGATGCCATCCACTCCAGCACCTGCATACCGCCCATGGAACCGCCAATCACACAAAAAAGGCTCTCAATCCCCAGTGCATCCACCAGCATCACCTGAGCCCGCACCATATCCCGAATGGTAAGTACGGGAAAATCCACACCCCACGGCTTGCCGGTTTCAGGATTGTACGATGCGGGTCCCGTAGATCCCATGCAGCCGCCCAGCACATTGGAACAAATCACAAAATATTTGTCGGTATCCACCGGCTTGCCAGAACCAACCATAGTATCCCACCAGCCAGGCTTGCCAGTGACAGGATGAATATTTGCAACATGCTGATCGCCCGTGAGGGCGTGGCATACAAATACCGCATTGGTTTTATGCGCGTTCAATGTGCCATAAGTCTGATAGGCAATCTGGAACGGGCTAAGCTGTGCGCCCGATTCGAGCACCAGCGGCTGCTCCGAGCCAAAACGCTGCACACACGAAGAAGGCGTGTCAGCTTCACGGCGGGCCGCAGCGTGGATCAAAGAAGAAGACGCAGGTGTTTCTATCATGGCTTCTGTGCTAAAAGGACATGGGCTTAGTGTCAATCATTACCTATACACCCATCGCATCGCCCGAAGGAGTATAAGCAACAATATTGCTATAAATCCATTTCCTTCCTGCGCAAAGTGTTTTAAAGAAGAACAGAGTTCTTTTAGCCAAGAAACACATTTCTTTTTCTATCTGTGGTGCTTTCATGTCTTCAGCCCCTTCCCCCGTGAACAGTCTGGCCGATTTGCGCAATGAAATTGACGCGCTGGATGCAGAAATACACCGCTTGCTGATTCAACGCTCCACCATTATTGACCGCCTGATTACGGTGAAGGGTACTGCTGTTTCCGGTTCCGCCTTTCGTCCGGCACGGGAAGCCAGCATGATGCGCGCCATTGCCCAACGGCACACCGGCCGCTTGCCACTTTCCACGGTTGAACACATCTGGCGCACCATTATTTCCACTTTTACCCATGTGCAAAGCCCCTATGCCGTACATGTGGAAGGTGGCGACAACGCTTTGGCCATGCATGATGCGGTGCGCTATCAGGTGGGGTTCGATCTGCCGCTCAAACACCACAAAACAGCCGAAGAAGTCATTGCCGCTGTCCAGCAATCCCGTGGCGATTTAGGCTTTTTAAGCCTGCGCAACCAGAGCGCCACCCGATGGTGGAGCCATCTTGGCCATGCATACCAGCCTGAAATCATGGCGCGCTTGCCATTTGTGCTGCATCTCGATACGCCGGTGGATATCCCCGCCGTGGTGATTGCCAACCCTTTGGGCGATGCCGCTGTGCAGGACAACACCGTGGTTGAGCTTGAAAGCACAACGCCGGATATGCCTGTCTGTTCTCCGGCTCTGGAATTGCTCAGCCAGTATCAGGAAAATGGCATATATTACACGCTTGCCGCACTGCATGGCGCCGATATACCCCCGGGCGCCCGCCGTATCGGCAGCTATGCCACTCCGCTTGATGCGCGTTACAGTTGATTATTTTTTGAAGTGAAACACCCCATGACACGCCCCATTCCCGAATTATCCAGCCGTCCTGTGCCACGCGCCTGTGTTGCTGCAATCAGCGCCTATGTGCCAGGAAAAAGCAAAGCAACCAGCAGCGGGCGGGTGTTTAAGTTATCCGCGAACGAAAACCCGTTTGGTGCCAGCCAGAAAGCGTTGGAAGCCTATAAGAACTTCAATGGGCTGGAACTGTATCCCGATGGTTCTTCCACTGCCTTGCGCGAAGCCATCGCTTCCGTGCATAATCTGGATGCCGCACAGATCATCTGCGGCACCGGCTCGGATGAACTGCTCCACTTGCTTGCGCTTGCCTATATGGAACCGGGCGATGAAGGCATTTATACCGAATACGGCTTTTTAGTCTATAAAATTGCCATCCAACTTGCAGGCGGTACGCCGGTTGTGGTCAAGGAAACCGACTACACTGTTGACGTGGATGCCATTCTTGCCGCCGTCACCGACCGCACAAAAATCATCTATATTGCCAACCCCGCCAACCCCACCGGAACCTTTGTGCCTTTTACGGAAATACGCCGTTTGCAAGCTGCCTTACCACGGCATGTCTTGCTGGTGCTGGATGCCGCCTATGCCGAATATGTGACAGCGGAAGACTATGCGTGTGGCGCTGCGCTGGTGCGCGAATGCGAGAACGTTGTCATGACCCGCACGTTCTCAAAAATCTATGGCCTTGCCAATCTGCGCGTGGGCTGGATGTTTGCTCCGTCCGCCATCATCGCTATTATCAACCGCATTCGTGGCCCCTTCAACGTATCTGGTCCGGCTTCCAATACGGCTTGTGCTGCTCTTGCCGATCAGGACTTTATCCAGAACGCTATAGCGCATAATACCGAAGGCCGCACATGGCTGACCAGCCAGCTCACCGCTTGCGGGCTTAATGTGGTGCCGAGCCAGACAAATTTTATTCTTGTGCATTTTCCCAAAACAGCAGGTAAAACGGCTGTGGATGCCGATACTTGGCTTTCTGCTCGCGGTTTGATTACCCGCCATGTGGCAAGTTATGGCCTGCCCGATGCCCTGCGCATCACCATCGGCACAGAAGAAGCCAATCGCGCGGTCGCCAGCGCCTTGCACGCATTCATGAAGGAATAAACCAATGGCTGCGGTCATCTTTGAAAATCTTGCGATCATTGGCGCAGGACTGATCGGTTCTTCGATTGCCCACAGTGCGCGTGCCGCTGGCATTGTCCGCCACATCCGTATTTTCGACCAGAGCAGTGCAGTCCGCGCCCGCGTGCAGGAACTCGGCTATGCCGATACGGTGCCTGAAACCATTGGTGAAACCGTGAGCAATGCTGACCTTATCATGCTGTGCGTTCCTGTGGGCGCCATGGGCGCTGTTGCCGCAAGCATGGCAGCATTTCTCAAACAGGGCGCGCTTGTCTCCGATGTCGGTTCGGTGAAAGCATCGGTGGTCAAAGCCGTGAAGCCCCATCTGCCCGAACACGTTGGGTTTATTCCCGGCCATCCGGTGGCTGGCACAGAAGAATCCGGCCCTGACGCAGGATTTAATGGTCTGTTCGAGAACCGCTGGTGCATTCTCACGCCCCTTGAAAACGCCAATGCCGCACAGCTCGAAAAACTCACCCGCTTCTGGCAAGAAATGGGCGCCAACACCGAATGCATGACCCCCAAGCATCACGATCTGGTGCTGTCCATTACCTCCCATCTGCCGCATCTGATCGCCTATAATATCGTTGGCACCGCAGCCGACATGGAAGAAGTCACCCAGTCAGAAATCATCAAGTTTTCCGCAGGGGGGTTTCGTGATTTTACCCGTATTGCCTCCTCCGATCCCATCATGTGGCGCGATATTTTCATCAACAACAAGGAAGCCGTACTGGAAACGCTGGGGCGCTTTACGGAAGATCTGATTGCCTTGCAACGCGCCATCCGCTGGGAACAGGCCGAAACCTTGCAACGCACATTCACCCGCACCCGCGCCATCCGCCGCAGCATTGTGGAAACAGGTCAGGATGCACCAGATACGGATTTTGGCCGCGTGAAAAACAAGAAGCGCACTGTTGAATTTCCGTAACGGCAGCAATTCTTTATACTGGCGACCATGCCTTTTCAGGCTCTTGTGCAGCTTTTTGAATAGCGCGTACTTCTTCAATTTTGCGCCAAACTGCGCGCAGCACATCGTCCACTCCTTCATGGGTATGGGATGACATCAGCATAGGAGTCTGACCGCAGGCACGCTTGAGCTTGGCTATCTGAGATTTGCGAGTTTCGGCATCCAGCGCGTCGCATTTGGTTAGCACTACAATTTCCGCTTTTTCTTCAAGCCCGTGTCCATAGGCAGTTAGCTCTGTGCGAACAGTTTTATAATCTTTACCCGCATGCTCGCCTGTACCGTCCACCAGATGCAGCAAAACACCACAGCGTTCCACATGACCGAGGAAACGGTCACCCAACCCAATCCCTTCGTGCGCGCCTTCAATTAATCCTGGAATATCTGCCAGAACAAATTCACGCCCATCCATGCGCACTACTCCAAGATTAGGGTGCAGCGTTGTGAAAGGATAATCGGCTATTTTTGGCTTGGCAGCGGTGACAGATGCAAGAAATGTCGATTTTCCTGCGTTCGGCAAACCCACAAACCCCGAATCGGCAATGAGCTTGAGCCGCAACAAAATCCAGCGTTCATCACCCTCAAGCCCAGGATTTGCAAAACGTGGCGCCTGATTTGTTGAGGTTTTGAACTCCGCATTGCCAAAACCACCATTGCCACCACGCGCCAAACAAATGCGTTGACCCACTTCGGTCAGATCTGCAAGCTGCGTTTCGCCATCTTCATCCAGAATTTGTGTACCCACTGGAACGCGCAGGGTTACGTCGTCGCCTTTAGCTCCGGTGCGATTGGCGCCTTTTCCATGATCGCCTTTTTTGGCTTTAAAATGTTGCTGATAACGGTAGTCAATAAGGGTGTTCAGTCCATCCACGCACTCTACCCAGACATCACCGCCACGGCCACCACTGCCCCCATCGGGGCCGCCGAATTCGATAAATTTTTCGCGGCGGAATGAGACGCAGCCTGCACCACCATCACCAGAACGAATATAAATTTTGGCCTGATCGAGAAACTTCATATACACATACCTTGTGCCTGCTTTATAAAGGCACCAGAGCAATTCACTAATGTGGCGTGAGCTACAGCGGAAGTGTATAGCCCATCGACCGCATCAGAAATTGCGAAAAATCAATATATTTGCACGCTTTCATACACGCATGAAAGCCAGACAAATGGCTTCGCACCCTTCCGTTCATTTTCATGAAGAGCAAGCCTGAATATGTGTTTAATACAAAAACCCTCCTTATTACAGAACTTTCTGCACAAAGAGGTATTTTGTTCTTTGGTTATCATCCGGGGAAGAAGATTAACGCTCTGGTTCATCAACCTTCTTAAGTTTACCGAGGGCTTCAGCGACAGCCTCAATGTGTGAAGGCTCACCCCCACCCATGCCCTCTCCGGTAGCGCGCTGCAAAGCTTCGGCCTGCTCTTTCCAAACCATCAGAATTTTACATTTATCAACGTTTGAGTACCGCTCAGAATGAAGAACATCACTTGGCTTATCAAAAAATGCTGCGGGATCTTTAAGAATTTTATCTTCAACAGCATGAATGTGAGAAGTATGAGGCATAGGTTTTCTCCTTAACGCGTAACCTTCAGAAGAAAAACGCTTATTGTTCACCAAGGTTCCCTGAGAACTGTATTGAAAATGCCATTCTTCTTATCCAAGATATCCCGCGCCATATTTTCCAAAAGTATTTAAATTTAAACAGTCAAATAAATATAGCAATTTTAACAAAAACATATATGGCTTTAGCTGCGATAAAGTAAATACTTATAACCTGAGCTATAAAAATGATTATATGCTTCAGGCTATAATTAATCTTTGCATGAGGGATGATGTAATAAGAGTGTGAGTTTTTCTGTGAGATAGGCTTTGAATTCTTTTTTATTCTGCATGGTGAAGGCATAGGAATTGCGGAGCATCCACCAAAAATGGTAGAGCTGCTGTCTCGTTATCGGTAGTCTATCGTAAGAAAATATTCTGCTGAAGTCGCCTTTTTCTTTACAAATAAAACAGGCCTGCATGTAATCGCTGCGACCAAAGACATAAACAGGCTTTTCATAAAGCAATGCTTCTGCTCCAACACCTGAATTTACAGTGCAGACAGCAATAGCATTTTTTATAAGTGTATGAATATTATCAAGCGATATCATCACACCGCCATCCGCCTCTCTTACGGCAAGATAACGGGCAATAAGGGGCGAAGAACATAACGGATGACGCTTCACCACAACCGTAATACCCAAAGGCAGACAGGTTGCAATAATCTCGTCAAGCATTGCGGTGGGTGAAGAAAAAGCGAGATTCTGAACAGCATCGCCCATCATTTGCAGGGCCACAAACACATACCGTTCAGGCAGCTTCTGGACAACGTCGTGCTGCTGATACTTGGAAATTTTTGAAGCAAATATGCGCTCTTGCTCTTTGCGAAAAAAAAATTCTGCGGTCTGAGGATCAACCACATTCTCATTAAGCTCAGCAATTGGGGTTTGTGCAAAGGCAGACCAGCCTGAATAACCTTGACGATCAAAACTAAAGCTGTGGGGTCGGTCGGTTTCTTTAAAATGCAAGCCCCGATTGCCGCTTGAGACCGTATGGTAGGAAATAAAAGGTAAGGGAAAATCGATGTTTCCGTGCGGCTGAAGGCGGCCTTTAACACTGTAAGGGATCATGTTGCTCTCCAGAAAGGCAATAACCTCTCCAAGGATGGTGCGTATATTGGTGCGAAAACCTTTATAATCAATGGGGTTGGAGCGCATGCTTGCCGCAGGGATTATAACAATGGCCTGCGCATCGGGTTGTGGTATCAGCTGACATAGCCCTGCACGGCTCAATACGTCCCGATGGGCTTTGTGCAGAGCCGAGCGGTATGGCGTAACATCGCGTTGAAGCTCCGCCAGTTTTTTCAGCGTATGACTTGCGGATTTATCGCGGTATTTCTGCTGTATTTTTGTTGCAATCAAAAATGCTTGATCGAGATTAAAAAGCGCCAATGAACCCGCTACCGCATCACTCCAGTGCTGGCGTAACAAAGCCGGTGATTGCATCACCTTTTCACCATCTGAAACAAGGCGCTGTATAGCTTTTGCAAAGAGCTCCTCATTGTCTGAAGCCTCGGCTGCGGCTGCAATAGACAATGTGAACGGAATAAGAATTTCATCACATTCCCTCTCTATAAACGCCATGCCATGCTGGGCGACAGCCGCCATATCACGGTTATGATGGAAAATTTTGCGCTTGTTGAGTGCGCATTGCTTACGGTATTGGAATGCACTCTGCGGCGCGTCCAGCTCTAGCAAGGCTTGCGCTGTATTGCCATGATTGAGTTGCTGAGCAGAGCGCACCAGCGGCAGCGCATCCGACGGGAAAAAGGGCGCCGAGATCACAGCATTGATCCGGGTAGAATGTCCCGCAGCGACCACATGCGTGATGTAAAAATTCAGCAATGCCAGTTTAGGCGTTTCCTGATGGCACAGCTCAAGGATAATATCTTCAATTTTTTGCAGATCCCTGCTGCGTTTTGCATAAGCCATCCGCCCTTCTGCGATCAGTTGCCTGAGATATGATGAAGGTACTCTTGTTGAAAGCTTCCCCAACAGTTCAAGGGCAGGGCGCATTATCTTGGGATATTTGTTTTTTGTGACGCATTCTTTAATGAACAGTATCATTTTTCAAGATTTAAACCTGCATTATTCGTAAACAGAGCAAGACCTTCCCTCTCCAGACATCAATGCTGCTGACGGCTGAACTCAAGGTAGGCAATAGCTTCATCGAAAGTAATTTTTTTGCCTGTTTCTGGATGAAAATACCGCGGATAGAGCAGATAAGCCACGGTAAAAACCGCATACGGCGTAAGACGGTTTGTTCGGCGCGGCATAACAAGCCGATCATCGGTAAAACCCCATCCAGCATAAAAAGGGGTGCCAAAAACTGTCACCCTTTTGCCACGCAAAGCCGCTTCAAATCCTGACAGCGAAGTAATGGTATAGACGTGATCAACGCTTTCCAGAGCATCATGAAGTGCGATATTCTCTGAAATTAAACAATTTTCAGGCAATACGATTTTTTCGCGTGCTGCAGGGTGAGGACGATAGATAATTTGGGCATCAGGATGTTCTTGCCGCGCTTTCTGCAGCAAGTGGACGCTCGTGAAATGCTGAGGATTCCCAAAGCGCAAAGAAGCATCACCTTCTACTTGTCCAAGCACCATGATCCGGTAACAGGTTTTAGAACCATACAAGGCATCGGGCGTAGCAGAGCGGCCGCAATTATATTTGCTAAGGCCACTTTTTAAAAAGGAGGCAAAACTCTTTTCAGCGGCTTGTTTAAACGCTGGTGGATGGGCTTCAAAATGAAATGCTTCAAGCATTTCTTCAAGAAGAGAAGGATGCAGTGCATTGAAATGCAAGCCCCGGTCAAACACCAATGATAAGGGAGCCTGACCATCGCGCCCAAACCCAACAGAACGAATGAACCCATCCTCAACATGGATTAGTGGAATGTTTTCCTGAGCGCAAAAAGCGTCCAAAAATTCTGGATATTTCATACCCCAAGTGTACACAGTGGGAGCAGCAAGACGTTTGATTCTTTTCGCCCACAGTAGAGAAAATAACAGGCGCGGAAAAGACCGAGGCAATGCCATAAATACAGTTTCGTCAAACCATACCTGCCAAAGCTTTTTCCATGGCTTCATCCCAATGATAATGGCTGTACGAGAATGAGGAGATAATTGGCTATTAAAATTCATATGCTCTATAGTAACAGATACGCATTCGGGAATGCTGCACTCAAAATAAGAAAATAGACTTTTCAAAAGCCAAAATCACTTATACACCAATTGGCAATGAACTCCAACCACATCAGTCGCATCAATTGCGCTGTCCACCGCCCTGCTAGACAGGGTAAATCCTGCATTTAATGAGCCAGATGAATATACCATCGACCATCGTTGGCACTGTAAAATGATACATTGAAATGACTATATTATCCATAAAATGAAAATCTATAGTAAAATACAAATATGTATTTAAACCTTTCGTAAAGATATACTTAGGGGATAATTCACCATTTTCATTTACTCTCCATTTGAAGGTTAAAATATTTTTCCCGAAGGTAGAGCTTATGAAACGTGTAACATTTCGCAGTCTGACCGCTGTCGGTGCTTTAATGGTTGCCGGAATTGCGGGCTTAGCAGTGCAATCTGCTGACGCTGAACGGTTGGATGGACAGACAGAAGCACAACCCATGATCTCTCAATCCGCAGACCCCGCACCGGCTGGCATAACAGCATCTCCCCCAATTGAGAGCAAACTGCGGACAGTTCCGGAAAATTCCACCCCAGCCCCCGCAGAAAACGTGCCGTTGCAAAATCAAACCGCTACCCGTGACGCTCCGCCACCCGCACCAGTGCCACTGGCTGGACAGGAAAAAGAAATTCGCGTTGTTCCCATTCAGCGGGATGTTAAAGAAGTACCTGCACCAACAGCAGCACCAAATAAAACCGTCAATGTACAGGTTGCCCCTGAGACAAATCAGACGGAATCCAAACGCCACAGCATGGAAGTGCTTTTGGATCTTGCGACAGTAATGCGAATGCCTAAAGAGACAACAACCATTGTTGTTGGAAACCCTATTATTGCCGATACAACAGTACAAAATTCTGGAATGCTGGTTATTACAGGAAAAAGCCATGGAACAACAAATATCATGGCTTTAAATAACAATGGCGACCTTATCAAGGAATTGATGGTGACTGTTGTAAGCAGCAATCCACCCTCTTCTCTGACAGTACAGCGCGGAATGGAACGCGAAACATGGTCCTGCTCAACGGCATGCCAGCGCACCATTACGTTAGGAGATGGAGGCAGCTACTTTGGAGAAGTGAGCAGTCAGGCATCTTCACGAAACAGTGTTTCCCAAGGTAGTGCCAGCGGAAATAGGTAATTTATTTCATAGATCACACAACATTGAATCAATCAATTTATTCACATTCAACAAAATAAAAAATATTATTTTTAAATTAAATATAAATCGGATTTATTTAACAAATACATCCGATTTTATGTGTTTGCGATAACTTTATTTCAATGTCTACTCTATATTATAGGTATTATTGAGCTGTAATTTTTATAGCATCGAGGCTGACCTGATGAAGCAGACACTACAAAAGAAATCGCTTTTCACGCGCTTCCGAAAATCAAAAGATGGTGTGGCGGCTGTTGAATTTGCAATGGTAGCGCTACCCTTTTTTGCCATGCTGTTTGCAATCATAGAAACAGCGATCATTCTGTTTGCGGGTCAACTTCTTGAAACTGCTGTGGCTGATACATCGCGGTTGATTATGACCGGCCAAGCTCAAAAGCAGAATATGTCCGCCGGACAATTTAAAAATAATCTCTGCGGTCGCCTCTCAGGATTATTTAATTGCCAGAGGGGCTTATCAATCGATGTAAGATATTATAACGAAATTGAAAATGCACAAAATGTCAGACCCACAGATGCCTCAGGGAATATGAGCACAAAAGGATTTGGGTACGCTCCAGGAAGTCCCGGTGATATTGTGGTGGTGCGTGCGGTTTATCAATGGCCAGTTTTTGTAACCCGTTTAGGAATGAATCTCGTAAATCAAAGAAATGGAACATTTCTTCTTATAGGAACATCGGTGTTTAAAAACGAGCCCTATGAGTGAGGCAACAGCAATGATTTTTCGTTTACAAAATATTCTTCACACGTTCCGAAAACAGATTGGAGGGGTTTCTGCTGTTGAATTTGCTCTTATTTTTCCTATAATGATGGTGCTGCTTTTGGGCAGTGTAGCTGTGGGGCAAGCAATTTCAGTGCAGCGGAAAATTACCCTGCTTTCCCGTTCACTTGCTGATATTGTTGCACAATCCGCTAGCACGACAAATCAGGAGCTCGATAATCTGTTAAATGCAGCAAGTCTGATTGTTGCCCCCTATAGCTCTGCACCTCTCTCTATGACAATCGTAAGTATCTGGAAAGATAGTGGCGGACGAACAACAGTAGATTGGTCACGGAGCAAAGGCAATGTGACTTCCTCACCAACAACAATACCGGATAATATCCCCGTAGCTAACGGCAGAAGCGTTATTGCAGCGCGCGTTACCTATGAATACACAGTACCTTTTGCAGAACGGATTATTGGTGATACTCTAATGCTCTCTTCGGAGATTTACATGCAGCCGCGTGTGACAGACAGGGTCACAAAAATGTAATTCCAAAACCGTATCATCGGGATGCATAAAGTGCGCGAGCAATACCAGCGAGATCCCGCTTCATCTGGACATTTGAAAAACCATTTTGCCAAAGCAAGGCACTTACCTCTGCTTGTTGCCCAACTCCCAATTCAAGTATAAGCCACCCATCAGGCACAACACGACGCTGTGCTATGCTTGCAATCTTAAAGTAGTCATCAAGACCATCAGCCCCACCATCCAAAGCTTTCGGCGGATCATAAAGCCGGACTTCAGGCGACAGTCCATGAATATCGTGGCTAGGAATGTAAGGTGGATTGGAAATAACAAGATCAAATTGCCCTTCAGGCAAGGCTGATTCCCAATCAGAATGTATAAAAGCGGCACGTTTATCCAGTCCGAGAAGCTCGGCGTTTTTGCGGGCTTGTTCAAGCGCTAATGCTGAAATATCAATACCTATACCTAAACTCGTCTTCCACTCATGCAGCAAAGCCAACAGAATACAACCTGTTCCAGTGCCGAGATCAAGAATGCGCTGTGGAGGAGTTGGAAACAGCTCCAAAGCAACTTCAATGAGTGTTTCTGTATCCGGGCGTGGCACCAATGTGTCATGGTTCAAGCCAAAAGGCAGCCCCCAAAATTCTTTTTCACCAAGAATCCGGGCAACCGGCTCCCCTTGTAAACGGCGCATAAGCCATGCTTCGGCTCTGCATTGTACATCTTCGTTTAAAAAAAAATATGGATTGGCTATCAAAGTATTTAGGGTCTGTCCGCTTGCACCCAGCATCAAAAGACGCGCGTCCAGCTCCGCGCTCTCAACGCCATATTGCTGAAGTGCCGCGCGTGTAAACTGAATTGCTTCTCCCAGATGTGATGGGAAGGATAATTTCTTATACAAAGAAGGCTTATCAGTCATCCGCATTTTCTTCCGCAAGCAGGCGGGTTTGATGCTCCAGAATTAAAGCATTAATGAGATCATTGAGTCCATCACCCGCAACAATTTCAGGTAACTTGTGCAGTGTAAGATTGATGCGATGATCGGTAACGCGGCCTTGTGGGAAATTATACGTGCGGATGCGTTCGGAGCGATCCCCAGAACCCACTTGACCTTTCCGCGCGGCGGATCGGTCATTATCCAGCGCTTCACGTTGCACATCGTAGAGTTTTGCGCGAAGCAACGTGAGTGCGCGAGCGCGATTCTTGTGCTGTGAACGATCATCTTGAACGGCAACCACAATTCCTGTCGGCATATGGGTAATGCGCACGGCAGATTCGGTCTTGTTGACGTGCTGCCCGCCAGCGCCCGATGCACGATAGACATCATACCTCAGATCAGACTCATTGATCTGAATATCAACCTCTTCAGCCTCTGGCAAAACCGCTACGGTCGCCGCAGAAGTATGAATTCGGCCAGAACTTTCTGTGGCAGGGATACGTTGCACGCGGTGGACACCCGATTCAAACTTCAAGCGTGCAAAAACACCTGTTCCGGTAATAGATGCTATAACTTCCTTAAATCCTCCGGAAGTGCCTTCGCTCAAGGAAATGACTTCAATTTTCCAGCCTTGGAGATCAGCATAACGCTGATACATCCGAAAAAGGTCGCCCGCAAACAAAGACGCTTCATCTCCGCCTGTACCAGCACGCACTTCCAAAATAGCATTGCGCTGATCGGCCATATCTTTTGGAAGCAGCAGAATCCGAATGTCATGGGCAAGAACTTCATCACGCTCAATCAGAGTTACACGCTCTTCATAAGCCAGATCCCGCATAGCATTGTCGGTTGCTTTATCGTCAATCATTGCTGACAGATCAGCAATTTCATTCTGCAACGAAAGCCATTCACGAATTGCCATAACAGTAGGCTCAAGCTCTGCCCGCTCCCGCGAGAGCCGCACCACATCATCCCCATTCATTGTTGCGGCAAGCTCCGCTTCCAAGGCTTCAAAACGGCGAACAAGGGCTTCAAGTTTAGGACGAGACAGCATTTGAGATCATTATCCGGTTTTTATAAGGCGAGCGGCAAAAAAGCCATCCATTCCTGCGAGATCAGGATCAGCATGAGGAAGAAAAGAGGGAAGTGTGCGAATTTCACCCGCGGCATTTACCCACTCGGTTTGCCCCCAAACTTCATCAGAGTTAACCGGGCTGCGCACCATTTCCGGATACCGCTCCAGAAAGCTACGGATCTGCTCCTCGCCCTCCTCTGGCTCCAGAGAACAGGTTGCATATACCAGTATCCCGCCTGTTTTAAGCAAGTTTACGGTTGCATCCAGCAACCGGCTTTGCAAACGAGTGAGAGAAGTGATGTCATGAGCAGATTTCAGCCAGGCCACATCAGGATTTCGTCGCACAGTTCCTGTGGCAGAACAGGGGGCATCAAGCAGAACAGCATCAAATGCTTCTGCCTCCCAGTTTGCAGCATCTGCCACTACAGTAGTGGCAGATAAACGAAGACGGGATAAATTGGATTTTAATCGGCTAATGCGAGAAGCCGAACGGTCAACAGCCGTGACATCTGCTCCCTGCACAATAAGTTGAGCCGTTTTTCCACCGGGAGCCGCACAAAGGTCTGCAATCCGTTTGCCGCGAATATCCCCAAAAAGCCGCGCGGGAATGCTTGCGGCAGCATCCTGAACCCACCAGTTTCCTTCCGTAAAACCTTCCATTTGCACAATAGCACCATGGCCACGCAGGCGCACAGATCCTTGCGGCAAGACAAAGCCGTCTAATTTTTCGGCCCACTCTTGGGGGTTTTCTTTTACAGTAATATCAAGCGGTGAATCCACTCTCTCAGCACAGGCTATGGACTCGGCTTGTTCATTGCCATAGGCTTTAATCCGTCTTTGGTGGAGCCAATCAGGAACATCCCGCACAGGATTATTCATGACAGCAAGCGCATCAGTCTTTCCGCGAATGGTCGCGCGTAAAACTGCATTTACCAAAGGCGCAAGAGGCTTAAGCTGCCGGCTGCGTTTGACTTGCTCTACACCCAATTGCACCGCGGCATGGTCTGGCACATCAAGGCATAATATTTGTGCCAAAGCCGTAAGGAGAATGCATTCCAATCGGCCTTCCGCTTTTTCAGTAACCGGCTTACGCAGGTTGAGTGCCATTGCCGTCCGCAAGCTCCCTAAACGACGCAAGCTTACTCCTAAAATAGCACGGGCAAGGGCGCGATCCCGCCCTTCGAGCATATTGAGAGGATTGTCAGCAGCGTCCAAAATCGCATCAAGAGGTTGCTTTTTGAACAAAACCCATTGCAAGGCGATACTTGCAGCTTGTCTTGCTTCAAATCCTTGTGGCAAAGGCTCGACGTCAGAAGCAGTTTTAATTTTCTTGAAGTTCGTTACAGTTGGACGAGATGGCATTGAAAGCCTTTATAAAATATAGTGTAAAAAAACCCCCTGCTTGCTGCCCTGATAACTTTTTGCGTAAAGATGGCGCGCATGAGACTTGCGTTCAATCGCCTTCGCCGGGCTCAGGGGAAAAATACTGCATCTTGCCTTGTACGCCGTCCATTTCTTTGGCCTCAGCCAGAGCATCTTTCTTAATGGTAAGGTTAGGCCAGACTTTTGCGTAGCTCGCATTCAAGGTCAGCCACTCTTCTATACCCACATCTGTATCGGATTTAATGGCATCAGCAGGACATTCAGGTTCACACACACCGCAATCAATACACTCATCAGGATGGATGACGAGCATATTTTCACCCTCATAGAAGCAGTCCACAGGACATACTTCAACACAATCGGTATATTTGCAACGAATGCAGTTTTCCGTGACGACATAAGTCATGGTAGTCTCCTTTACCTGAGCGGGAGGCCAATGCACCAATCCCATGCAGATTTATTATTTTTTGCCCATTTTTTCTTTCAAAGCCAGCAATGCAGCGAAGGGGGAATCAGGATCAGGAGCACGATTGGAAGACTTTCTGCTTTGATCTTTAGCATAAGGCTTCCCGTTTGAAGGACGTGCGCCACGGTTATTGAATTTATCGCGGCGCTCTTCAGCATGTTTTTGATGTAGCGTTGCATTTTCCGGCAATGTAAGATTTGCAGAGCGAAGCTGTTCTGACCGGCGCGATGGTTGGCTATGTCCTTTACTCTTCCCGCCTTCATTGCGATTGACTTGGCTTCGTCGCTGTTCTTGCCGAAACGCAGGCCTCCACACCTCAACCATAACCGGCTGCAATGGCTCTTCCACCACAGCACCGTTCTCAACACCCTCACCAACAGTATCTGGCTGTGAGGCTTCGGTTTCAAGAGCTAGTTCGCCAGAAACATTCTCTTGTACGCTACTGTCCTGTGTTGCGTCACCAACCTCCAAGGGCAAAACTTTAGATGTATCGGGCGCAACAACCGCTGCCGGACGCAACTCCATTTTATAACCTAAGGATCGTAGAATTTTAGCAAAATCTTCACCTGCACATCCAACAAGCGAGGTCATTGCAATAGTGACCGTAAAGCCATTTCCTTCTGCGGCACCTTCCGGCGGAAGACCTTCCGTTACGCCAACGCGAAATGCTACTGCAGGACGTATAATGTCAGCGAGACGTTCCAGAATATCGACACGAACAGCGCGCTCACTACAGACCCGATAGCCAAGCAGACGATAAAATTCCCGATCAATTGCTAGGTCTGCCATAAAAGAAGTGCGGCCACTGGCTGCAAGAGCTTGCACATTCACCAAACCTTCGGTTTCAGGCAATGTGTGAGAAAGTCCCCACAGCTGTGCTGCCAATACCCGAGGTGCCGGTTTAAGCAAAAGTGGCAAATAAATATGATAGGCACCAAACCGCACACCAAATTTACGCAATTGAGTGCGTTGTTCCTGATCCAGAGATTTAATATCTTCCGCAATCTGTGTACGTTCAACAACACCAAGGGATTCCACAAGACGGGAAGCAACACTGGCAGCAAGACCCGAAAGATCTTCCGCTTTTTTCAGAGCTTTAAGAGGCGCAAGAGATTTTTCAATCTGCCCATCAACCCAGAGCTTAAGACGCTCTTCTGCCTTTTCACGGAAAGACACCGGGAGAATATCATCGGCAAGCAAATGGACACGCGGAGATAAAATTGTCTCACCAGCCATCATGCGCCCTACAGGCTCTCCAAGCCAGCGGATAGTGCCATCGGCAGCCATAACAATATCTGTATCAGGGGCATCTCCAAGCCGCTCGGCACGACGACTCAATTCACGTACAAGAATATGCGTAGCTGCGGCTCGCAACTCATTGCCATCGATACCATCTTCTCGTTTTTCGAGCGTGAAACGAAATCCAGTGAGACGGCCAACACACCGCCCATCAACGTGTACGTTACCTTCTGATGTTAATTCTGCGTCAAGCATTTTCTTTTCCCTGAGACGGCACATCAATGTCTTTGGTGCGCCGATCAACAAATCGCTACGTCAACCGGTTATGCAGTGTACCTGCATAGCCTGTCTTTCATGTTTCGCGCAAGACCCATTCAGTGTTTCTTATTACTGAAATAACCCCGTGGAGTTTACAATAATTATTCGTTAACATAACATGCCGCAGTACATTCATAACGTCTTTCAAGATTCATTTTAGCAAACACCAATTTGCAAAGCTTTTCATTTGCTCAAGCGAAACAACAATCAGAACAAAAAAGATCAAGCTACTGGATATGAACTTCCACAATCAAATATCTTATGCTTGCTTCGGACCAATTCAATGTCTTGCTGCTGCAGATCACACAAGATAAATCAATAAATTATAAATATATTGCCAGGAAAAATCCATATTTTATTGTTAGATATAATTTAGATATAGAATATAAAATATAATTTCACTAAGCATCAACGCTGGCGGTCAACGCATTATCCTGAATGAAAGCACGACGTGGCTCGACGACATCACCCATAAGCTTGGTGAAAATATCATCCGCCTCATCCATTTCTTTGATTTTTACTTGCAGCAGGGTCCGCACATTGCTATCCAGCGTGGTCTCCCAAAGTTGCTCAGGATTCATTTCACCCAAACCTTTGTAACGCTGCAAGGAAAGCCCACGACGACCCACAGCAAAAATGCCATCGACCAATGCAGTTGGACCAAAAATAGCGGTTTCACCATCCTTGCGCAAAAGCATAGCAGGCTTACTATAAACCTCTTGCATGGCATGGGCTTTTTCATCCATGCGGCGGGCTTCACTGGAATTAAGGAAGCTGCGATCAAGGAAAAATTCTTCGCGTACACCACGGCGAATACGGAAAAATGTGAAACCTTCAATACTGGCTTCGCCTTGCCATCCACGTTCCAGCTCATCGGAGAGAACATCAAGCCGCCGCCCAACATAACGCGCAGCTTCCTGCGCTTCTTCCTCATTATCAAGAATGTTAGGGCGCAAAGCACCAGCAACAGCAGCTTGCTCCACAATTGTAGTGTTGTAACGCGCACCAAGCCCATTCACAATAGAGCGAATGCTGCGCGCCTCTTCAATAATGGCACGCAAATCTGCGCCAGCACGCTCTTCACCCGAAGCAAGCCGTAAAACAACGCCTTCCAAACCAGCGCCAATCAGATAATCCTCCAGCGCACGCTCATCTTTCAGATATGTTTCAGATTTTCCACGCGCTACTTTATAAAGCGGCGGCTGTGCAATATAAACATACCCCTGCTCAATGAGCTGAGGCATTTGCCGGAAGAAAAAAGTAAGCAGTAACGTGCGGATATGCGCGCCATCCACGTCGGCATCGGTCATGATAATGATTTTGTGATAGCGCAGTTTTTCTACATTAAATTCTTCGCGTCCGATACCTGTACCCAGCGCCGTAATCAATGTACCGATTTCCTGCGAAGACAGCATTTTGTCAAAGCGCGCGCGTTCCACATTCAGAATTTTACCCCGCAACGGCAAAACAGCTTGCGTTGAACGATCACGCCCTTGCTTGGCAGAACCACCCGCAGAGTCACCCTCAACAAGGAAAAGTTCTGACTTGGCAGGATCACGTTCTTGACAGTCAGCCAGTTTACCCGGCAGCGATGCAATATCCAAAGCGCCTTTACGGCGTGTCAATTCGCGCGCTTTACGCGCAGCTTCACGGGCAGCCGCCGCTTCCACGATTTTACCAACAATCGTTTTAGCTTCTGAGGGATGCTCTTCCAACCAAGTCGAAAGCGCTTCATTAAGCGCCCCTTCTACCGCAGGGCGCACTTCAGAAGAAACCAGCTTATCCTTGGTTTGCGAAGAGAATTTTGGATCAGGCACTTTTACAGAAAGCACACAGGTCAGCCCCTCACGGCAATCATCGCCGGTCATGGACACTTTTTCTTTTTTAGAGGTTCCAGAAGAATCGGCATAGCCGGTAAGCTGCCGGGTCAGCGCTGCACGAAGACCCGCAAGATGGGTACCCCCATCACGCTGCGGAATATTGTTCGTAAAACACAGTACGTTTTCGTGATAACTATCATTCCACCACAACGCGACTTCTACACCAATATTATCCCGCTCCGCGCGGATAACCACAGGCGCACTCAACAAACCGGTTTTGGCACGATCAAGATAACGGACAAACTCCTCGACACCGCCTTCATACATAAGTTCGGTGCGCTTGATTTCAACGCTGCGCGCGTCAGTAAGAATAATTTTGACACCCGAATTGAGAAAAGCCAATTCACGCAGGCGGTGCTCCAAGGTGGCATAATCAAATTCAACCTTGGTAAAGGTTTGCGTACTAGGAAGAAAAGTGATTTCCGTACCGCGCTTGCCAGCAGCATTATCATTAATAATTGCCAGCGGAGCTACGGAATCTCCGTGTGCAAATTCAATAAAATGTTCACGATTATTGCGCCAGATACGCAATTTCAACCAGGATGAAAGCGCGTTTACCACCGACACACCCACACCATGTAGTCCGCCAGAAACTTTATAAGAATTCTGGTCAAATTTACCGCCCGCATGAAGTTGCGTCATAATAACTTCTGCTGCGGAAATACCTTCTTCCGTATGCATATCAGTGGGAATACCGCGCCCGTTATCGGTAACGGTGCAGGAACCATCAGGATTAAGGGTGACAGTCACCTCACTCGCATGACCCGCCAACGCTTCGTCAATGGCATTATCCACCACCTCGTACACCATGTGGTGCAGACCAGAGCCATCATCAGTATCGCCGATGTACATACCGGGGCGTTTGCGTACAGCATCAAGGCCTTTCAATACCTTGATGGAGTCGGCACCATAGGCAAGATCGGCATCGGATTTGGGCAAAGGTGAAGTCACTGCTGAGGGTTCCTTAAAATCAGATCGCGCCAGAAAACAAATGGATGATTCTCATCATTGCAAGACAAGTGTACCCTAAACTGAAACACACTGGAAAATCAACGAAAAAGCATTTATTTTTCACTGAAATATAACAGCTTGCTTGAATGCTATTTATTCTTTTCCATCAATTCCATGAATACGGGCTTTGGAATTCTTCCTGTTGAAAAATCACCAAGCAGCCTGTAACGCTTGTCCGCTTGCAATTTCATAGATCTTTGCGCGTCCGACCCAAGGCGCAAACGCAGCAGGATCAGCGCCGGTAACCCAGGTTTGCACGTTCATGCCATCAAGGGTTTCACACAGTGCTATACGGCGGTGTGGATCAAGATGCGCCACCACCTCATCCAGTAGCAACAGGGGCATAATGCCGGATATGCGCCCGATAAGCTGGGCGTGCGCAAGAATAATGCCCATGAGCAGAGCTTTTTGCTCGCCAGTGGAACAGCGGGCAGCAGGCACACCATTACAGCCAAACAAAACCACCAGATCGGCTGTTTGAGGCCCTTGAGTGGCGCGGCCTGCCGCCTTGTCACGCAGCCGGCTAGCTTTCAAAACGTCCAGATAATGATCTTCCAAGCCGGTTGCGCTTTCCGCCAGCACCCGCTCTTCCATCCAGCCTTCAATCCGAATATCAGCCCAAGGAAATAACGATTCCGCATCGCGGGTTTCCAGAATCAAGCCTTTCAGCCGCGCCACCGTTTCTGCACGCGCAGCAGCAACCGCCACTGCCAGCTCGGCAATTTCGCGCTCCAGTGCATCCAACCAGCGCGTATCTAAATGCTGTTCTTCCAGCAACTTGTTGCGTGAGCGCAAGGCTTTTTCAAACCGGCTGCTGCGCGCAGCATGAGCGGGGTCAATGGCCAGCACTAATCTGTCAAGAAAACGACGGCGATCCCCCGCGGAACCGGAAAACAGTCCATCCATCGCAGGTGTGAGCCACGTCAGCCGCAGATAATCGGAAAAAGCCACAGGGCTCGGCGCATTTTCCCCCTCAATACGGCAACGGCGCAAGAAGCCTTCACCTTTCGCTTCAATGCCTGTCCCCAGGGCAGCTTCCCCAAGAGGGCTATCAAGCCGTATGGAAAGCATCCAGCCTTCTGTTGGTTGAGCCGTTATAGGGATCATTTCCCCTAGTGGGGCGCGCCGCAACCCACGGCCGGGTGTGAATAACGAAAGCGCTTCAAGAATGTTGGTTTTCCCAGCACCATTTGCCCCCGTCAAAACAACATTCGCGCCTTCCGGCGCGAGTTGAAGTTGCGGATGATTGCGAAAAGCATGGAGTTGCAAACGCTGGATGCTGGTGCGAAACGGTATCATGCCGGCAATCGTGCGCTGCCTTAAACGCGCATTGGCATCAGCACGAACAGTGCCGAAGAGCCTGTCTGATCCTGTACCAGTGTCGGGGATCCGGCATCCGCTAGCTTGAACACAATTGCCTCTGCATCAATCTGGGCTGCAATATCCAGCAAATAACGGGCATTAAAGCCAATTTCCAGTGCGTCAGCAATGTAGTCCACTTCCAGCTCTTCTGTTGCGCTGCCCGAATCAGGATTGGTCACAGAAAGCACCAGACGGCCATCGCTCAGCGCCAGCTTTACGGCGCGACCACGATCCGAAGAAATGGTTGCTACGCGGTCAACCGCTGCGACAAAGATATTTTTTTCCACCACCAACTGTTTGTCATTGTTGGCCGGAATCACGCGGGAATAATCCGGGAATGTACCGTCAATCAGCTTGGAGGTAAGAACAATGCCATCAAGCGTAAAACGAATTTTAGAGCTGGAAAGCGCAATTTTTACAATGCCATCGGGATTTTCAAGCAGACGCAGTACTTCAGAGACGGTTTTGCGCGGCACAATAACGCCGCTCATGGTTTCTGAACCTGAGGGTGCTGGCAACTCCACACGCGCAAGGCGGTGACCATCGGTTGCAACAGCCCGCAGCATGGTCAGACCATCCACATCCAGCGTGTGCAGATAAATTCCGTTCAGGTAATAGCGGGTTTCTTCGGTTGAAATGGCAAACTGGGTTTTTTCAATCAGATATTTCAGTTCAGCACTGCCTACTTCAAAAGAAATCGGCAATTCACCGGCAGTCAGGTTGGGGAAATCTGCTTCGGGCAAGGTTTGCAATGTAAAGCGCGAACGCCCGGAGCTGACGGTAACAGAGCCGCCACCATCAGCGGCTTGTTCCAAGGTAACTTGGCTGCCATCGGAAAGTTTGCGCACGATGTCATAGAGTGTGTGTGCGGGAACCGTGGTTGCTCCTGCAGTTTCAATGGTTGCTTCTACCTGCTCAATCACTTCAAGATCCAGGTCGGTTGCCTGAAAATGCAGGTTATTGCCTTCGGCGCGCAGCAGTACGTTGGAAAGTACCGGAATGGTATTGCGGCGTTCAACCACGCGATGCACATGGCCAAGTGCTTTTAGCAAAGCGGATCGCTCAAGGGTTACTTTCATGGGACAGCCCCTTCATTTCCATAATTGCAGAGTTTCGTGCGCAGAATTGCCATTTGAAACTATATCAAAAGACCAGAAAGTGACAGCAAAAGCGACGCTCATAAGGTGCTTTCACCAGAATTTCATTGCAGAATCCTAGAGGGCAATCAGCATCATGCAACATAATCATATTCCGCATGCTGAAAACCTCAGATCACCTGCAAAGAATCCTCTTTATCAGGAAAAGGACATTGGCTGGGTTTTTCATAAATTGCAAGCCGGGAGAAGCGTAAAAATATCTCCGCTGACATGGCTTTTGGAAAGTTTTTTATTTTTTCCAAAATAAGAAAAGAGGCCAGCCGCAAAAGCCGTGCCTCTTTATCAAGGAGTGGAATGTATTTTAAATAGAGTGATTTCAATTAAGAATTTCACCTGAAGTCACTATAAATTATTGTTTTTTAACGTAATGGTCGAGCGAAAATCGTATATACTTTTACTGAAACTGCTCTAAAACCTTACTCAGAAAGCATCCGGGAAAGCAGATCAATATCGTTTTGCAACGTGGTATCCGCTTTGAGCAGCGATTCGATTTTTCGCACCGCATGAAGCACGGTTGTATGATCGCGTCCGCCAAAACGGCGGCCAATTTCTGGCAGCGAGCGCAGGGTCAGCACTTTTGCAAGATACATGGCAATTTGGCGCGGGCGCACAACGGTGTGCGTACGGCGTGCGGACAGAACATCTGCGCGGGAAACATTGTAATGCCGTGCAACAATCCGCTGGATGTCTTCAATTTTGACGCGTTTTGGTTCACGGGTGCGCACCAGATCGCGCAGCGCATTTTCAGCCATTTCCATTGTTACAGGCGCTGCGGTCAGGGTGTTGTGTGCCAACAGGCGATTGATGGCGCCTTCAAGATCACGGCCATTGGCAGTGATTGTTTGTGCAACATAGGTCATGACGTTGGCGGGCATTGAAAATCCGGGATTTTGTTCTTGCGCCACACCAACCCGTGATTTGAGAATATTAAGGCGCAGTTCTTCATCAAGATTGCCCATCTCCACAGAAAGGCCACCGGCGAGGCGTGAACGCAGACGTTCATCCAGGGTCTCCAGTTCTGCGGAAGGGCGGTCTGCGGCAATGACCACCTGACGGCCTGCATCAATCAGCGCATTAAGGGTATGGCCAAATTCCTGACTGACTGTTTTACCTTGCAAGAATTGCACATCATCAATCAGCAGCACATCAATGCCGCGCAGTGTTTCTTTAAAGGTAAGCGCTGTCTGGGCGCGCAGGGCAGAAACAAAGCCGAACATAAAGCGCTCTGCGGTAAGATACAAAACCCTGCGGCCTGAATCTTCTACTGCGCCGGCAATCGCGTGCAGGAGATGGGTTTTACCAAGACCAACGGAGGCGTGAATGTAAAGCGGATTAAAGCGAACAGGATCATGCACTTTTGCCTGGGCAACCTGCATTGCAGCGGCATGAACGAGAGCATTTGAACGCCCAACGAAAAACGTATCAAAATTAAGGCGGCGGTCAATGGGCGAACCAACCAGTGAACCGTTTTGAAAGGCCTGTTCGCGGTTGGCCGCAGAACTTGTTACCATGGGCGCATGGATTTCAGGCTGCGCCAATGGCGCAGGAGTATGTGCCTGACGGGGCGCCGCAGTTTCTGCCGCGGGAACAGACGCGAGTTTTACGCCGGCCGTACGCACGCTGAGCGAGACATGTTTGATTTCTTCCATTTCACTGGAAAAGATGCGGATCATGCGGTCGGCATAATGGGATTGAATCCAGCTTTTCAGAAATTTTGTAGGCACAGAAAGAAACGCGGTTTCACCGTGTACACGATCCAGTTCCATGCGGGTGAACCAGCTGGAGTAAACGTCTTCACCCAGTTCTGTTTTCAACCGGCTGCGAATCCGCTCCCAGGCATCATTTGCGGAGTGCGTATTCACAGCGTGCGCTGCAGGATCGAGAACAATTTTTTCGGCGTGGGGCGCAAACATTGTGGCCTCCTTATTGGTTTTAGCGGATAAAAATTTCAAAAAGACGCACTGCGAGTGCGGGTTTCAAAAAAGGGTTCGCAGCATTACCGTGCGGATTAGGGGTGCCGTAAGGATGCTGCATGTGGCAAAGAATGACCGTGCGTATTGTGAATGTTTAAACACAAAAATTCTTGCCTGAGCCAAGCCATAAGCTATCCTTTGTTCAGTGTTCTGCGATTGAGGCATCCATTCCCAATAAATTGGCGAGTGGCGTATGCAGTGGTGTAACCGCAATACTTTTAATGCAAAAGGCATGTTTGTACCTTCTTCTTTAAAAGCATTTTTAACCTTCCACGGCAACAGAAAAACCTATCATATTTTAGCAATATGATGCGCTCGGCTGTGCTTTCTTGAGAGAGCGTGGGAGGATGTCTCCGCTGCGATGGGCACAGATAAGCAGTCTGGTGGACATGATGCAAGCCTTCAAATTTACGATTCGCGGCAACCTTTCCCTTGACTCATGCACAGGCTGGATGATTCATCCTCTTGCAATATCCCGCAAACGCCTGACTCTGCGTGAAATTTGTTTTTTTGTTGCAAGGGATATTTTTTTTCATCAATCCTTGAAAAAATGTCTGCGATGGCGCTTTTTTGCGGCTCATTTGCAAAGTTGAAATCATTTCCAAAAGCGTATTGCCTTTAAGTTTTTGATATAATTGAATAATTTATGCTCACATGCCATAAAGTGTATGAGTCAATTTTTGCGCATAGCGTCAAGTTCTTTTCAGAGTTACGCACTGCTTATCCAAGGCTGTTTTTCCTTCAGAGTAAAAAAAGTGTTAATCATGTGCGGGCTATAATAAAATGGGGCAAAGCGCACTGTATTTAAAAGAAAAAATCAAAACGAGACAGTAAAAACTATGAGCAGGAAATATGCCTGTACAGCCATTTTTGCATATTCCAAGCGTTTCCTGCAAAGGCACACGGGGCGGTAAAAACAAAAGGATGCGCCCATGCGCACCCCATGCTGTTCTTTGTTGGCGTAGAAAAAATAAAAATCAGCCCATTTCGGCTTGCAGGAAGTCAAAAACCGCTTCGGCAGGCACATCTTCCGCAAGGAAGCTTTGTCCGATTCCGCGGGCAAGAATAAAATTGAACTTGCCTTGGCTTACTTTCTTATCTTGTTTCATCAGCTCCATAAGCTGTTCAACCGAGGGAAGATCGCCCGGAATATCCTGAATGTGGGTTGGCAATCCGACGGCTGTAAGATGTGCAGCCACGCGTTCTGCATCTGCAGAGGAGCATAAACCGAGCGCCACTGAGAATCGGAAAGCCAGCGCCATGCCAATAGCGACTCCCTCGCCATGCACGAGACGGGTGCCATCATACCAGACGGCGGCCTCCAGCGCGTGGCCAAAGGTATGTCCCAGATTGAGCAGGGCGCGCTCGCCGGTTTCTTTTTCATCGCGCATGACAATGGCGGCTTTTGCGGCGCAGCTGGTGGCGATGGCCTGTTGGCACGCCGCGCCGCGCGCAAACACCTCTGCATGGTGTTCTTCCAGCCACGCAAAGAATGCAGCATCGTTGATGAGGCCGTATTTGGCCACTTCTGCATAGCCTGCACGAAATTCCCTTGGGGCAAGCGTATGGAGCGTTTGCGGATCAATCAGCACAAGAGAGGGTTGATGGAATGCCCCGATTAAATTTTTGCCAAAAGCCGTGTTGATGCCGGTTTTGCCTCCGACGGAAGAATCAACCTGCGCCAGGAGGCTGGTGGGGATCTGCACCACGCGGACACCGCGGCGCACAATGGCGGCTGCAAAGCCGGTGAGATCGCCAATAACGCCTCCTCCCAGAGCAACAACACAGTCTCCTCGCTCAATGCGCGCTTCCAGGAGGTCTGAACACAGCTGCTCAAGGTGGGCAAAGCTTTTGGTTTTTTCACCCGGTGGCAGCACAAAGGAATGTCCTTTGAGTTGAGCGGCCTTGCAGCTTTGCACCACTGTATCCAGATGGCCGCTTGCCGCAACATTTTCATCGGTGACAATGGCGACTGTATTGGCGCCCATGGCTTTGAGTCTTATTCCCACTTCGCCCAAAATATTGTTTTCAATATCAATGGCATAATTCCGGTTGCCTTCAAGCCGGACAGGAACGGTGGCGCGGGATGGCGTACGCATGGCAGGAGTCTCATATTATGTTTTCAAAAAGGGTCAGGCTTAGGGAACGGCAGGCGCTGCGGAATAAAAATGGCGATCCAGAGCGTGCAGCACATCTTCCAGCACCACATGGTGGGGGCTATCAACGGATTTTACTTCCACATCGGCCAGTGCATAAAAAGGTTCGCGCTCGCGTAACAGGCGGCGCAAGGTGCCTTCAGGATCCGGGGTTTGCAAAAGCGGGCGGGTTGCGCGTTTGCGCACACGCCGCATGAGGACATCGGCAGGAGAATTGAGCCAGAGTGAAATCCCGTGTTCTGTTATGGCGGTACGGGTTTCGGGATTCATCCATGCGCCGCCGCCGGTGGCAACAATGGAAGGCCCGTCTTCCAGCAGACGGTTGATAACCCTTGCTTCGCCCGCGCGGAAATATTCTTCGCCATGTTCGGCAAAAATATCAGTGATGGGCATTCCGGCAGCTTTTTCAATTTCGGTATCGGCATCCACGAAGGGGAGGTTCAGAACATGGGCGAGTCGTTTGCCGATGGAGGATTTTCCTGCTCCCATCATTCCGATAAGCACAAGTGTGCGTTCGGAAAGGCGCGCGCGAATCCGGTCGAGCAGTGCTGCGTCAAAGTCAGGCAGATTCTCAAAGGAGCTGTGATCGGGTGACAGGAAGGCCTCCATGGTCATAAAAATTTATGCCACCATATAAACGATATAAATTTGAGTGCGCAAGCGTTCCTGATACGGTTTATAAATGTTATGCTGCTGATATAGGCGCAGATCTGCCAATCATTTCGCTACAAGGCACGCGCCATGACGCCCATCATGCCCAGTTTTTTCCGGTTTTTGCGGGTTTCTGTCCTCGCAATAGCAGGAATCATTGCGGCATTATGGATGCTGGCCACCTTTGTGGAACCGCAGCCGCGTCCTGTGTCGGTTACAATCCCTGTAGGAGTGAGTATCCCATGAGCATTCCGGCTGCCCGTGCTATCAGCCTTTTTCTGGATATGCAGTCTGCCGAACGCGGCGCGGCGCGTAATACGCTGGAATCGTATCGGCGTGATCTGGAAGATTACTGTGATTTTCTTGGCTGTCATGGGAAAAACCCTTTAGATGCGGCCACGGACGATATTCGCGCATGGCTGGAAGATTTGCATGGCCGCGGTTTTAAAGCCACCACAACGGCGCGCCGTCTTTCCGCTATCCGGCAGTTCCACCGCTTTCTTTATACGGATAACTTCCGTAAAGAAGACCCCAGCACGGTGCTGGAAGGGCCTCGCCGCCAGCGCGCTGTTCCCAAAGTGCTGTCCATGGCAGATGTGGAATGCTTGCTGAACAGCGTTGCGGAAGGAATCAACAATGGTGAGCGTCCTTTAGGGGAACGGTACCGCTCGGCGCGGATGGCGGCTCTGTTGGAAGTGCTGTATGCAACGGGGTTGCGTGTTTCCGAACTCATCAGCTTGCCCCGTACGGCCGCCAGCAGCGATGCGCGGGTGCTGATTGTCATGGGCAAAGGCAATAAGGAACGCATGGTGCCTTTAACGCCCAAGGCGCGTGAGGCAATGGCCGTTTATCTGGAAATGGCAGTTGCGGTTAGCCCGAAAAGCCGTAGCAAATGGTTATTTCCGGCGCAAAGCCAGAGCGGTTATATGACGCGGCAGGCTTTCGGGCGGGATTTAAAAGAAACGGCATTGCGTGCCGGTCTTTCTCCGGCGCAGGTATCGCCGCATGTGTTGCGCCATGCTTTTGCCAGCCATTTGTTGCATAATGGGGCAGATTTGCGCACGGTTCAGCATCTGTTGGGTCATGCGGATATTGCCACAACCCAGATTTATACGCATGTTCTGGATGAGCGTTTAACGCGCATGGTGCAGGATTTGCATCCTTTGGCACAGGAAACAGACTAAAAAGCCGTTGTTTTTGGGTAAAGCGGGGTAGGTTTTACACCCAAGGGCTTGACTCTTTGAGCGCAGCCGCGCAGTTTGCGAGCAATTGAAGTGTGCGTATTTCATGCGCGTTTGTTTTCATTTTCGTGAGGGTTCTTTCGTCCCATGCGCCATTATCTTGATTTTGAAAAACCTGTTGCCGAGCTGGAAGCCAAGGTTGAAGAGTTGCGAGCGCTTTCTCCCGATAGCGATGCTGTGGGCATTCAGGATGAAATCAGCCGGCTGCAAAGCCGCGCAGAAGATACGCTCCTCAAGCTTTATTCCGAGCTATCCCCGTGGCAGAAAACACAAGTGGCGCGGCACCCCAACCGGCCACATTTCAAAGACTATATCAATGCGTTGATTGAAGAATTTACACCGCTGGCGGGTGACCGTGTGTTTGGCGAAGATGAAGCTATTGTCGCAGGTCTTGGCCGTTTTCGCGGTGCGCCGGTGTTGGTCATGGGTCATGAGCGTGGCTCGGATACGGAAAGCCGTCTGCGCCATAATTTTGGCATGGCGCGTCCAGAAGGCTACCGCAAGGCCGTGCGTCTTTATGAAATGGCAGATCGTTTTGGCCTACCGGTAATTACCTTTGTGGATACAGCCGGTGCCTATCCGGGAATTGGCGCGGAAGAGCGCGGTCAGGCGGAAGCCATTGCCCGTTCCACCGATTGCGCCTTGGGTCTGGGTGTACCGTCTGTTGCAATTATTATTGGCGAAGGTGGTTCTGGCGGTGCAATTGCCATTGCTGCGGCTAACAGGGTGTTTATGCTGCAAAATTCCATTTACAGCGTTATTTCACCGGAAGGCGCGGCTTCCATTCTGTGGCGGGATGCCTCCCGCGCACAAGAAGCCGCCACAAATATGAAGATCACCGCCGACGATTTGCTTGGCATGAAAATCATTGATGGCATTATAGAAGAACCGCTTGGCGGCGCGCACCGTCTGCCTGAAGCAACGTATGAGGCGGTATCCCGCGTCATCAGTGATTCGCTGCTGGAGTTCGCAGGGCTTTCCGCGCAGCAAATCCGCCAGCAGCGGCGTGAAAAATTTCTTGCCATCGGCCGCCACTTGTGAGACCTTTTTGCCGCAAAGATACCTCTTTTTGTTAAGGGGTTTGTAATCTTAATAGCGCTTAAATAGACTCGTGCGAGTTTTCATAAAGAGCGTAAAGGACATTGCGGATGGTTTCCTCCCGTTTGCTGCGCGGCATATCTGTTATTGCCTGTGTGTTCATGCTGGCAGCCTGTCAGAATGAAAAAGGAGGCGGTTCCACCCGTCATTTAGCCCCCATTCCGGCAAAAACACTGGCGCTCATGGAAGAAAAAGGCACCAAGCCTTCCGAACCGATGGTTGTGCGCATATTCAAAAAAGAAGAAAAACTGGAAGTCTGGAAACGCCGCACCGCAGATCAGAAATATGTGTTGCTCAAAACCTATCCCATTTGCGCATGGTCAGGTCAGCTTGGCCCCAAGCAGCGGGAAGGTGACCGGCAGGCACCGGAAGGGTTCTACACCATTACTCCGGGTCTCATGAATCCCAATTCCAGCTACCATCTGGCGTTCAACCTCGGCTACCCTAACGCCTTTGATCGCGCACATGGACGCACCGGCAGCCATCTCATGGTGCATGGCGCCTGTACTTCCCGTGGGTGCTATGCCATGGAAGATGAACAGATCTCTGAAATTTATGCTATGGGGCGCGAATCATTCCGCGGCGGCCAGCGCAATTTCCAAGTTCAAGCCTATCCGTTCCGCATGACACCGCAGAACATGGCCAAATACCGCAACAACGAGCATATGCCGTTTTGGAAAAATCTGAAGCAGGGTTATGACAGTTTCGAGCTAACACGCGCCGAGCCGGTTGTAGGTGTATGCAATCGCAAATATGTGTTTAATGCCACAAGTGCGGATGGTTCACCGCTGAGCGCTTCCGCGCCATGCCCTGAACTGAAAACCGATCCCGCGTTTGCGTCTGCGCTTGCGGCTAAGCAAAAGCAGGATGAGGCAGAAATTCAGACCTTGGTTGCGCAAGGCGTAGCACCGGTGACTGATATTACCGAACAGGAACGCAAAACCCTTGTGGCGCAGCGCCGTAATAATCGCGGTGTTGATCCTGCCGCTTCCGAGCCAGTGCAAGTGGCCAGCGCCACAACACCGGCGCGTCAGGTTGCGCGTGCGGCAGAAGCTGCGGCGCCAGTGACCACTGCAAGCTTGCCTGCAGCTCCCATCAGCCGCCCCGGTTCTGCCACCCAGACCGCGCCAGCAGGGGGTACATTTGGTTGGCTGCGGGGTATTTCTGCACCAAAAGCCGAGGCAGCGGTTTCAGTATCCCAAGAACCAGCAGAAGCATCGCCAAAACCATCTCTAACCGCAGCAGCGCCCCATTCTGTGCCATTGCCCGTGCCTAACCCAATACAGGGAACCTATGTTGCCCCGCGTATATCCGCCGTTTCTCCTGCCGCCACATCTGTAACAGAAGGAGAACCTACGGTGTCTTCGACTTTACAAGCGCAGCCGGATGAACCGCAGCCGCGCCGCTCACCCATCTCAACGGTATTTTCTGTATTCCAGTAAAACAAAAACCCGCCAAATGGCGGGTTTTTTATCATGGCTGTCCGGTTTGGATTTCACAGTGTAAGTTCCTGTGATCTGAGACTGATCTGATGCCTTAAAGTTCCTCCAATTTAGATAGAATTCGTCCCGATACTCTGGAGACGGATAATGAAGCGTTCATGATTTACACAAGCATAGATCATAGCGTTGCTGCAGAAGCAGAAAGCTGGATCGGTCGAGTATTTGCTACAAAAGCATACGCTTGGATGATGCCCATCTGAGAGAATCCATAAAGAAATGGCAGCTTTAGGAATGAGTGCTTGAACAAGAGCTTGATCTCAACTCTCAGCAAGGCGCATCATCACATTACCCAATCAAAGGAGGACTACAGCCAAAACAGATCGCATTCATCATCGGAAAACCTGACGCCCAGAGAAAATCCAACAAAGATCATGCTGGAAAAGCAAGCTGCATAAAGCAAAAAATAAAACCGCAAACTTTCCAACACTATAGAGGGAATATTGGTCTCAAATCAGTTGGTTTAAAACAGGTTTGGCTATCAATAGTGTATTTGATGCAGATGATGGATAGAGGCGCAAAAAAGATAACGAAAGCGCGCAATTACCTGAGCACACTTTTACCGCATCATAGCAAACGATTTTTATAGCTCAGATTTAGGTAAGGCCACTTTTAACCATACCCATAATCATTTTACGACGTTGTTCTTGTTTATTTGAGTCTTCAAGAATTTCTTTAAATCGATTGTTTGCTTGCCCTGTTAAAGTCGCTGCAATATTAAATACTGACATCCCAAATGCTTCTTCCAGATTCTTCGCATCATTCGGATTGGTCGGATTTAATTTTTGCTCACCCTCTGCAATACTACCGGGCGGTGGCTTTGTCGTATCTGTTGGTGGAAGAACCGGAAGTTCGTTGCCTGGCTTGTCTATACCGCCTGCCATTGTTTTTTCACCTTCAACACGGTTAACACTATATCAATGACACATTATATATTATGAATACGAGAGTTGTCAAAAAAAACGCAGGTTACTTATTATTAATGCCTGATATGGTTTACAGTAGCTCATTATTACAGCAATCAGGGTGGAAAATTGTGCCTTTTTCCCGAAGCATTTCTTATATTTTTGCCTCGTGCCTGATAGCTTTATCAAGCGCACAAGCTCTTTCGCCTTTGGTTGCTGGTGCGCCCGTAGGGTGTCCAAATGTGCGCTATATTGTGATAAATCAACAGATTGGGACGGCATTAAGCGATATGAGTCATGCGTGCGGTTTTACAGCGATGGTAGGCGAAGGTCTTAACCAGCAGGCACGCGCAGGAGAATATGCCGGAGACCTGAACGCTCTTTTACTCGATTTGAACAAACAGCAGCCGCTGCATTGGGGCAGAATAAACAACACACTGTATGCTGATGATGCAGCGCGTTCTGGTAGCGCGAACATTGATTTGAAAGCCATGAGTCGCTCTGCCTTTGAGCAACTTCTCACCAACAACCGTATTACTGTAAACGCAGCGCAGGTCACACATGATGCCGGCACCAACATCTACCGTATCGCAGGGCCTGTCAGCTTTGTCACCGATCTGGAACAAACGCTTTCAAGTATTCGTTCTCGCGCTGTTGTCAGTACAGATACGCCTGTAGCAACCTTCCAGAATATTCGTGTCATTAAATTCGGTGTTATATCCAACGCAGCAAATTAAATTCGCCCCCGTCACTCCTGCGGCATGGGGACAATTTTGTTGACTTTCCCAAGCGCATTGCCTAGAGAGAATAATGAAGTTTGAGCCACCAACCAGTCCGATGTGATTGGAGGTCCCCGTCCGACAGCGCGATGCGCCCTCGGACGCGTTTTGTGTTGCTTGAATAAATAAAAGGATGTGGCATGTTTGAAGGTCTGAGCGGACGTCTGGGAGCGGTGTTTGATAAGCTGCGTGGCCGCGCAACCTTGTCTGAAGCCGATGTGGCCGAAGCCACACGCGAAATTCGCCGCGCCTTGCTGGAAGCCGATGTGGCGCTTGATGTCGTGCGCTCTTTCAGCGAACGCCTTAAAGAACGCGCTGTTGGTGTGGAAGTCGTCAAATCCGTAACCCCCGGCCAGATGGTCATCAAGATCGTCCATGACGAGCTGGTGCAGATGCTGGGTTCGGAAGCGGAAGAAATCAATTTGCTGGCTGCCCCCCCCGTCATGATTTTGATGGTGGGTTTGCAAGGCTCCGGTAAAACCACTACCACGGCGAAACTGGCCAAGCGCCTCACCGAACGCGACAAGAAGCGCGTTCTGTTGGCATCTTTAGATACACGCCGTCCGGCGGCCATGGAGCAGTTGGCACAGCTCGGCCAGCAGATCAATGTCACCACGTTGCCCATCGTTGCGGGGCAAAGCGCTATTCAAATCACGCGCCGCGCTCAGGAGGCTGCAAAGCTTGGTTCTTATGACGTGGTTGTACTGGATACCGCAGGCCGTACAACGCTTGATAATGCCCTCATGGATGAAGTGGCAGAAATCAAAAAGCTGGCCAACCCCCATGAAATTATTCTTGTGGCTGATAGCCTCACGGGTCAGGATGCTGTTAATACGGCTCACGCGTTTGATGCTTCTCTTGGCATTACTGGCATTGCACTCACACGTATGGACGGCGATGGCCGCGGGGGTGCCGCTCTTTCCATGCGCGCCGTTACCGGCAAACCCATCAAACTTATCGGCACCGGCGAAAAAGTGGATGGGCTTGACGCGTTTGATCCACAGCGTATTGCCAACCGTATCCTCGGCATGGGTGATGTGGTGGCCTTGGTGGAAAAAGCCGCCGCTACCATTGATGCGGAAAAAGCGGCTATCACTGCCGAGCGTATGCGCAAAGGCCAGTTTGATCTGAACGATCTGCGCGATCAACTCAACCAGATGCAAACCATGGGTGGTCTGGGAAACATTATGGCCTTGCTTCCGGGTATGGCGGGCATGAAAGACAAACTGAGCGCCGCAGGTATGGACGATAAAGTGGTGTCCCGTCAGGTGGCCATTATCGATTCCATGACCCCGTTCGAGCGGCGCAATCCCGATGTTCTCAAAGCTTCCCGCAAGCGCCGCATTGCAGCCGGTTCGGGCAGCAAGCCGGAAGACATCAACAAGCTTCTCAAAATGCACCGCCAGATGGCGGATGTCATGAAGATGATGGGCAACAAAAAAGGTGGCCTTGGGGGGCTGGCAAAAATGTTCGGCCTTGGCAATGCAGGAATGCCGCCAATGCCCTCGCCTGATATGCTCAAAGATTTGCCTCCAGGTGGCGGTATTCCGCCATTCCCCGGTGGCGGCGCGCTTCCTCCAGGTTTCCCCGGCTCCGGCCTTGGTGGATTTCCGGGGCTAGGCTCCAAGCTTCCCGGCATGGGTGGCTTGCCCGGTTTTGGCCGAAAAAAGAAATAGCTTTCGACCCGAATCTCAAACCAACACATCGCAACTGTTAAGGAAATAACCGATGTCTCTTAAACTCCGTCTGGCCCGTGGTGGCTCAAAAAAACGCCCATTTTACCGTATTGTTGTGGCAGATGCCCGCGCGCCACGCGATGGCCGCTTCATCGATAAAGTAGGTTCCTACAATCCGCTGCTTGCTGACGATCAGGAGCGCGTTGTTCTGGATACTGAAAAAGCAAAAGCATGGCTGGCAAAAGGCGCACAGCCCACCGACCGCGTTGCACGTTTTCTGGACAAAGCAGGTCTTTTGAAGCGCCCTGCCCGTAACAATCCGAACAAAGGCAAACCCGGCCAGAAAGCACAGGAACGCGCGAAAGAAGCCGCTGCTGCCGCTGAAGAAGCAGCTGCCGCCGCCGCTGAAGCGTAAAACACTCTTTTGGCCGGAAGCATCGCTTCCGGCCAAGTTTTATGGAGCATAACCCCATGTCCAGCCCGCGTATTTGCGTAGCACAGATTGGCGCCCCTCATGGTGTGCGCGGTGAAATGCGGTTGCAGTCCTTCACGCAGGATCCCGTTGATTTTGCAAGTTACGGCACCTTGCAACTGGACAATCCGGAAAAAAAACTGGAGCTGCAAAGCGCGCGTCCGCAAAAAGAAATGTTTCTTGTTAAATTCAAAGGCATTGATGATCGTGATGCGGCGGCTCTTCTCACCAACCAGAAGCTCTATGTCTGTCGTGACCAGCTCCCATTGCTGGAGGAACAAGACGATGACACTTTTTATCACATTGACCTTATCGGCTTAAATATCCGCTATGACGGCGCTATTATTGGCCGTGTGGTGGCTGTACCGGATTTTGGTGCCGGTGACTTGTTGGAAATGCGTATTGAAGGCCAACCTCAAACCACCTATCTGCCGTTTTTGAAAGTCTTTGTGCCAATGATTGATATTGCCAAGGGCGAACTGACCATTACCCCCCCTGAAAATTTCTTTGCCCCTCCGGACGAAGAACCTTATGCCGGACAATAATATCCGCCCTTGGCGCGCCACGGTTATTACGCTTTATCCTGAAATGTTTCCAGCCAATCTCGGCCTGAGTATGGCGGGGCGTGCGTTGGAAAAAGGCACATGGGCAATCGATACTGTCAATCCCCGCTCCTTTGGCTTGGGAAAACACCGCAGCGTGGATGATACTCCCTGCGGCGGTGGTGCGGGCATGGTGTTGCGCCCTGATGTGATGGCGGCTGCTCTTGATGCTGCAGCTGCGCCAACGGATTGCCGTCCGCGTATTTTTCTTACTCCGCGCGGTAAGCCACTAACCCAGGCGCGGGTGCGGAAACTGGCGGAAGGGGAAGGCGTTATTGTGGTATGTGGTCATTTTGAAGGGCTGGATGAACGGGTTATCACCCGCAGAAATCTGGAAGAAATCAGCATTGGCGATTTTATCCTCTCCGGTGGCGAGATGGCTGCAACGCTGTTGCTTGATGCGTGCATCCGGATTTTGCCCGATGTTATGGGTCATGCCGAATCGGGTATTGAGGAAAGTTTCGAGCGCCCGTTGCTGGAATATCCCCATTATACACGTCCGCAAGAGTGGGAGGGGGAAATTGTGCCGCAGGTTTTGCTTTCTGGCGACCATAAAGCCATTGCCAAATGGCGTAAAACAGCGGCTTTAGAGGCAACACGCCAACGCCGCCCGGATCTTTGGGCAAAATATGTCACAACATGCGTTCTCCCCATCGACAAGCCTTCAAAAATCGAGTAAGAGGGCATAACTGAATTTTTGTCTTGCGCAATATGCCCTCACAACGTGGTTATAAATTGTGCAGAGTGCAGCGCCTTGGAGTTAAAAGACGATGAAAAACGCAATTATTGCTGGCATTGAGCAATCCCAGATCGATAAAATGAATGCAAAACGCATTCTTCCTGAATTTGGTCCTGGTGATACCGTACAAGTCAATGTGCGTATCTCTGAGGGTGAGCGCACCCGTATTCAGGCCTATGAAGGCGTGTGCATTTCCCGTCAGGGCGGTGGCCTTCAGGAAAGCTTTATTGTGCGTAAAATTTCTTACGGTGAAGGCGTTGAGCGTCAGTTCCCGATCTTTTCACCACACGTTGAATCCGTGAAGGTTCTGCGCCGCGGTCGCGTGCGTCGCGCAAAACTTTACTACTTGCGCAATCTGCGTGGTAAAGCTGCGCGTATCGTTGAGCGTAAAGATGCACGCTCACGCACCAACCCAAACACACAGATTCTTAGCGCATAATCGCCTGCACTGTTTCAAAACCCCGCTTGTTCTGTGCACCGCACAGCATCAAGCGGGGTTTTTTATATTAAAACAGCTGGCTAACAATGCTCTGAACACAACAGCGCACGGGTTAAAAATTATGGGAAGTGCGAGGACTGTAAAAATAAGCCATGGCGATTCCGGGAAGACTCGAACTTCCGACCTTCGGTTTAGGAAACCGCTGCTCTGTCCTGCTGAGCTACGGAACCAGCCTGATATTTTTCTAAAGGATTGCAGCCGATTTTGGAAGCTTCTTTTTATCAGTTTACTGCTCCTTTTTGGCTCTGCGGTGTATCCTAGCCAAGCCAACGCACACCATACATGCCAAACCCTTGTTTCTGAAGAGATAACCGTTGCGCGAGTGCTGCGCTATGATCGGTTGGAAACAGCCGATGGCCGCATTGTGCAGCTGGCAGGAATTGCCGTAGCTGATCCCTCCATCCAGATCAAAGCCCGGAATCTGCTGGAAGAATTTACGCAAGGAAAAACGTTAATACTGTCCTCTCTTGGCGCCCATGACCGTTGGGGGCGGCTGTATGCGCATCTCGCCACACTGAATAATGAAAGCATCGAAGCAACGTTGCTTGCGGCAGGATTAGCCCATACTGCGGCACTGACACCGCAAGCCTGCATTGAGACATTCTTGCAACATGAATCAAATGCCCGTGCAGCGCATCTTGGCCTGTGGAAAAATAAAGGGTATGAAAGGAGAACGTTCCCGATAGCGAATCTGTTGCCTGATAAAGGCCGTCATATCTTGGTAAAGGGGACAATCCATTCAACGCGCATCATTGGCAACCGTATGTATATAAATTTTGCGGATCCATGGCATCAGGCATTGAGCCTTTCCGTCTCGATGAAGGATGCAAAAACTTTGGGTCTTCCTGTTGCGGCACCGGCTGCGCTGGTTGGGCAGCACATACGCGCGCGCGGATTTCTGGAATGGGAACGCCACCCCGTGATCCGGCTTTCTCCGAACGATTTTATTGCACTGGATAACCGCGACACGAGGGGCGAACAGTAATGCGCATCCTCACATCCTTGCTGTTGAGCAGTTGCCTGATCGTGCTGGCAGGTTGCGCAGAAATGAGTGCAACATTGCCACCGGCGGGAGTAGAAACGCCCCCATTGGCACCCCGTACAGTGGGGGCAAATATGCCCACGCATCGGGAGCATCAGCGCATTTTGGCTAACTATGGGGGTGTTTATGAAGACAGGCAGCTTGAAAGCCTGCTAGCCAGCCATGCTGCCCGCCTGGCAAAAGCCTCCGGCAACACCGAAGTCTCTTACCGGATCACCGTACTGAATTCACCCTCCATCAATGCGTTTGCGCTGCCAACCGGTGACCTTTACATCACCCGCGGTCTTGTAGCTCTGACAAATGATGATTCTGAAATTGCGGCTGTGCTGGCGCATGAAATGGGGCATGTGCTGGCGCGGCACGCTTTTGCCCGCGCTGACCGTGAACGCCGCGCGGTGCTGGTGAGCCAGATTTCCCGTGATATTCTTAATGACCCCAATGCAAGTGCCTTGTCGCTGGCGCGGTCGCGGATATCGCTGGCCAGCTTCTCGCGGCTGCAAGAGCTTGAAGCAGATGAAATTAGTGTGCAGTTGTTGGCAGCGGCAAATTTTGATCCCTTTGGCGCGTCACGTTTCCTGACCACCATGGGCAAACATGCGCAATTGCGCAAAGAAATTCTCGCAGCAGACAGTCAGGAAACGCAAGATTTTCTCTCCAACCACCCCCCCACACGGGAACGAATTGCGTTGACCGAAGAAACGGCGCGCAAAATCGGACAGGTATCCAACGTTTCCCGCGACCGTACGGCATTTTTACGCGCCATCAACGGCATGGTTTATGGGGATGATCCGGCGCAAGGCTATGTGCGTGGCAACCGCTTCATTCATCCGCAGGCAGGTTTCATGTTTGAAGCGCCTTCCGGCTTTGTCCTGGAAAATTCTGCACGCACCATTGTGGGTACAGCCCTTGATAAAAACGCTTTCCGGCTGGATTCAGTGCCACAAGAAACAGGAAAAGCACTCGACACCTATCTTTCACAAGGGCTGATCGACAATATTTCCATCAGCAATGTGCAGGAAAAATCCATCAATGGACTGCCGGCGGCTGTGGCGCTGGCGCGGGGGCAAAACTGGACATTCCGCATGGCAGCTATCGCCTTTAATGACAGGGTGTACCGGATGATCTATGCTTCATCGCAATTCAATGCACTTGAAGACAAACGCTTTATGAGCGCTATCGAATCCTTTCGGATGCTTGGGGAGAATGAATACACCGCGTTGCGGCCACAGCGTCTGGCTGTTGTCACAGTGCAGGGCGGCGAAAATACCGCAACGCTTGCTGCGCGCATGGCTGTGAATACCCGCCAGATGGATCAGTTTCTTGTACTGAATGCCCTCCCCGCAAATGCAGCCGTACAAGCAGGAGATCAAGTCAAGCTGATTGTAGAATAGGCTTAGAAAATCGGTAACAGCCTGTTTCATCCTTACAGAGAATAGGCTAAGGTGCGGCCGTAATAGAGCGAGCGAGATAGGCAGCATTATGGCACACGACACCCCGACAACCCATTTCGGCTTTGAAGATATTCCGTTGTCGGAAAAACAGGGACGTGTCGACAATGTCTTTCATAAGGTTGCGGATCGTTATGATCTCATGAATGACCTCATGTCTGCCGGTATCCACCGCTTGTGGAAAGAAGGCATGGTGAGCGCCGTTAATCCTCCAAAAGACAGCACACCCTTTCATCTGCTGGATGTGGCGGGTGGCACAGGCGATATTGCCTTTCGCACCTTGAAGCGCGGCGGCAACAGGTGCCATGCAACCTTGCTCGATATCAATGGTGCAATGCTGGAAGTGGGACGTGTGCGAGGCGAAAAACAGGGGTTTTCCGCACAAATGGATGTGGTACAGGGCAATGCAGAAAGTCTGCCTTTTCCTGACAGGCATTTTGATGCCATCACTATTGCGTTTGGTATTCGCAATGTACCGCGTATTGCTATTGCGCTGAAAGAGTTTCATCGCGTATTGAAAACGGGTGGCCATTTTCTGTGTCTTGAATTTTCCAAAGTAGATGTACCCTTTCTGGATAGCCTTTATGAGCAATGGTCTTTTAGCGCCATCCCTAAAATCGGCGGTATGGTTACAGGCGATGCGCAACCCTACCAGTATCTTGTAGAATCCATCCGTAAATTCCCGAATGCCTTTGTGTTTGAAAACATGATCCGCGATGCGGGCTTTGCGCAGGTAAACCACCAGTCCTATTCTGGCGGCATTGCCTGTCTGCACAGTGGTTGGCGCATCTAACAGGAAAGAGATTTCCATGGCCATCAAACACTTGATAAAATTAACCCGTGTCGGCTTTGTGTTTGCCCGCGAAGGTGTGCTGGGCGCACTGGATACACAGGAGATGCCTTTTACCGCACGACTCGTGGTTAACTGCGCCCGCCTTATCGAGCGCCGCAACGGCGATCCGGCGAACAACCGTCTTTCCCGCGCATTCATCCGGCTAGGACCTACCTATATTAAACTTGGGCAATTTCTGGCCACCCGTAAAGATCTGGTAGGGGCTCCTGTCGCGGCCGAGCTGGCCTTGTTGCAAGATCAGGTGCCTGCCTTGCCAGTGGAGGAAGCGCGTAAAATCCTGCAACAGGCTTTTAACGATCAAACCTCCACGCTGTTTACAAATCTTGAACCTGCCGTTGCAGCGGCATCCATCGCGCAGGTGCATAAAGTTATTCTGGACACGCCACACGGGCGCACAGTGAAAGCCGTCAAGTTGTTACGGCCAGAAGTTATTCTCCAGAGCGAACGGGATTTAAAAACCTTCCGCTGGTTTGCGCACAAGCTGGAGCGATGGATACCGGCCACACGCCGGCTCAGACCCCAAGCCGTGGTGGAAACATTGGCGCAATCCATTCGCCGCGAACTGGATTTACGTTTTGAAGCGGCAGCCTTGTCGGAAATAGGCGAGAATACAGCTAAAGATCAGGGCTTTCATGTGCCGCGCGTGGATTGGGAGCGCACCACGCGTACTGTGCTCACCATGGACTGGGTGGATGGCATTCCATTAAATGATCCGGCGGCTATTGCCAAAGCAGGAATTGATTTGCCTGCATTGGGCAATCAGGTTGTGCAATCTTTTTTGCGTCAAGCCATGCGCGATGGTTTTTTCCATGCAGACATGCATCCGGGGAATTTGTTTGTGCAGCCGGACGGCACCCTTGTGGCCGTGGATTTTGGAATCACAGGCCGTCTTGGCGCAAGTGAACAGCGTTTTTTTGCAGAAGTCATTCACGGATTTATTAAACGGGATTACAAGCGGATTGCACAAGTCCATTTTGATGCGGGTTATGTACCAGCCACCGAAAATATTGATGATTTCGCAACCGCGTTAAGGGCAATTGGGGAGCCTATACAAGACCGCACAGCGGAAGAAATTTCTATGGCGCGGCTGCTGACACAATTGTTCGAGGTCACCGAGCTGTTCCGCATGGAAACCCGCCCTGAACTCATCATGATGCAAAAAACCATGGTGGTGGTGGAAGGCGTGGCACGATCGCTCAACCCCAAATTCAATATGTGGCACACCGCAGAGCCGGTTGCCACAGAATGGATGCACAGGCATCTTGGCGTGAGCGCACAAGTGCGGCATGTGTTTGAAGATATCCAGCATATCAGCCGCGCCATGCGGCAATTGCCGGACGTATTGGAAAAAGCCGATAAAGTATTGTCACGCTGTGGCTTTGAAGAGGATGCAAAAGCCGAACAGTTACGCTTGCTGCGTTCACGCGAGCGCAGTCTGCGTTTTGGCGCTGCCGCTTTATGGGCTGTTGCTCTGGCACTAGCCGCGATTGCTTTTCATGTATATGGAATAATTTTATGAGCGTCAGAAACCGGATTTTGCTGGTGATTACCGGCGGAATTGCCGCTTACAAATGCCTTGATCTTATCCGCCGCTTGCGTGAAAGCAGCTTTGCGGTGCGCGTAGTGCTGACCAAAGGCGCGCAAGAGTTTATCACGCCTTTGTCTGCGTCGGCTCTCAGCGGTGAAAAGGTCTATACAGAACTTTTTTCCCCTGATGACGAAGCGGCCATGGGGCATATTCAGCTCTCCCGCAACGCGGATTTGGTGTTGGTGGCTCCCGCAACAGCTGACTTTATGGCAAAGATGGCGCATGGCATTGCTTCTGATCTGGCCTCTACGCTGATGCTGGCGACAGATAAGCCCGTCATGATTGCTCCCGCCATGAACGTACATATGTGGCACCATCCGGCAACACAGCGTAATCTTGCCCAATTGCAGCAAGATGGCATCCGCATTCTTGCGCCTGAGACAGGCACAATGGCTTGTGGTGAATGTGGGGAGGGACGGCTGGCAGAAGTAAGCAGCATCGTCCATGCCGTAGAACAGCATTTTAGCACCGCCAACGCCGCCACACTACAAGGTAAGCATGTGCTCATTACATCTGGCCCAACCCATGAGCCGATTGATCCGGTGCGGGTGCTGGCTAACCGCTCTTCAGGCAAGCAGGGTCATGCGCTGGCGCGTGCAGCACACAAAGCAGGAGCGCGCGTTACACTTGTGACCGGGCCTGTTGCTTTGCCCGATCCGGAAGGTATTGCGGTCATTCATGTGGAAACAGCGCAAGAAATGTTCAATGCTGTGGAGAAAAGCCTTCCGGCTGATGTGGCAATCTTTGCAGCGGCCGTGGCTGATTGGCGCATGGAAACAGCCAGCAGCGCCAAGATTAAGAAAAATCAGGGCAAGCCACCGCTCTTACGGATGGTGGAAAATCCCGATATTTTAGCAAGCGTCAGCCAGCACAGTGCGCATCGTCCTGCATTAGTGATCGGTTTTGCCGCAGAAACAGAGAATGTTCTGGATAATGCGCAGCGCAAAAAAGAGCGCAAAGGCTGCGATTGGATTCTTGCCAATGATGTCTCTCACACGTCCGGTGTGTTTGGCGGCGCAGAAAACAGTGTCTTATTCTTACACGGCACAGAATACGAAACGTGGCCAAAACAATCAAAGGATGCAGTTTCCAATAAAGTTATCTCAAAGATTGCAGAATTCTTCTCATTAAATGGAATAATATCCACATGATTACAATTAAGGTAAAACAGCTGGAACATGGCATTGATCTGGCAATTCCTTCAACAGCAACAACGGGTTCAGCAGGCTTTGATTTGCAAGCAGCAATTCCACAAGATGCCGATGTTAGACTTAAGGCAGGGGGATATACCCTTGTTCCCACAGCACTTATGCTTCAAATACCTAAAGGGTATGAAGGTCAGGTACGCCCGCGCTCGGGTTTAGCACTCAAGCATGGGGTAACAGTTCTCAATTCACCAGGCACCATTGATAGCGATTACCGTGGCGAAGTCCAAGTTATCCTCATCAATCATGGTGAAACCGAATTTGTTATTTCACGCGGAATGCGCATTGCCCAGCTGGTCATTGCTCCGTGTCTAGATGTTTCATTCCAGATGGCTTTGGAACTTGAAACAAGCGAGCGGGGTGAAGGCGGATTTGGTTCTTCAGGCTTATACCGCGTGGCTTCAAACAGTTAAAAAAACAGTTTTGAACAGCGCAATAAAACGAAACAACAGTTTATAACGAAGCAACTTTATGAACTTTAAGGTGTTTCGCTATATGAAAGACGCTTGTACCGAAGTGGCTTCTTTGGTAACAAAACGTGTAATGGAGAATAACCGTGAATTTATTGCCCCGTCGGAGCTTGCTGGCAATCGCCGCTGTCACTGACATCGCTTACCACGCGCGCCCTGGCCCCATCGCCGCAAAAGCGCTTGCAGCCCGTCATCATTTGCCGCCGCGCCATCTTGAAACTTTGCTGCAAGTTTTGGTGCGCGCAGGGATATTAAAGGGTGTTCGTGGACCACGGGGTGGTTATGAGCTGGCACGCGAGCGTCGTCGGATTACCATTGCTGATATTGTGCGCGCTTCTTCTACTGCTTCCGGTGCGGGGGATGAGAGCGATGAGGAAGGTGAAGGCGTTTCCAATCTCATTAAGCAGATTGTCGTACCTGCGATTGATGAAGCCTCTGAAATTTTTCTGGAAAAACTGGGACATATCACCATTGATGATCTGTGCCAGAGCGCCCAATCCCAGAAAATTTTTGAGAACTCTGTCGTTTCTTACGATTTTACAATTTAATTCTCGATCTAGAAATTTTTACGCAAAAGTGTTTCAGCAATTTTGCGTAATTTAAACACATTCTTTGAAAAAATATGATAATTAAACTTTATATCTTTATATAAAGTGTAGTTTCATTTGAAGGTTCGTTAGCGAAGCTTGTCGCTGGGTTCAAAAAATCTTTTTTTAAAGAATTCAGCATCATCCTATCATACGCATTTTTTTTGGATTTTTCTGGACAACCCCTAACAGGCCAGTATATTGTTGTGTATCACACACGATGTACACGAATATTGACCGGGAAAATCAGGGAAATACAAATGACACAACATGCTATTCAACCGTTAAATACTAATGAGGTCGTGCTGGGTCGAGGACGCGTCTACGACTCTATTACCGACACTATCGGCAATACACCTCTTGTACGGCTGAATCGTCTTGTTCAGTTTAAAGGTATAAAAGCTAATCTGCTTGCAAAACTTGAGTTTTTTAACCCCATCGCCAGTGTCAAAGATCGCATTGGCGTAGCAATGTTGGATGCGTTGCAAAGTGAAGGAAAAATCAACGCCAACACTACCATTATTGAGCCTACATCTGGCAATACTGGAATCGCTCTTGCTTTTGCCTCCGCAGCTCGTGGATACAAGCTTATTCTAGTTATGCCGGAATCTATGTCGATTGAGCGCCGCAAAATGCTTATACTTCTAGGCGCACAACTTGAACTGACACCAGCAGCACAAGGCATGAAGGGCGCGATTGCGCGCGCTGAAGAGCTGCAAAAAGAAATTGGTAATGCGGTTATCCCGCAACAATTCAAAAACCTTGCTAACCCTGAAATTCATCGCCGCACCACTGCCGAGGAAATCTGGAATGATAGTCAGGGAAAAGTAGATTATCTTATTTCTGGCGTGGGTACGGGAGGTACCATCTCAGGCGTGGGGCAAATCCTCAAAGCCCGTAAGCCGGATTTTCGCGTGGTAGCAGTCGAACCGGAAGATAGTCCTGTACTCTCCGGCGGACAACCCGGCCCTCATAAAATTCAAGGCATCGGTGCAGGATTTGTACCCGATACTTTGGATAGGTCTGTGGTGGACGAAATCATTACCGTTGGCAATCAGACGGCCATTGATACCGCACGCCTTGTTGCGCGGCTGGATGGTATTCCCGTTGGTATTTCATCCGGTGCCGCCCTTGCCGCGGCCTTGGAAGTGGGTTCGCGCCCCGAGGTCGCAGGTAAAAATATTGTAATAATTATTCCGTCATTTGCGGAGCGTTATCTTTCAACAGCACTTTTTGAAGGGTTATGATAAAGTCAAGCTCCAATAAAACAAAGACTCGTACTTTGATGCATACAATCAAAAATAGCAGAAAATAAAAAAACAAGGGAAGCATAATAAAACAACTATGCTTCCCCTATGGCTATAATTAAAGAAAAAATCTTAATCTGTAATTTTTACGCATTTTCCGACACCTAAACAAGCTACAGCCGCAACCAAACGGGGATCAAGGGTTATTTCTTTATCGAATAAAAGTTTGCTATCCAGAACAATTTCTGTTTGTGAAAAGGACTTGAAATCATTCGCATAAAACTGGTTTCTGCTCAGCATATTATCGGTGATCTTGCTCGCAAGCACAGTTTCTACTGCTACAGGAGCGTTGACAACATCAAGACGTGCTCCTTGGTATGTAAGAGTATAATTGCCGGATGCAAGCAACGTTCCTTGTGTAATCGCGTAGCTGCCAACATCTGAGTCTATCGTTGCGTCAGTACTTAGGCTTCCCGTCACACTATCACCATTCACAAGCCCTGTTGCTGTAAAACTCAAAACTGGATTTACACTGCCTTTAGTTTTTACTTGATCGTGCGCTGCAACAATTAAAGCGCGCGGCGTGACCGACAGTTCTCCTGCGGTAAAGCTGATCGCGTAGTTTCCACCTGCGCTCAAGGTGCCTTGGGTGATCGCATAGTGTCCTACGTTGGAGGTAGCATTCGCCACCGTTGCCAAAGCGCCGCCCAGCGTATCGCCGTTCACCAGACCGTTCTCGGTATAGGTAAACGCCGGATTGGCATTGCC
>JBMDXK010000023.1:0-137723 GCA_048594375.1 Methylopilaceae bacterium
CAGGGCATCGAGCGATTCCCGCGCGCGGCCTGCTGCCAGCAGCGCCTGACCCTGCAGCTCCCAGAAATAAGGCTTGTTCCGGTTGGTGGCAATCCACGCATCGCTGGCGCGGAGAGCGCTGGCCGTGTCACCAAACCGATAGGCCGCAATGGCATTGGCATAACGGGCGGGCAGGGAGGTATCAGAGGGCGGATAGGTGCGGCGGATTGTGTTCTGGTCGCGCAGAAAACCGATGATTTTTGCACGCACCATATCATGGCGCAGTTGCAGTGCCGGGCTGTCTTTCTTGTTTACATTCGGGCTGGCATTGACCAGCCTTTCCAGCAGCGCAATCCGCTCATTGGGCAAGGGATGGGTAACAGTGTAAGGGTCAACCGAGCGCGAGCGGGTGAGGGAATCGTTTGCCAGTGTTTTGAACACTTCCAGCATCCCGCGCCCCGACTGGCCGGTCTGGTTCAGATAAGCAATCGCCGATTGGTCAGCGGTTTGTTCCTGCGCCCGCACATAAGCCAGCAGATCACGGCGCACAATATCTTGCGGTGCCATCAATGCCGCCGGTGCCGCATTGCCAATATTGCCTCCCGCAGAACCGGCCGCGGCCACCGCTGCAATACCCAGCAACATGCCGATAATAGCGCGGGTCTGGGCGGAATCAAGCTTCTGGCGCAGGGTAGCCAGATGGCCACCTGCGATATGCCCCGCTTCATGCGCCAGAACGCCGATAAGCTGGTTGGGTGTTTCCGATTGGGTAATAGCGCCTACATGCACAAAAATCCGCTGCCCGTTGGCTACAAAGGCGTTGAAATTGAAATCGCGGATGAGAACAATTTCCACATTGCGCGGGTTGAGTTTGGCGGCACGCAGAATGGGGGAGGCGTAATCCCGAAGCAGCGCTTCGGTTTCGGCATCCCGCACCGGCACCAGACGGTTGGATTGCGCAAACGCTGTCAGCGGTGAAAGCGCCAATACCGCCGATAAAGAAAGCGCAACGGCGTTTTTCAGTAAGACTCGTGCGCGAAATGGTGTATAGCGAAGGCAGGACATCATATCTCTTTTCGTCTTGGATTAAGATCAACGCTTCAAGAAGTACCCATGCCCGATTTAAAGGCCATTTTTAACGATTCGTCAGCATTATCCTTGCCGCAGTTGTCATTACGTTCCAACGCTGCGCCGTTTCTGGCGCTGGATGTGATGCGCGAAGCACGCTCACGGGAAAAAGCCGGAGGCGCTATTATCCACATGGAAGTGGGCGAACCGGGCTTTGAAACGCCGCGTTCCATCCGCAACGCCGTGGCAAAGGCGCTGGACAATGGCCGTATTGGTTATACGGAGAGCCTGGGGTTGCCTTGCTTGCGCGAACGCATTGCCGGTTACTACAAAGACAGCTACGGCGTGACTGTGTCGGCCAGACAGGTTGTGGTGACCGCAGGTTCTTCCGTTGGTTTTATCCTCTCATTTCTAGCGTTGTTCAACCCCGGTGATCGGGTGGCAATCCCCAGCCCCGGCTACCCGCCGTATAAAACCGTGCTGGAAACGCTGGGTCTTATTCCGGTTGAGCTGGAAACAGGGGCGGATAGCCGTTGGGCAATGGATGCGGCCATGATTGCCAAAGCCCATGCAGAACAGCCGCTGGCCGGTGTGCTGGTGATGTCGCCCGCCAACCCTTCCGGCACCGTGATTACGCCCCATGCGCTCAGCGGCATTGCGCGCCTGTGCAAGCAATTGAACATTGCGCTGCTTTCGGATGAAATCTACCACGGCCTTACCTATGGCGCAGAAACACCCACCGCGCTCCGGTATGATGCCAATGCCGTGGTGATTAACAGCTTTTCCAAATACTGGTGCATGACCGGCTGGCGCATTGGTTGGCTTGTGGTGCCGGAACACTGTGTAGAGGCTATTGAGCGGCTTTCGCAAAGCCTGTTTATTTCGGTGCCTTATCTTTCGCAAGTGGCGGCCATTGCGGCCTTTGATGCTTTTGATGAAATACACGCCATTCGGGATATTTATGCACAGAACCGCAAATTTTTGCTGGAAGAATTGCCGCGCGCGGGTTTACCGGATTTTCTCCCTGCCGATGGCGGTTTTTATATCTATGCCAATGTGAGTTGTTACACCGATAACAGTCTGGAATTTGCGCGGCAGATGCTGGATGCTACCGGCGTTGCCACCACTCCCGGCGTGGATTTTGATGCAACGCGCGGCCACCATTATCTGCGCCTTTCCTTTGCAGAAAGCCACACAAACGTGCGCGAAGGCGTAAGCCGTCTGGGCGCGTGGCTGAAAACACTCTGAGCAAACCGATGCATATTTCCTTATTTGATTTTGAACTGCCTGAAGACCGCATTGCTGTGGTGCAAGCGGATCCGCGTGATACCGCCCGGATGCTGTGCGTAAAGCCGGATGGCCTTGTTGATGCCTATGTGCGCGATCTTGTGGATTTTCTGGAAGCCGGTGATGCGCTGGTGCTGAACGATACCCGTGTTATACCGGCGCGGCTCAAAGCCCTGCGTGAGCGGTTGGGCGCAAGCGGTTCGCTGATTGATATTACACTGGTGCGGCGGCTATCGGGTGAAAACTGGCAAGCATTGGTGCGTCCGGCCAAGCGTCTTAAAACCGGCGATACCTTGAAATTTCTGCATCCTGACAACACGCCTGCCAATGGGCTTGAGGCAACCGTTACCGCTAAAGACGACGGCGGCATGGTGAGCATGGCGTTCAATTGCAGCCGCGAGGCATTGGATAACGCCATTGAAAAGGCCGGCGTCATGCCACTGCCGCCCTATATTGCTGCAAAACGCACTCCAGATGCTTCCGATGACACCGCCTATCAGACACTTTATGCGCGCAATCTTGGTGCGGTCGCGGCGCCCACGGCAGGGCTGCACTTCACCGAAGATTTGCTGGAACGTCTGAAAGCCAAAGGCGTAAACATCCATTGCGTCACGCTGCATGTGGGGATGGGTACGTTTTTGCCGGTAAAAGTGGATGATACGGAAAACCATGTCATGCACGCTGAATGGGGCAGCATCAGCGCGGAAGTGGCGCAAAGTCTCAACGCCGTAAGAGCAGCCGGAAAACGCATTGTGGCGGTGGGAACAACCTCGGTGCGGGTGCTGGAAACGGCTGCAAATGAGGATGGCAGTTTTGCACAATGGGCAGGGGATACGGCCATTTTCATCACCCCCGGCTATCGCTTCAAGGCCGTTGATGTGTTGATGACAAACTTCCATCTGCCGCGCTCCACCTTGTTCATGCTGGTTTCGGCCTTTGCGGGGCTGGATGAAATGCGCAGCGCATACCAACATGCTATTGATAACCGTTATCGCTTTTATTCCTATGGCGATTCAACCTTGCTTTACAGGCGTAACCCCACACAAGGCGTAACCCATGAGTAAACCGTTTTCCTTTACGCTCCACCAGACTGATGGCCTTGCCCGCAATGGCACCATCCAGACGGCGCATGGCGACGTGCAGACACCGGCTTTTATGGCGGTGGGTACGGCGGCAACGGTCAAAGCCATGTCTATGGAGCAGGTGCGCCAGACGGGCTGTGATGTGGTGTTGGGCAACACCTACCACCTGATGCTGCGCCCTACAGCCGAGCGCGTGGCGCGGCTGGGCGGGCTGCACACCTTTATGCAATGGCCGCACACCATTCTCACCGATTCCGGCGGGTATCAGGTGATGTCGCTGTCATCACGGCGCAAGATCACCGAGCAGGGCGTAATTTTTGCCTCGCATATTGATGGTTCACGCCACGAGCTGACACCGGAACGCAGCATTGAAATTCAAGGGCTGCTGGGGTCGGATATCCAGATGCAGCTGGATGAATGTGTCGCTCTGCCTTCTACGCCTGAAGACATTGAACGCGCGATGCTGCTTTCGCTCCGCTGGGCGGAACGCAGCCAGAAGGCGTTTACAGGCGGCGAAGGACAAGCCATGTTTGCCATTGTGCAGGGCGGTGATATTGAAGCTTTGCGGGTGCAGTCAGTGCGGCGCTTGGTGGAGATGGATTTGAAGGGCTATGCGGTGGGCGGTCTGGCGGTGGGTGAACCGCAAGAGGTGATGCTGCGCGTGCTGGATTATACACTGCCGGAATTGCCCACCCACAAGCCCCGCTATCTGATGGGGGTCGGTACGCCGGATGACTTGCTGGAAGCGGTGGCGCGGGGCGTGGATATGTTCGATTGCGTGATGCCCACACGGGCAGGGCGGCATGGGCTGGCTTACACCCGTTTTGGCAAGGTGAATCTCAAAAACGCCCGTCATGCAGATGACCATCGCCCCTTGGATGAGGAAAGCGATTGCCCCGCTGCGCGTCAGTATTCCCGCGCTTACCTGCATCATCTGGTGCGCAGCCAGGAAATACTGGGCATGACGCTGATTTCATGGATCAATCTGGGCTATTATCAAACGTTGATGAAGGGCGCACGAACGGCCATCTTTGAAAAGCGTTACGCAGACTATATGGCCGAGACAAAAGCCGGTTGGGCGCGGGGTGATTTACCACCTGTAACCCTTTAAGCGTGGGGGTGATCCATGAGCGAAAACAAACATCAAACCGATTTTGCAATAAAAGCACAGCATCTGGCAAAGCGTTGGTTCAGCCGCTCACTGGAAGCGTTGAGCATTGCCGAACGCCGTGTGGTGGAACGGTCTGCCGACCGCAAAACCATTGCTGCAAACCAGCATGAGGCGGCGCAAAGTACGGATACGGTGGGCGCGAAAGTTGCGGATAAAGTGGCCAGCTTTGGCGGTTCGTGGACATTCATCCTGCTGTTTATTGCGTTTTTAGTGTGCTGGGCGGGTGTGAATATCTGGATGAGCCAGCAGGCTCTGGATCCTTATCCCTTTATCTTTTTAAATCTGATGCTTTCCATGCTGGCGGCTTTGCAAGCACCCATTATCATGATGAGTCAGAACCGTCAAAGCGCCCGCGACCGGCGTAGTGCCGAGCATGATTATGAAGTGAACTTGAAGGCTGAAATTGAAATTATGGCGCTGCACGACAAGCTTGACCAGATGCGCAATGACCAGTTGAATCACATTCTGGAAAAACAACAGCAACAAATTGAAATTCTTGAAAGAATGGTAAAAGACTTGCAGCAAAAAGACTGATAAATCCCGTATCATAGAAAATACGGGTTGGTTTTTGTCACGCGCTGGAAGACGGATCAAGGGCTGAAAATAAGCACCACATAAACAAAGAATACAATCAAATGCACGCCCCCTTCCAGCATGGTGGTGCGCAGACCAGAAAAGGTAAGCGTACACAGGAAAAGTGTCATGGCAAGCAAAGTCATTTCCGCATTGCTCAAGCCCAGAATAACGTCCTGCCCCGTCACAATTCCAATAAGCAGTACCGCAGGCACAGTGAGACCCAGCGTTGATGTTGCTGCACCCAGACACAAGTTGAGCGCGCGCTGGAGCTGGTTCGATGTTACCGCGCGTAAAGCTGCAATCGCTTCTGGCGTAAATACAATTCCTGCAATCAGTACGCCACCCAAAGCCGCAGGAGCTCCCAAGGTTTCAATACCGTGATCGAGCAGCTTGGCAAGACTTTTGGACAAAAGAACAATAGGGAGAATGTGCGCTAGCAGCAGAAATGTATGGCGCAGGATGACGTTGCGCTGGTTGATCTTCACCGATTCAACCACAACAGGGCTTGTTGCAAGGTTAGACATAGCCTTCTCTTTTGGCCGCGGATCAATGAAAAATGATTGATGCCGTCCCACCTGAAGCTTGAGGAATAAAGTGTACAGCATTAATGTAAACAGTGAGAAGAAAATAGCTTGCCATGTCGATAATGTGCCGGTCATTGAGGAGGTTGTAAAATTGGGCAATACCAAAGCAATAATGGTCAGCGGAATAATGACTGCAAGATAAGACGAAGCGCCCTGAATATTGTAAGTTTGCTGACCGTGACGCAAACCGCCCAACAATAACCCAATACCCACAACGCCGTTCAGAACAATCATCAACACCGCAAACATTGTGTCACGACCCAAAGTAGGCGCTTGCGTTCCCAGCATCACGGCACTTATAAGTGCCACCTCGATCAAAACGATGGCAAGAGTCAGGATAAGTGTACCGTAAGGTTCGCCCAGCATATCTGCCAGCTCTTCCGCCTCATGCACAACTCCGAATGCTGACCAGAAAATCACACCCAGCAACCACGCAAACAACAGCAACGCATAAAACGGATTTGAAAGATCACTGAGCAAAGCTGGTGCAAGTGCAAAAACGCCTACGGTTCCCCAAGCAATCAAAAGGCGAACGGAATTGAGCAATGAGACCTCCACGGTTGAGACAGCAATGTTGTACACGATTCTATGCGCTATATCTAAGAAAATTGATATTTTGCAGTAAACACGGCTGGTAATAAATAATAACCACAAGGTGGTTATGTTGTTTTAAATCAATTTAAAAATTGAATGAAAGTGTTTCTGTTTCTCTAAAGCAGATTTGTTATGCTGATATTCACGTTCCTGCATGGAGTAAAAATGTGTCCTTTGTTTCAAATGCTTTCGCTAAAACATCTGTTTTGCTGGTTGATGATGATACTTATTTGCGCAAAATCACCCGCAGTCTGCTGATGAGTTTTGGCGTGCGCCGTGTATATGAAGCCGGTGATGGTGCGCAGGGGTTAGAACATCTCAACCAATTCCGCCCCGATGTGGTGCTGCTTGATTGGGAAATGCCCATGCTGAATGGTGCAGAAATGATCCGTCTAGTGCGCAATCCACGCACGTCATCCAACCCTATGGTGCCGATTGTGCTGATTACCGGTTATACGGAACGCTATCGGATACAGGAAGCTTTGCAATTGGGAGTCAATGAAGTTTTGAGTAAGCCCTTCTCCGCAAAAGGTCTCCTGCAACGGCTCAATCTTGTGGTGAACAGTCCGCGTCCCTTTGTGCAGCAGGCCGGTTATTTTGGGCCCATGCCGCGCGATTCTCACTTTGCTATTCAAAAACAAGGCGCTGCCTGAACTTTCTATACGAAGAAAAGAACACGCTTTTTTTCCAAAGAGAATGCTTTTCAATGGCATCTCAATATGAGCATTATCAATATGTTGTTGATTGCTCTGATCGTGTGTTCCAGCAAAAGCTTATGAACATCAGATTGGAAGATGATAACGTGTGATGCTTTTGCCTTGCAGTCCACGCCCATGGTGCTACACTGATAAAGAATATAATAATCAACCGTAGCACTTTTAAAGGACATCTGGACAGGGCTTTATCGCGAATTTCCTTGAAGAGATTTTTATATCCCTTCCTTGATTTGTATAAACTTTCAAGGTGCTGATGGTGGCAAAATCAAACAATGGCTTTATGCGCGCATAAAGCAAGAAGCCGTTGTATATTTTGTTTTGGCGTAATTTCCGGTGCAGAAGTTTAAAGCTTCTGCTGAAACGGCTTTCTATGGCGATTGATGAACGTGTCCATAAAAGACACGAAAGGTCTGTTGCATGTTCGGCAATGGAAGGGGATGGCTCTTCCACCACAGCATCTGCGCGTTCGGGCGATGCTATGCACCGCCATACTCTAACCGCTGCCACTCAGGAGATTTATGCTGCACTTGATTTGGGAACCAACAATTGCCGGCTCCTGATTGTGCGCCCAACTCCCGATGGCTTCCGTGTCATTGATGCCTTCTCCCGGATTGTCCGTCTTGGCGAAGGATTGGCGCAATCAGGGCAGCTTTCGACCCATGCCATACGCCGCGCTATCGAAGCTTTAAAAGTCTGTGCGCACAAAATACGGTATCGAGGGGTAACCCACGCTCGCCTGATTGCCACCGAAGCCTGCCGTCAGGCTATCAATGGTGCCACATTTTGCCAGCAGGTCAAAGATGAAACAGGCCTTGAGCTTGAGGTTGTAGATCGGGAAACTGAAGCCCGGCTCGCTGCTATTGGTTGTGCGCCTTTAATTGATCCGCAGATGGAAGGTGCCGTATTGTTTGATATTGGGGGCGGCTCTTCCGAGCTGGTCTGGCTTGATCGCGGAAAAAAAAATGCACCCCCTGATCTGAAAGGGTGGGTTTCTCTGCCTGTTGGTGTTGTCAATCTTTCCGAAAAATACGGCGGTATTGATGTAACGCCTGGCATCTATGACGCAATGGTTGCCGATGTTCATAACATGCTTGAAGCCTTCCCCCGGCATAGGGAAATTGCTCAACATCTGCACAATCTGCATCTGCTGGGTACTTCCGGGACTGTAACAACACTTGCCGGTGTCTATCTGGATCTTGCCTATTACGAACGGCAAAAGGTTGATGGAATCTGGCTTTCTAATGCGGCGACAAAGGCCGTTATTGCCCGGCTGCGTTCAATGTCGTATGAAGAGCGCAGCAATAATCCCTGCATCGGCCCGGAACGGGCTGACCTTGTGCTTGCAGGGTGTGCTATTCTGGATGCCATTTTTCGGGTTTTTCCCTGCTCCCGTTTACGGGTGGCTGATCGCGGTCTCAGAGAAGGCATGCTGCTGGAAATGATGCACAAGGATAACATCTGGGTAAAGCGCTTTGGAAAACCGAAATGACAGTAAGAGATAAAACAGGCCGCATGTCCACACGGGTGAAAACGGCGCATAAGCGTACACTTTCCTCTACCTTATGGCTGCAACGTCAATTGAATGATCCATATGTGCATCAAGCCAAAAAAGACGGCTACCGTTCCCGCGCCGCCTATAAGCTTCTGGAAATGAACGAGCGCTATTCGATTTTCAAGCCCGGCGACAAAGTTGTCGATCTAGGGGCTGCACCCGGCGGATGGTGTCAGGTGGCTGCGGAAAAAATTGGTCTGGAGCACGGCAAAGGCAAGATCATTGGAATTGATCTTCTGGAAATGGATTCCATTACTAGTGTTACGTTGCTGCAAATGGACTTCATGACCGATGAGGCTGAAGAAGTTTTACGCAAAGAGCTGGGCGGTCTTGCCAATGTTGTCATGTCGGATATGGCCGCTAACACCACAGGGCATAAAAAAACCGACCATCTGCGCACCATAGGTCTTGTTGAAGCGGCTGTACATTTTGCGGTTACCATTCTTGCACCTGATGGACATTTTATTGCTAAAGTTTTTCAAGGCGGTACAGAAGGTACGCTGCTCACGCTGTTGAAACAGAATTTTACAACTGTAAGGCATGTCAAACCTCCTGCAAGCCGGGCGCATTCTTCGGAACTCTATGTGCTGGCTTCAGGCTTTAAAGGCCATACGCATCCCTTAAAGCCTAGCGAGCCTGATTATAGCGGCTTTGTGGAATGAGTAGCAACCAGCTTTTGAAAATCTCTTTCAAAACCGCTCTTTCTCTTTGGGCGTCCACGGTGCATGTGATCACCACGCGCGGGGATGCCGGTTTTTATGGTTTCACTGCAACCTCTGTTTGCTCTGTTACGGATGAACCGCCAACTCTGCTTGTCTGCATCAACAAGGTGAGTGGGCGCGACACGTTTTTCTCCAATAACCGTACGCTGCGCATCAATACGCTGCGAACAGGCGATAGTGTTTTGGCTAATCGTTTTGCAGGACGAACCGGAGTAGGGGGAGAATACCGTTTTTCAGAGACACAAGGGTGGGATATGAATGCCGCATTTGGCCCACGGTGGGAAAATGCACTGGCCGCTTTTGGTTGCGTGCTAGAAGAAATTCATAATGTTGGCACTCATGCTATTCTTATCGCTCGCGTTGTAGAAATTACCCATGCTGAAAGTGATACTGCACCATTGGTTTATGCGCAGCGCCGGTATGTGGAATAAATACGGTAGGCAGGTTATTGGCTACAAGAGATTATTCGACTTCTTGAAGCCACCTCTCTAGTACAACGTTCAACCGTTATCAGTCCTCTTCTTGAAAAACTTCTTTGCGCCGTTTTGAAATGAACGGCATAAATACCAAAATCATCACCGCGGCGGCAATAATCAACAATGTCAGACTGATTGGCCGCTCAATAAAGGTCATGGGATCGCCACGGGAGATAATCATTGCGCGCCGCAAATGCTCTTCCAGCATAGGCCCCAGAATAAAGCCAAGCAGCATTGGCGCGGGCTCGCAATTGAAGCGCAGCAGCACGTATCCCAAAATTCCGAAGAATACCATTGTATAAAGATCAAACAGATTGTTGGCCGTACCAAACACGCCAATTGCTGCAAAAGCCATGATTGCTGGAAAAAGGTAATGGTAGGGAATTGTAAGCATCCGAACCCAGACACCGATCAGCGGCAAATTAAGCAAGACAAGCAACAGATTACCCACCCACATCGAGGCAATGATACCCCAAAAAAGATCCGGCTTATCGGTTGCAACGTTTGGGCCTGGTACAATACCTTGAATAATCATTGCACCAATCATCATTGCCATGACCGAATTTGCAGGAATACCCAAGGTCAACATCGGGATAAAAGATGTTTGCGCTCCGGCATTATTGGCAGATTCAGGCGCGGCAACACCTTCAATGGCACCTTTCCCAAAGCGTTCCGGTGTACTGGAAAGCTTTTTCTCAATGGTGTAGGATGCGAAAGATCCCAAAATAGCGCCGCCACCGGGCAAAATACCAAGAATGGAGCCAATGCCTGTGCCGCGCAAAACAGGAGCAATAATGGCCTTGAGTTCTTGTCTGGACAGCATCAAGCCCCTGACTTTTTTAACAATAACCTCGCGGGTTGTCTCATTTTCGAGATTGCGTAAAATTTCCGCAATTCCGAACAAGCCAACCGCAACCGGCACAAAATTCAATCCTTCGGCAAGCTCATTGTATTCAAAGGTAAACCGCGGCGTTCCGGTGTAAATGTCATTGCCCACCATGCCGAATAAAAGCCCTAGAACAATCATCGCCAGTGCTTTCAACACAGAACCATGCGCAAGCGCTACTGACGAAATAAGCCCGACAACCATCAGCGAGAAATAGTCTGCCGAACCAAATTTAAGCGCAAACTCCGTTAAAGGAGGAGCAAACAGAGCCAAAATAATCGTTGCAACAGTGCCAGCAAAAAACGAGCCCAATGCCGCTGTGGCAAGGGCTGCTCCGGCACGTCCCTGCTTGGCCATCTGGTATCCATCAATGGCTGTCACAGCTGACGAGGATTCTCCCGGAAGGTTAATCAGAATTGCCGTGGTTGACCCTCCATACTGTGCGCCGTAATAAATGCCCGCCAGCATAATGAGCGATGTGGCAGGCGACAGCGAGAGTGTAATGGGCAGCAACATCGCAATGGTTGCGGTGGGGCCGACACCGGGCAAAACGCCGACCAATGTTCCTAATACAACTCCAATAAAACAAAACAGGATGTTTTCAGGCTGCAACGCCACCGAGAGTCCTAATGACAGTCCATCAAGTAAATCCATGCGAAACTCCCGGATTCAATTCAAAACACAATAGCTGCAGAGCCAGGCTGCAATCATTTTCTGGTTACGGCATGACCAGACGCGGAGAGAAGAGTTGAACAGGCAGGCCAAGACCCCAGTAAAAAACGATCAAACAAAATACGGTAATAGCAATCACAAGAATGGCGCGGTTCAGTACAGCCATTTTACGGGTAGCCAAGGAGGCGGACAGGGCAACCAAAAACACTGCCGGCGCAAAACCAAGACTGCGCACAGTAAAAGCAAAAATCAGTGGGGCTGCCAGAATGAAAAACATGCCGCGCCACGGTAAGGGTTGGGAAGGCGTATCGTCTGGCTCATTTTTGAAAGAGGCGAGTACATTCACGCCGCCAAGCACGATGAGCAAGCAGCTCAACAAAAGAGGAAAGTAACCCGGCCCCATACGAAATGCAGTGCCAAGAGGCAAATCACTCAACGTAAAAAGCGTAAACGCACTGCCAATTGCCAGAAAGAGTATTCCGGCTAGAAAATCTTTGATATTAAATGCCATCATATCCTCAGGCTTGAGACCTGCCGCATTGCCAGCAAAGAGAAAGCTTATAGCATTGTGCTGAACCGATCTCCGGTAGCAAGCTTGCGTCAAAAAACAGTATGTGCGCGTAAATGATAACGGAGGGCATAAAGCAATAGCGCAATGCCCTCCACTATGCGTTAGTCGGCATATACGCCAGCAGCTTTAATAATCGGCTCCCAACGGGCAATTTCACTGCTCAGCTTTTCTTTCAGGCTGGCCGGTGTTGCTTCGCTCGCTGTATTGGGCTTTGTGCCAAGTTCAGCAAAGCGGGTGACAACCTTTTCATCTTGCAAGGCCACTTGCAATGCCGCTGAAAGTTTATCGATGACAGCTTGCGGCGTTCCTTTCGGAGCGTAAAGGCCGTGCCAGACACCTACAACAAGATCAGCTTGTCCATTTTCTTTCGCTGTTGAAAGATCAGGAAAAATATCCAGACGTTCGTCTGTTACCGCTGCAATTGCTTTGATTCTCTCGCTTTTGATCTGGTTTGTTGTATTGGTTGTCTGATCGCAAATAAGATCAACCTGACCACCAATCAGATCCGTAATGGCAGGGCCTGTTCCTTTATAAGGTACGGTGGTCAACGGAGTATCAAGAGCGCTGAGCAACATCATACCGCACAAATGCGATGCTGATCCAATTCCAGCATGGGCATAGGTGATAGTATCCTTGTTGGCTTTTACATATTCAGCCAGTTCTTTGAAGTTGTTGGGTGGAAGATCTTTCTTGCTTGCAACAACCATGGGAACTTCGGTGATTTGACCAATCGGATCAAAAGACGTCACGGGATCATAGGCCAGCTTGCGGTAGAGTGACGGCGCAGTCGCCATTCCGATGTGATGGAGCAGCAACGTATATCCATCAGGGCTTGCTTGTGCGGCGCGTCCGGCACCCAGCGTTCCACCTGCACCACCAACATTTTCAATGATAACTTGCTTGCCCAGCTCGCGGGACATCACTTCGGAAATCAGGCGTGCAACAGTATCCGTCGGGCCGCCAGCTGTGAAAGGCACAATAACAGTGACGTTGCGTGTAGGATATTCCTGAGCCTGGGCTGCACCAGTACACAGCATCAGTGCGCTTAAAGCGCCTGCCAGAATTTTTTTCATTTTTTTCCTCCCAAAAGTGTTTCCGTTTATAACTACTGGAATACACATTGAATTTTATCAGGTTTTGCTAAAAAACCATTTCTTGCAAGCGTTAAATTTTCAGACCTTGCGGAAAAATAAAAATCCTCCCCATAAGAATGCTCTAAATTTCCTTAAAACACTGATTTAAGAACATTTTTTTAATATAATCAGTTTTAGGTGAGAGCGTTCGGATAAGAGTTTGCTTTCCCATTCTGGAACCCGAACGCAGGGAAATACGTTTTCAAGCGTAGAAGCTAAAGCAATGACAACGATTCCAAACCGGAGTGAGGAATAATGAAAATATCATCAACAAAACGTTTGCTGTGTGCCGCGGTTCTGGGTGTAATGACTTCCGCCTCATTCAGCACAGCCGGATCAGCTGCACCTGTGGCGCAGCCTGCTTTGCCATCTGTAGAAAATATGCTGCAACAGATCCAACACCGCAGTGATCGTGCGGATCGTCGTCACGATTTGCGTTATGATCGCCGTCATCATGGCGAGCGGCACCGCCACCGTCGTCCAGGCTACACCCATTTCCATCAGGGATACTATTATGCCACTCCATGGTGGGCTGCTGTGCCTGTTGTTCGTATGCCTCGCCACGAACCCGCTCGCATCCACCGCACAAACCAGCGCCATGTCCGGTGGTGCCTGAACCAGTACCGTAGCTACAACCCCAACAGCAACCTGTTTGTTGCCCGTGATGGTCGCCGCTACCAGTGCCGCAGCCCTTACATGTAAGCTTATTTGTTAAAAAGTAAAAAGCAGCCTCTTGATGGGGGGCTGCTTTTTTATTTGTTCATTACACAAGGAAAATCTCAGAAAATCTCAAGGCAGCGCCTGTGCATTTATTTTGCCACGCTTCACCATTAGCTTGTTGAGTGCCGCCACATAAGCGCGGGCAGAGGCTGCCATGGTGTCGGGGTCAGCCGCTTTTGCGGTGACGACTTTCCCATCTTCGGCCAGCCGCACAGAAACTTCTGCCTGAGCATCGGTACCTTCTGTTACAGCATGTACCTGATACAGTTCCAGTTCGGCATGGTGCGGCACCAGTTTACGAATGGCGTTGAACGTGGCATCTACAGGACCGTTGCCCGTTGCCTGTGTGGAAATATGCTCGCCATCCACATCCAGCGTGAGCGTTGCAGATTGAGGGCCAGCCGTACCCGCAATCACAGTCAGATTGAGCATTTTCACGCGGTCAGAGGCGCTGGCAATTTCCTGATCCACTAAAGCTTCAATATCTTCGTCATAAACATGCTTTTTGCGGTCGGCCAAGGCTTTAAAGCGGTTGAACGCTTCTTCAAACGCATTGTCACCCAGAGTATAACCCAGTTCACCAAGCTTGTTGCGGAAAGCAGCGCGGCCAGAGTGCTTACCCATAATGAGCGATGTTGCTTTTACACCCACGCTTTCCGGCGTCATAATCTCATAGGTCTGGTTATTCTTTAACATTCCGTCCTGATGGATCCCACTTTCATGGGCAAAGGCATTCCGGCCCACAATCGCTTTGTTATACTGCACAGGGAACGATGTCACCGCAGATACAAGCCGTGAGGCACGGGTCAGCAAGGTGGATTCGACATTGGTGTGGTAGGGCAACACATCATTGCGGGTTTTAATGGCCATCACCACTTCTTCCAGCGCTGCATTACCGGCACGTTCACCCAAACCGTTGATGGTGCATTCGATCTGACGCGCTCCGCCTTGCACACCGGCCAGCGAATTAGCCACTGCCATGCCAAGATCATCATGGCAATGCACCGAGAAAATAGCCTTGTCGGCATTGGGTACGCGGCTGCGCACATCCTCGAACATCTGGCGGTAATCAGAAGGTGTAGCGTAACCCACCGTGTCCGGAAGATTGATGGTTGTTGCACCGGAATTGATGGCAGCTTCTACGCAGCGGCACAGATAGTCAATCGGCGTGCGGGTAGCGTCCATTGCAGACCATTCCACATCGTCCACCAGATTGCGCGCCTGGGTGACCGTTGCTAAAATAATCTCGATGACTTCCTCTTCGGTTTTGCGCATCTGGTGTGCCAGATGAATGGGGGATGTTGAAACAAACGTATGAATGCGCGGACGTTGCGCCATCAACACCGCGTCACCCGCGCGGGCAATATCAGCCGGAATGGCACGTGCAAGACCGGCAATCACCGCCCGTTTGGAGCGACGGGCAATTTCCTGCACCGCTTCAAAATCACCTTCAGAAGCAATCGGGAAGCCTGCCTCGATCACATCTACGCCCATATCATCGAGCAATTCAGCCACTTGCAGCTTTTCTTCCAGTGTCATGGAAGCGCCGGGACACTGCTCGCCATCCCGCAAGGTGGTGTCAAAAATAATAATGCGATCTTTTTCGGATGCCAGTGTCATGGGTATTTTTCCTTTAGCCTTACACTGCTTGAAAGGGATAATATTTCAAGTGCTTAACCCCTCAGCGCCAAGGCTTAAGCCCTGCCGGCGCTCAGGGGCGCATAAGGAGGAGGCCAAGAGCGGCACATCCTGAAAACAGCCATTGGCTGTGCAGGTTATTACCGTTTAATCGCAGAAATGCGATGCGCACAGTCATGCCTCATACCCAAGTCTTCATGAATAAATACACGTTATTTTTAGCTGCCTTACGCAACGCTTGCAAGCTGTTTCCTATGTTTCTCATAGAAAAGTATATATTCCTGCACATTAAATAATAAAAAACCGGCTTGCCCTTTCGGAAAGCCGGTTTATGGGTTGCTATAATCGCAACAACTCTTTGGAAAAAAGCTGCTTAGTTGCGTGCTTTGTCCACGAGTTTGTGTTTAGAAATCCAAGGCATCATTGCGCGCAGGTCAGCGCCGACTTTTTCAATCTGGTGTTCGGCCTGACGGGCGCGGGTGGCTTTGAAGGACGCACCGTTCACTTTGTTTTCCAGCATGAAATCGCGCACAAAACGGCCGGACTGGATATCTTCCAGAACGCGCTTCATTTCGGCTTTGGTTTCGGGCGTTACAATGCGTGGGCCTGTGACGTAGCCACCAAATTCCGCGGTGTTGGAAATGGAGTAATTCATGTTGCTGATGCCGCCTTCATACATCAGATCAACAATCAATTTCACTTCGTGCAAGCATTCAAAATATGCCATTTCTGGCGCATAACCGGCTTCAACCAGTGTTTCAAAACCTGCGCGAATGAGCTCAGCCAAACCACCGCAAAGCACAGCCTGTTCACCGAACAGATCGGTTTCGCATTCTTCTTTGAAGGTTGTTTCAATGATACCGGCGCGACCACCACCAACAGCGGAAGCATAAGAAAGCGCAATATTGTGCGCATTGCCGGAAGCATCCTGAGCAATCGCAACAAGACATGGAACGCCGCCACCTTTTGCATATTCACCGCGCACAGTGTGGCCAGGGCCTTTTGGCGCAACCATCAGCACATCCAGATCAGCGCGTGGCTCAATAAGGTTAAAGTGAACATTCAGGCCGTGTGCAAACAAGAGCGCGGCGCCTTGTTTCATGTTCTGGGCGAGATCACGGGAATAAATTTCAGCCTGAAGTTCATCAGGAGTGAGCAGCATAACAACATCAGCCCATTTGGCAGCGTCAGCCACGTTCATGACTTTCAGACCTTCGCCTTCCGCTTTTTTCGCAGAAGGGGAGCCTTCACGCAGACCAACAACAAGGTCTTTCACGCCGCTGTCGCGCATGTTCAGCACATGGGCATGACCTTGGCTGCCGTAACCGATTACAGCTACTTTTTTGGATTTGATGAGGTTGAGATCGGCATCACGATCATAATATACGCGCATGGTTGTCTTTCCTGTCAAACTGGGCGTTGCCCTCCCCGAATGAAAGGACAAACCTTGAAAATTGTGCATCCAAAAACATAGACTTGCCAAAAAACGAAAAACGCTTCGTGGCGCTATGCTCAAAACTGTAATGAGGACTGGGCAGGTACGGTGAAGAGCCTGCTGCTCCAGAAAACTTTTAAAACACCCGTTTCTAGCGCCGTTAGACGGAGGCGGCAAGCGCGAATGTGAAAATTTGAGAAGAATCTGTAAGGTTATAAACTGACTTTAAGAGCCCAACATGCAGTCCTGCGCTAAACAGGACTGTTTTGTGCAAAAATTTAAAGCTTTTCCGGGCCACGGGCAATGGCTGCAACGCCGGTACGCGAGACTTCCACCAGTCCCACCGGCAGCATCAAGGCGATAAACTGGTCGATTTTATCCGGCGAGCCGGTAAGCTCAAATACAAAACTCTCGATACCCGCATCCACCACTTTAGCGCGAAAAGCATCGGAAAGACGCAACGCTTCCATGCGGTGATCGCCCACGCCGCGCACCTTGATAAGCGCCAGTTCACGCTGCACGAAAGGTCCTGCGGAAGTCAGATCAATCACCCGATGCACCGGAATGAGTCGGCGAATTTGCGCACAAATCTGCTCGATTACAATCGGCGTGCCAGAGGTAACAATGGTAATGCGGGAAATATTCTGTTCGTGTTCGGTTTCAGAAACCGTAAGACTTTCAATGTTATAGCCGCGGCCAGAAAACAGACCGACCACGCGCCCCAGCACACCAGGCTCGTTGTCAACAATAATGGAAAGGGTGTGGCGGCTAACAATATCAGGATGCAAGGTCATTTTAAAAAACCACGAATGCTATAAATACGAAACAAAGGGAAAGAAAGGTGCAGAAATCTGCACCCGTTCTTACACGAGCATTTTGCCTTCATCGGAAATCACACTGCCAATGTCTTCATTTTCGGCGCTGCTTCCTAAAATCATCTCATTGTGTGCTTTTCCAGAAGGAATCATGGGGAAGCAGTTTTCTGTCTTGTCCACCAGACAGTCAAAGATCACCGGACGATCCACCGCAATCATTTCGCGGATTTTGTCATCCAGCTCATCGGGTTTCGTTGCACGAATACCAACCCCGCCATAAGCTTCCGCCAGTTTTACAAAGTCTGGCAAGGCTTCGGAATAGCTGTTGGAGTAACGTCCGCCGTGAATCAGTTCCTGCCACTGGCGTACCATGCCCATATATTCATTGTTCAGAATAAACAGTTTGATCGGCAGCCGGTACTGGATAGCAGTTGAAATTTCCTGCAACGTCATTTGCACAGAGGCTTCACCGGCAATGTCGATGACCAGCGCATCGGGATGCGCAACCTGCACGCCCACCGCAGCTGGCACACCATAACCCATCGTGCCAAGTCCGCCTGATGTCATCCAACGGTTCGGGTGTTCAAAGCCATAGAATTGCGCAGCCCACATCTGATGCTGCCCCACTTCCGTTGTGATGTAAGTCTCCCTGTCTTTGGTGAGTTCATAAAGGCGCTCAATGGCGTATTGCGGCTTGATAACGTGCGCATCACGGCGATAGTTCAGGGATTTGCGTGCGCGCCATTGCTCAATCTGATTCCACCAGTCTTTCAGAGCAACCGCGTCGCTTTGGTAATTCTTTTGTTTCCAGATTGCGAGCATGTCTTTAAGAACATGCGCCACGTCACCGCGAATGGTGAGGTCAACCTTCACCGTTTTATTGAAGGAAGAGGGATCAATATCGATATGAATTTTTTTGGAATTTGGCGAGAAAGCATCCAGACGGCCGGTGATGCGGTCGTCAAAACGCGCGCCAACGCAAATCATCAGATCGCAATCGTGCATGGCATTGTTGGCTTCAAAGGTGCCGTGCATCCCAAGCATTCCCAGCCATGCTTCCCCTGAAGCCGGATAAGCGCCCAGCCCCATAAGGGTTGAGGTTATAGGGAAGCCGGTTTCCTTTACCAAAGTGCGCAAGAGTTCGCTGGCCTCAATGCCCGAATTGATAACACCACCACCTGTATAAAATACAGGCTTTTTGGCCTTTGCCATCATGGCAACAGCTTCTTCCAGTGCGGCCTGTTCACCTTTCACAACCGGCTTATAGGTACGGTGCGTCACATTTTCAGCGCCCGTGTATTCGCCAAGAGCAAACTGAACGTCTTTGGGAATATCAACAACCACAGGGCCAGGACGACCGGAACGGGCAACATAGAATGCTTCATGCAGAATGCGCGGCAGATCTTTTACAGATTTCACCAGATAATTATGCTTGCTGCATGAACGGGTCAGACCAACGGTGTCGCATTCCTGAAAGGCATCCGAGCCAATCAACGCGGTTGGTACCTGTCCTGTCAGAACAACCATGGGGATAGAATCCATGAGTGCATCGGCAATGCCGGTAATAGCATTGGTCGCACCGGGGCCGGATGTTACCAGAACAACGCCTACTTTGCCACTGGAGCGGGCATAACCTTCTGCCGCATGGGTAGCACCCTGTTCGTGGCGCACCAGAATATGATGCACTTTATCTTGCTGAAACAGCGCATCATAAATCGGGAGAACCGCACCACCCGGGTACCCGAAAATATGCTCAACGCCCTGATCGACTAGCGCCCGGACAACCATTTCCGCTCCGCTCATCATCTGTGCCATCACATACCATCCTTTTCTAACATCAACAGAATGTTTTGAATTTTGCAGCAGCTTGCAGGCCGCAGCAGACTATAGCAATTTCAGCAAAAGTGTATAGGATTTTGCATCCGATAATTGCTTTAAAAGATAAGAGGTTAGAGTGGTTTCACGCATTTTTTTGAATATAACCACTCTATCATTCGCTTTAGCGTACTTCCGCATTGGCCGTACACATTTTAAAAGGTGCGGTCAAATCAACCGGCTGGCCTGCAAAGAGTGCTTTCTCAATATCAAAACCCCACCGCAAATTATTTTTCATGCAGCTGCAAATAGCCTGATCTTTCGGTGTGTTGGCGGAACAATTGCCAACGACATTAACGGTCAGCACTTCTACAAACAGGATATGCACCACCGCAGCCAGCACCAATAGACCAAACAGTTCCCGCATTTTCCACTCCTGAACGGTTTATAAAAACCTTGAAACCAATAAAAAAGGGGCTTCCGAGAGCCCCATGCAACGCCGTAACCTCAAGGCACCCTCACGGTTGCCGAAGCTTCAGCGTTCCCAATACGACGACAAGTGTCAAAACATTCATAGATTTGTCTCTATTCAAAAAAATATGTGAAAAAGTACTGCTGTTTTTTCTGCGGGTCAAGCAATTATTCACATATTTTCACATTTTTTAAGCGCCATATCCGCAGTTTCGGCTTTAAACCACTGTTTCATCCGGTTTCTAAACCAGGTATCCTGTCGTTTTGCATAGCGACCTGTATCCAGTATTGACTGCGCAACCGCCGCCTCAAGGCTGGTTTCACCGCGCAAATATGCCCTGAGCAGTGGCACGCCTAGGGATTTCATAACCGGCAAAGCGTCATGAAGCTGCCGTTCTTCCAGCGCCCTGATCTCGTCCAGCGCTCCGTTGTCCATCATATATTGGAAACGCTGGGCAATGCGTTGGCGCAACCATTTCCTGTCAGGCGTCAATGCAATTCCGGTGAAACAGCCTTCCGGCAACAGCGGGGTGGACATTTGTGTTTGCCAGAAACTCAGCGACCGCCCTGTGGAATCAAAAACTTCGAGTGCGCGCACGATTCGCTGGGTATCCGTGGGTTTCAGTCGCGCTGCCATTTCAGTATCACGCGCAGCAAGCTGGTCATGCAGCCTGTTCACAGTCATATTGTGGGACTGTTCACGCCAGTGCTGCCTTACAGCATCATCCACATCGGGCATGGTGGAGATACCTTTGGTCAATGCATCAAAATAAAGCCCTGTTCCCCCAACAAAAACCAGCCGGCGCCCCTTATGCTGCTCCAGCACTGCGCTTGCATCTTTCAGCCAGAGCCCCACAGAATACAGTTCTCCGCCATCCACATGGCCATAGAGTGCATGAGGAGCAATGTTTTCTTCCTCAACCGATGGCCGGGCGGTAATGATGCGCAAATCCTTATACACCTGCATGGAGTCAGCATTCACAATGACGCCATTCCACCGCTGGGCGAGCTGAAGCGCAAGCGCTGATTTTCCACTGGCGGTTGGCCCTGCAATCAGGATAGGACGTTGGTGTTGTGTCATTTCATTCTGTTGGGTGATTGACTCTCGCCGTGTCTTATATATGGATTGCAGCATTATAACCAGAAGGCTGTTTCATATTTTAATAGCTGACTTTCTCTTTTGGCTGAATTGTTTCCCATGTCATGTATTCTTTCGCTTATTTCTTCATCTGATTATCCTGCTATCAGTTCGGCACTGATGAAAACGGTGCGCGTATTGCTCCCCCAAGATGCTATGCCTGTTATTTTAAACGAAGGCATAGCGGCTGAGATTGTTTTTAATGCGGAACAGCACGCATTCGCAGATTTGTGCGCCACGGTAAGACAGGCAATCGGCGATGCCCCGATTGATGTGAATATCTTGCCAAACACGCACCGCCGCAAAAAACTGCTGATTGCCGATATGGATTCGACCATGATCGAGCAGGAATGCATTGACGAGCTGGCCGATGTGCTGGGCATAAAAGAACATGTTTCTGAAATAACCGAACGCGCTATGCGCGGTGAAATTGAATTTGAGCCTGCCCTGCGTGAGCGTGTAGCACTGCTGAAAGATTTACCAATAGATAAAGTGAAGGCCGTCATTTCCGAGCGCATCACCTTGACCCCCGGCGGCAAAACCTTGCTTGCCACCATGAAAGCCAATGGCGCTTATACAGCTCTTGTTTCTGGCGGTTTCACTGTGTTCACGGATCCTATCTCCAAGGAAATTGGGTTTGATGAACACACCAGCAATACCCTTGGCATGGATGGTGATAAGCTCAGTGGCGCGGTGCTGGGGGAAATCGTGGGGCGGCAAGCCAAGCAGCAACGTCTGGAATTTTTACGTGACCAGCATAATCTTGCCTCTGAATTGACCTTGGCCGTAGGCGATGGTGCAAATGATCTGGATATGATTCATGCCGCTGGGTTAGGTGTTGCCTTTAAAGCCAAGCCTGCCGTGCGCCACGCTGCCAAAGCCAGTATCACCCATGGCGATCTTACGGGTCTTCTTTATCTGCAAGGCTATAAGGCGGATGAATTTCAAGGCTATAGGGGTTTCAATTAAGAATTTTAAATGAAACCATTATAAACTCTTGTCATCGCGCAATTTCAGTTTCAAGGCTATACAGCAAAAAAGTGATAAAATAATGAGAATTTTTTATCACTCTTTTATTTTCGATTCTTTTGAGCCACGCAAGCGATTGAATAGATTATAACGCTTAATTAACGCGCATGGATCCATTGGGAGAGTTGGGTGAGAACGTCTGCCAAAGCGCGGTTGAGGCCCTGGCTTGCTGCTCCGCCGTTGACATCACTTACAGGAATTTCTGCTGTGAATACTTTTGCAGTGAGAATATGACCGCTGGCATCGCGTACGATTTTTGCAGAAAGCTCTATGCGTGCAAAAGATGCACCACCACGATCTGTAATCTCAAAAGCGCGAATTTCTGTCATCAGGACATTCTGCGCGGCGAGCCGTTCACCGGGACGGCCAACCGATACCAAACGACCTGAATTTTCAAGCGTTTGCACTATGCGTGCCTGAAGCAACGCAGGCAAACGGTCTGCCCACTGAGCGTCAGGGATATAGGTTACCTGGCCGGATGATGTCCGCGCTACAATACGTTCCGAGTTTATCGCCTGGATAGCAATGGGTTCTGCAACAACCAGAATAGCACGACTTTGTTGTGCTTTTTGCAGATTTTGCGGCACTATTAAATCATACGTTGACGGCGGGGATGAAGGCATCAGTACAGCGCAGCCTGCCATCACAACCGAAAGGCTGCACGCAGCAGCAAAGCGCAAACCCGATGTGAGAGAAATACGCCCAGAGAGTGCCTTCATTTTCATAGCTTTGCCTTTTTTGCTCTGCGGCTTTATCTACGGTTACGGGAATATTCAGGAATACCGCCACCAGATCCAAACAGAAAACCAGAAGGGTTGCGCTGGAAATCACGCACAACACGATCAATATCTGCGATGGTAGAACGGCCATTTGCTATTAACAGTTCCAACTCACGCAAGCCTTGATTGGAAAAACGGTTCAAGCCAACCGAAATTTCTCCAACACGCTTATCCATGTTGTCTGAAAGCCGCTGAATGGATTGAGCCGTTGCCTTGATTTCTTCCATAACGCCTTTGTCATTGGCATTGCCCAAGAATGAGTCTGCTTTTGCCAAAAGGCCATCCAGTTTTTTGGATGATTCGTTCAGGCGAGCGGTTAACTGCTGTGTATTGCTGACAATAGCATTGAAAGGCTCACGATTTTTTTCAAGAATATCAGAAAATTGTGCAATATTATCAATAGTTTTGCCAATGTTTTCCGAACGATTGCTGAGCATAGTGCTAAAATTGCTCACATCATTGACGACCTGATTGAGCTTTGTCTCGTTGTCAGAAATGACTGTTTCAACTGTTTTCACAACGTTTTCTGCGCGCGCAAGAATGGAACGCGCCGCTTCCATTAAATCCTGCATGGCAGATGCTTCAGCAATTAACAAAGGTGGAAAACCATCTTCGGAGGTTTTTATGGGGGCAGCATCAGGTTTTCCGCCGATCAGATTTATCACACCGACACCGGTCAGTCCCTGTGCTTCCATCCTTGCTTTCGTATCGGAGAGAATAGCCGTTTTTGGTGCCACAGAAATCCATGCAGTAACACGCCGCGGATCATCCAGATCAAGTTCCAGCTTTGATACTTCACCGACTTTAATGCCGTTGAACAATACCGTTGAGCCTGTATTCAAGCCTGATACCGAGCCTTCAAATTGCACACGATAAGTCTGCTGGTTGCGAAAATCGGTGCGACCTGCAAACCACCAGATAAAGGCAAAGCACAGCATCAGAACACCCAGTGTAAAAACACCGATGAGGGCATGATGGGCGCGTGTTTCCATAGCTCTCTCTTCTTATATTCTGGCTGCGCGGGCGCGAGGGCCTTGAAAGTAGGCTTTCAGCCACGGATGATTGTAGGATTTCATAACCTCAATGTCTCCAATAGCCAAAACTTTTCCCTCGCCCAAGGCTGCAATGCGGTTACAGGCCGTTGCTAGGCTGTCCAGATCATGGGTTACCATAAAAATTGTGAGTCCCAAAGTTTTTTGCAATGTTTGAATCAATTCGTCAAATTCCTGCGCGCCAATTGGATCAAGTCCTGATGTGGGTTCGTCCAGAAACAGGATGTCCGGATCAAGCGCAAGCGCCCGCGCCAAGGCTGCACGCTTTATCATACCACCGGAGAGCTCGGAGGGCATACGTTCTGCCGCTTCAGGTTTCAACCCCACCTGCTCAATGCGGAGCATGGCAATTTCTTCCATCATGGCTTGAGATAAATGTGCGTGCTCCCGCAAAGGCACCTGAATATTCTGCTTTACATTGAGGGAGGAAAACAATGCCCCGTGCTGAAACAGCACACCCCAGCGTTTTTCAATTTCACGGCGCTCATCATCCGTGGCGGTAGTCAGATTTTGTCCCAAGACTTCAATACTGCCTTCCCGCTGCTGGATAAGACCGATGATGGTGCGGAGAAGTACCGATTTTCCCGTGCCAGATGCACCGACAACGCCAAGAATTTCACCTTGTTTTACATTCAGATCGAGGCCATCCATAATAAGACGCGAGCCAAAGCCGACCTTTAACCCTTGAATGGAAATAATGTTTTCAACGTTTGCGCGCATAGCCATCTTCACCACCCGATTGCTGCAAACAACATGGCGAACAAACCATCCAGCAAAATTACCGTGAAAATGGACTTCACGACTGATGCCGTGGTGCGGCGACCAAGCGATTCCGCGGAACCTTGTACCTGCAACCCTTCAATAGTGGCAATCAACGCCACTACCAGACCCATAAAAGGCGCTTTTATCAACCCTACGGCCATGGATTGCCATGTGATGCTGTCTTGCAGCCGGTTTAAAAAGACATCCAGACTGATCCCGCCGTAAATCCAGGCAACCGATGCGCCGCCAGCAAGGGAGGCCATTTCTGCTAGAAATGTCAGCAATGGCAAGCCAACGACCAAAGCCAGCAGCCGTGGCAATACGAGAACCTCAATCGGATCAAGCGCCATAACACGCAAAGCATCAATTTCCTCACGCATTTTCATCGAGCCGATTTCAGCAGTAAAGGCACTGCCGGAACGCCCCGCGACCATAATCGAGGCCAGCAATACTCCCAACTCTCTCAAAGAGAGAATGGCCACCAGATCAACTACAAAAACAGTGGCTCCGAAGGTGCGAAGCTGGAAAATGCTCTGTTGCGCAACAATTGCACCCACCAGAAAGGAAATTAACATGACAATCGGCACGGCGCGCAGAGCAACCTGCTCAAGATGAAACACAAACGATGTCATGCGGAAACGGCTTGGGTTTGCAATGACACGACCCAAAGCCAGCGTTGTGCTGCCCAAATAGGAAAGTCCGGCGGTAAAATCATGACGCATTCCCACAATACTGGCGCCCAGATCAGCAATCAGCGTGTAGTAGGAGCGTTCTTTCTGGCGGGCTTTCGGTGCTTCCTGACAGCTTTGCACGCTGGAAAGCAATTGCTGCATTTCTTCACGCTCGCCGGAAATCCTTGCCGTTTGATTGTGTTGCGATAGCCCCTTTTTCAGGCGTGCCACCAATACTGCGCCAGCCGTATCAAGGCGGTCTATACCGCTCAGATCCAATGTATAATCCGCTTGACGGCGGTTCAGTTTTTCTTGCAATGCAGAAACATGCTCTTCCAGCTTTGCGGCATATTGCACTGTCCACGTTCCAGAGAGATACAGAACATGATTACCCGCCGTGGTGTCTTCACGGGTGTTAAACGTTGTGTCCTGTGTTAAATCGTCTGTGGGCATGTTTCCCCAGAATCATCAATGGAGCCAGAATTATTATTGTTTACAGTTTGTAAACATGTTTCATAAACAGGTCACGCAAAACTTTTCAACAACTGCGGGATAAACTGTTTTTTTGCTGCATTGTCTCATTTTTGCGTAACAAAAAAAGCTTATCTTGCCAGCGCATACAAAGAAGGGCATCATTATTAAAAAAAACAAGAGGGAGCCCACTCTATGGAAATACAAAAGCCCTATTTGCTTTTTTTAGGCGATGCTCCTGACGCCCTGGCTGTCAAAACCGCCGCCGGTATTCTTGATTGGCGCGCCGAATGGTGCATAGGGCAGATGCGATTGTCCGCGTGTAAAACCACTCTCGGTCTGGATGATCTGGATATTGCCGCTGCAAAAGCCAAGGGTGCCAAAACGCTTGTTATCGGTGTGGTGAACCCGGGCGGTGTTTTGCCCACACAATGGGTAGAGACAATTGTCGAAGCGCTAATGTCCGGTCTTGATGTTGCTTCAGGTATGCATTCCCGGCTCGCGGATAATCCCCAGATTGCGGATGCTGCTAAACGTTATGGGAGGCAATTGTTTGATGTGCGTCATGCGGATATGGTTTTTCCTACAGGCAAGGGTATAAAACGCTCTGGAATGCGGTTGCTCACTGTTGGCACCGATTGTGCTATTGGCAAGAAATACACGGCTCTTGCGCTTGAAAAAGAAATGCATCTACGCGGCATGGATGCTGATTTTCGTGCCACCGGCCAGACGGGCGTACTGATTTCCGGTCGCGGGGTTGCAGTTGATGCTGTGGTTGCTGATTTTATTGCCGGTGCAGCCGAATGGCTTTCGCCCGCAGCCTCGCCCAAACACTGGGATATCATTGAAGGGCAGGGTTCCTTGTTTCATCCTTCCTTTGCAGGAGTGACGCTTGGCCTGTTGCACGGCAGCCAGCCCGATGCCTTTGTTGTCTGCCACGAGCCTACCCGTAAAACGCAACGCAATGTTCCTGCCTCCATGCCCAGTATTGGTGATGTGATTGATCTTACGGTACGGTGTGGACAACTCACCAATCCGCATATCCGGTGTGTGGGTATTGCAATCAACACATCCGCACTCGACGATGCAACGGCCAAAGATGTCATTGCTTCGTGCCAAAATGAATATAAGCTTCCCGCCAATGACCCCCTGCGGTTTGGGGTGGTGAACATTGTGGATCACCTTGTGAATGAATTTGGTATCTCATGAAACTTTCTGTAGCGGTTGAGCGCTGGCCAATTGCAGGTACGTTCACTATTGCGCGCGGTTCTAAAACTGAAGCGCTTGTGGTGGTTGCAACGTTAAACGATGGAACATTTCAGGGTAGGGGGGAATGTGTGCCTTATGCCCGTTATAACGAAACAGTGGAAGGCGTTGCACATGCGCTTGAGGCTATGCAAGAGCTTGTAGCACGAGGAATCAACAGGCAGGAATTGCAGCACCTTATGCCCGCTGGTGCAGCACGCAATGCTCTTGATTGTGCGTTTTGGGATATCGAAGCCAAAAAAGCCGGTATTGCGGTCTGGGAAATGGCAGGACTTGCTCCACCAAAACCGCTTGTGACCGCTTATACCCTCAGCCTTGATACGCCTTCAGCAATGGGAGCGGCGGCGAAAAAAAATGCCCACCGTCCCTTGCTTAAAATCAAGCTTGGTGCGGAAGGGGATCGTGAAAGGCTTGCGGCCATCCGCGCCGCCGCACCCGATAGCGCCCTTATTATTGATGCGAATGAAGGCTGGACAGCGCAGAATCTTGAAGAGAATCTGACCGCTTGCAAGCACGCAGGTGTAAGCTTGATTGAACAGCCTTTGCCTGCGGCAAATGATGATCTTTTGCGGACTATTGTACGCCCTGTGCCTGTGTGTGCTGATGAAAGTCTGCACGCTATTGCTTCTCTTCCCGGGTTGGCGGGAAAATATGATGCGATCAATATCAAGCTGGATAAAGCTGGAGGATTAACGCAAGCGCTGGCCTTACGCCGCGCTGCAGAAGAAGCCGGCCTCGCCATCATGGTCGGGTGTATGTTGGGAACATCACTTGGAATGGCTCCAGCGGTGCTTTTAGCACAGACTGCAAGCATTGTTGATCTGGATGGCCCTTTGCTGCTGACACAGGACAGGGAAAACGGATTAGTATATGACAATCAAGGGGTTCATCCACCTTTACCTGCACTATGGGGATGATCGAGCGAGCGCATCATACATTGATTGTGGATTCTCCCTGTGAGAACAAAAAAGGTTATCGCCTTTTTCGCAATGAGGTTAAAGCGCGTTAACCATAATCCTAATTCAGGCAATCAAGCCTTATTAAGGATTTGTTAATATTCTGGATAACGGCTACAATAGGAAAGAGTAAAGTCACAATTGGCTACGATTCGCGTTCCAGCAGGTTGCCCATGACAGATAAAGATGCGCCCCTTTCTTTGGGAAATGATGACTTTGACGCTATCCAGAGCGCAGTCATGGAAACAGCGCGTGGCCGCTGGTTTCTTGCAGAATATGCAAAACGCAACAAGGCTGCTGATACGGATAAAGTTCTTCAAGCTGTAGAGCGCCTTGAAGGACTGATGCAAAATGGCCGGATTGTCACCGCCCCAGACATGCTTCAAGCAGAGCTTGTCACCTTAACAGCGCGCCTGGCGCAGGCAAAAATGGAAATTGTGGCTCATGCAAATACAGCCCAAAGCCATGATGATATGGTCAAGATTGCAGTGCGCGCCTTGCATAAAGTTGAGGGCAGAGTAAGCGGCATTGCAGAAGATCTCCGGCGCAGTGCTACCGCTCTTGAAGATCCTAAAGTCGCCGCACAATTTTTACTGGGCTCACGTGCATTGGTGGCTGAAGGTGTGCGCGTGGAAACCTTGGAGGCTTTGCCTCCCTTGCCATCCGCAACCGCCAGCGAAAATAATATTGCTCCCCTTCAAGTGCCTCAAGAACACCAGCCGGACAATGCTGTCGCTGCTACGGAAAAAGCTTCAGCCGAAGAAGCTCACACGATTGTCGAGGCGAAACCTCTGGCTATTTCTGCTGCACGCTTGAGCGCGCTTGAAGAGCTGGCCAATCGTGCATTGCAAATGAAAAAGACCCATGCGGAAGCACAGGCAAACAAAAAAAATACGCCCCCGCCGCTGCCTGAAAAACGACAGCCTGCATTTGTTGCTGAAAAGCCCACTGCTATGCCCAATGTGCCTCCCCATGCGGATATTCCTGCGCGCACCGCTCCTTTGATGCAGCCACCTGAACCCGTGAATGATGATGCTGATCTGGTTGTGGCAGAACATGCCACTGTGGCAGGTGCGTTGTTTAACCCGGACTGGGTGGTACGCACATCTATTCCGGAACGTGAGGAAGAAGAACACATGCACGTTCCTCAGGTTGCCGTTGCTGGCCAAGCACGCAGCAGTGCAATGCTGGCACGTTCTCCCGCAGTGCCATCATCCTTTTTTGCTGCGGAAAGAAGTGTTGAACGTGCTGTCGCTGCGCAGACAACTCCTGTTGAGCGACGCAGTCCGTTTGCCACTTTGGCTGCTGCTTCAAAAGCCTTGCGCGCAACACAGGCGCTGACGGAAAAAAATGCTCATTCCACTGTGTCAGATAATGACTCTGAGCATACTAAAAATATTGGTGCTGCACTCCCAGAATTAAATGCTCACTCCCGTAGCCCATTGGAAAAATCAGTACCCAATACAGCACAAAAGCGCATTGGGCGCCAATGGGATGAAGTGTTTTCCTCCAAAGCAGGTTCTGCCACAGCAGAACAGGCTCCTCGTGAAGCTGCGCGCACCCATGAGACTGCAAGGGATAAAAATGGGATGGTCGCAAATTCTTCCACGCGGGGAGAATTACCCACATTTTTACAAAAAGAAAATGTAAAACAGGGCGCTGAATTATCGGCATCTGCTCTTGGATCATTGCTCTCCATCCGCACTATTGATGCTTTGAGTTTTGAAGAAAAATCAGTCTATTTTTCCTGAATATCGAACAAATGTAAGGCTTTACAAGTCCGGTTCAATGCCGGACTTTTTAATTATTCTAAATACACATAAAAAATATGAAATACATATAAAAATCATTTTTTATTAGTTTAATTGTTGCATCCTTGTCATCAATGTGCGATATAAGAATCCTGCTCGGCAGTTTTGAAGGGCAGCGCGGTGATTTGAAAAACAGCAGCTTGCAGCCGTGTTCTTAAATGCTAAAAGCGCTACGGGTTTCCCGTAGCATAAGATCGGATAGATCCGCCATGCATAATGTTTTTAAACAGGCCTTCTCTTTTGATGTAAAACGAATGCAACTTCTTATGTGTGTTCGATGTTGCTGATAGCGCATTTTCTTTAAGCATACGCAATCTGAAAAAAAAGCAATTGATTACATGTCCGCCTTGAGCGGAAAGGAGAGTTTTATGAGTAACGCTTATATTATTGAAGTGAATGATACGGCCGTCGGTCTTGTTTCCCGTGATGCGAATGTTTACCGCTTCCACGCTGTTGTACCCCGCGTTAATGCTCTGAACGGGCAGATTTTTTCTAGCCCTGCACATGCAACGCAAGCGGCACGGCGTATTCTGAAAAAAGGCTCTTATCAGCAGGAAATGCGTCTTGCTTCATAAAAATTTGAAATTGAGCATTATCGCTCATACGGCCACACAATAATAATAAGGCCGTCTCCAATGCCTGGAGGGGAATAAAGGCAAGGGGGTACAGACATGCACTGTCTGTACCCTTTATTTTTATGGGAATAATTGTATTGCTTTAAACGCTTGCTAAATTCTGCTGCTGAACTTAAAGCGCATTCATAATGGCATGATGATATCTTCATTACTGCCTTATATCGCGCAGGGATAGATATTGTGGACGCTTTAAAAGAGAGACAACGAGTCTGGCTAAAAAAAATTATGGATATTACGGGCTTGCGTCCAAGCCAGCTCGCCAAGCAAGCGGGACTAAGCACGACAACACTCACGCGCTTTTTAAATGCCGAAGATCATAAAAATGCACTTTCTCCGCAAACTCTTAGCGCCATTCAGAATGTCGTATTTGCTTTGGCGGATTCTATGGCATTGGAAGATGCACAAGCTCTGGCGTTCCCTGATACTTCTTACACTGAAAATAGAGAATTTTTAACGGGCGATGTTGCTCCATATGCTTTGGAACACATTGCCTATGAAAATGATGCGCTGCTTCGACAAGTTTTGAACGCTGCCTTGCAAATATACACCCAATGCACGCTTTGGGTAGTAAAAACCCGCATTTTAGAAGGACGAGGCTATATTCCAGGGGATATCATTGGCGTGGATCCTCTGCAAGAGCCGCGCAATGGTGATGTTGTGTGCGCGCAAGTATATGACTGGGGAAATATGCAGGCAAACTCTATACTGCGTTATTATTCGCCACCATTTTTGCTCGCGTGTGAAGCTTCCCGCGTTCATCATCCACTTGCCATCAAAGATCAGGATATTACGCTATCCGGTGTTGTTGTCTTTGGCTACCGTTCCCGCCGCGCGTGGGGATAGATGCTAATTTATCGGCCTGTGCAGTTGCGTATATTAATGGTATATGTTTATTGTGTTTTCATCTTATGGTTGTTTTGGAGCTTTTGCGCGTGTACACCGAGAGTCTGGTGCAGGAATATGCTGAGTTTGCGCGTATGAGCCAGAGCTCAGATCCCGTAGAAAAAGCTCTGGGTACGGTTTATCTTGCGCTTGTACCGGAATTTAGCAGGGCTATTAGCGCTTTAAACGGACATGTGCCAAGCAATCAGATTGTTGCTGCCAGTATGCAAGCTTTGGCGCATATTGTTTCCGGGCTAATGATTGCAGCGCATGATGAAAGCCCGCAAACGTTGTATAATATGTGGCATCCGTCGTTTGACAAGCTCGTACATGCCAACCTTGCACTGTATGCTTCTGGTCAGGATGGCATGTTGCCCGCTTCCCTCAAGGCTTTGATTAGGCAAAAAAACGTTGAGTAAAGCCTTGGCGCTAAATTGTGATCTGTGCGCCAATCTCCACAACTCTCCCTGTTGGAATACTGAAATATGCGGTGGCATCGCTGGAATTATTGGCCAGCATGATAAACAACCGATCATGCCAAAGGGATAAACCTTTGCTATGAGATGCTTTGAGAGACCGACGTGAGAGGAAAAATGAAGTTGACATGATATCAAACTTCCAGCCCTGCTTTCGGCAAAGCCCCAATGCCGCAGGTACATTCGGAATTTCCATATAACCGAATGTCATGGAAACACGGGAAAACTGAGCGTTCAGCTCTTCCATTTTAACCCGCTCAGCATCGTTCACATAAGGCGTGGTCGTGGTGACGATGGTCAGCAGGACGTTTTTTTCATGCAATGTTTTGTAATGTTTCAAGCTGTGCAATAAGGATGTCGGCGCTGTGTCGGGATCACTGGTTAAAAATACGGCCGTTCCCGGTGTTATGTGTACTGATTGGCTTTTTGCAAGGCTTTGAATGAGGATAGCCAGTGGCACATCGCTGCGACGAGTTTTTTCATAAAGCAGTTTTGATCCCTTCACCCATGTGCGCATAATAATCACCAGACCCAGTGCAAACAGCAATGGAATATACCCGCCTTCAAACAACTTGGTGAGATTGGCGCCCAAAAATACTGTTTCGATGGCTAGGAAAGGAACCATTACCAATAATGTCGTCCATAAAGGCCATTTCCAATATTTCCAGATCACAAGAAATAACAATATACCCGTTACCAGCATGGTTCCGGTCACCGAGATGCCGTAGGCTGCTGCAAGATTGCTGGAACTGCCAAACTGTAGAACAAGAAAAATAGTGCCAATCAGCAAAAATGCGTTGATCTGTGGCATATAGATTTGTCCGGCCTGATCTTCAGATGTGTGGCGAATATCAAGACGGGGCAGAATGTGCATCTGAATGGCTTGGCGCGAAAGCGAATAAGCTCCTGTTATCACTGCTTGTGACGCAATAATACAAGCCATGGTTGCCAGAATAACTACTGGAAACAATGCCCATTCTGGAAATAAAAGAAAAAAGGGATTCGAGGCAGTGGTACTGTCTGCGAGAACCAATGCGCCTTGTCCCATATAATTAAGAGCCAAAGCTGGAAAAACCAGACCCATCCATGCAGTCTGGACGGGTTTGCGTCCAAAGTGACCAAGATCGGCGTATAGGCTCTCTGCTCCCGTAACCGATAAAAACACAGCGCCCAATACAATCAGACTGGCAAAGCCGTTTGAAAGAAGAAACATGAAGCCATAATAAGGACTAAGTGCTTTAAAAACTTCAGGGTCATCAGCAATATGAATCAATCCACCCACAGCCATAACAATAAACCACAACACTGTTATTGGGCCAAAGAAAATAGCAATCTTGGCTGTTCCCCGTGACTGGACGGCAAACACCCCAAGAATCAATCCAATTGCAATTGGTAAAATGTAAGGTGTAAAAGCAGGCGTAACCAGCTTCAAGCCTTCCACGGCGGAAAGGACGGATATTGCGGGTGTGAGGATGGCATCACCATAAAAAAGTGATGTGCCACATATTCCTAAAAATGCAATCAAGGGTGTTGAGCGTCCCAAGGCACGCTGTGCAAGTGCCATCAGGGAGAGTGTTCCTCCTTCACCATTATTATTGGCACGCAACAAAATCAAAATGTATTTGAGAGTAACGATCAGCGTCAGTGACCACAGGATCAGCGATAAAATACCAATAACATCCGCACGCTGTACGCCGCCATGTGCAGTGCCTGCCGCATGTAACGCCTCCCGGAACGCATAAAGCGGACTGGTGCCAATATCGCCATAAACCACCCCCACTGAACCCAGTGTTAAAACCCAGAAGCTGCTGCGGGTTAATGGTTTGCTATGCCCAACCGTTGCATGAGATTCGGACGCAGATTTTACAGGAATTTCGGCGGAGGAGGTTACTTCTGTTTCGCTCGTATTCGCCGCAGAGGCGATATCCTGTCCAGTGCCTGTCATGATAACCTATCATACAATCGGGTTTAGGATGAGCGCCTTCGTATATAAAACATTAAAGTGCGCAAGCCCCTTCCATACGCCTAACCTGCGGTAATGTCCAGTGGCCTTCAAGAACGGTCGTTTTTGTATTCCGATAAAATGCACAGATAATTGGTTCCAAGAGCGTTTGGCTTGGCCTTTTGTCTCTCTTGCGTGTTGTATGCGCCCACTTTATACCGAAGATAGCTTAAAGGCTTACATTTATAGCCATTACGCTATAAATTGGTGTTATCTTCATGCTTGCTGGCGTTTCCTTTAAAATTATTTCCGCATTTCTATTTACGGTTATGGCGGCTATTATTGGCTATCTTGGTGGACAGGTAAGCATTGGCGAGTTGGTTTTTGCCCGTAACTTTTTTGCGTTGCTTCCCATCTTGATCTGGCTTGGTCTGCGGCAAGAAATTGGAGAAGCTTTTGGCTCACGCGCTGTTTTCGGACATATGCTGCGCTCGTTTGCCGGTTGTGCGGCAATGTTTTGTAACTTTCTGGCATTGGGATTGCTCCCGCTTGCGAATGCAACCGTGATCGGTTTTGCATCGCCTCTCATCACCGTTATTCTTGCTGCTATTCTGCTTAAAGAAAGTGTGCGGCTTTACCGCTGGGGTGCCGTATTTATTGGCTTGATTGGTGTCACCGTTATTGTTGCCCCCAATCTTGCTACACCAGATGCCCTTGAACCCGCTGCATTTTGGGGATCGTTACTTGCCTTGGCGGGCGCTTGTTTCACCGCTGTGGCCATGATACAGGTGCGGCGTCTTACACAGACAGAAACTACTGGTGCTATTGTTCTGTATTTTTCTATATTTTCTTCTCTTATTGGCGCATCAACCATACCTTTTGGATGGGAATGGCCGCAAGGAAATACGCTCTGGTTTCTGATCGCTATTGGTGTGCTGGGAGGTGTCGGGCAGATTTTCCTCACTCAATCCTATCGGCTTGCAGCGGCTTCTCTTATTGCACCCTTTGAATATGTGGCGCTCCTTTGGGCAATTATCATAGGATGGGTGGCATTTGGACATCTTCCTGATTTCTACGTTATCATTGGCGGTTTGATTGTAATTTCATCCGGAATCTTTGTTATTTGGCGCGAGCGCAAGTTAGGCATAGAACGGGCAAAAGTGCGTAAAGTACAACCTGCTTCCCACCCCTGATTTTTTGTTGTTGCCTTGTTAAAGCTTCGCACTACTATAGCGCCATGATTCCTATAGCATTAACAATAGCAGGTTCGGATTCCTCCGGTGGAGCTGGTATTCAGGCAGATCTGAAAACCTTTTCTGCGCTTAAAACATATGGCGCTTCCGTTCTGGTGGCACTCACCGCACAAAATACCCGCGGCGTCTCAGCTATCCATGCTGTGCCTGCTGATTTTGTAGCCGCGCAAATGGACGCTGTTTATAGTGATCTCACCATTGCCGCAACAAAAGTTGGGATGCTTGCAACGGCAGAGCTTATTGAAACAGTTGCGGAACGTTTACAATATCATAATGCTGCGCCTGTTGTGGTCGATCCTGTGATGATTGCCGCATCCGGCGCACGATTGCTTGAAGCCGATGCACTTGATGCTCTGCGCACACTCTTGCTGCCGCTGGCACGCATTGTAACTCCTAATTTACCGGAAGCTGCCGCATTATTGGGTGATAAAATTGCTGAGGAGCCCCATCAAATACGGCAGCAGGCAGAGCGCATCAAAGCATTCGGTGTGGAGGCTGTACTCATTAAAGGCGGCCATGGTCAAGGCGCGTGCAGCATTGATTATTTGCTAGATGAAGAAGGATTTCAGAGTTTTAGCGCAGAGCGAATGGATACAGCCAATACCCATGGCACAGGCTGCACGCTCTCTTCCGCCATTGCTGCTAACTTGAGTTATGGAGCTTCCCTCCATGATGCTGTGCGTGCGGCGAAAAGCTATGTGACCAAAGCAATTTCTCGCGCAGCATTGTTAAATGTGGGGCAGGGGCATGGGCCTTTGTGGCATTTTTAATGTTGGATTCTTTTATGAGGATAAGGTTGGTCTTTGGCTCGGACGCAGTCAACAGCTAGCGAAGATACCCGCAGGGCAACTCGGAACACTAAAAACCGGCTACACTTTTGCTGAGTATGAAAAATCCCGCTATAAAGCGGGATTTTTATGGCGGTAAAAGAAGCGGGGAGATTTCTCACTTCCTTACGAATGCTCTTCAAAGCGACCTGTAGCGTGAGCCAGCATAGTATAGACTTTACCTGTTTCAGAGGTCAGGTAAGTATTAGCCAGTGTGCCATCACGATCATTACGGGAAATTTCATCTAACAAACGTTCAAACTCCCCGATGTACCGATTAACCGTCTGCTGGAATTCATGGTCACTGTTATATTTTGCCTTGATTTCATCAAACGTTTTCTGTCCTTGCAAAGTGTAAAGTTTGCGGGTGAAAACATTGCGTTCACCTTTGCGGTATCTGTCCCACAAATCCATAACAGCTTGATGGTCAATCATACGAGCGATATCAACAGATAACGAGTCCAGAGAGTCAATAGAGGAACGCACCCCGGCATCAGAACGAGCAGGTTCTGATGTACGGATATCGGTGGGCGGTTCATTGGAAGCCCGTGCCAGCAGACCTGAAAGCCAGTTGCCATCACGATCACGCACGGCAGGACGCTCTACAGCATCGCGTATCTGCGTTGCATCTTCTCTGCGAGAAACTGTCTGTGGCTGTTCATTATAACGCGGAGTGTTGTATTCTCTCCGTGGAGAACGCTGCTCATTTCCATAACCGTAATGTGCTTCTTTGGGTTCAGCCACATCCAGCACCTTGCCCCCACGTGTAGCGATTTCACTGAGCGTGTTTAATGCTTTAAGCTGATCTCCGATGACGCGGCGCAAATTCGCAGTGCTCTCTTCGGCTTCTTTTGGCAGCATGAGCACGCCTTTTTTCAATTCATCCCGCGTCTTTTCAAGATCGGAATGAATGGTGCCGGTTATACCGCGCATCTGGCGTGCAATATCTGCCAGATTATCGGTAGCGCCTTGCAGCAAGCCAGTCATATCACCAATAGCCTGCTCATAAGCGGCACGCAAAGCAACAGCTGTGCGTTCACGCTCTTCGCTGGTGCTATGACGCACGCGCTCAAATTGCTCATGAATGGATTGTGCTGTTGTGCTTACTTCCGCAGTAAGCGATGTTGCTACATCGCGTGCGTGTTCTTCCGCATTGGATAACGTTTCATCAATAGAGCGCGTGAAGGTGCGCAACATGCTATCAAAACCGCTTGCCTTTTCTGTAAGGGCTTTTGTGAGATATTCCAGTGTCTCACGGCGGTTATCAAGGGACTCTTCCATCCGATCATGGCTGCTGTTCAGAGCCTGCGTTGCAGTTACAAGCGAACGGCTTTGTTCCTGCAGATCAATTGTCACAGCGGACATGTCACGCAGCAACCCTTCTGAAACGTTGCGCAAACTGTCAATTTGTTCCACTACTGTTGCGTTTGTTTGTTCAGAAGAGCGTGCCAGATTATCAACAATACTTTCAAGCGCACGCGTACGGGATGCAAGGCCGTTTTCGATGCTGGAAAGATTGTCGTTTGCCCGACCCAGTATATCCATGAGTGTGGCATTGGCATCTTGAACATTATGGAGCATACCGCCCATATTTTCACTTAAAACAATGCTGGCAGATTTCAGGTTTTCTGCTGCGCGTTCGCTCTCTTCTGCAATTGCGTTCACCATTGAGCCTGTAGTCTCTGTCAGATTGTGACGGAGCTGCTCCAGAGATGCTGAAACTTTCACGCTCGTTTTTTCAGCATTCGCTTCCAGCGCGTTGATAACGCTGGCGTTTGCCCGCATAATCTGCTCACGGCTTTGTTCAACCGCTACAAGGATGCCGGTTCCAGCTTCAGAAAATTCACGGGTTAATGTTTCACGACGCTGGTCAAGCGCGGCGACAAGATTGCCGCCGTTTTCTTCAAGAACACGTGCAAGATCTTCTGTACGAGTAGCCAGTTCAATATTGAGTGAGCCAGCGCGTTCTGCAAGAGCGTCAACCACTTCGCCAGAAAGCTTGGACAAGGTGCCTTCAACCGCACCGGCTGCATTGAGCAAATTACCTGTAATGTTTTCGACCTTTTCAGCCAAGCGATCAGATAGAATAATGCCACGGGTTTCCAGGCTTGTGCTGATGTCATCCATCCGGCCGACAACTTTTTCTTCAAAGTTGGCAATACGGGAGTCAAGCGTGGATGCAATTTCCAAAGCTTTACTGCCCAGAATTTTATTAACATCGGCTGACTTCTGCTCAAGAATATTAACAACTTCCTGAGAGTTTTTAATAATTTCTTCACCGAAATTGGATGAGCGTTCGTTCAATGCACTGATGAGAGCGCGTCCACCTTCGCCAAGAGTCTGTGAAAGCTCAAGCGTACGGCTTGCAAGCATTTCATTGAGATTGCGTGCACGGGAATCCAAGCCTTCTGACACGCGATCAAGGCGGCCTTCCAACGTACTTCCCACGTCATCCAGTTTTCCGCGCATGGTTTCTTCAAACGCTTCCAGCCGTGTTCCAAGGAAGCCATCAATAGCTTTTGCCCGCTGATCCATGGCTTCTTCCATAGAATCGGTGCTGCGTGCCAAAGCTTCTTCAAGCGCTGCTGTACGACTTCCCAGCGTTTGGACAAGAGTTGAGCCACGCTCTGCAACAATCGTTTCAAGACGGGATACATTGGTGTCCATGCCTTCAACCAAAGTCAATGTATCGCGTGTGAAACGCTCTGTGACTTCTGGGGCTCGGACAGTAATAATATCTTCAAGCTGCGTTAATTTGATAGCCAGAGCCTCATTCACTGCACTGCCGCGGTTGGCGATAGTTTCAGCAAGCTTGTCAGCCAGTTCTGCCATCTGTTCATTTATACCCGCACCACGCCGCGCCATGCTGCCTAACAATTCCTGCCCCGCAGAACCAATTTCCTGGGCTACTCCACGCACTTTTTCCGCAAGGATTGTAGCCATGTGGGTTGTGGTTTCATCAAGTGCATGACGTGTGGCATTGACAGATTTCTCAATCCGGTTGCCAAGTTCGGTTTCAAAATTGTTGGCTTCTTGCTGTAAATTGCTTGATGCGTGAACCGCAGCCTCAATAATGCGGCGTTCTGCTTCAAGGCTACCTTTGTTAATGGTGTCTAAGAGATTAAGGTTGGTATCGTCAAAGCCTTCACGCAGTTCTGAACCACGTACAACAATGGTTTCATGCATTTTTGTTGCGATGTCAGCCAATTCATTCACCAGCGAGGTGCCGTTTCCAACAATGCTGGTTGAAATATGCTCATTTGCCGTTTGCATTTTATCTGCAATTTCAACAAGCTCACCCACAAGAGCGCTTCCGCTTTCTGTAATGGTGCTTGCCACGCGTTCATTGGCATTGAGCATTGAACGTTCAATTGCGTTGACGTGCTCTTCGACGGAAGAAGAAACAATCTGGCTGGTTTCTTCCAGCGAGCGCCGTACTTCTTCTGCCCGACCTGCAAAGTTTTCAATAACTCTCTGGCCTGCCGTATCAAGCGCTGTTTCAATATCACCACCCCGAACAACAATGGCGTCATGGATGCGGTCAGCAGATTGGTTCATCCGGTCTGCCAAAAATTCACCCCGTGTTCCAATAAGATCCGCAACGCGTTCTCCTGTTTCACCTATACGACGATCAATCTCTACGCCACGGATAGCAATGGTTTCATAAATCCGGTCGCCCGTGGCGGCCAACGTTTCGGCAAGCTCACCACCACGCAGGGTAATAACTTCTGCAATTTGAGAGCCGGTCTCGTCCAGCTTGCTTGTTACTTCAGAACCACGAAGTGATAAATCAACGACCAGTGTTTCACCGGTTGCTTTAAGGTTTGCATTCACTTCCGCTGCACGCAACGCTATGGTGTCTGCAAGTTCAGCGCTGGTTTCTGCAAGGGTTCGCGTCAATTCTTCTGCGCGATCACCAAACGTGGTGGCCAGCTCTTGTCCTGTACGCTCCAAAGTTTCATTCACGATTACACCGCGCGCAGAAATAGTTTCTGCAATGCGTTCGCCGGTATCAGCAATTGAATCTGTGATGTCACGCGCACTGTCGGTAAGGCTTGAGGTTAACGATGTTCCAGTAGAAATTAATGTCTCGGCAATATCACGCGCACGAATTGACAGTGTTTCTGTCAGATTGGTGCTGGTTTCTTGGAGTGCCTCCGAAATAATTCCAGACCGCTCGCTTAATGTATCGATCAGTCGCGTGCTGGTAGATGACAGTGTTTCTGTAACAATTTGAGCGCGATTTGTTAGAGCATCGGTCAAATCTGAGCTTGTCTGCGCAAGAGCATCGGTTAAAATTTGTGCACGCTGCGTCAGCCCATCTGTCAAATCTGTACTCGAACGCGCCAATGCGTTTGAAATGGCGTCAATGCGCTCTGAAAGAGTGTTTGTGACGTTTTCACTGGTACGGGTTAAATCTTCCGCTACAGCGTGAGCCCGCATGGTGAGTGTTTCTGTCAGGCTGGAACTGGTTGTTGTGAGCGTTTCAGTAATGGATTGCGCACGCTCTTCCAGTGACATGGTCAGCTGGCTGGAAGTAAGCGTAAAGGAGTCAGTGATGGATTGCGCACGCTCTTCAAATGAACGCGCCAAGTCACTCGATGAAGCAACAAGCGAATCACGAATATCTGTAGCTTTTTCTTCTAACGTACTCGTGATATTTTGTGATGCACTGCTCAATGTTTGATTGACTTGTTCGCCGGTAAACGACAACCGCTCAATCAGCTCCTGACTTTGATTGGTTACAGAATGAATAAGGCTTTCACCGGCCGCACCTACGGCCTCAGTAATTTGAAGACTTTTTTCGCCAAGTGTTTTTGTGACCTTTGATCCTGCTTCTGACACGCTGGTTGTCAAGGTTTCATTGGCTTTCGCTAAATCATCCAGCAGTGTTTTGTGAGAATTGCTCAGAGTTGTGCGTAAATCTTCCACATTCATTGAAACAGATTCACGCTCATTACGCAGCTCGTCAATCAAGGCACGCAAACGCGCTTCATTATCCTGATGAGCGCGCTCTAAAGATGCCACTTCATTGCGCACGGCTGATTCAAGTTCACCTGCACGGGAAATAGCTTTGTCCAGCCCTTCACTCATTGCATTAATTTCGCGCCGCACTGCTTGTCCAAGCGTGCTTATGGAATCACGAGCATTGCTTTCTGGTTCAGCCAAGCGGATAGCTACCTCTGTCATTGATCGCGCAACAAGTCGCATTTCCTGCGCTCTACGGGATAATGCTGCCAAGGCAAAGAAAAAGAATATTGGCGCAAGCATACCAATGCCCACTGTTACCAGCTGGGACAGCGTAGCGGGTGCTTGAATGTCAATAACGGTGAGATCTTCACCCATTGTCATGCGCAAATATACCAAGCCCAATGCAGCCCAGACAATCGATGCCAGAGTTGCAAGCACCAAGGGGGTGGAAGAAGACTTACGCTGCAAAGCATACATTACATGGGCAAATGAACGTCCATCATCATTTGCAGGGCGTGTACCCGGTGATATGGTTGGCCGAGCCTGACGCGCCTGTGGCGGTTCTGCAAAAGATTCAGGAGATGCATTTCCCATACCTTCTTCAGTTCCAACAAGGTTTAGAGCCTCTTCAATGGCGGATAAAGCCGCTTCTGCAGGGTCTTTAATCTTCTTCGGTTGATTTGCCATTTGACCGCCTCGCGTCTTAACGCCGCTTGAGAGGGTGATTTTAATATAAAAACCACCCGTATACCTATTGTGCAGGGTATCCTTGAATAAAACATACAAAAAATGTTAATAATTCAAGGCAGAGCTAACCTTCCCTTTATCATAAACGCAGACAAATTAAATCTGAACACGTTTTTTTAAGAATCTGAAAACATCGTTAACGCCCGAAACAAAAAGCGTTAATTGACAGAAGATTCAGAGGATTTTTGAGTTAGCTTTGATTTGGTTTTAATTTAAAAAGTGATTTATAATAATGCGTTAAGAATACAAACAAAATTCCCAAAAATAGGCACTGAACGAAAAAAATAAATTAAATGTCTGAATTTTATAGTTTTTTCGATTCCTGTTTTGAATCGATGTTCTGGAATTTAAAGCGGTGTGTTTCAATGTGGGATGAGAAAATTATTTGTAGCTTATATTTTTTAGCCAAACCCGGTGACTGACAAAATACCCATCAAACGTTTATAGGGTAAGTCTCAGATGCATTTCATAACATGAAAATAAATTATTATAAAAAAATGATAAAGTATTTATATTTGCATTGTGTTTAAGTTTTTGAATGTTTTTGGAAAACTATTTCAATATCGGGTTCTAATAAATATACAATAGTATTAGAACCCGTTTATATGATAAGCACAAATTTATTTTGCGCTAATACAGTAGGACAAAATTATTATCAGGTAGTTTTAGTACCACCTAATGCTGCTTTAATTTCATCTTGGTCGAGAACACCATCCTTGTTACCCGATGCATCAATTTGAGCTAGAGAAGTGAGAACTTCATTAACAGTACTTAATTGATCTGCTAAGGCGGTTAAATAAGCAACATCAGGTGCTACAGATCCATCAATAATGCCAGCTTTCTGAAGTTCCTGTGCAATCGTTGAAACAGCTTGCTGATAGGCAGCAGTATCTTTTGGATCTAAAGAATTTAATTGTTCAATAGCGCTGCTTATAGTTTTTATGTGTCCTTCATAAGTTTTTGTTGTTTCATTCAATTCTTTAACAACATCGAGTTTTCCATCGCCATTGGTGTCAAATGCTTCAATAATTGTTTTAGGATCGCTCCAATCTAAACTCATAATTGTTTCACTTACAGAAGTTTTGCTTGCAGGCTTTAAATCTGATGGTGTATCTGACGGAGCAGGATTTGTTGTCGGTGTCGGATTAGCAGGAATTTTTTTCTCAATATCTGCAAGCGTTACTGGAGAGCCTTTTGGATCAAGAAGTGATTCAAGTAATAAATTTTCTTCTTTGATGAGTGAAGTGTAGGTTTCTATATCTTGAGCGCTTAATTTTGTATTCGCAGGAATAAGTTTTGAAAGCTCTGCTGATGCTTGGATTTCTTCGCTGCTTAAGTCTCCTGATTTATCAGTATCTGCTGCTGCAAAAGCCGCAACGGATTTTTCATTGATCTCAATACCAAGAGAAATTTCTTCCTGACTTAATTTAGAGTCTTTTTCAACAATATCATATGTTGTAATAAAATCTTCAGGACTTGTTTGCTTTAACTCTTGAGAATTGCTTGTAGCAGGCTCAGGGGTTGTTTCGGCAGACGGAGCGGGTGGGAGTCCATTGGTTGTACTGGGTGCTGGCTTCTGTGAAGCACCGCCAACGGGCGCTTGAGATGCAGAACCTGAATTAATGTCTGCAAGAAGAGTATCAATTTCTTTATCAATGATTATGCCATCACCGTCGAGATCGCCATTCTCAAGCATGGCATTATTTATTTGAAGGTTTTGAATTAAAGCGTTCAAATCTTCCGCAGAAATTTCTGTTTGACCACTAGCAACGAGACTTTGACCAATTTCGGTTGATGCAATAGATTGGATCTCAGCTGCACTTAACCCGGGAGTACCATCTGTATCGGCAGACTGGAGTGCTTCAATAAGAGCGGTATTTCCTTGTATAATTTGTGTTATTTCCTGCTTGCTTAATCCGGGCTGACCATCCAAATTATACATTTCGATGAATTGCGCACCTGTTAAACCCCCTGTTTCTGCGTTTGTAGGTTCTTCTGGTGCGCTATCTGTTGAAGCAGGAACCGTTTGTTCGTTATTCAACGTAATTGTACCATCGGGGCCTACTTTTCCTAACACTTCCTTCTCTGCAAATGCCGTAAAACTACTTAATTCTTCAGCATCGATGACGCCATTTCCATCGGCATCAAGATCTGCGAGAGAAAAATTATAAGAAAGATTTGGTTCTTCCGCTCCTGAGGATTCGCTACCAAAAGCGGGTTCATTTTCTCCGGGGGTTGCAGGAGGTATCGCCTTAGCTGGTGGGCTAGCTTGTCCTGTTGACGCAAGGTAACTGTTTGCTGCAGCTTCAAGTTCACTCTGTTCCAGCGTGCCACTTCCATCGGCATCATATTTTTCAATGAACCCTGCGGCTTCTGCTTCAGCGTAACTCTGAGGATGTTCGGTTCCCATAATATCGCCGAGTAAATTAAGGTAGGCAAGATCTTCCATGTTCCCTTTGGCAGATGTTGCTTCATACCCAAATTTAGCACGAGTAAGATCATCTGCATCAAGGCCATCATTTTTGACATCAGCCTGCATAAGCGCGGCTATTGTAGCATCAAAATAAGGGGATGCCTGATTAGGTGCATTTGGTGTTCCACTCTGTGATGGAGGAGAAAATGCAGGCGCATCTTGGGTTGGAGCACTATTGTAAACACCGGTGGATTGAGAAGGGATACCTGAAGCCATAATGCGTTCCTTACACTCGCTAATTTTTACAAGTTGTTAACACAATAACATGCAATAATGCAATTTGACTATAGAAATTTAATGCGAATTATTAATTTTTTCATAAAATTATTCTCAATGGTTAATTGATCCCTCTGAATATTTATCTTTTATAAAGTAATTTTTGTTCATATTGGCATTTTTTTTCCAATATAGATTATAATAAATGTAAGTCGTTAGGTTTCATTGTTCTATAATTGATGCAGATAAGAGTAATTGTTTTTTCAAAATCAGATAATAAGTTCTGATAGAATTCAGGGATATATTTTCTTAAACAAAAATTAGAGACGAGATCACAATAATTTTTTGCGCAATTTTTGAACTCAAACCCGTATAAATTTTTGTTATGATGGCTGTAGAATGTTCTATAAAAAACTGACCTCTCCTAACTATAATGCACGTGCTGAGGACGCCTCCCCTGATATGCTTATTTTGCATTATACAGGTATGCGGTCTGCGCAAGATGCGCTTGAACGCTTATGTGATCCTGCTTCTCAAGTGTCATGCCACTATGTTATTGATGAAGCGGGAAAAATTTATGCATTAGTTGATGAGAAACTCCGCGCATGGCATGCGGGTGTGTCTTTATGGAAAGGAAGACGGGATATAAATTCTTATTCTATTGGAATTGAGTTGGTAAATCCCGGGCATGAGTGGGGGTATAGTTTCTTTCCAGATTCTCAAATTGAGGCGTTAATATTCTTGTGCAAAGATATTGCTACACGCTACACGATTCCTAATCGTCATTTTCTCGCCCATTCAGATATATCTCCCAATCGTAAGCAAGATCCCGGTGAAAAATTTCCTTGGGCGCATCTGGCTCGGAATGGATTTGGCCTTTGGACCGATCCGCACCCCGTTGGAGGAGGACGCTATTTTCAAAAGGGTGATGAAGGTCAACCAATCGAGGCGTTGCAGGGTATGCTTGCTATATTTGGTTATGACATTACTATCAATGGTATTTTTGATGATCAAACCGAATTTGTAGTTATGGCTTTTCAGCGCCATTACCGTCCTGAAAAAGTTGATGGTATTGCCGATGATTCAACTATTATTTCTTTAAGAAATATTATATTAATTTCCGATTAATGATTGTTAATCATAGGTTAATTACTATCTTTTTCTATTTGTAAATAGGTTATGACTTATTTTTGTCACATTTTTTCTTTTAAACGTTATGTGGCTGTTCAATCTATCTGGTTTGGGGGCTGTTTTTTGCTGACTCGAAATAATGTTCGCGTGCGTTCTATATAACGCACCTCATTCGGGTTTTTTTGAAAAAGGTGTCATGCGCAAGCTTCTATCGCTTTGAGCAATGCGCTTATACGCATTTTATAAGAGGTGTTATCCGGATGCGGTTTTTTGCTCCTGCTATACTTTTTGTCTGTACGTCTGTAATTTCCATATCCCCCGCTCATGCGCGTTCTTCCGACCGAGTGTCCAAGCAAGTTTCTTCTATTAGTCAAAACGAAAAATTACTTATGGATCGCGCTGAAGGGCGATCAGAAGCGCGAATAGCCTCTTCTAAAACAGATTTAAACCAACGAAAGAAGACCAGCTGGAAAGAGCGTCGCGTTAAAAAAAATAATCAAACCACAGCTTCCCAATCGTCGCCTAAAAAAGCAATGCGTGTTAATCATAAGGCCTCATCAACCGCTGCGAGAGCAACGGGATTGAAAGCAAAAGTCCAATATCATGCTGCTAAGCATGGTGTTCCTGCTGATTTAGCGCACGGTGTGGTCATGGTTGAAAGCCGCTATAATGCCAGAGCAACGGGACCTGGTGGATACATTGGTTTGATGCAGCTGAGCTATCGCACGGCAAAAGGTATGGGGTATCAAGGATCTCGTGCTGCTCTGTATGATCCCGATACCAATTTGCATTTTGGAATGAAATACCTTGCTGGTGCTTATCAAAAGTCAGGCGGCAGTATGTGTGGTGCAGTGTCAAAGTATCAAGGCGGTCATGGTGTAAAAGGAATTACACGCTCAGGTGCGGTCTATTGCTCCAAAGTGCGCAAGCATATTGCTGACCTTAATCGTGGCAAAGATATCAAGCTTGCTCTTAATTAGAGTCTAAATTCATAATTTTATTTTTACAATATAGCGTGTCATCTGCCTCATAGGCTATGTAAACACTCATGCTTCTGAAAGCGGAAGCCGAAGGTTAATTATATTTGTTCAATGTGGCGTGACATTGCTATATGTCATTCAAAAAAACGCTTTGCAAATCGATAATCTCTATTGTAAAAACAATTCTGTCAGTTGGTCGAATAGTCGCTCCATACGCGGTATGGAGAGGAAAGTCCGGGCTCCATGGAAGCGCGGTGCCGGATAACCTCCGGCTAGGGAGACCTAAGGGAAAGTGCAGCAGAAAACAAACCGCCTGTCATGTACAGGTAAGGATGAAAAGGTGCGGTAAGAGCGCACCGCGCGGTTGGCAACAAACGTGGCAAGGTAAACCCCACCGGGAGCAAAACCAAATAGGGATGACGCGAACTGCAAAGTTCAGGTTATGCTTTCAGGCCAGTCATCCGGGTAGGTTGCTTGAGGTGCGCTGCAAAGTGCATCCCAGATGAATGGCTGTTACGTTACAGGTGACACTGTAACCCTACAAAACCCGGCTTACAGGCCAACTGGCATTTTTCCCTCTACCTTATATCTTGTTAAAAATTGTTTCGCTTTCCACTTGAATAAGGGCGTTTCCTCCTTTAATCCAGATCAAACACTATGCCAGCGGCTGCCTTTAGAGCGCACTACAGCTGCTTATCAAGAATTGAGACTGTTCTATGTCCCACAATACATTTGGCCATTTATTTCGCGTCACCACGTTTGGTGAAAGCCATGGGATCTCATTAGGATGTGTCATTGATGGCTGCCCACCTAATATTCGCTTTCACCTTGAGGATATTCAGGCTGCGCTGGATAAACGCCGTCCGGGACAATCAAAGTTTACCACACAGAGGCAGGAGCCTGACCAGGTCTCTATTCATTCCGGTGTCTTGCCGGATGGTGATATGCTGATTACCACAGGCACGCCGATTATGATGCAGATCCAGAATGTGGATCAGCGTTCAAAAGATTATGCGAATATTGCGCAGGCGTATCGTCCCGGTCATGCTGATTTTACTTATGATGCAAAATATGGTGTGCGCGACTACCGTGGAGGAGGGCGATCTTCTGCACGAGAAACCGCTGCTCGCGTTGCTGCGGGTGCTTTAGCTGCAAAAATTTTGCCTTCTATCCGTGTGCGTGGTGCATTGGTGCAGATGGGAGAGATTAGCATTGACCGTACCCGCTGGGATTGGGATGCTGTGCAGCGTAATCCATTCTTTTGTCCTGACCCCGTGGCGGCGCAGGATATGGAGGCCTATCTCGATGGCATCCGTAAAAACGGCTCTTCTATTGGCGCTGTGATAGAAGTTGTAGCTGAAGGGGTTCCCGCCGGTTTTGGTGCGCCACTTTATGGGAAACTGGATGCCGAAATTGCTACAGCATTTATGAGTATCAATGCTGTGAAAGCTGTTGAAATTGGCGATGGTATGGCTGTTGCCCGTTTGACAGGGGAAGCCAACGCGGATGAAATTCGCATTGGAAAAGATGGCAAACCTGAATTTCTGGCAAACCACGCAGGCGGTATTCTGGGCGGAATTTCCACTGGCCAGCCGGTTGTTGCCCGTTTTGCTGTGAAACCAACCTCATCTATTTTAACACCCCGCCGTTCGATTACTGCCGATGGTGTTGAGACAGACGTCGCAACCAAAGGAAGGCATGATCCATGTGTCGGAATTCGGGCTGTGCCAGTGGGCGAAGCAATGATGTGGTGTGTTCTTGCTGACCAGTATTTGCGGCATCGTGGACAGACAGGTTTTGATTTTAATGCTGAAGGTGTAAAATGAGTGTGCAGGAACGAGTTCAAGAAATTATTGAAGCGTTTCGTGTTGGAGAGATCGTTGTTGTTACGGATGACGATGACCGCGAAAACGAAGGTGATTTAATTATTGCCGCCTGCCATTGCACACCTGAAAAAATGGCTTTCATCATTCGCCATACCTCTGGAATTGTTTGCGCTCCGTTGACTACGGAAATTGCGCGGCGGTTGCATCTTGATCCAATGGTTTCTGTGAATGATGCACCTCATGCCACAGCGTTTACTGTTTCTGTAGACGTGCGCCATGGCACAACAACCGGAATTTCTGCCGAAGAGCGCACTAATACGGTGCGAGCCCTTGCAAATAATAATATTGGCGCTGCCGACTTTGTTCGTCCGGGGCATATTTTTCCATTGGTTGCCCGTGAAGGCGGGGTCTTGATACGTTCAGGCCATACAGAAGCGGCCGTTGATTTATGCAAACTTTCTGGCTTGCCAGAAGTGGGCGTTATCTCGGAAATGGTCAACGATGATGGAACAGTGATGCGCGGCGCGCAGGTCACAAGCTTTGCAGAACAGCACAATTTAAAACGTGTTTCTGTGGCTGATCTGATTGCGTATCGTCAGGCGCGCGATAAATTAGTAGAGCGCGGCAAATCTTTTACAATAGCGACTTCAATTGGAAATTTGCAAGCCTATACCTTCACAACGCCTTTTGATGCTGTACAGCATCTCGCGCTTGTTTATGGCTCTATCGGCAATGGTCGTTATGTGCCTACGCGGTTGCATCGTGCGGATGCCGTCGCCGATGTGTTTGGCGGTGGACACGCTATTCAACACTCCTTGGATATTTTTAAACGTGAGGGCTGCGGTGTATTGGTTTATTTGCGCGATGGCGTTGTAGGAGTGCCTGCGCAATCTCTTGCTCAAGGTGTTAGTAGCGAAGAGCGCCGATATGAACTCTGGCATGAGGTTGGGATTGGAGCGCAAATTTTGCGTGATCTGGGTGTCTCCTCTATCCGGCTTCTGGCTTCTCGCGAGCGTCGTTATGTGGGCTTGCAAGGGTTTGGTGTGGATATTGAAGAGACTATTCCTCTCGATGTTTAAAGTGTTCAATCCGCTTGATTAAAAGCTCATAGCGTGTTTCCAATTAAAAGAATATATGGAACCACTATACTTTCTTGCTTTTACGCAATCATCCTACACAACAAGCTGCCAGCGAAGCGACCCGTAGGTCAACGCGGAGCAGTAAAAACCGTGTATTCTTTTGGTGGGATTGCTATAGCAATTTCAAGTTTTTAAAGCTGGCGTTGCCGTCACGCCCCACAATAATATGGTCGATGACAACGACCCCTACAGCTTCAGCAGCCCGTTTTACATTCTGCGTCATATCAATATCGGCGCGGCTGGGGGTAGGGTCACCTGTGGGGTGATTGTGAAGTAAAATGATGGCGGCTGCTGAAAGCTCCAATGCGCGGCGCGCTACTTCACGAGGATAAACGGGTGTGTGATCGATAGTGCCGTGTTGCATCACTTCATCGGTAATCAGCGCATTTTTCTTATCCAGAAAGAGCACGCGGAAATGTTCCCGTTCTTCAAAGGCCATGGCGGTACGGCAATAATCCATAACCGTTGACCACGATGACAGCACAGGGCGCTTGCGTATGTTGCCTTTTGCAAAACGGCGGGATGCGGCTGCAATAATTTTTATTTCTATCGCTACCGAATCGCCTACTCCTGAAACTTCTTTCAGACGATGATGCGGAGCTGCAACGACTTCGGAAAAGGAACCAAATTTTTTGATGAGTTCTTTAGCCAGCGCTTTGACATCACGGCGTGGAATTGCGCGAAATAAAATAAGCTCCAATAGCTCGTAGTCGGGCAGGGCATCCCCTTCCGATTCAAGAAAGCGTGACCGCAAGCGCTCTCTATGTCCCATGTAGTGAGGGGCATCTTCTTTTTTTTCTTCTTGTTCTTGCGGAAAAAAATCCATCATCACGCGCGATTACGAGCATCCAGAGGATTAAAGAAACCGGCAGGGGATAATGTGAAAACCTCACAACCTGTGTCTGTAACGCCAATTGTATGTTCAAATTGAGCAGACAGCGACCGATCGCGCGTTACTGCTGTCCATCCATCACCCAGTATTTTAACATCGGGACGGCCCAGATTCAGCATCGGTTCAACAGTGAAAAACATTCCGGGTTTTAAAACAATGCCTTCGCCACGCTGCCCATAGTGTAAAATATTAGGCTCGTCATGAAAAATACGGCCAAGGCCATGACCACAAAAATCCTTTACAACACCCATGTTTTCTTCGTTTTCAGCGTATTCCTGAATAGCTGCACCAATATCACCCGTGGTGGCTCCAGGCTGAATGACTGCCAAGCCACGCATCAAGGATTCATGGGTAACTTCAATCAACCGCTCGGCTTTGCGGTTTATTTTTCCCACGGGATACATCCGGCTGGAATCGCCATGCCGGCCATCCTTGATAATTGTGACATCTACATTCACAATATCGCCTTCTTGCAGTTGATGGCGCGTAGAAGGAATGCCATGACAGACAACATGATTGACAGATGTACAGGTTGACTTGGTATAGCCACGGTACATGAGTGTGGCGGGCAGCACGCCATGATCCATCACAAAGCCAAACACAAGATCATCAATCTGTTGAGTATTCATGCCTGGCTTGATGTGTTCAACAAGCATATCCAATGCTTCGGCCACTACCCGTCCAGCAGCGCGCATTCCTTCAAAATCTTGAGGATTATGAATTTTAATTTGCCCGTTCTTGCGCCGGGGAGCGGTGTCTGCATCAACATAAATCATCATGTTTTCCCCCCTGATACGCCGGAATCACACTTTATAAAAAACAGAACCTGCCCATAGCATTTAATTTGCAAAAAGAACATATCTGTTTGTATCCGGTCTTAGTCGCTTGACGATATTTCTTATCTAAGTATCTATAAATACTCATTTTTTAAGTGGAATCAAAAATGTATGTCTCTCAAGAAAAAAGCTTATCGGACGCCAGCATAGTGGCCGGTGATGTACGCAGTAATTTTGACACTGCACTGGATAAACAGAACATTGTTGTGCGTGTAAAAAATGCCGGAGGTGTTACTGTAAGAGAGGATACTGTCAGTAACAACCGGATGGTTTTTCAAGCTGCTGGAAATGTTGTTTTGCAAAGGCAACATGAGCATAACTTGGGGGAAAATCGCTTTGATTTGGAATCATTTATCCCCAAGGATTTACAAAAACAGAACATTGAAGATGGTGGATCCTATTTTTCTTTCAATCCAAAATCGCCTACCGACGTGGAGGTTGCGCTTAACCCGCGCGCAGGTACGCACATACAGTATGGGTTTGATCCGCTGCGCGAATATTACGCTGTGCGCGCGGATGCAATCGATCCAAAAGATCCTGCGTATCACACCGGCAAAATCAGCTATGTTAAGCCTGAAGATGTGCCTGCTCTGGTGAGCAAATAAGGCTGTTTATTGTTGCGGGTTTTGTTCAATCTTGCGAAAAACGCAATTTATTCCTGCTTTATGCTTGATCTTCCGTTCAAAATGTTTTCATAAATACATTTTCCAAGCCAGATTTTCTGCTGCGGAAAATAAGCAATGAAAGAGAGTAAAATCTCTAGAAAAAGAGACACAATGGACGGTTCATACGACGCGCATCCCTATGGTGCTTTTGCTCCCCAAGGCTGGAAGGCGCAACTTATTCGCTGGACCCATGCCATGCCTGAAAGCTGGTTGGGGCGCCGGATTGCCTATGGCTTGCGCCGTTTCGCGCTGAGAAAGTTTGAAGGTCCTGTCGATTATGACTCGCTGGGTGCGCATTTTCGTCTTTATCCTTATGACAATGTTTGCGAAAAACGCATTCTTTTTACGCCACAATATTTTGATGCTGCCGAGCGCGACTATTTGAAAGACTACGCAGCAGGGAAACACGGTTTTGTATTTATTGATATTGGCGCCAATGTAGGCGGGTATGCTTTGTTTGTGGCAGGGGTCACCGGGGCTGATGCCCGGATTCTTGCGCTTGAGCCGCAACCGTTGATTTTTAAACGTTTGTGCCAAAATATTGCTTTTAATCAAGGCTGTGGCGTCAAGGCTATTGCTTGCGCTGTCGCAGATAAAGATGGTGAAGTCACGCTGTTTCAAGATCGGGATAACCGTGGCGAAACCGGGTTGCGTTTTGTGCGCCCTGACCATCGGGGGGATGGTGCAATTATTGTTGCCGCCCGCACATTGTTATCGCTCATTCGTGAAGAGAATTTACCGCGCATTGATGCACTGAAACTCGATGTCGAGGGCGCAGAAGATCTTATTCTGGAGCCTTTTTTCCGGGATGCACCAGAGTATTTGCTGCCTGATATTATTCTCGTTGAAGATAGTGGCGATCGCTGGCAAGTTGATCTTTTGAGCATCTTGCGTGAAAAAGGGTATCAGCAAGTAATGAAAACCCGTCTTAATCTTATTTTTAAACGGGTGCAGTAGCGCTCTGTTTTTCAAAACACGCATAATTTTTGGAACTGTTTCGTATATTAAATGTTTTTTTAATATGACTTTTATTTTTCAAGTTGTATGAAAAGGGTTTAATACGATGGCAGATTCAATAGATCCTATTTCTCCTGTTGAAAGTGTATCACCTGTTGATCGGGTGGAACGTGTACGTCGCGCCCAAGAGCAAGATGTAAGGGACTTGCCGCCATTGGTGGAAGACAGGGCGGTTAATCTTGATAACCTTGAGCGCGATTTGACTGTCGCACAGCGGCAGCTCGACACGATTGTTAGAACCGAGCTGATACAGCGTCAGGATATTCTCCAGCGCGAAGACATTGTGCAGCGGGAAGATCCGGCGCAACGCTCTCTTGATCCCGCAGATCGCCCACGTGATCCTTCTGATCGTGAGATTGATCCTGCTGATCGGGAGGTTGATCCCGCGACTCGCCACATTGACCCTGCTAATCGTGAGCGGTCACTGGATCAGATTCAACGGAATTTTGATATTGCTCAGGAAGATGCGGCAAAACGCATTGAAGCGGAGGAAAATTATATTCCGGACGCTGTGTATGAGCGTGCAAGAGGCCGTGCGGCAGGCGCTTAGGTTTCTTCAAAAAAAGCAGATGCCAATAGCATCTGCTTTTTGCATGAGTTTGGTTAGAAGCAAGGCGTTTTCTTAACGCAGTGCAGCACAGAAACGCTGGATGCGGGTGCAAGCTTCTTCAAGGGCTTCTGTAGAGGTGGCATAGGAAATGCGGAAGTTTGGGCCAAGACCAAATGCCGAACCGTGTACCACTGCAACACCTTCTGTTTCGAGGAGTGCGGTTACAAAATCCTCATCCGTTTCAATTACTTTGCCGTTTGGTGCTGTTTTACCCAGTGTGCCAGCGCATGACGGGTAAACATAAAACGCACCTTCAGGGGTAGGGCATTCAATGCCTTTGGCCTGATTGAGCATACTTACAACAAGATCACGGCGTTTTTCAAAGACCTTGCGGCGCTCTGCAATATAGTCCTGAGGGCCGTTCAGAGCTTCAACCGCAGCCCACTGGGCAATGCTGGATGCACCGGACGTTTGTTGACCTTGTACCATCTCCATAGCCTTGATAAGTTCAAGTGGACCTGCTGCATAACCTATGCGCCAGCCGGTCATGGCGTAGGCTTTGGACACGCCGTTGACGGTGAGGGTGCGATCGTAAAGATTGGGTTCGACTTGTGCGGGGGTAAAATATTTAAAATCCCCATAGACAAGATGCTCATACATATCATCAGTGAGCACCCAGACATGGGGATATTTGACCAGCACATCGGTAAGGGCTTTGAGTTCATCAAAGCTATAAGCTGCACCGGAAGGGTTGGATGGCGAATTGAAAATGAACCATTTGGTTTTAGGGGTAATGGCTTTTTCAAGTGCGGCGGCGGTAATTTTAAAATTATCCTCCTGACGGGCTTCCACAAAGACAGGCGTGCCGCCGTTGAGAAGAACAATTTCTGGATAGCTTACCCAATAAGGGGTGGGGATAAGGACTTCATCACCGGCATTGAGCGTTGCTAAAAACGCATTATACAATACCTGTTTTCCGCCAGTGCCAACAATTGTTTGCGCAGGGGTATAAATCAGGCCGTTTTCGCGTTTGAACTTGGCTGCAATGGCTTCGCGCAGGGGCTGGATGCCTGCAACGGGCGGGTATTTTGTCTCGCCCCGGCGGATTGCGTCAATTGCCGCCTCTTTAATATTATCAGGAGTATCAAAATCCGGCTCTCCCGCGCCGAGGCCAATAATATCTTTGCCTTGCGCTTTAAGCTCGCGCGCCTTCTGGCTGACGGCAATGGTGGCAGAAGGTTTAATACGGGATAACGATGTGCTGAGAAAGCTCATGAATGAGGCTCCTGAAAAACCATAAAGACAGTATGCTAATGAACCCCATTACCACGAAATACAAGCTGATAATATATTTTTATCCCCCATTTAACATTCCTGACGCATAATTGTTCGCTAACGTTTTATTTTAACTTTTGAGTCGGCATGAAAACCCCATCTGAAACCCTTGCACAGACAGCAATGCCTCTTCCTGACCTTGCGGCTCCGGCGCCACAGCCGCACATTGCTGTGTTATTGCCCTGCTATAATGAAGAAGCTTCCGTTGCCAAGGTTGTTGCAGGGTTTCGCGCCGCCTTACCCCACGCCGCGATTTATGTGTTTGACAATAACTCAACAGACCGCACCGCCGAGCTTGCGCTTAAGGCCGGTGCAGACGTGCGTTTTGAAAGCCTGCAAGGCAAAGGGCATGTGGTGCGCCGGATGTTCGCCGATGTAGAGGCCGATATTTATGTGCTTGCGGATGGCGATCTAACCTATGATCCTGTTGCAGCGCCCATGATGATTGAAGCTTTACAACAAGAACGGCTGGATATGGTGGTTGCTGCCCGTCAAGGTGGCGGTGAGGCCGCTTACAGACGTGGGCATCAGTTCGGAAACTGGTTCTTTAACCGGCTGGTACAGGATTTGTTCGGCAATGGTTTTAACGATATTCTTTCCGGCTATCGGGTGTTGTCGCGCCGGTTTGTGAAATCGTTCCCCGCCGCTTCCCGCGGCTTTGAAATTGAAACCGAACTTTCCATCCATGCGCTGGATTTGCGGGTGGGAAGCCGTGAAATTCCCGTGGCTTACAGCGCACGCCCCGCCAATTCCATGAGCAAGCTTGCCACCTACCGCGATGGCTTTAAAATTATGCGCACCATCTTCCGCATGTACCGCACTTTGCGTCCAGCCCGGTTTTATGGCGGCTTTTCCTTCTGTTTGTTTGCGTGCAGTGTTGTGCTTGGATTGCCGCTGATTGCAGTATGGTTGCAAACGGGATATGTGCCGCGGGTGCCGACCGCCATTCTGATCGCTGCCTTGCTTCAGGCATCTGCCATTACGCTGGCATGTGGGTTTATTCTTTCTTCCATCGCGGAAGGACGGCGGGAAGTGAAACGGCTGCGTTATCTGGAATTTCCAGCACCTGCCTCTTTGAAACGCAACGCTCATAACCCTGAGAAGCCCTGATGCAGCGGTTCTTACCCCTTCCACGATTTGTTGTTTTTTCCATTATGGGAGCACTAACATGTGCATGTGATGCACTGCTCTTTTACAGTTTCTGGAAAGGTCTGGCTCTTTCTGCCGAAGCAGCGCGAATTGTTGTGCTGCCTTTATCCCTGACACTCAGCTGGTGGCTAAACCGCAGTTTTACGTTCAAAAGCAACCCGCAATCGCTGTTTAAAGAATGGACGGGTTTTTGCGCGATTAACAGCCTTGGCGCCATTGTAAACGCACTGGTATTTGTGGGATTATTGTTTATGATGCCTGATCTTCCCGTTGCCATTGCCTTTGTTGCCGGAGTACTGGCCGGGCTGTTTTTCAACTATACAGGATCACGGCAGTTTGTTTTTGAAAAATCCTGAAAGGCCTCACATGCTTTATTCCTCACACACAATGCAATCACCCGTGGGTCCGCTGCAACTGGTGTGCAGCGACAAAGGAATAGTCGGCATTTTATGGGAAAATGAAAAAGCCGGTCGGGTTTTATTCACCCATAACAATACTGCACCGCGCTCCCACCCTTTGCTGCTTGAAGCCGAACAGCAATTGACAGAATATTTTGCGCACAAACGCACATGCTTTGATCTGCCACTCGATTTTATAGGTTCAGAATTCAACAAAAAAGTATGGAATGCTTTGCTGACAATTCCCTATGGCGAAACACGGTCTTATGGGGCAATTGCCCAGCAGATAGGCGCGCCCAAAGCATCGCGCGCCGTGGGGCTGGCAAACAGCAAAAACCCTATCTCCATCATTGCGCCGTGCCATCGGGTGATTGGTGCTAATGGTAAGCTTACCGGCTTTGCCGGTGGGCTTGATGCCAAAGCATTGCTGCTTAATCTGGAAAAAGAGTGCCTCCTTGCAGCATAAAAGCTGCACAGCGCACTTTTGTAAAAGTGGTGCGGATGGCGGGACTCGAACCCGCACTCCCATACGAGAAACAGATTTTAAGTCTGTTGCGTCTACCATTTCGCCACATCCGCGTAACGAATGCACACATTAGCGGTGTATGGGGATAAATCCAACGCCTTTTGTGCATCTTTATACAGAAATACACATGTTTTATGCCCCACCCTTGACCTGAATGCTGTTTTCCTTTCCAAGAAAAGACTCATTACGATTTTGGAGAGTGCTTGCATGTTGTTTCCCCCCTTGCTGGAAGGGCGTCTCGTGCGCCGGTACAAACGTTTTCTCGCCGATATTGTTTTAAACGATGGCCGCGAAATCGTTGCGCATGTTGCCAATTCCGGTTCCATGATGGGGCTGGCACTGCCCGACGCACAGGTATGGGTGGCGCAAAAAGAAGGTGGCAAATTGGGGTTTAGCTGGGAACTGGTAGAAGCGGATACCGGCGGAAAAATGTCACTGGTGGGAGTGAATACAGGCAATCCGAACAAGATTGCTTTTGAGGCGGTACAGGCCGGACTTATCCCCATGTTGGGCGGGTATAACCTTATACGGCGGGAAGTCAAATACGGTACCGGCAGCCGGATTGACCTGTTTCTCGAAGAGGGGGAGGATAAAGCGGCCTATGTGGAGGTCAAAAACGTGCATTTGTGGCGCGGCAACACGATTGCCGAATTTCCCGATGCAGTGACCGCACGCGGTGCTAAGCATCTGGCAGAATTGGAAAAAGTCGTTGCGCAAGGCTATCGCGGGGTCATGCTTTATCTGGTGCAGGGGCCAGCGACAGGTTTTTCGCTGGCAGCCGACATTGATCCCGCCTATGCTCGCGCCTTCACACAGGCGCGGAGGGCGGGGGTAGAAGCCTATGCGTGGCAGTGTGATGTTACACTTGCAGGCGTAACGTTGGGCAAGCAAATACCTGTAATCACTGAGGATTTCTAAAAAGCCAGTCCAGACTGCGGTAGAGCAGGGGGGTGGGTGTAAGACGCAGGACAGTGTTGCGGACAACGCTTAAGGGAGCGCCCATTCTGTAAAGCTTTCCTTTGCTTGTGGACGCTTTTTGAATGGCCGCAATGCGCGTGTAACGGGCAGCACTGTAGGCTGCCGCGAGCTGGTTTAATGGGATTCTTTCCGCAATAAGACACGCAAGAAGCGCTGCATCTTCAATGGCTTGTGCTGCGCCTTGAGCCAGATGCGGCGCCATGGCATGGGACGAATCGCCCAGCAGAAGGATATTTCCTGCGCCAAAATGGGGGATAAGTGTGCGCAAAGGCCATGCTGTCCAGCCTTCCGATGGCGCATGGAGGATACGGGCTGCATCGCGGCCAAACATGTGATTCAGGGGGATATCTGTGATAGTTTCCGGTGCGGTCAGCACCGCATTTATCCACGCTCCCTGCCTGATGGGGTAATGCACCAGGTGCATTTTTGGTGCCATCCAAAGGCCGGTGTTGTTTCTGCCCCACTCAAACGGAAAAGCTCTCCCAGGAATGAGCGCGCGCCATGCTGCTTGTCCGGTATTTTGAGGTGGTGGAGCCTTCAAGACTTTGCGAACAGCGGAATTTACGCCATCCGCTCCGATCAGCAGACGGGCGGTTGTTTGAACGGTTTTCCCCTCATTTTCAAACACGAGGTTCGTATTTTCCGGGTGTGTCTGGATGCTGGAAAGCTGATGATTGTGATGCAGCGTGATGGAGGGGTTTTTGCTTGCGGCTGTAAGCAAAATGGCGTGCAGATCCGCCCGGTGAATGACGCGAAAGGGGGCGCCCCAGCGGCTGCGTGCCGTTCGGCCTAACGCCAAGGATTTAAGGGGTTTTCCGGTTATACCGTCATAAAAACACACGGCATCCGGTTCCGTGGCCGCAGCGGCAATGGCAGCATCAATTTCTGGCAAATGTGTGTGCAGCAGGGCGTTGACATTTGGCCCCAGTTGCAGCCCGTTTCCCAAGCCGCTGAAGGTTTTTTCGCGCTCATACACAGCGCAGCAAATGCCTCTTCTGGCGAGAAACAACGCCAGCGCAAGGCCACCAATCCCCGCGCCGATAATGACCGGCGGGGTGAGTGTGCCGTGACCGGAAGACACGCTGCTCAGGCTATCTGGGCGTTCCATGCACAGCCGGAAGGATTGGTTTCATCGCCGTGTAAAGCCGGATTATATTTATACAGTGTGGAGCAATATTCGCAAATGATTTCCGTAGCATCGCCCATATCAATATAAATGTGCGGATGATCCAGCGGAGGCAGCGCGCCAATGCACATAAATTCTTTGGTGCCAACGTGAATGACACGATGCCCTGCGGTATTGTGAAAATGCGGTGTGCTGTGATCTGACATGGTTGCGAATCCCGATGCAGTAAAAATTTATGCCCTGTATTCTGTTCTTTTCTCAATAGCCAGAGACAGGGCATAAATGCAAGCTGTTTTGATGCCGCATCATAGCGCATGAGCATGGTACCATGCTTATATTTGCGCTCTCTTTCTTTGCTTTCTCAGCGCGTTTTAACCAATAAATTGAACGTCTTACGTTGTGTTTTCCTGTAATGGAACAAAGCGGAATGAAACATGCGGAATAATGCGGAATAAAGCGGAATAGGGGATGTAAATGCCACTTTTGCTGTGGTTCCTTCCGCGCGTGGTATGACGCATCGAGTGGTGTGAAAAAAACGCGTATGGTCGCAACATGTGCGACCATGACGATTGGGGGGCGGTTAGAAGGGCATAGTCTTAATGATTATGGATTGAGCTGTATGTTAATACTACACTGATGTGCTCTGAATTTCATATGTGAATTATTGCCTTGATCCTTTCATTGCATTACACTGCACCAATAATATGATTATTGGTTCTATATCAGGATTTAGCCCGATGGGTACTGTGCGCAAAACCATTACGCTTACGGATCAACAAGATGCTTGGATTACATCTCAGATCACCGCAGGCCATTACACAAATGACAGTGAGGCAATCCGCGATCTTATCCGGCGTGAACAAGAGCGCAATTTCAATCTTGAAACACTCCGTCTAGCCCTAATTGAAGGCGAGTAAAGCGGTAAGCCAGAACAATTTGACTTTGCAGCCTTTAAAAAACGCAAGCTTGCGCAACATGGCTGAATTTCGGCTTACGCCCAAAGCCCAACGCGATCTTGATGATGAGCATGAGACATATAAAATGCGTGTAAGAGCGCGATTTTTCTGGTGGTTTTTTCACGCGATAGAAATGACGCATCCTTTGATCTTGAGGGAAATGCGTGGATGGTCGCCACAAGTGTGAAAATGTCGGCTTAATACGAATGGTCATGCCAAAGTAAGTTATGGTGCCCAATTAGTACTCTGCATTTTTGCTGCGCTGTGCGCAAAAATGCAGAACGGCTAATATCAGAGTATGTTTACTTTGCTGCATTTTTTGCCAAAAGCATCAAGAAGATGCATTTTGAGATTTTAGGTGAAGCCCTCATTTATTTTTTATAGGTTTAGATCTTAAAACTTCAGGCGTATTTTTTTCAACAATTAATGTATCAAAAATTATTTGTTGATTTTTAATATAGTATTCAATCCATTTTTTGCCCAACCTATCAACAAAATCTCCAAGGTACTTTTTGTCTGGTGCGTAAGTCGGTATCCAATATTTAACACGAAATCCGCTGGAATTATTATGAGAAATATTGGGTGTGAAATAAACATAACAATCTATGTGGCGCGGCCGCAAATCACGTAAAACTTTATCAATTATTACCAAGGCAGCTTCAGGAACGAGGGAATAGTTTTTGTTATTTGCATATAAAAGCATTCCATGAGCATTAGGTAATTTTAAGGTTTGTTTTGTTTTCGCAATTTGTTGATTAGCTTTTTTAACCTGACAAATCATAGATTTGATAGCGGTTGAAAAAAATCGTTCTTTTACTTTTGTGGGCATAATATCATTACGATACAAATAGCCCTCTGCATCATATTCCGAATATCCATAATGCAAATAACATCTGATAACACGATCTCGCAAATCCTTATTATCAATAATGTCATTTTCCATACACTTTAATTCTACAATAAAATTATCTTCTGGAAAAAAATAATCCGCATTCAAGTTTAGACTGGAATGATCTCCTAATAAATTTTGTATTTTGCATCCATTATTAAATGTAGGAACAAAACGATCAAATTCAACTTCTACATCTATATTTTTAAGCAAAGGAAAATTATGCATTTCATACCTATTTGTGCATTATGAGAATATTTTGTCACGTCAATTCTTCTTCGGGTTCAAGGATGGATTCTTCCAGATCCAAGGCTTGACCGATGAGGGTTTGTGCCTGATCGTGGGGGAGTTCCTGTACGGTGCGGAGTTTGCGTTCGATGGCGCGGCTGCGCACGCCCGCCTGATCGATGGTGTTGGTTGCTTCTTCCAGCTTCTTTCTGGTTTTTTCCAGAACCGTACCAAAACGGCCAAATTCTGTTTTGACCGCGCCCAGAATCTCCCATACTTCGCTGGAACGTTTTTCAATGGCCAGTGTTTTAAAGCCCATTTGCAAGCTGCTGAGAAATGCCGCCAGATTGGCAGGCCCCACAATGGTTACCCGATTTTCCCGGCGGATGGTTTCAAACAGACTGGTGCGCCGCATGATTTCCGCATACAGCCCTTCCGTTGGTACAAACATAATCGCAAAATTGGTGGTCACCGGCGGGTTAATGTACTTTTCTGAAATATCCCGCGCGCATTTTCTAACCGCATTTTCAAACTGCCGGTTGGCTTCATCAATCCGCCGCTGATCCTGCACGCCGATATTTTCATACACATCCAGCAACCGCTGGTAATCCTCATTGGGGAATTTGGAGTCAATCGGCAACAACAGCGGCTTGTTATCCGCATTGCGGCCGGGCAAGCGAATGGCGTATTCTACCCGCTCCTGACCGCGTTCCTGAACCGCAGCATTTTGCTCATACTGTTCCGGCGAAAACATTTCCTCCAAAATAGCACCAAGCTGAATTTCGCCCAGATTGCCGCGGGTTTTGACATTGGTCAGCACTTTTTTCAGATCACCCACGCCGGTGGCCAGCGTCTGCATTTCGCCCAAGCCTTTATGCACCTGTTCCAGCCGGTCGCTGATAAGTTTAAAGGACTCGTTGAACCGTTTTTCCACTGTAGCGTTGAGCTTTTCATCCACGGTCTGGCGCATTTCTTCCAGCTTCTTCTCGTTGCCTTCCTGCAAATGCAACAGCTTCTGCTCAATGGTTTCACGCACTTTTTCCATCTTCACTTCAGAAGCATTTTTAAGATTTTCATGGCGCAAAAACAAATCATCAAACTTCTGTTTCTGCTGTTCATTGAAGCCTTTCACGCTTTGGGAAAACGCCTCTTCAAACGATTTGAGCGACGCGGCCAGCTCCTGCCGGCTCTCCCTTGCCGAACGCGCCAGACTCTCTTTGGCCTCCGTAAGCGATGAAAACAGATATTGCTTGAACTCGTTCTGCTTTGCCTCGGTCGAACCAATCAGCTTTTCCATCTTTTCTTCCGTAATTTTGGTGAGGTTCTGAAGGTTTCTGGAAAATTCTTCAAGCTGCGCTTTCTGCTGCTGGGATAAGCCTTCAAACTGTCTGCCAATGCCATCACCAAACAACCGGAAAGCATTGTTGAGCTCTTCGCGCGCAGAACGGGCAGAGCTTTGTTCTGCCTCGCGGTTTTTGAAAAACTCGTTCCCCACCAACTCTTTCAGATCATTGATATTCTCATTCAGAGCAAGCAGGGCTGTCTGACCAGAGCGAAACACAATAACCATCACCAACGTAACAAGCTGCATCACGCACAGCGCACCCAGTATAGTATAAATTATCATGGCATGATCGTGCAGCATTGCTGTTCATCCTCTTTGCGCCGTGTATCGCTCCTCTTCATGCTTTAAAGCCGAAAGCGATTCATGCCAATACCATTCCACACCGCGGCGCACCCGCGCCCAGAAAGAATACTGTTTTGCAGTGGGCGTGCAGAATCTTATAAGGAGACTCTATAAATTTGATTCAGGATTCATTACAGTGACCCCAGAATCAGTTTCCAAGGTCGAGCGCCGCTCCTTTGGGATATTCCTTATAAGCCTTCCAGCAAGGTGCTTTGGTGTTTGCCTATGCCGTTTTTTGAGTCCGATGGTCTGTCGCTGCGTTACATTGACGAAGGTCAGGGCGCGCCTGTTCTGCTCATCCACGGCTTCGCCTCCACCATTGATATGAACTGGATTATGCCCGGCTGGGTGGCGCTGCTGGTGCGCTCTGGACGACGGGTCATCGCTTTTGACCACCGCGGCCACGGACAAAGTGACAAAATTTACGCGCCGGATGCTTATGGCGCCGTCACGATGGCCGAAGACGCTTTCCGGCTGATCCAGCATCTGGGGCTGACACAGGTGGATGTGATGGGCTATTCCATGGGCGCCCGGGTTTCCGCCTTCCTCGCCTGTAACCATCCAGAAGTAGTACGCAGCGTGGTGTTCGCCGGTATGGGTGAAAGTATGCTCACCGGACTGGTTTCCGCCGAAAGCATCGCTCACGCGCTGGAAGCCCCCGATCGCAACAGCATTACCGACCCTGAGGCGCGCACCTTCCGCATCTTCGCCGAAACCACCCGCAGCGATCTGCGCGCTCTGGCCGTCTGTATGCGCTCGCAACGCTCGCCCATCACCGCCGAAATGCTCTCCCAATTGCGGATGCCGGTGCTGGTGGCTGTGGGTACAGAAGATACCGTGGCCGGTTCGCCCTTCGTGTTGGCAAACGTTATTCCCGGCGCACATGTGCTGCAAATCCCTGGCCGCGACCACAACAAAGCGGTGGGTGACAAGGTTTATAAAGAAGGCGTGCTGGAATTTCTGGATAAAAACAGCTAATTGCACTTAGCGGCGTTTCTTCATGCGGTGCATCAACAGGCTAAAGCGGATTCATGCTTTCATCAGAATCAGTTGCGCTGATATGCTAAGGTTTATTCTAGCGTGTTCATGTAAAAAATAATCTTCAGCATGCGGTGCAGGGCATAATTCATAATAACGCGCCAAAAGCTTGAGATTTAACGTCTTTTCGCCATTATAGCCGCTGCGCTTTTACCAAAGCGGTGCCGCTTAAAACATCAACCTTCCGTTATAGACTAAAGACGTGGCTTGTCATGCTGCCGTTTGCAGATAAAACTAGTGCAGCCTGACTGTTGCGTACCGATTGAAAGACATGCTCATGACACCTTCCGCACACTCCAAAACAACACGCTTGCGCTCTTTTTCAACCGTCGATCCGGTGTGGAGCCAATTGCGGCAGGAAGCGGAAGCCGTGGTGCAGCAAGAACCCGATCTGGGCTCCTTTGTCATGGGCTCTATCCTCAACCATAAAACACTGGAAGAGGCCGTCGCTTTCCGCATCGCCGAACGGCTTGGCCATGCCGATGTTTCCAGCGGCCACATCCGGCAAGCCTTTGCCCGCGCCTTTGCCGCGCATACCCCCTGGCAGCAAGGACTGCGTGCCGACATCATGGCTGTGCTGCAACGTGACCCTGTATGCAACCGCGTGCTGGAGCCGGTGCTTTACTTCAAAGGCTTTCAGGCCATGCAGGCTTACCGGCTGGCGCATTGGCTCTGGGAACAAGACCGAAAAGATTTCGCGCTCTATCTGCAAAGCCGCGTCTCGGCCATTTTTCAAGTGGACATCCATCCCGCCGCCCGCTTCGGCTACGGCATCTTCCTTGACCACGCCACCGGCTTTGTGGTCGGCAGCACCGCTGTTGTGGAAGACAATGTATCCATTCTGCAAGACGTCACGCTGGGCGGTACCGGCAAAGAAGAAGGCGACAGGCATCCGAAAATCCGCCGCGGCGTGTTGATTGGCGCCGGTGCCAAAATTCTGGGCAATATCGAAATCGGCGCAGGCTCGCTGATTGCCGCAGGTTCCGTGGTGCTGAACGCTGTTCCCGAACGCACCACCGTTGCCGGAGTGCCTGCAAAAGTCGTGGGCATCGCGCCCGAACGCGAACCCGCCATCAACATGAACCAGATGCTTGATGCGCCCGATTACTTCGATCCCGTAATATAGCTGAATGCTACTGCGGTGGGCGTTAAATATCAGCTTCTTTGCGCTCCGATGCTCACGTACTAAATGTACGCTGCGCTTCGGTGCTCTATAAGCCGATATTTTCCGCCTCACCGCAGCGCATTCAGGAGCTTTTCCTGCCAAGAGGGTGCCGTTGCACGGTTGGTAATCGTGCGCTTTTCTCTGCGCTCCGCTGCTCATATAGAGGTGGACAAGGTGCCGTTGTTCACAGATTGTGTTTTCCTGTGGTTGTGTGCGGATTGATGCTTGCACCGTTTCAGGAGGCGTGTCACACCTTGTTCTTATCGTTCCCGCTCTCAGGAGAAATCAGAATGAACAAGCAGGATCTTGAAAAAGTGCAAGCCTATCTGCGCCGCACTTTCCAGAATATGGCTATCCGCGTGACCGCACGCCCGCGCAAAAACGACTCCGCCGAAGTCTATGTGGGCGAAGAATTTCTCGGCATTGTCTTTCTCGATGACGAAGACGGCGACCGCTCCTTCAACTTCCAGATGGCTATTCTGGAGCAGGATCTGGTCTAGAGCATTCTCTGTTGAAATTGAGTCAATAGACATGCTCTATCTCTTTCTTTTACGCATGTCTTTATCCAAAAAACAGTTCCCACTTTTTGGAGACATGCTCTAATGCCGCTCTACACACTGGATGGCATCGCACCTGATCTTCCCGCTAACGGCGATTATTGGGTGGCTCCCACAGCCACCGTTATTGGCCGTGTGCGCCTGGGGGCAGGGTGCGGCATCTGGTTTGGCGCTGCTCTGCGCGGCGATAATGAATACATCACCCTTGGAGACAACACCAATGTGCAGGAAAATTGCGTTCTGCACACTGATATGGGAGCGCCCCTCACCATTGGCACGCATTGCACCCTTGGTCATGGCGCCGTTGTGCATGGCTGCACAGTCGGGAATGGCAGTCTGATTGGCATGGGCGCTGTCGTGCTCAACCACGCCCGCCTCGGTGAACATTGTCTGGTGGGGGCAGGTTCTCTTGTTACCGAAGGCAAAGAATTTCCCCCTCGCTCCCTGATTGTCGGCTCACCCGCGCGCGCGGTGCGCACGCTGACCGATGACGAGGTCGCAAAATTGCTGGCTTCTGCGCTAAGCTACGCCGAAAATGCGCGCAGATTCAAAGCACAGCTGCGGGAATGCCATTCTTAAAAGCCATACTTGACACAGAGCGATTTTTTCTTGATGCACAATGCGCTGTGATGGGAAGCAACACGGAGCAGTAAAAACCCTATACACTTTTACTGGCTACGGTGTGCCTCCTTCGTGGATCCCGGCCTTCGCCGGGATGACGGCGGCGGTTAACGTGCTTGTTTCTGCGTGTTTTGATGTGCAAAAGCCATCAAGCTTTGATTTAGGGAACGGTGCGATTACTTTGCATTCGCTTTTACTAGCTACGGTGTGTCTCCTTCGTGGATCCCGGCCTTCGCCGGGATGACGGCGGCGGTTAACGTGCTTGTTTCTGCGTTTTTTGATGTGCAAAAGCCATCAAGCTTTGATTTAGGGAACGGTGCGATTACTTTGCATTCGCTTTTGCTTGCTATGGTGTGTCTCCTTCGTGGATCCCGGCCTTCGCCGGGATGACGGCGGCGGTTATTCTGTCAGAAAGTGGTTGGGTAATGTACGGCTGAAATGAGAAGGCCGGTTCCTTGGGGGAGGAACCGGCCGTTACAAAGCCTGCCTTGGGGACGGTGGGGAGGGGAAAAGGTCAGACCTTGTAAACTGTTATCCTTGCTGTCTGGCGTTGTTCCAGAGTTTTTTAGGCTCTGGAACCCGGCTTTAGTTGCGCAGTTCCGGGCGAGCCGTGGCAACACCCACAGAGATGTTGTCTTCGCCAACCATGACCCACATACGCGGATTTTGCTGCGATTGACGCTTCACATAAGCATAGGGGGTATTCTTCCAATGCTTGATCTCGTCGCTCTGGTTATCAAGGATCATATCGCCCTGATTGGTGGTCACGGTCAGCACCGCATGGCCATCGCCCTTTTCATCGCGCACAACCGTGATGAGCAGCGTTTGCTCCGGCCAACCCGCTTCCATCAGCTTTTTGCGTTTGAGCAAAACATAATCTTCGCAATCACCCGCCGTTGTCGGAATTGTCCAGTATTCATTCACGCCATACAATTCCATATCGGTCATGGGGGTGATCTGGGCGTTAATGGCGCGGTTGATTTCATCCATCTGCGTAAAAACAGTGGGATCCATCTTCACATGCACCGGGCGTGTAGCGCGGGATTCACAATCATTGGGATTCTCGCGGCAGAATTGCGTATAACCAATGGGTGGCCTTGCCGCGCTAAACACGGTCATAAAACGGTTGTTATCCGCTTGCGATGCCGTCAGCCCCGTTCCCAGCAGCAAAATTGCCGTGGCCAGAAACGTTCTGAACGTCTGCTTTTTAAAATTTTTAATGCGGGTTTTCATGAGTGAACCCTCCCTTGTCCGTCAGGTTCCACTCTAGACTTTATGTTTTTAGGTTCTTCTAAGTTGATTATAGAAAAACGATAGTTGTCTTTTATATATCTGTAATTATTTGTTAGGTCGATTTAAATAAATCTTGCCGGATCTTTACCCTAACAAATTATGTTGGTTTATTTTTCGTAAAGACAATTTATGTGCTTAAGTTATTGATTTATATGGTCTTTATGCGGTTTGGTTAACCTGTTTCCCCGCTTTTATTCACAAAGGAAGACTTAAAAAAAGCGCCAAAAGTTGATCTTTTGACGCTGTGCAGAATTATGTGGAAATTTTATTCTTGTTAATCATAGCCATGAAATCTTATTCTGCTAGAAATTAACTTATGAATACTTCATGGTAAAATCTTGTTAATCTTTGGCGCGTTCTACATAGGACGCATCTTCCGTCATCACCACCACGCGCGTGCCAACCGCAATATGCGGCGGAACCATGGTGCGCACACCATTAGACAAAAACGCAGGTTTATAAGATGAAGATGCTGTCTGGCCTTTTACGGTGGGTTCTGTTTCGGTGATTTCCAGCGTAACACGGGCTGGAAGCTCAATCGCTACCGCCTGATCCTGATAAATGCTCAGCTTCACCACCATGCCTTCTTGCAAAAATGGCGCCTGTGTACCAATGATGTCCGCCGATACGGCAATCTGGTCGTAGGTTTCGCTGTTCATGAAGGTGTAGCTGCCATCGGCATCCTGATACAGGAAGCTGAAATCACGGTCTTCAATATAAGCGCGCTCGACCTGTTCCGTGGTGCGGAAACGCTCCGATACCTTCACGCCATCAGACAAACGGCGCATATCCAGCTGCGTTACCGGCGTGCCTTTGCCCGGATGAATATTTTCCGCGCTGAGAATGACATACAGCTTGTCATTCATTTCAACCACATTCCCCTTGCGCAGGGAGCTTGCAATAACTTTCACGGCCAAATTCCTTTGTTGCTCGGTTTCTGACCTGCACCATACTTGTTACAGCGCAAAGTGCCACTATTATTTTTACTTTTTATTCAGAGTTTTTACAGGTAACACGTTGTCCATGCGCTATGAGGACACTATACAATGCTGGTAACACACTGGAACGCCGAATGGCACAAGGATAAACGCCCTTTTCTGCTCGGGCGTAACCGGATTGTTGCAGGGGTGCGGCAGTGGTTTGACGCCCACGATTTTCTGGAAGTTGACCCCTGCCAACTGGTGGTTTCACCCGGCAATGAAATTCATCTGCACGCTTTTGCGACTGACATTGTAGCGCCTGATGGGGAGAAACAGCGCAGGTATTTGCATACATCGCCGGAATTTGCCTGCAAAAAACTGCTCGCCGCAGGTGAAGAACGCATTTTCACGCTTTCCCATGTGTTTCGTAACGGCGAACGCAGCGCCTTGCACCATCCTGAATTTACCATGCTGGAATGGTACAGGGTGGGTGAGCCTTACACCCAGCTTATGGACGATTGCATGGATGTTATCCGTCTGGCGGCTGAAACAACAGGGCAAAAGTTGTTTCATTTTCGCGGTGTGGAGGCTGACCCCTTTGCCGATGCTGAACGGATCACGCTGGCCGAAGCCTTTGACCGTTATGCGGGGATTGATCTGCTTGTGGTGTTGGGAGACGTTGAGCGGTTTCGCGCGCAGGCGATGGGTGCCGGTGTGCGGGTGGCTGCCGATGATGGCTGGGCAGATGTGTTCAGCCGCGTTCTGTTGGAAAAAATAGAGCCGCATCTGGGGCAGGGCAAGGCCACAGTGCTTTATGAATACCCGCTTTCCGAGGCAGCACTGGCACGCCCTTGCCCTCACGACGGGCGGGTGAGCGAACGGTTCGAGATCTACATGTGCGGGGTGGAGCTGGCCAATGCCTTTGGTGAATTAACCGACGCACACGAACAACGGCGGCGGTTCACCGCCGATATGGATGAAAAACAGCGGATTTATGGGATGCGTTATCCGTTGGACGAGGTTTTGCTGGAGGCTCTGGATGCGATGCCGCACGCTTCGGGTGCAGCTCTGGGGTTTGACCGTCTGGCCATGCTGGCAACCGGTGCGCAGCGTATCGAGCAAGTTCTGTGGCAGCCGGTGGGGTAATTTTCCATATACAGCGTGGTTATCTTTTGGGAAAAAATCATTTATTTTTCGAAGATGCTTTATATGTAAAATACTATTTTTAAATATTGCTTTTTTTTCTAAAAAATGATTTGCAAATTCATGAATATTTTAGTTTTATTTCATGGTTTACAGTTATGCTGCCATCAATTGCTCGTTCTTCTTCCCCTTCCTTTCCTGACAGCGCTGCGGTGCGTTCTGATGCGGTTTCCTTTGAGGCGGCGGTTGCACAGGCTCAACCCCATACAACTCCCCCGTTGCGGGAGCCTTCTTCAAGCGCATTATATTATATTACGCCAGAACAGGCATCTGCATGGCAGGAGAAGGAGCCTGTTCATGCGCTGGGAAAAAACGAAAGAAATGAAGCCGCTTATCAGCTTATGCACGCATTGCCCGGGGAGTTCAAGATTCACATAGCAAGTGATTATTCTGCTATTATGGATGCAAGAAATATCAATCAGTATTTTACGACCATTCGCCAAGCGCCGGCTTGGAAATATAATAATATAATAGGTGCTTACAATCACGTAATGAAGAATGATTTAAGTACGCCTTTTGAACAGGCCACGGCCAGCGCAGCGCTGATTAGCAAAGTTAAGGATGGCACCTTTGATAGCAGAGAGGGCTTTGAAAAATTACGTAGCCTTGAAAACCCTGCGCAACTCATTAAAAACGCCATAAAAGAGCGCAATATTCCGCTGCGGATTGTTAAAAATACACATAATTCTTCTGATGTCATAAACAGCTATAATGCTATTCTAAAAGACCCCGCAAGCACTGATGCGCATAAGGCGGCAGCAAACGCAGCGCTGGTTACCCGCATTCAGCAAGGCACTTTTGATGGCGTTTATCCTTTTGAAGAATTGCCTAGCCTTGAAAACCTTGACCACGCCATTCAGGCAGCTATAAAAGAGCGCAATATTCCGCTGCGGATTGTTAAAAATGCATATGATGCTTCTGATATCATAAACAGCTATAACGCTATTCTAAAAGACCCCGCAAGCACTGATGCGCATAAGGCGGCAGCAAGCGCAGCGCTGGTTAGCCGAATTAAGAGTGGCACGTTTGATAGCAGAGAGGGCTTTGAAGAATTGCGTAGCCTTGAAAACCCCGACCCCGCCATTCAGGCAGCCATGAATGAGCGCAATATTCCGTTCATTTCTTAGCCCGGTGGATGGGGCTGCGTTGATACTTTGAAAACTCTGCTCTTAGCGGCGTGCGAACAGGCGTTCAAGATCGTGGCGTGAAAGACTGACGTATGTGGGGCGGCCGTGGTTGCATTGCGCCGCCAAGGGTTCCGCCTCAATCTGCCGCAAAAGCGCGTTCATTTCTTCCGGCTTCAGGCGGCGGCCTGCCCGAATGGAATTATGGCACGCTATTGTTGCTGCCAGATGATCGCGCTTTTCCGTGAGCGGTTGCGCCGAACCCCACGCTTGCAGGGTATCCACAATGTCTTTCACCAGCGGCTTGATGGCAAAATTGCCCAGCGCCGCAGGGGTTTCACGCACCAGAACCGCACCGCCGCCAAAGGGCTCGATATGCAAGCCCAATGCCGCCAGCTCTTCCGTGGCCTCTGTGAGCAATGCGGCCTCATCCATGCTCAGCTCTATAATTTCCGGCACCAGCAACGCTTGTGTCGGGGTTGCGCCCTGATCGCGCTGCTTTTTCAGCTTTTCATACACCAACCGCTCATGCGCCGCGTGCATATCCACCAGCACAATGCCTTCCTGCGTCTGCGCAAGAATATAAGTATCATGCACCTGCGCTTTTGCTGCTCCGAGCGGGAAATGGAAATCTTCAAGCGGTGTTTCGGGTTCGGTGTAGGCGCGGGTATCCGCAGACGGCGCCAACGCCAATGCGGTTTGAGCCGTAGAGGACGGGGCGCCGGTGTGTTGAGGATATGCCGCTAGCGGTGCATTATAGGACGGGCGGGGGTAGGGGGCTTTTGGATAGGCCGTTTTCGGATAGGGCGCGGCGTTATAGGCCGGAGCAGCAGATTGTTGGAAAGCAGAGGCGGCAAAATCCGCCCCCGTACTGGCTACCCGCAAGCCCGCATCGGTAATGGCGTTCTTCAACGCTGAAATCATCAACGCGCGCACCAGCCCCGCATCCCGAAAACGCACTTCCGCTTTCGCCGGATGCACGTTCACATCCACATCTTTGGGATCAACACTCAGCATCAAGGCCACAACCGGATGCCGATCACGCGGTATCACATCCGCATAAGCACCGCGCAACGCTCCCGCCAGCAGCTTATCCTTTACCGGGCGCCCGTTCACCATGAGAAGCTGCAACGAAGCCGTCGGACGGTGAAAGGTTGGCACCCCCGCATAACCGGACAGCGCAAAACCTTCCCGCTCGGCCGCTACCGGAATGCTGTTGGCCGCAAAATCACGCCCGAATACATCGCCCAGCCGCGCATTCAACCCATCATTGCCATAAGGCTGCGCCGCATAACGCACCGTTCGGCTGCCCAGAATTATCGTGAAACTAACGGTGGGGTGCGCCACTGCAATCCGCTTCATGATGTCCATTACCGCCTGTTCTTCCGAACGTTCGGATTTCATGAATTTCAATCGGGCGGGAAGGGTGGCGAATAAATCTGCCACTTCGATCTGCGTTCCCTGATTAAGCGCCGCAGGGCGCACATCTCCCTTGCGGCCGTTCTCGACCGTGAGCGCATAAGCATGAGGAGCGCCCACGGTGCGGCTGGTCAATGTGAGGCGCGATACCGAACCAATGGACGGCAAAGCCTCGCCGCGAAAACCAAAAAAACGAATGTCCAGCAGATCATCGCCGTTGAGCTTTGACGTTGCATGGCGTTCCACAGCCAAGGCCAGTTCTGCCGGCGCCATGCCATGCCCATCATCCGTGATGCGGATCAGCTCAAGGCCGCCTTTGCTCAGGGTCACGTCTATGGTGCGCGCACCCGCATCCAGCGCGTTTTCCACCAGCTCTTTGACCACGCTGGCAGGACGCTCGACCACTTCACCCGCCGCAATGCGGTTGGCAAGAGTTTCTGGAAGAACACGAATAACCATGCGTTATGCCGGTGGCTGGAAAGTGAGCCAGCTTCGGGAAGGATAATCGTAAATCTGGCCGTTGATGGTGCTGGCCGGATCAACGATTTCCACCAAAGCCTCGGCAATCTGTTGCGGCTTGGTAAGGGTTTCCGGTTCTTCACCCGGAAAAGCCTGGGTGCGCATACGCGTGTGAACCGCGCCCGGATTGAGCAGGTTTGCCGTGGCCGATGTGTCTTTGATTTCCGTGGCATAGGTGCGCACCAACGCATCCAGCGCCGCTTTGGATGCCGAATAAAGCCCCCAATACGCCTTGCACGCCCATGACGCGCGGGACGACACAAACACCGCACGCCCCGCAGGAGCCAAGCGCAACAATTGATCCATGGAGCGGATCAGCCGCCAGTTCGCTGTGACATTCACCGCAAACACTTCATCCCACTTTTTCTGATCGAAATGACCAATCGGGGAAAGGCCGCCCAGCACTCCCGCATTGCCCACCAGCGCATCCAGCTTGCCCCAACGCTCGAAAATAGACGCGCCAAGGCGGTCGATTGCATCAAAATCCTTCAGATCAAGAGGCACAAGCGTGGCCGAACCGCCTGCCGCTTTAATATTATCGTCCAGATTTTCCAAGGCGCTGACTGTACGCGCAATGGCAATCACATGATACCCTTTTTGCGCCAACGCCAACGCCGCAGAGGCACCTATGCCGCGTGAGGCTCCGGTGACAAGCGCCAGAGGTTTCGAGGAATCATCAATCATGGAAAGACCACCACTTGCAGGAACATATTCTTAATCCTGTGGTGCCATATCCTTCATGACATTTCAAGATTTTAAAGGGGTTTTGTATTCTTTTGGGGAAGGCAGTTTTTTCGTGGATCCCGGCCTGCGCCGGGATGACGGCAGTGGTTAAGGTGCAAATTCTGCAAAGCCGTTTGTGAGAAAAAAATATCCGCAAAGGGGCGCTTTGCGGATTCTGAAGGATAGTGAGGCAAAAAAGTGGGTTTTAACCCGCTTCTGCCAGCACCGATACGGACGGATTGCGGGCGATACCGTTCTGATCGGTAAGCGCGGTGGGATAGTCACCCGTGAAGCAATGATCCGAAAATTGCGGGTTGGCCGCGTTGCGCTTATCAAAACCCATGGAACGGTAAAGACCATCAACAGACAGAAAAGCCAGGCTATCCGCGCCGATAAAGTTGCGCATTCCTTCCAGATCAAACCGGCTGGCCAGCAATTTTTCGCGGTCAGGGGTATCAATGCCGTAAAAATCCGGGTGGGTAATGGGAGGGCAAGCCAGACGGAAATGCACTTCTTTTGCACCCGCTTCACGCATCATCCGCACAATTTTTACCGATGTTGTGCCGCGCACCAGACTGTCATCCACCAGCACAATCCGCTTGCCTTCCACCTGCGAACGGTTGGCCGAATGTTTCAAACGCACGCCCAGCTCACGGATGTTCTGGGTGGGCTGAATAAATGTGCGCCCCACATAATGATTGCGGATAATGCCCAGCTCAAACGGAATACCCGACTTTTGCGAAAAACCAAGCGCCGCAGGAATACCGGAATCAGGAATAGGCACAATCACATCGGCATCCACTGCGGATTCTTTGGCCAGCTCAAAACCCATCTTCTTGCGCACATCATACACGCTTTGCCCCTGCACAATAGAATCCGGACGGGCAAAATAAATATATTCAAAAATACACGGCCGCATCGGCTGCGGCGGGAACGCACGCAGGGATTCAATGCCTTCTTCCGAAATAATCACCACTTCGCCGTTTTCAACATCGCGGATATATTTCGCGCCAATAATATCCAGCGCACAGGTTTCCGAGGCCAGAATATAACTGCCATCCAGCTGGCCAATTACCAATGGGCGAATGCCCAGCGGATCACGGGCGCCGATAAGCTTTTTGGTGGAAATAGCCGCCAGCGCATACGCCCCTTCAATCTGGCGCACCGCATCCAGAAAACGATCCAGAAAACGAGGACGGCGGCTTTTTGCCACCATGTGCAAAATCACTTCCGTATCCGTGGTGGACTGGCAAATAGCCCCATCACGCACCAACTGCTGGCGCAAGGTGAGACCATTGGTGAGATTGCCGTTGTGACACACCGCAAAACCACCGGAATCCAGCTCCGCAAACAACGGCTGCACATTGCGCAAATGTGATGCGCCCGTGGTGGCATAACGCACATGGCCAATAGCAACCTGACCTTTCAGACGATCAATAACGGAAGCATCCGAGAAATTATCGCCCACCAGCCCCAGCTTCTTTTCCGCATGGAAACGCTGGCCATCAAAGCTGACAATCCCCGCAGCTTCCTGCCCACGGTGCTGCAAGGCATGTAAACCAAGCGCTGTCAGCGCCGCAGCATCAGGATGGCCGAAAATACCGAAAACCCCACATTCTTCTCTGAGACGATCCTCTTCCAGTTCATTCCAGTAAAACGTTTCATCTTCGGCCAGAATAGAAGAAGAATGAATGGAATTCATGAGAAGCGTACTCCTGAGGCAAAAAGGTTTTTACAATCAGTACTTGTTGATGCGTATTCAATACAAGCGTTATAAGAGAATTGCATCAGAACAGTGAAGCAAAGTATCTGCAATGCTTTTGCTCTGCTGCCAGCTTTATCACAACATCACGCACAAGAACAGGGATGATTCTGCTTTTAACGTTGTTTTATCAAGGCAGCCTGTTTCTATCCAGCAAAAAACAGGCTTTAATTGCCTGAAATAAAGAAAAGCGCAACGGATGTTTCACGCTGCGCTTTGCAAATGGGTCATTCTTTTATGGCGTTACCGTGGTGGGAGCCGGTTGGGCGGGAGCGGCTGGAGTTTCAGGCGCTTCTTCCGGCTGGGCTGTGCCATTGCGGAACTGGTTGAAGATTGCTTTTTCAGGATCTTCCGGCAATACCGATTGCAGCAATTCACCCGACGTTTGCAAAATGTCACGGCTCATGGCGGTACGCACCCATGACGGTTGGCCATCTTCTGGCACCAGCCAGACAAAAAACAAAAACGCGATCACAACCAGCAAAAAGCCGCGGGCGCCGCCATATAAAAAGCCCAGTGTGCGGTCAATAGGCCCCACACGGCTATCCAGAATAGCATCGGAAATGCGCATGGTGATGAGCGAAACAACAATCAGGGTGGTGAGAAAAATACCCGCACCGGACACCAGCTGCGCCACAATGGCCGGTTCAATCTTCAAATCCTGACTGACCCATGTGTAAACCTGCGGGAAAAAATAAATGGTGGCCGCAGCCGCCCCTGCCCACGCAATGACAGACAACACTTCCCGGGTAAAACCCCGTACCATAGCAAGCAGGGCTGAAACAAGCATCACACCCAGTACAATCAGATCAAGCAGGGTAATCGGCATGGAACCCTCACCTTTAAAAATAAAGTTGCATTATGCTTTCCCGATGAAAGCGTGTTTTTTCGTCTTATACTGTTCCTGCGTCAGCCCGTCACCCTTAATTACGCATATAATCCGGTTCTTTAACAGCCTGTCTGCTTTTTTTGCCACCTGTTGCCGCAATATCAGCCACCAAATCCCTTAATGACGCAATTTCACGGGTGTGAATGCTGCCATCACTGGCATTCTGCCCCTTATTAGCCGGAGAAATAGCCTTGCCAAAACCGAGTCGGGCAGATTCTTTCAGGCGCAAACCCGCATGAGATACCGGCCGCACCATTCCCGACAAACTGATTTCACCAAAAAATACGCAGTCATTGGGCAAAACCGCATTGGCAAAAGAGGATGTTAACGCTGCTGCTACCGCAATATCCGCAGCAGGTTCCACCACTTTCAAGCCACCGGCCACGTTCAGATACACATCGTGCATCCCCATACGCACCCCGCCATGGGCTTCCAGCACCGCCAGAATCATCGCCAGCCGGTTGCTATCCCAACCCACCACCGCCCGGCGCGGTGTTCCCAATGTGGAGGGCGTGACCAATGCCTGGATTTCTACCAGCACAGGGCGCGTGCCTTCCATGCCCGCAAATACCGCAGTGCCAGCGGACGATGTATCCCTTTCCGACAAAAACAACGCAGACGGATTTTCCACCTCTTCCAAGCCCAAACTGGTCATGCTGAACACGCCAATTTCATCGGTGGGGCCAAAGCGGTTCTTCTGGGCGCGCAAAATACGGAAGGTATTGCCTTGCTCGCCTTCAAACGACAACACCGCATCCACCATGTGCTCCACCACCCGGGGGCCAGCAATCTGCCCGTCTTTGGTGACATGCCCCACCAGAATAACGCACGCACCCGACGTTTTTGCATAACGAATAAGCGCCTGCGCCGATGCACGCACCTGAGTGACCGTTCCCGGTGCCGAATCCACCGTGGCCGTCCACATGGTCTGAATGGAATCAATCACAACCAGCGTCGGGGTTTTTCCCGCCTCAAGGGTGGCAAGAATGTTTTCAATATTGGTTTCCGCGCCAAGCTCCACCGGCGCCTTATCCAGACCCAGACGCTGGGCGCGCAGCCTCACCTGCGCCGTTGCTTCCTCACCGGAAATATAAACAATACGATGCCCCGCAAGCGCCAACGCCGCCGAACCCTGTATCAACAAGGTGGATTTCCCAATCCCCGGATTGCCGCCCAGCAACAAAATGGAACCATGCACAAACCCGCCGCCGGTTACACGATCCAGCTCATGAATGCCGCTGAGAACACGCGGCACCTCCGCAACGGTTTCCGCCAAACCCTCAAGATGAATACGCTGACCGCCCCGCGCTGTCGGCACACTCCTGCCAGCCCCCGCCGGGGGCAGGGGAGACTCCTGCGCAATGCTATTCCACGCCTGACAGGACTCACACCGCCCCACCCAACGGGCATGGACTGCACCGCATTCCTGACAAATAAAACTGCTTTTGAGCTTGGCCATGGAAAAAATAATCTAAAAAATGGAATCGTATATGTTTCTATTGCGTTCTTATATTAAATTTAATAACATTGATACTATAGATAAACAATGTGTACCGCAGAAGAAGGAGAGGTTATCATGACTGAAGGATGGGGTGGCCGGATCAAATGACGGTTACCGACGAATTTGTGAGATTTTCTCAATCTTATGGTCTCTGGATACAAACAGGGGCCATATTTGTATCTGCTGCTATTGCTTTAATTGCTATCGTTTATTCACGCAGAATAGCCTCCAAGAGAACAAGCATTGATCTTCTGCTGCATGAAGAAACTGACGGGCTCTATGCCAAGCAGGTTTCTGAATTCAACAGGATTATCCGTGCAGGTAACATCATTCAATTTCTTGCTGCTGACAAATTATCAGGGGACGAAGTGACGATCATCAGAAATGTTCTCAATCGCTACGAACTTTTAGCCATTGGCATTTTTGAAAAGAGTATAAACGAAAATATTTACAAACGCTGGACACGTTCCAGGCTGGTTGATGACTGGATAAAGTGCAAACCCTTCATTATGGAAATCCGCCGCCAAACTGAACGGCAAACAATTTATTGTGAATTTGAAAAACTGGCGCGCAAATGGGCGGATAAAAGGGAACGGGACAGGGTGTAGAGGACTTCAATATTCTCGCCTGAGACAGACAATCATTTTATATGTCTCAGGTTACAGGCTATAAACACGGTGAGCGCGCTGGCTCAGGGAAGTGAGGATCTCGTAAGAAAGAGTATTCGCTTGCAGCGCAACAGCATCCAAACCAATGGCATCGCCAATCAGCGTTACCCAGTCGCCGCGCGCAAGATGCGGGTGGGCGCTTGTATCAATGGCGATTAAATCCATGGAAATGCGCCCGACAATCGGGCATAGCTGACCGCTCACGCTGGCATTGCCGCCCGAATGCGCATCCGATGCGCCCAGAATACGCAAAATGCCGTCTGCATAACCCGCCGAAACAATCGCCAGTCGGGCATTGTGCTGCAAATGGTGCGCCGCACCATAGCCAATTGCATCACCCGCTTGTGCGTGGCGAATCTGGATGATACGGGCTTCCAGCTTTACCACCGGATTCAACGCCGGTGCCTGTGTGCTGGCCTTGCCGCCATACAGCGCAATGCCTGGGCGGCAGAGGTCAAAGTGATAGGCCTTATCACCAAGGCTTGCGGCAGAATTGGCAAGACTAGCTTGCGCTTGGGGAAAAAGAGCGCGCACCTTTTGAAATACGCAGAGTTGCTGCCGGTTTTGCGGGTGTTCTGGCGTATCCGCACAAGCCAGATGGCTCATAACCAATGCCGGTGCAAAGCCCTGCTGCGCCAGTACATGCGCTTCATCCGCCGATACGCCAAGCCGGTTCATGCCCGTATCCACATGCAGCGCACAAGGGTGCGTCGTGTGTGACGGATTGGCTTGCCATTCTCCCACTTCCCCGACACTGCCCAGCACAGGGCGAATATTATGGGCAATACATGTGGATGCAGCGCCCGGCGGCAAACCGTTCAAAGCATAAACAATCGCCCCATCCGGCAGTGCCTTGCGCGCGCGCAGCGCCTCACCCAGATGCGCAACAAAAAATTGCCGCGCGCCCTTCTTCCACAACGCTTTCGCCGCTTCTTCAAGGCCAATACCATACGCATTGGCTTTAATCACCGCAGCGCAGGTGGCAGGGGCAACACGCGCTGCAATCGCTTGCCAGTTATCACCAAGAGCATTGAGATCAATTGTCAGGCGGGTACCCGTCTCGTTCAGGCTATACATGGCGTGTGCTCTTGTTCCTCAGCATAATGATGCGACCATAGCCGTTATTTTTATACCTTTTCGCTTGCAAACAAAAGCATTGTCGCCGCATTTCAATAAAATGAACATTCTATCAGAACGCGGCTATACCATAATGAAAACTAAGCCTAACTTGCATACAGCCAGCCGATATAAGCCGCGTAGCTGGCAAGAAAAACAACACCCGTACTTCTCAAAACCCGCTGCGCAGCATAAATAATCACCAACGCCACGCACGCAATACCAAGATTAAGGGGAATATCAAAATGGGCAATCTGCCCGCTCAGCGGCACTGTGCTGATGAGAGATGTTATCCCCAAAATGCTGAGAATATTAAACAAATTACTGCCCAACACATTGCCAATAATAATATCTGTATTCTTTTTTACCGCCGCTGAAATAGCCGCGGCCAATTCAGGCAATGACGTGCCAACTGCCACCAGCGTAAGGCCAATCACCGCTTCCGAAATACCCGCTTTACGGGCAATATTGCTGGCACCCGTCACCAGAAAATCAGCACCCCATACCAGCAGCCCAATGCCGATCACGCTCATCAGAATGGAAAGACCCACCCCGAAATGCCCTTTAAACTCCTGCGCTTCATGCTCATGCACTGTATCTGGAGAAGTGGCGGGTAATGCCGTTTTATCGCTCTGCTCCGCTTTGTACGCATACACAAGATACGCCACCAGAGCCGCCATCATCCCCGCACCCGCTAAAGCCGAAATACTGCCGGTAAAGGTGAGCGCAAACAAAAAACCACTCGCCACCGTAACCGCCACTGCATCCCGCTGGATCGCACGATCCGCGCACACCACAGGGCAAATCACCGCCGCTACACCCAAAATCAGCAACACATTCGCAATATTGCTGCCCACCACATTGCCCAACGCAATATCCGGCTGACCCGCCAAAGAAGCTTGCAGCGAAACCAACAGCTCAGGCGTTGACGTGCCAAAGCCCACCACAACCATGCCGATCAATATGGCTGAAATACCAAGCCGCTCCGACAAGGCAACACTGCCTCTGACAAGCGCCTCACCGCCTGCAAACAACAGCGCCAGTCCTCCAACCAACAACGCATAGTCCATAAATACCTCTCCTCAATGCCGAAAAGAGCGCAACACATGATGAAAATCAGCCGTGTTCGCTCGAAGTCTGTGTTTTATCGCACTGCTTTGAATGCGCGCATCCGGGAGAATTTCGGGGAGGGCTTTACATGATTACACCTGCACCGGGTTCTCCCAGTGCGGTTCGACATCACAATGTGAGTCCATTGTCAGAGGGGCCCGATCCCGCACAGCAAGAAATAAACGTTATTTTTATAAATTCAAGAGGGCTGCGCGAAAAAATATAGCCTGAGACGCAGAAGGGCTTGATGTGTCTTAGCGTGCAAGTGTTTGTTTTATTACAGAGTTTAAACCAATAAAAGATCCTTTTATTGGGGCTTGGCTATAATAAGGGATAACACCGCTCCTTTAGGCTCAGTCCTCACTCATCTGGAGAGGAAAGGCCCGTTCCTGGTTTTCGTTGAATCCAGCCAACGATTAGTGATGATCCGGCAGACGGTCTTCCCGCGCAAGATTGCCAAAGCGGGTGACTTCCGCTTCAAACGATACCTCAATGGTGCCTGTTGGTCCGTGACGCTGCTTGCCGATAATGACTTCGGCTTTGCCCGCAACGCCTTCCATTTCATTCAGCCAGCTTTGAAATTCGGGCGTGCCTTCGCGTGGCTTCTTGTTCTTCACATAATACTCTTCACGGAACACAAACAGCACCACGTCCGCGTCCTGCTCGATGGAGCCGGACTCACGCAAATCCGAAAGCTGCGGACGCTTGTCATCGCGGTTTTCCACCTGACGGGAAAGCTGGGACAACGCTATCAACGGCACATTCAGCTCTTTGGCCAAGGCTTTCAAGCCCGTGGTGATTTCTGTCAATTCCTGCACACGGTTCTCATTGCCGCCCTTTTTGGAGCCCGCAAGCAATTGCAAATAGTCCACAATCAACAAATCAAGGCCGCGCTGGCGCTTCAAACGTCTTGCCCGCGCGGTGACCTGTGAAATATTCATGCCGCCCGTTTCATCAATAAACAACGGAATGTTCTGGATTTGACGTGCCGTGTCCGCAATACGGGTGAATTGTTCTTCCGTAATATCACCGCGACGGATTTTATAAGACGGCACACCCGATTGCTCCGCAATAATACGGTTGGCCAGCTGCTCGGCCGACATCTCCAGCGAGAAAAAGCCCACAATGCCGCCATCGGCCGCTTTGACATTGCCCTCCTGATCCTGCTCCGCGCGGTAACGCTTGGCAACATTAAACGCAATATTGGTCACAAAAGCCGTTTTACCCATACCCGGACGGCCAGCCAGAATAATCAAATCCGACGCTTGCAAACCGCCCATCAACCGATCAACGTCTTCAAGACCCGTGGCAAGGCCGGAAAGCCCCCCCGCACGGTTATACGCATTGGCCGCCATCTGGATGGAGGTGGCTGCCGCATCGGAAAATGTTTGAAAACCACCGTCCGAACGCCCCTGTTCCGCCAGCTCATACAAGCGGCGCTCCGCGTCCTCAATCTGCTGGCGGGGCGGCATATCCACCGGCGCATCATAGGCGATATTGACCATATCCTCGCCCACGCCAATCAACGAACGGCGAATCGCCAGATCATACACTGTCCGACCATAATCATGGGCATTGATAACTGACGTTGCCTCCGCCGCAAGACGCGCCAGATATTGCCACAAATTCAAGCCGCCAATATCAATATCGGAAGGCAAAAACGTTTTCAGCGTCACCGGCGTGGCTACTTTACCCGCACGCACCAGCGAAGCCACAACCTCAAAAATTTTCTTATGCAACGGCTCGAAAAAATGATCCGGATGCAAAAAATCCGACACACGGTAATAGGCATCGTTGTTCACCAAAATTGCACCCAACAAAGCCTGCTCTGCCTCAATATTATGAGGAGATGCCCTGTAATGCGCCGCTTCCACCGGAGCAAGCGCGCGTGCAGTGTTTTCTAACGCAGCCATAGTTATGATTACCTGTAGGGGTTTGGCATGTTCACGCGGCTGGATTTCCAGCCATGAACAGTAAATACCGTGCCGCTGCACAATAAGCTTTTTTGCGCTGCGATGCCACCTTCTTTACAAGTGGTACACCCTTCCTGCACAGTTCTATGCACAGGAATGAGTTTATGAAAATATAATGATTATAAGCTCTTACATAAAAAATAGCGCGTTACACACCGCTATTAACTTTTTGTTTCCACAACAGCCTAGCTGTCGTTTGCAGGGACATACATATCAAAGGTATCATAGGGAAGATCGGGTTCATATTTGTCCTTGCGCAAATAAACATCTTCCACCATGTCATAATATTCGTAGTCTTTGTTGCTTTTTGTCTGGTAGTTATAAACCGAAAATATTTCATCACGACCCAACGCCTCGATAAGGCGGGTGCCTACAGGATTTTCTGCATCAGAACTACCAAAAGCATTTTGAATGTTTGCGTTTGCCTGAGCGTGCGCTCCACCCAAAGAAGAAATAATGGTGGCTTCCGGGTTTTCCTTATAAAGTTTAACAATCTGGTTCGCCATGATCTCATCACGATTAATGTTCGTGATTGAGCCAATATCCTTAATACTGTTTGCCTCGGCGTAATCCAGTACCGCTTTGGAGCCATCATCAATCGGTACGATTTTTGCGCCAGCGTTGTGCATTCTGACAATTGTATTTGCAACTTCTACGGGATCAACGGCAACATTTTGCCCGTAAGCTGTTTGCATCTGCCGCACAAAACGGGATTCAAACTCTTCAGGCGTGATCTCACCTTTATTCAAGCGCCCGATCAGATCAGGCCCGTTGGCGCTGAGATATTCGGATGAAAGCTCTACCGTATAAATAACAGGCTTGCCTTTTGGTGCAATCTTTTGAATGGTTGCTTCAATCGTATCCAAAGGCTGATCTTCATGATCTTCACCCATAAGAATTATACGTTCCGGGCGGTTTGCCAGCTCTGTAGAAATGATTTCCTTATCGTAAATAACGCTTGCAACGTCTTCTTGATCGAAAATGTTGTTCTTATTGGCATCAACAACATCGGTGTAAAATTCACGTTGTTCGTTTGTCGGAGCAGGTGGTGTATCCCCAGCAGACTGTTCTGATGGCTGTATCAAAGAATTTTGCGGCTGATTGGCACTGTTTTCTGGCACAGTATTGGCAGGCGTTTCGGCTTGCAGCTCCTCATTCAGTGCGGATTGAGACAAGGCTTCATCGGTGGGCAAAGGAACCGCAACTGCTTCCGGTGGAAGTTTCTCATTCAATGAAGGTTGTGGGGAGCCTTCAGTGGTTGGCACAGGACTGGGAAGTGTTTCGACTGGCAGTTCCTCATTCAATGAAGGTTGTGGGGAACTTTCAGTTGTTGGCGCCGGATCAGGAAGTGCTGTAACTGGTTTCTCTTCAACGGAAGGGGGGGGCGGCGGCACGTTGGTATATGATAGAACAGTATTAAGATCCTTTACAACCCGTCCTAATCTGTCTTTCGGTGATGAATTATCAAGCAGACCGTTCATTTTTAAAACGAAGTTCTCAAGTCTGCTTACAAAGTCATGTTCCGTCGATGATGCTGGCGGAAGAGTAGATGAATTTCCCAAGGTAGAGTTTTGAATATTACCTGTTTCAGACATCCTACACCCTCAGCACTTACTTTGTTCATAATAAAATATTAAACAACCAGCTAATTCTACAAGATATATCACTCAATGCAAGCTGATTATTTTACGATTTATTCATAATTTGAAAATGTGCTTAATCGTGATGGGGATGACACCTTTTACATTACGCATCCCACAACCATAACAGTGGATGGAAAAGGTTACATATAGCGAGAACGCATAATAACATTATTATATGTGTTGCTCGTCTTTAGCACCGCTAGAAAGTTCTGCTAACAACACAGAATAAAAGTAAAAGCATGAATATTTATCATGCTTTTACTTAAGCATATTAGGATGAAAACACGCTAGAAAGCAAAATTATGCTTCTTCGTCACCTTCTTCTGGAACGAAGGTTTCAAATTTTGGCTCTGCTGCGCGTTGTGTCAGGTCTTCGCCTTCTGCCTGACGTTCCGCTTCCTGCTGGCTGCGGGCAATATTAATACCAATGTTAATATCAACTTCAGGGTGAAGCGCCACAACAATTGTATGAATACCAATTGTTTTCAACGGAGTATCCAGTTTCACCTGTGTATGGGCAATTTTGAAGTCATTGGAATTGAGAATTTCAGCAATATCACGGCTGCTCACAGAACCATACAGCTGACCTGTTTCACCCGCCTGACGCACCATGATAAAGGTTTTATCGGCCAGATTGGCGGCAACAGCTTCCGCGCTGTTTTTCAGTTCCTGATTGCGCTTTTCAAGCTGCTCACGCTCACGCTCAAAACGGGCTTTGTTGGATTCATTGGCGCGCAAGGCTTTGCCTTGTGGCAGCAAAAAGTTACGGGCATAGCCGTCCCTTACACGCACTGTTTCACCCATTTTGCCAAGGCGGCCAATACGTTCAAGTAAAATAACGTCCATTTTTCGTCTCCATTACAGTATAAGGACAATATTCTTTTGGAAGGCAGGACATGCTTTAATAGCTGTTGCTATCTATGCTTTTGAACTGCTTCCGGTTTTTTGGAAAAAACGGCGCTTCAGCCCCGCATAGTGTTCCACCAGCCCAAGCAAGGCAACAATAAATATTGCCCACCCTTGCACCAGTAAAAAGAAATAAACCGACAACAGAATAGGCACCCGCCAGCGCGTATTCAGTGTTCCCAGATGAATAACGCTCAAGCCCAACAGCATAAAACACAACGTGCCTGTTACCACCGCTACGGTGCCGATTAACCCCAGAGCGCCTGAAAAAAATGTCAGCACAAACGCCGCCGGAAAAAAAATATTAAACCAGCGCGGCAAGGCAAACGCGAAAAAATTGGGCTTTGGCCTCGGAAAATCAGGCCGATACAGGTTCATCCGTACGCTAAGCCAGAAATTCATCAGCATCATGGTGAGCCAAGCGGTGGCTCCCATAATCGGTAAAAACTGTGCAAGCATTTTTGCAACGTCTTGGCTGTCGCCCCCTTTGGCCAGTGCCGACAGATCTGTCTGCCCCGCATTTGCCTCCAGAATACGGTTGCTGAACGCCAGCAACATCTTCTGATATTCTTCAAACGACGGAGCAACAAGAATACTTATACCCACCAGAACCGGAGCAAATGCTGCCATCATGGCAACAATTGCGCCCACAGGATACCACCGCAATACCGCACGTTGGGTCTGGTGGTTTAACGCGGCTAAATCCGCTTGCAAAAACAGAAAACCCATCAACCAGCCCGGCAGTGCCAGTGCGATCAGGTAACCCAGTGCAATAGGGGAATGTAAAAACGGAACAATAATCATTGCCGCAACAAGCGCGGCCAGCATCCCTGCGTAATAATCATACCGGAGGCAGACAAACATCACCGGCAAGGGCGCAAAAAACAACAATACGGGCGCAACAATAAATACAGGACTAAGGCCTAAAATGGTAAGCAGCGCGGATATGCCGCCATACACAAGTGCAACACTGTAAAAAGCCATAAAATCCCCGCTGTCCCGTATCACGGTTAGAGGCTTGAAAGCCCCAACGCTTGCCTTGAAAGGCCATTCAAAACAAGTTGTCCGATAAAAGAATCAGACAACTTATGCTTTTGTGTTTCAAGCTCACCGAAAAGGCAAGCCTGATGCAAAATATCTGCAATTACTTGATGATGTAAGGCAGGAAACCCAAGAAGCGGGCGCGTTTGATAGCGCGTGCCAACTCGCGTTGTTTCTTTGCGGAAACAGCCGTGATGCGGGAAGGTACAATTTTGCCGCGCTCAGAAATATAACGTTGCAGCAATTTTGTATCTTTGTAATCAATGCGCGGCGCGTTGGTGCCGGAGAACGGGCAGGTTTTGCGACGGCGGAAGAAGGGGCGACGTGCGCCTTGTTGTGCAGTACTCATGCTTCATCTCCTTCGGAATCGTCAGTGCTATCGCTGTTGTTGTCGTTGTCACGACGGTTGCGATCATCACGGCGCGGGCGTTCTTCGCGGCGTTGCAGGGCAGCAGAAGGACCTTCTTCGTGCTCTTCAACACGAATGGTGAGGAAACGGATGATATCTTCGTTGATGCTCATCTGGCGTTCCATCTCTTTGACCGCAGCAGGAGACGCATCAATATTGATGAGGGTGTAGTGGGCTTTACGGTTTTTGCGCACTTTATAAGCAAGAGGCTTCAAACCCCATTGCTCGATTTTCGCAAAAGAACCGCCTTCAGCTTCAACAATGCCTTTCAGCTGTTCCGTCACAGCTTCAACCTGCTGCGGCGTAACATCCTGACGGGACATAAAAATATGCTCATACAAGGGCATAATATTACCTTTCCATAAATGAGTGCTTCTGGCGCCAAGCCCTTCAAGCCCGTTTCAGGAAAGGGCAAGAAAGTTCAAGAAGGCGGAGACACCGGAAGGCGAAATCCCAAAGATTCCTGACTTTCCCTCGCAGAAAAGCCCTCCCATTCAGCCACCAGCCAAACAGCAATGATGGTTCATATACATAAAATGCACAGGATGCAAGCGTTGCTCTGCCGAATATTCATCCACAGGCTGAATCGGGTAAAACTTGACAGAACGTTAATGGTCGTGTCTGTGCGTGTGAACAAAGAATGTGAGGAATTGTGCGATGACCACTGCGTTTATCTTTCCCGGACAAGGCAGCCAATCTGTAGGCATGGGCCGCGCATTACAGGAAAACTTCCCTGAAGCGCGCGCCGTTTTCGCCGAAGTGGATGAGGCGCTCAAGCAAAATCTTGCCAAACTGATGTGGGAAGGCCCTGAAGCCGAACTCACCCTGACCGCCAATACGCAACCCGCTCTGTTTGCTGTTAGTATGGCCGCTTTCCGCGTCTTGCAAAAAGAAGCCGATGTGCAGCTCGGCCGCGACGCCGCTTTTGTTGCCGGGCATTCTTTGGGCGAATATGCCGCGCTTGCCGCCGCCGACGGCATTTCTATCGAAGAAGGCGCAAGACTTTTGCGGATTCGCGGCAATGCCATGCAAGCCGCTGTGCCGGTGGGAGTAGGCGCAATGGCCGCCATTCTTGGCCTTGATTATGACGCCGTTCTGGAGATTGCCCAGGCTGCGGCGCAAGGCGAAATCTGTAGTGCCGCCAATGACAACGCCCCCGGTCAGGTGGTGGTTTCCGGCCATAAAGCGGCCGTTGAGCGCGCCATTGCTCTTGCCAAAGAAAAAGGTGCGCGCCGCGCTGTGCTGCTGCCGGTTTCCGCGCCTTTCCATTGCCCGCTCATGGCACCTGCTGCCGATGTGATGCGTCAGGCTCTGGCCGAAGCAAAACTGATGCAGCCTGTTGTTCCTCTGGTCACAAATGTGACCGCTGCCGGTGTTACCGACGCCGAAGCGATTCGCAGCGGGTTGGTGGAGCAGGTGACCGGCACAGTACGCTGGACACAAAGCGTGCAATGGATGGCTGAAAATGGCGTAAGCCGATTCGTGGAAGTGGGAGCAGGCAAAGTCCTGGCAGGACTGGTAAAGCGGATTGCGCCCGATGCGGGATGCCTTTCAGTGGCTGATCCTGAAGGGATTGCCGCCTATCTGGCTGCAAAAAATTAACAAGGGGATGATGATGTTTGATCTGACAGGTAAAAAGTTTCTCGTAACAGGCGCGACAGGTGGAATCGGGCAGGAAATTGCCAAGGCAATCCACGGGCAGGGCGCAACAGTGGCGCTTTCCGGTACCCGCGCCGAGGCGCTGGCCGGTTTGAAAGATGCCTTAGGCGAGCGCGCGTTCGTGGTGCCTTGCAATCTTTCCGACACGGCCGCTGTGGATGGCCTTCCAGCCGCAGCCGAAGCCGCCATGGGGGAGCTGGACGGGATTGTCCACAATGCCGGAATCACCCGCGATAACCTGTTCATGCGCATGAAAGATGAAGAGTGGGATCAAGTGCTTGCGGTGAACCTGACCGCAGGATTCCGGCTCTATCGCGCAGCGCTCAAAGGCATGATGAAACGCCGCCGCGGCCGTCTGGTGGGAATCACTTCCATTGTCGGCGTGACCGGAAATCCGGGGCAGGGCAATTATGCCGCCTCCAAAGCCGGCATGATCGGCATGAGCAAATCACTGGCGCAGGAAGTGGCCAGCCGCAATATCACCGTCAATTGCATCGCGCCCGGATTTATTGCAACACCCATGACCGATGTGCTGAACGAAACCCAGCGCGAAGCCATTCAGGGACGGATTCCCGCAGGACGCCTTGGCAACAGCGAAGAAATTGCAGCCGCCGTTGTTTATCTGCTCAGTGACGAGGCCGCATATGTTACTGGCCATACACTGCATGTCAATGGCGGAATGGCAATGGTGTAATGAACTGTTAACGAGTGCATTTGTGTTCTGGTAAAGCCGGAATGAGTATGCTATCGAGCAAAAGAATGCCGGTATACTGCGCCTTGTGCATACCCGGTCAGGAAGATGGCAATATCCAATGCCATCGGGCAAATGTAAGGGGCAAACCCCTGAATTTTTAACTTGAGGAACTGAAAATGAGCACAGTGGCCGAACGCGTGAAAAAAATCGTTATCGAACATCTTGGTGTGGATGCTGAAAAAGTAACCGATAACGCAAGCTTTATTGATGATCTGGGCGCAGACAGCCTCGATACAGTTGAGCTGGTTATGGCTTTTGAAGAAGAATTCGGCGTTGAAATTCCTGATGATGCTGCCGAAACCATTCTGACCGTTGGTGATGCTGTTCGCTTCCTTGAAAAGAACGCTGCATAAAACCTGCACACGCCGCACGCCAAAGCCTGAATGCGCAATGCTCTCTCGCTTTGGCATGTGGTATTGTTTGCGGCATGGGAATGTGTGCTAATGTGCGCGTTCCCCTTTCGCAAGCAATCAGGCGCACAAACCCTGCAATGCTTTTAGCGTGGTTATGGTCTATGCGCTGGCGGTGGAGTTTTCAAGGTTTTGTGCGTGTTTTCGGGAATGGCTGAGTTGCAAATTCATCCACTTTGCCAAGGCTTGTGTGAAGCAAACAGATTGCCTATCCGGGTTTTCTTGCGACGCTCACCGCGCTGCATTGCTCTTATCTGAGCCAATGCCGGCGCAGTTTTCTTTGAGGGTAATACCAATACACTCAAATGCTGATGCGGAGCAGGTAAAGTAGGGGTAATGCGAAGCAAGGAAAGTGCATAGAGTTTTTCTCTTACGCTTCGTCTTAAGGGTAGCTTCGCTTGCCGTTGGCTGCGTCCGCTCATGGCGTGAAACAAGAGCTTATAGTGATTTCATGTAAGTTTTTTCATTGAAATCACGACAATGCAGGGCTTGAGAAAGCATCTTCTGGAAAGCGGAGGCTTTCGTGCAAACGGGGAAGTGTTTTCATGCTTACACTCTCACCGCGCTTCAGGGGAATGGGTCGCAGTTCAGAGTATAGCTTTTGCAAACAAGGAAACATGCTGTTTGGAGTACGTTGCTTGAGGCGCGTTGCATGATAAGCAGATGGCACGTTTCGGGCTGGGATACGGGTTGCAGAACAAACACTTTAACGCTGCGCAGGTGTCTTGCAGAGGTTTTCAAGGCTTTGCGTTTACACGCGGTTTTATTGCCGCATTGTGTGAATAAAGCGGGTGTAGGTGTTTGATTGTGTATGGGTTCTAACGCTTTGGCCAGTGGCTCACTGCCGGTAGCGCGGAACACGAAATATAAAGAGAAGGTATTGCTTTGATGAGGCGGGTTGTTGTTACGGGGATGGGTATGGTCACGCCGCTGGGCAGCGGTGTGGAAACAACTTGGAAACGTATTCTCGCCGGACAAAGCGGCGCCAGCCGGATTACACGTTTTGAAGCGGATGATCTTGCTGCGCAGATTGCCTGTTCCATTCCACGCGGCGACGGCTCGGACGGTACATTCAATGCCGACGATTGGATGGAACCCAAAGAACAACGCAAGATCGACGAATTTATCCTGTTTGCCGTTGCCGCCGCAGGGCAGGCGCTGGATGATGCCGGATGGCACCCCAAAACCTATGAAGAACAAATTTCCAGCGGCGTGCTGATCGGTTCCGGTATTGGTGGCATTGAAGGCATTGCGGATGCGGCCATTACCCTGAAAGAAAAAGGCCCCCGCCGCATTTCCCCGTTTTTTATTCCGGGTCGTCTGATAAATCTGGCGGGGGGGTATGTTTCCATCCGGTGGGGATTAAAAGGCCCGAACCACGCCGTTGTAACCGCTTGCTCAACCGGCGCTCATGCTGTGGGTGACGCGGCGCGGCTGATTGCCTTCGGGGATGCCAATGTGATGGTGGCCGGTGGTGCCGAATCGCCCATCAACCGCCTTTCCATGGCCGGATTTGCCGCGTGCCGCGCGCTTTCCACCGGCTTTAACGATGCGCCCACCAAAGCTTCGCGCCCTTATGATAAAGACCGTGATGGCTTTGTGATGGGTGAGGGTGCCGGTGTTGTGGTGCTGGAAGAATACGAACACGCAAAAGCCCGCGGTGCGAAAATCTATGCCGAAGTGATTGGCTACGGGCTTTCCGGTGACGCCTATCACATCACCGCGCCTTCCGAAGACGGCGATGGTGCTTACCGCTGTATGCAGGCTGCAATGAAACGGGCTGGCATTTCAGCCCATGACATCGACTATATCAATGCCCATGGCACTTCAACGCCTTTGGGTGACGAAATCGAGCTGAATGCGGTAACCCGTCTGATGGGCGATGCTGCTTCCAAAATCTCTATGTCTTCTACAAAATCCTCCATCGGCCACTTGCTGGGTGCCGCGGGTGCCGTGGAAGCTATTTTCTCGGTGCTGGCTATTCGTGATGGTATTGTGCCGCCTACCTTGAATCTTGATAACCCATCCGTTACAACCGATCTTGATTTGGTACCGCATACACCGCGCAAGCGGGATATCAATGTGGCTCTATCAAATTCATTTGGATTTGGTGGCACCAACGCTTCGCTTATTTTCCGCAAAGTGCCTTGATAGGGATGGATGTTTTCCCATACAAAGCGCGTTTTGCAGAAAAGACCCAAGGGACGCAGAGCCTTTAAGCCGCGTTCCAAGCAATGACGGGTTGATCGCAATGAGCGGCTATCGCACATAAAACTGCGATAGCGCAAATACTTAAACAGCGAAAAAGCATATGCTTCTGGTATGCTTATCGCCACGGTAAAGCAGGGCAGAGCCATCACAAAACTCTGCCGCAGAACAACGAATTGCAGCGCAAACGCATCGCGTTTTACGATGATTGCGCCGCATTGTATGGAAGTAGGGCAGGCATAGGGGGATATGCTTGTTTCCGGTCATGGGGAGGTTAAGCATGTCTGGATATGAGTCACCTGAAAATCAAACGCCTGCGCAGCGGGATAAAGACGCCAAAAAAGCGTCACGCCGCTCTAAAATCGCCCGTGATCCGGTGGTGGTGGCCGGCAATGCCATCTTCACTGTGCTGGTGGTGTGCGGTCTGCTGGCTTTCGCCGCCTTCCATTACGGAAACCGTTGGCTGAATGCTCCCGGTGATGTGGCGAGCGACACCACAGTCATGATACCCCGCGGTAGCGGCTCCAACCAGATTGGCGCTATTTTACAGGAAAATGGCTACATTGATAACCCGCGCTTCTTCAATATTGCCGTGATTCTTGAAGGAGCACGCGGCAAAATGAAAGCCGGTGAATACCGCATTCCCGCCAATGCCAGCGTTAAAAATATCCTTGATCTGCTGGTTGCCGGAAAAGTTGTTGAACACACGCTCACCTTCGCAGAAGGCTTGACATCGCAGCAAATTGTACAACGCTTGCTGGATGAGCCGGTGCTGATTGGTTCAATCAGCCAAATTCCGCTTGAAGGCTCCTTGTTGCCGGAAACATACAAAATTACCCGCGGCGATAGCCGTGAAGGTGTGCTTGCCCGCATGGAAGAAGCACAGCAAAAATTGCTGGAAGCACTCTGGGAAAAACGCCCCGCCGATCTGCCTGTTAAAAACCCCCGTGAACTGGTAACCCTTGCTTCTATTGTTGAAAAAGAAACCGGCGTGGCCAGCGAACGCCCGCATGTGGCTTCTGTGTTTATCAACCGCTTGAAAAAAGGAATGCGCTTGCAATCCGACCCCACCATCATCTACGGCATTGTGGGGGGCAAAGGTTCGTTAGGGCGCTCCTTGACGCGGACTGATATTTCAACGCCCACGCCTTACAATACCTATACCATTCCTGCCCTGCCGCCCGGCCCGATTGCCAACCCAGGACGCGCTTCGCTGGAAGCCGTTATCAAGCCCCTGCCATCCAACGATTATTTCTTTGTAGCCGATGGAACAGGTGGGCATGTGTTTGCTGAAACCTATGCAGAGCATCAGCGAAACGTTGTAAAATGGCGCGAAATTGAAAAAAATCGCGGAGCGGCTGCCGTTGAAGACGCAAAAGAAAACGGTGCGGATGCTGCAAGTGAATAACCTTATTTATGCGGAACATTTTCGCTCTGTGGACATGACACATGACTAACGCGCATCCCACACCGACACGCCGCGGCCTGATGCTGGTGGTCTCTTCGCCCTCAGGGGCAGGAAAAACCACACTCACCCGCGCGCTGATTGGTGCTGACAAGCATATTATGCTTTCTGTTTCTGTGACCACGCGCGCGCGGCGCCCTTCCGAAGTGGATGGCGTGCATTATCATTTCACGTCTCCCAAACATTTCGAGGCCATGAAAGCCGGTGGCGAATTGCTGGAATGGGCCGAAGTGCATGGCAATTACTACGGCACACCCCGCGAGCCGGTGGAAAACGCGCTCAAACAAGGCAATGATGTGCTGTTCGACATTGACTGGCAAGGCACCCGCCAATTGTGCGAAAACATGCGCGAGGATGTGGTCAGTGTATTCATTCTGCCGCCTTCCGCTATAGAGCTGCGCACACGGCTGGTGCGCCGCGCGGAAGATACGCCCGATGTGATTTCAAAACGCCTGGGCAATGCTGTGACGGAAATCAACCGCTGGTCCGAATATGATTATGTGCTGATAAATGATGATCTTGACCGCGCTTTTGCTGATCTGAATGCCATTTTGCAAGCCGAGCGCGTGCGCCGTACCCGCCGCTCCGGTCTTGAGGACTTCACAACAGCCCTGAACAATGATCTTGAAGCCATGCGGACATGATATTATAGAGGTGAACAGCCCTTTCCTTTGCAACAATACAGGGTTTTATAAAAGCGCATGGTTGTTTTATGCGGCGTTCTGCCTTAAAAAAACACCAAGCGTTAAGGAGAAGTAAAATGACAGAGCGTTGGAGCCCGCAAAGCTGGAGAAACAAGCCCATCGAGCAAGTGCCAGTCTATGCCAATACAGTGGCGGTTGAACAGGTTGAAGAACAGCTTTCAACGTTCCCACCTCTGGTATTTGCCGGTGAAGCCCGCAAACTGAAACGGGATCTGGCGCGTGTGGCCTCCGGTCAGGCTTTTCTGTTGCAGGGCGGCGATTGCGCCGAAAGCTTTGCCGAACACCGCGCCGACAACATCCGCGACTTTATGCGCGTGATGCTGCAAATGGCAGTGGTGCTGACCTATGCTGCCGCTTCCCCCGTGGTGAAAGTTGGCCGTGTGGCCGGACAATTCGCCAAGCCGCGCTCAGCCGGAGTGGAAACCATTGACGGTGTGACATTGCCGAGCTACCGCGGCGATATTATCAACGATATTGCTTTTACGCCTGAAGCCCGCGAACCGGATCCGCACCGCTTGCTCCGCGCTTACCGCCAGTCTGCCGCAACGCTCAACCTGCTGCGCGCCTTTGCAACCGGAGGATATGCCAACCTCGATAATGTGCATCAATGGATGTTGGGCTTTGTAAAAGAAAGCCCGCAATCCGAACGCTACGAAGAACTGGCGGAACGCATTACCGATGCTCTGGATTTCATGCGCGCTTGCGGGGTTAATCCTGAAGCACACCCGGAATTGCGCACCACCGATTTTTACACCAGCCATGAAGCGCTGTTGCTCGGTTTCGAGCAGGCGCTCACACGGGTGGATTCCATTTCGGGCGACTGGTATGCCACATCCGGCCATATGCTGTGGATCGGGGATCGGACACGTCAGCCCGACCATGCCCACATTGAATTTTGCCGCGGCGTGAAAAATCCTATCGGTATCAAATGTGGCCCATCGCTTTCTGCCGATGGTTTGCTGGAACTGATCGATATTCTTAACCCTGAAAACGAAGCAGGGCGCATTACGCTCATCAACCGTTTTGGTGCGGATAAAGTGGATCAGCATCTGCCAGCGCTTATTCGCGCTGTGGAACGGGAAGGCAAAACCGTGGTCTGGTCGTGTGACCCGATGCACGGCAATACCGTGAAAACCTCCAACGGCTACAAAACCCGTCCATTTGAACTCGTGCTGCGCGAAGTGCGTTCGTTCTTCGACATCCACCGCGCGGAAGGCACTCACGCTGGTGGCGTACACATTGAAATGACCGGCCAGAATGTCACCGAATGCACCGGCGGCGCACGCGCCATTTCCGATACGGATCTGGCTGACCGCTACCACACCCATTGCGATCCGCGCCTGAATGCCGAGCAATCCATTGAACTGGCCTTCATGCTTGCCGAAGAACTGAAAAAAGGCCGGCAGGGTACACAAATACCCCGTACCGCCGCTGAATAGACCACGAATTTGCCGGAGATTTTCTCCGGTAAATTTTTGTGATAGCGAGGATTAGCCACCATGGCCGGTGCAGCATCATTCCGTTTTTATCTGTGCCAGCTTAATCCCGTACTGGGTGATGTGGACGGCAATGCCGCAAAGGCCGCTCACGCTTACGCGGAAGCTGTAGAGCAGGGTGCCGATTGTGTGCTGTTGCCCGAATTGTTCCTGTGTGGCTATCCGCCCGAAGACCTGATTCTCAAGCCTTCATTCCAGAAAGCGTGCCGCGCGGCCATAGAAAATCTGGCACAGCAAACGGTAGCCAATACGGCAATGGTTATCGGTACGCCTTGGGTGGAAGACGGCAAGCTTTACAATGCTGTAGCCGTGTTGCACGCGGGTGCTGTGCAAGCCATCCGCGCCAAAGTGGATTTGCCCAATTATGCGGTATTTGACGAAAAACGCCTGTTTTCCGCAGGTGCTTTGCCGGAGCCGGTTGTGGTGAAGGGTGTCTCGCTCGGTATTCCCGTGTGCGAAGATGTGTGGAGTGACCGCGTGGCGCGGCATTTGCGCGATAAAGGGGCTGACATTCTGCTGGTACCCAACGCATCGCCTTATTGGACGGGTAAACAGGACGAGCGCGCGCGTGTGGTTGCCCAGCGTGTGCGCGAGACAGGTTTGCCGCTGGTTTATCTCAATCAGGTGGGGGGGCAGGATGATCTGGTGTTTGACGGTGCAAGTGTTGCGCTGGATGCCGCTGGCAATAGTTTATTGCAATGCGCCGCCTTTCGCGAAGAAAAAATCCTGCTGGAATGGAACCGGAATGCGCACACATTCAAACGCCTGAAGGGCAGGGATGCTGTTATGCTCAGCGCCGATGAAGCCGATTACAGCGCCTGTGTGCTGGGGCTGCGCGATTATGTAACCAAAAACGGTTTCCGTTCTGTGCTGCTGGGCTTGTCAGGCGGGGTGGATTCCGCGCTGGTGGCCGCTATGGCGGTGGATGCGCTCGGTGCAGAGCGTGTTCACGCGGTTATGATGCCTTATCATTACACGTCTCAAGAAAGCCTGACGGATGCCGCTGATTGCGCAAAGGCACTGGGTATCCGCTATGATATTCTGCCCATTGCCAACGGGGTAGAGGCTTTGCAAGCTGCTGTGGAAAGCGTTCAGCCTCTCCAAGGTCTGGCGCTGGAAAATCTGCAAAGCCGCGTGCGCGGTACATTGCTGATGGCTCTTTCCAACAACACCGGCGCTCTGGTGCTGACCACGGGCAATAAATCGGAAGTGGCTGTGGGTTATTGTACGCTTTACGGCGATATGAATGGCGGGTTTAACCCGATCAAAGATGTTTATAAAACCCACGCTTACCGGCTTTGCCATTTGCGCAACCGCTGGAAACCTTGCGATGCTTCGGGGCCGGATGGGGTGGTTATTCCGGCGAATATTCTGACCAAAGCGCCTTCTGCCGAACTGCGCGAAAACCAGACCGATCAGGACAGCTTGCCACCCTATGACGTGCTGGACGCTATCCTCCAAGGACTGGTTGAACGGGATGACGATCCGCTGGCGTTGATTGCGCAAGGATTCGAGCGGGACGCTGTGGCAAAGGTGGAACGGCTTTTGAATTTGGCCGAATACAAACGCCGCCAGTCTGCCCCCGGTGTGAAAATCAGCCGTCGCCAGTTTGGCCGCGACCGCCGCTACCCGATTACCAACCGCTTTTCAACGCTTTAAACGGGTTTGGGCTTTGCATCTTTTAACGCGCGTGTTAGATAGTGTTTCTTAATGCGCAATAGCGGATTAAGGGGCGCTATTGCGTGCTTTCTTCTGTTTTTTTAATCATCAACGAAAATTTGGCCATGTCTGATCCGATTGTCCGCTTTGCACCTTCGCCCACCGGCTATATCCATCTTGGGAATACCCGTACCGCGCTGCTGAACTGGTGCCATGTTAAACGCCATGGCGGACACTTTATTCTGCGCTATGACGACACCGATCTGGAACGCTCACGGCAGGAATATGCGGAAGCGATCGCGCAGGATCTCGCATGGCTGGGTATCAACCCCGACCGCGTGGAATGGCAATCCAAACGCCAGCCGCTTTATGATGCCGCTGCGGAAAAATTGCGCGCTTCCGGTTTGCTTTATGCCTGCTATGAAACCGAAGACGAGCTTGATAAAAAACGCCGTCTGGCACGAGCTTCGCACCGCCCACCAATCTATGACCGCGCCGCTTTAAAGCTGACCGATGCCGAAAAACAAGCCTTTGAAGCGCAAGGCATCAAGCCGCACTGGCGGTTTAAACTGGATGGTACCACCGTGGCATGGGAGGATGGTATTCGCGGCCACCAGACCGTGGAGACTTCCAGCCTTTCCGATCCGGTGATGATCCGCGCCGATGGTTCCTGCCTTTATACCTTCACCAGCGTGGTGGATGACGTGGATATGGGGACGACCGATATTATCCGCGGGGAAGACCACGTCACCAACACTGCTGTGCAAATGCAGCTGTTTCAGGCGCTGGGCGGTACACCGCCACGCTTTTCGCACCACAATCTGCTCACAACCGCATCCGGTTCCGGCCTTTCTAAACGGGAAGGCAGCCTTTCCATCCGCTCGCTGCGGGAAGGGGGATACGAGCCGATGGCGGTGGCGTGTCTCGCGGCTCTGGTGGGGTCTGCCGAGGCTGTGCATCCTTACAAAACCATGGAAGAATTGCTGAATCGCGTGGATATTGCGCGCCTTTCCCGCGCACCTGCGCAAGTGGGGCAAGACGATCTCGATGGGCTGAATGCGCGTCTGGTGCATGAGTTGACGTTTGATGAGGCGGCGACACGTTTGGTTGCTGCCGGTGTGGGTGGTGGTGAGGCGTTCTGGCTGGCGGTGCGCGGCAATCTCAACTTTGTACACGATGCCGCGCAATGGTGGCAGGTTGCCCATGCGGATACCGTTGATGCCGCGGTTTCCGATGAAGAAAAAGAGCTGCTGAAAACGGCTCTGGAACTTCTGCCCCAAGAGCCCTGGGATGGCGCTACGTGGAAAGCCTGGACGGCTGCTGTTGCGGCGGCTTCTGGAAAGAAAGGCAAAGCACTGTTCCATCCGCTGCGTATTGCTTTGACAGGACAGGAAAAAGGCCCAGAGCTTGCTGGCTTCCTGCCATTTATTGGACGGGAACGGGCGGTGAAAAGGTTGGAGAGGGCGATCAGCTAATGTTAAGCATGACTGTTTTTTGGAGAGGCAGCGTCCAGCGTTGCTACCCGCAAAGAAAACAATCAAGCGTCATTGATGTCGTGATTATCGCGTGGTGTGGTGTTGCGGGAATTTATAAGTTTTTGAACCACATTATGCGCACCTAAAAATGAAGCGACTATGCCGATCAATGTCGTTCCACCTATTATGCTCGGCACCAGGACATGGCCGTGATAACTTAAAAAGCCAGCTGTTGAAAGCGCAAAAACAGCAAGCGAAAATGCCATGATCTGCCCAACAGTACGTTGCTTTATGGATGCCTTGAGTGCCGTTGTTTGGTTATTCTGGTCGTCTTTTTCCAGATCTCTGCGATGAACACCTTCGTTTTCAAAGCTGACCATAATCCTGTTGGCAATACCGGGGCATATCTCCTCATAGCCTCGCAAAACATCCGGTGGAGGCAAAGGCCCCATCCATAACGAACGCTCAATGTGCGAAGTCAATGTTACAGAAGTATGCATTTCAGGCATAGCTTCGGTCGTAGAAACAGGCTGAGGAGTAATTTCGTGTTGCGGCATTGTAGATGCTAAGAAATTGATTTTGATTTGACAGAGATTGCCTGAATTGCGCTTTCAACTTTTGAAACAGCAATTCTCATATCATTATCAAGCTTTAGGACATCTGACTGCAACGACTCGCGTACTGATCTTCTTGTCCGGCTAATTTTTACTGGGGGAGGGAAAAGCGAACATAAAGAACCCGCCTCAGAGAAAAGAGTACTCCATATCCCTGTAGTACCTCTTTCATTGACACCTTTCATATCCGCTACCCTTAGTGCAATTAGCAAATTTCAGCACACTAGCCTATAACTCATTAAATAGCATATGCTGTTAAAAAAACAACTATCGATGACGAAAGCTGCAGAGAAGAGCGAAATAACATATCTCATTTCATGTATTTCGCTCTATAGCTCAAGCTGCGGAAGCCGTTGTGTTTGTTGGCAACTTCGGAGCGTCGGGGGTGCGCGCCTCTTCTGTGATGTCCGCCAAGAACTGATCCAGCGTGGTGCCGGTCTGATCGGTGGAGCCGAAGCGACGCAAGGAAAGCGTGCGCTCGGCTGCTTCCTTCTTGCCCACAATGGCCATCACAGGAACCTTCTGCAAGGAATGCTCACGCACCTTGTAGTTGATCTTCTCGTTGCGGATATCCAGCGCGGCGCGGATGCCAGCCTTTGTAAGCAGTTCCAACACTTCTTGCGCGTAGCCATCCGCTTCTTGCGTAACAGTGGCCACAACCACCTGCACCGGCGCCAGCCATAACGGGAAATTCCCCGCATAATGCTCGATCAAGATGCCGGTGAAGCGTTCCAGCGAGCCGAACATTGCACGGTGCAGCATGGCAGGCACCTTCTTTTCGCCATCCGCATCAATGAAGGTTACGCCAAAGCGTTCCGGCAGATTGAAATCCACCTGCAAGGTGCCGCACTGCCAATCCCGACCAATGGCATCACGCAGTACATATTCCAGCTTGGGCCCGTAAAACGCGCCTTCGCCCTTGTTAATCGTGTAAGGACGGCCAGACGCTTTCAGCGCAGTCATCAGGGATTCTTCTGCCCTATCCCACACATCATCATTGCCGATACGCTTTTCAGGACGATCAGAGAATTTAATGCGCACATCGGTGAAGCCAAAATCCTCATAAATGGACAGAATGAGGTCGTTTACCTTCAAACATTCTTCGGTAAGCTGGCTATCGGTGCAGAACACATGCGCATCATCCTGTGTAAAAGAGCGCACCCGCATCAGGCCATGCAACGCACCCGAAGGCTCATAGCGATGCACTTTGCCAAATTCGGCCAGTTTTGCGGGCAGATCACGGTAGGATTTAAGGCCGTGTTTGAACACGTTCACATGGCCAGGGCAGTTCATCGGTTTGAGCGCGAACACCCGCTTGTCTTCGGTGACAGTGGTAAACATGTTGTCACGGTACCATTCCCAATGACCAGAGGTTTCCCATAACGATTTGTCCATAATGTCCGGCGTATTGATTTCCTCATAGCCCGCAAGAGTCTGCTTGCGGCGCATGTAGCCAATCAATGCCTGGAACATGGTCCAGCCTTTCGGATGCCAGAACACGGAGCCGGGTGCTTCTTCCTGAAAATGGAACAAACCCATTTCCTTGCCCAAACGGCGGTGATCGCGGCGTTCCGCTTCTTCAAGCTGCTTCAGGTAAGCTTCCAATTCCTGCGTGGACGCAAAGGCCGTACCGTAAATGCGTTGCAGCTGCGGATTATTGGCATCACCGCGCCAGTAAGCCCCCGCAACCTTCATCAGCTTGAAACCGTTGCCGATTTTGCCGGTGGAAGTCATGTGAGGCCCGCGGCACAGATCCAGCCACTCGCCTTGCTTATAGATTTTAATGTCCTGATCCGCAGGAATGGCATCCAACAGCTCGACTTTAAAGTTTTCACCGCGCTCTTTGAAAAACGCCTTGGTTTGATCCCGCGTCCAAACTTCTTTTGTAAACGGTGCGTCTTTGGCGATAATCTCCTGCATCCGCTTTTCAATGGCGGCCAGATCATCAAGAGAAAACGGCTCTTCACGGTGGAAATCGTAATAAAAACCGTTTTCAACCACCGGCCCAATGGTCGCCTGCGTGCCGGGAAACAAACTTTGCACCGCTTCCGCCAACACATGGGCGCAATCATGGCGAATCAATTCCAGCGCCTGCGGGTCTTCCCGGGTAACAATACCAATGCGCGCATCTGTGGTGATGGTGTCGCCCAGATCACACAGCACGCCATCCAGCGTCATGGCAACTGCCTTCTTCGCCAAAGACTTGGAAATTGAGGCTGCAACGTCTGTACCGGTTATGCCCGCATCAAAGTTGCGCTGGTTACCATCGGGGAAAGTCAAGACGGGCATGGGGTAAGTTCTCCAGTAACAAGTTTAATGCTGTTGGACATCCGGGTGCAGATGCTTGCCCGTCCAATATCCATAACTCCAAGGCTTATACCACCGCGCGCCCTGAGGCAAATGTTCTGGCACAGGATCATACCCGCACGCACCCCACGGATGACACCGACACAACCGCGCAAGACCCATCCAGCCGCCCGCCCAAGCCCCAAAACGGCCAATTGCCGTCTCAACATACGACGAACAACTCGGCGCATATCTGCAAGACGGCTCCAACAAAGGCGAAATGAACCATTGGTAAACACGAATAGTTAACCGGAAAAAAAGTGTGAATAAAAGATTAACAAAGCCTAGCATGGATTTAGCAATGCCTGCCATCGGATCACACCCATAACCTTGACGCCACACCGCCTCTTGTACACAGGATAACCATACTGATTTTATTCATGAATATGTACACAATTTATATCCGCCGCAAACGCAAAAAAACAGTTTGCAAAACCGGAATGATTTCAACCGTTAGCCGCTTGTGCCACAAAAGTGGGCCAATTTAAAGATTGACAAATCGTTAACATTTCGGCGAAACATGCATCACGTTTTCCTTTGAAGCATTTTTTCCATAAAAAAGTTTGAAAGGCGTTCTGGGCAGCGAAAACCAAAAAGCCTTAAAAATTTTCGGGAAAATACTTCTCGAGCGTTTGTTGCGGTGCGTAAAAGGGGATAGGGCATGACGAAAAAAATAGCGTTCAAAACCATTGCAGGAGCTTTTTTCGCACTGGTCATGAGCCATGCCACCGTTTTTGCCGCACCAAATGCGGAGCAGCGTATGCGTGATTTGATCGACGAAACCAACCGCAATACCATTTCCATCATCTCCGGCAATCCCGCAGGAACATACCTTTCTGTGGCTTATGACATTTCCGCAGTGCTGGATGAAGAAGGTGTCATGCGCGTTCTGCCTATCGTGGGGAAGGCCGCGGCTCAAAACACCAAAGACCTTTTGTTCCTGCGCGGTGTGGATATGGCGATCACCCAATCCAACATTCTCAGCTACTTCCGCAGAAACAACGAACTTGGCGATATTACCTCGCGCATTGTTTATATTGCCAAACTGTTTAACGAAGAATTTCATCTGGTTGTCACTAAAGATATCAAAACACTCGCTGATCTGAATGGGAAAGCCGTCAATTTCTCTGATGCCGGTAGCGGTACGCAATACACCGCGCGCGAAGTGTTCAGCGCTCTTGGCGTAAAAGTGCGCGAAGTCAATATGGGGCAAAATGATGCCCTCGAACAAATGCGCAATGGTGAAATCGCCGGTACGGTGCAGATCGTGGGGAAACCCGCAAATGGCTTTAGTCGCATTACCAAAGAAAGCGGCTTCCATCTGCTGCCTATCCCTTATGTCAGCAAATTACAGGATGACTACTTTCCAGCCGTCATCAGCGCCGAAGATTATCCCAACATGTTGAATGTGGGACAAGAAGTGGAAACCGTTGCGGTGGGTGCCGTTCTGGCCGCTTATAACTGGCCAGAAAATACCGAACGCTATCAACGTCTTGAACGCTTTGTGGGATTGTTTTTCAAAAAATTCTCCGAATTTCAAAAAGCACCACGTCACTCGAAATGGCAGGAAGTCAATCTTGGCGCCGTGTTGCCACGCTGGCAGCGGTTTGCTCCCGCGCAAGCTTGGCTGGATGAAGCCCGCGCCGGACGTGCGCCTGCTTCTGCAACGCAAGCTGGCACAACCGGCTCTGTGCGGCCAGCAGCCAATACCACCCAGCAGGAACAGGCTCTTCGTGATGAATTTGAACAATTCCTGACCAGCCAGCCCGGCTTGCGCCCCGCAGATGAAAAAGATCGCGAACAGCTGTTTGAGCAATTCAAACGCTGGCGGCAAGAATCAGTACGTTAAAAAATGCCATGCCTATACCCATCAAAACGGCTCATCATGCCGGTAAATAAAAATTCTTATTGTGGAGTTGAGTGACGTGAATAAATCCGATGAACGCTCAATTGATGCGCGTATTTCCGAATTGCAAGCTTTGGCGCGCAGCTGTTCTGACCGTATGCTTAGTGCATCTTTGAAGCCCGCTGCCCCCGTTGCCAACGCGCCGCGGTTCAATGCCCCGCGTCAGGCTCCAGCGCCCATACGTGTGCCGCAAGCCCAGATGCCCGTTTACCGTGAGCCTGCTGCACGACCACAGCCCGTTGAAGCTTTGGCTTTGCGCCCTTCCGTTTTGCCCGAACAGACTGTGACGCATCTGGCTGCGGATCCCCATTGCCCCGATTTCTTGTGGCGTGAAGCGCATGGGCGCTATGCCGCTACCGAACAGAACGGGCATTTTCCCGTTGCACTTCACCCCGCCGGTGAAAAAGATGCGCGTCCATGGCACAAAATGCCTGTGTTTCGCGCTTCGCTGTTGCCGCATTTCACCTACGTTGGCCGTGCCGCTGCGGTTATCCTGCTGGCTGGCACCATGGCACTGTTTCTTGTGACATGGAAAAACTCCCCTGTAAGCGCTGTGGTTTCTTCCGAAGATATGGCCATTGCCCACGCGGTACAGGGTGGACATCTTGGCTCCAATGCAAATGCTGCGCGTAAAGTGACGCTGGAAAAAATTGTTATGAAGCCAGAAGACAATGGCTTCAACACTGTGCAAAAACCACAAGATGCTGCAAAAGATGTTGCTGCGGAAAAAGAACAAAACAAGCTGGTAAAAACCATTACGCTTGCAGGAATGACTCCGGGACAATTTATTGATAAATCCTGGCCTATTCCGGGTGTTGAGGGCGCTGAAGCGGCGCAGATAACCCAGATCAAAACCGAGCAATCCAGTGTGGAACTTGCGCAAGTAGAAGCAACCGGCGCCACCAACTATCTGGCACGAGGCGAAATGCTGCTGCGTACGGGTGACATTGCCAGTGCGCGCCTGATGTTCCGCAAAGCCAGCGAAATGGGCGATGCACGCGGCGCAATCGGGATTGCATCAACCTACGATCCGAATGTTTTGCGCACGCTGCCGGTTTATGGCATGGCTGGAAATGCTGACACTGCGCGCAACTGGTATGAAAAAGCCAAAGAACTGGGCGCTGCTTCCGAAGCTACCGCACGTTTGGAAGCGCTTTCACGTCTGTGATGGGGCATTCGTTTTATACGCCATGTTTCTGGAATATTAAATTCTGCGACCATTGAGAAAAACCCTGTATTTTTGCGATTTTCGTGTGCAAAAATACAAACACAACGCATGTGTGTCGGCAAAAAATATACCAAATACGTCAGGAGTATGGCTTAAAACGCGGAAAGAACAGTTCTGCAGGGTATGGTTACAGCTTTTTAACCTCAGCCGTGTAGCTTTGGATGCAATTCTTTCCATTTACATGGTTCGGAGCCTATGCTTCTGAGGCATGTTTCCAAGCTCCGGTACAGGGTTCATGGCCATAGTTCCGTCATCGCACAAACAAACAGAGCGACGCCAGCACCAGCGTGTCAAGGTTAGCCTTAACGGACGCTACATGCTGACTAACCGTGAAGAATACACCTGCCAGACCATAAATATATCACCTGGCGGGGTTGCAATGGTTGCGCCTGTTATGGGTACCCTTGGGGAACGGGTTATTGTTTACCTTGAACAGATTGGCCGTCTTGACGGAACCATCGTCCGCCCCATAGAGCGCGGTTTTGCTTTCAGCTTTCAGGCATCCCTGCACAAACGCGATAAACTTGCCGCCCAGCTCACCTGGCTTGCCAATCGCCACTCCTTAGGTCTGCCCGAAGACCGCGCCCATGAACGTATGGCTCCTAAAAATACCCGCGGCCGCCTCACTTTGCAGGATGGCCGCGAATTTCTCTGCACCATCATCGATGTTTCCATGACCGGTGCTGCTTTGAAAACCGACTTACAACCCGCATTAGGCACCCTCGTCACCCTCGGGAAAACACAAGCAACTGTTGTGCGCCTCTTTGAAGGCGGTTTCGCAGTTCAGTTCATACAACCGCAGGGGTTGGATCCGACCGACCTGCGCTTTGACTAATTTCTGAATGCTACTGTGGTGGGTGTTAAGCGCCGGGCGATTTGCGCTCCGGTACTCATGTACTTTATGTACACTCCGTTCCGGTGCTCAATAGCCCAACACTTTCCACCTCACCACAGCGCATTGCTGGCGGGTTCTTGTGCTTGTCTTTTGATGTATGATTTTTTCGGGATGACTTAAAAACACTCTGCATTTTTGTTGCGCTGTGCGCAAAAATGCGGAACGGCTGATGTGGGTATGATATGCGGTGAAACAGATCTTCCGGTTTTAAAAGGCGTGGGTGCGTCATTCCTGTGTTGTGGAGAAACTATAAAAAAAGGGGCATTCCCACATTTATTTTATTGGAACTCGGCTATAGCACGCGTCTGCCTACGTTACGCTACCCATGTACTTTATGGATACTCCGTTCCAGTACTTGCCATCCATGTACGCGGGTTGAGCGCAAATAAAAAGGGCGTCTGGATGTTTCTTTGGGCGTGGATGCCGGTCTTTGCAGGAATGACGATTGAGAATTTTGAGTTATTGAAAGAGTAGGGCTATTTTAGCCTCTGATGTTTCTGCTGCGTTGTTTATAGTGGGTTTTTTTGTTCAAGGTTTCGCTGCAAAGGGTTTACTCTTATAAATGCGGTGTTAAATAGTGTGTTTTTATTAAGGCTATTATTTTTATTCTTGCTCAATTTCCAGTCTTTCTATTCGCTTATTAACCTCCAATTTACATTACATCTTCATAATTAGGATTATGGTGAGTGGCTTTGGGTTCATGTTTTGCGTAGTGCCTCCCAGATTTGATGTTCTGATTGCTCAATTAGGGAAGATCCTCGCATGACCGTTGAATTTATCGGCGATATACGGCAAGGCATCCGTAATACCTTGCAAAAAGCCGCCACGGCTACGGGAGTCGGGTTCGATTACCTCTTGAAAACAGCGGTGCGTGAATCCGGCCTGAAAGCCGATGCCAAAGCGCGCACGTCTTCCGCTGCGGGGATGTTCCAGTTTATTGAACAAACATGGTTACAAACCATGAAAGAATCCGGCAGTGAATTTGGCCTGCAACATTATGCCGATAAAATCAGCCGCAATTCCTCTGGACGGTTTCAGGTGGCCAATGCCGCTGACCGCAAAGAAATCCTCGATCTGCGCTTTGATGCCGGTATTGCTGCAAAAATGGCTGGCGCCTTTACCGCCAAAAATAATGCTGTTCTCAAAGATTTTCTCGGCCGCGATGCCACTGAAGGCGAGCTTTACATCGCCCATTTTATGGGGGCGCAAGGCGCGCGGCAACTGCTTTCCGTGGTCCAAAACCAGCCTGAGCGCCGCGTGGATGACCTGTTTCCACAAGCGGCCTCCGCAAACCGCAGCATTTTTTACAACGGTGGAAAACCACGCTCCGCACAGGAAGTCTATGCCAATCTTGTGCGCAAGCATGACGGCACACAGGTGGCACCCACTATGGCGCAAGCGCCTTCTGCGCCTCTTGCACCGTCAGGTCTGGCTTTCTGGATGCAGCCGAATTTTGGCGCGCAGAATACCGCGACTACGGCTCCTTCTGCCTCCATGACTTCCGCACTGGCTTACGCGGATACGGGGGAAAGTGGGGCGTTCCATTCCCTGTTCAGCGCCAACCGCACAACCGCTGTTTCCCCTTATGTGCAGCACATATGGGGTGGAGGGAATACGCAGCCTTCCGCACACAAAGGCTCTTCCCAATTGCCGCTTGAACTGTTCTCGTTTCTTACCCGAAACGTGACACCCTCCCGTGAACAGGCCACGCCTGTAGAGGCATCTTAAGATGATTATACAGCGTTTTCTGCAATGGATCCATCACGCTCCCGAAGGCGCCCGCGCGGAAGCCAGCGGGGCTTTGGCACGCGCCTATCTTTATTCCGACCTCAACCCGCAGGAAATTGATGATGCCGAGGCCGCATTAACGCTGCTTACGGAAGATGACAGCATCATGGTGCGTCATGCTTTGGTGGATGCGCTTGCCCCCAGCAGCAAAACCCCGCACCATATTGTTCTGGCGCTGGCGCGGGATATAGAAGCCGTGGCAATTTGTATGGTTGGCCTTTCACCCGTATTGACCGATGCGGATTTGATTGATCTGGCACTGGATGGCAAACCTGCAATTCTGCTGGCGATTGCGCACCGCGAATACCTCTCACCGGGTGTTGTGGCTGCTCTGGCTGAACTTGGCGATGACGAGGTCTGCCAATTGCTGCTGGATAAACCGCACATTATGATTACCCCTTCGGTCATGGCGCGTATGGCAGAACGTTTCGGACATTTATCGGCGATTGCTGAGGCGCTGCTGCAACGTTCTGATTTGCCCGTGACAGTGCGGCAAACGTTAATGGTGAAAATGTCTGCGGCCATTGCAACGGTTATTGTCGGAAAAGAACGCAAAGATGGTCTGCATCTGCCGGGTATGGTGCGGGATGTCTGCGACCGCGCAACACTGGCACTGGCAACCGAAGAAACCTGTGATTTGACAGTGCTGGTAGAACATATCTGCCAGACAGGACAGCTCACGCCCGTCTTTGTGCTGCGCACGCTGCTTTCTGGCAATATTCCTCTGTTTGAAGAAACACTGGCACGCCTTTCCGGCCTGACCGTTGGCCGCATTTCCGGTCTTGTCCACGATGCTTCGCAACGCGGCTTTGCGGCGCTCTATATGAAAACCGGCCTGCCGCTTTCCGCTTACCACGCCTTCGCGGCTGCCTTGAAAGCATGGCATGAAGTGGGATTGCCCAGCCATGTAGGAGTGGCCTTGCAGCGGCAAATGGTGGAAAAAGCTCTGGATGCCTGCCAACAACACCAGCATGACGGCCTTGACGCCTTGCTTGGCGTATTGCGCCAGTTCGCCGATGAAGCCATGCGGGAAGAAGCCTTGCAAAAGGCAGCAAAACTGCGTGAAGCGCAATTGCCACCGGAGCTGCAGCCGCAACCAGAGGAAAAATTGCTGGAATACGCGGCTTGATGAATAGGCCGCGTGGTCTCCAGAAAGCGCGCAGGTGGTTGCCGTAGCCTTACCCGAAGAACGGCTGATGCAGAGCGTTTTCTATTTGTGCAAACGACGGCAGGCTTAAGGCTTTTTCCAATGCGCGCGGTGTCTTTTTAGAAGCAAATTGCCCTATACAGGATCAAGCTTCGAGCCGAACTTGGTCTGCCGTGCAACCGCAAGTTCCATTGCCAAAGCTTTCAAGACTTTTCCGTTATCGTCTTGCGCAATCTGGTGATGCACGCCAGCGCGCAACGCATCAACATGGGCTTGCACAAGCTCAAAGGTTGCGCCTTCAAGGGGCTGTATTTTTTCAATAATCAGACATAAGCCTTCCGCAATCGCCGCTGCTTCCGGAAAACCCAGCGTGGTGGCGTGGCCACGAATATCATGCGCTTTGCGGTAAAAGCTATCCAGCGTCTCTGCATCCAGCTTTGTGTAATAAGCCGCGCTTACTGTTTCCAAGGCTGCAATTTCAGCAACAATCCATTCCGCAAAGTGGGAAGAAAGCGCTTCAAGGCTCTTATTGGCGGCTTGAATGGCTTGTGCTTCATAATTTGCAACCGACTCTGGCCGCGCCATAACCACAGCTTGCTTGCGCAATGTATCGGGTGGTGTAATCACTTCATGATCTTTATGGACAATGGTTTTTACGTCTGTAGTGCCGCTTTTGGATGCCATGGCTTTGCCCTTTGCTTGCTTTACACAAAGCCGCGCGCTTTATCAGAAAGCGGTTGCTGTTGAATAATTTCGGCGTTTTCAGTCCCCTTACGGCGCTCAGGGCCGCTATAATTGAGTGCAGCATTTTGCGTACGGCGCCGGTCAGGCCCAAAATAATCCCCCGCTTTAATAAACGGGCGCGGATTAAGCACAATATTGCTCACCCGCTGATACAAGGATTTGGCCGAAATCGGCTTTGCCAGAAAATCGGTTGCCCCGGCATCACGCGCTGTCAGCACCCGGCTGCGTTCCGAATGCCCTGTCAAAATAATAATCGGCACAAAAGGATTGCTGCTTTTGGGATTGCGGATCATGCGGGTAAGCTCAATGCCATCAAGAATAGGCATCACCCAATCGGTGATAATAATATCCGGCTGGTTGGCTGTATAAGATTCAAGACCAGCCGCGCCGTCTTCCGCCTCATAGGCTTCCCGAACCCCGAAGCTGTGCAGCAATGTGCGCACAATACGCCGCATATGCGCATTGTCGTCCACCACCAGAAAGCGCAGCTTGTTAAAATCAACCCGTGGCATCGCACACTCTTCATAAAGAGGAATCACATCCAACATTACTGCAAAAGCATATAAATTAATCCTGTATTTTTGCTATAATGCCTGTATTTCTTTCAAAAATTTACCCAATATATCCAGTATCCTATGGGAATTCTGTTCTATGATGGAATGAGGGATGTTAAAATTAAATGAAATAGCACATGCCATCAATAAAAAGAAGCAATCTTTTCTCCCCCTACCTTCATGAAAAAGATTACAGTAACGTTATGTATCAGTATTATTTTTGCTGTAATTGATAAGATTAAGTATTAATTCAATTATAATTTACAATAATATTTCTGTATATTGAATAAATCAGATTTATAATTTATGTTTTATTTACCAGTAAAGAAAAAGGTTTTTTGTTATGAATTTGGATTACTCTCAAATTGGCAATAGCTTGAATGATATCAAAGATTTTGGTAAAAACTTTGATATTAAAAACAGCGAGCATAAAGCTATTGGTGATGACTTTGCAAAAAGCCTTTTCAAGAGCATGGATAGCGATGGCAATGGTGAAATAAGCAAAGAAGAATTCATGTCTGCTACAGAGAATTCGCAGCGTACTGACAGACAATTGTATGATGTATATGATAAATTAAGTGGTGGTGATGGCCCCATTACTGCCGATGACATGCAGGCAGAAAATTTGTTCTGTGACTATGATTCCACAGAAGAATGGGATCTCGTTGAAGTAATGCACGAAGCGCAAACAAGTGAGGCGGATACAAAGAATACTCTGACTGAGCTTCTGGATGATAGTTCTCTGAAAGGCATTATGGATGCTATTAGCACCCATGCTCATAAAGGTGCTGAAGTTTAAATTAGTGATATTCTCTCACATGTATTCTTTATCAAAATGTTAGAGTGCAACATGAACAATTGAGCAGATTTCTGTTCATTTCTTAAAAATGCACTCTTCCATTTCAATGAGTGAATTGTTCGGCAATAATGCGCTCATCAAGGCGATAATCCGGATCATGCAGCATGGCGATGCTCATCTTGCGGGATAGATTAATTTTCACACGGGTGATATTGCGGATTTCTGTATGATCGGCAACAGCCGCAACAGGACGCTTTTGCGGTTCCAGAATTTCAAAAGCCACTTCTGCACGATCGGGCAACAATGCACCACGCCAGCGGCGTGGCCGAAACGGCGAGAGGGGCGTCAATGCCAATAACGGCGCGCCTAACGGAATAATTGGACCATGCGCCGAAAAGTTATACGCCGTTGAACCTGCAGGAGTGGCCACCAGCACGCCGTCTGCCACCAGCTCGTTCATACGCTCCTTATCATCCACGGTAATCCGCAGCTTTGCCGCCTGATGGCTTTGGCGGAACAACGACACTTCATTGATCGCATAGGCCTTATGGGTTACGCCTTCCGCATCGGTGGCCTGCATGGATAGCGGATGAATCACCGTTTTTTCTGTTTGAGCCAGACGTTCATGAAGATTTTCTTCGGACACAAGCCGGTTCATCAAAAAACCAACCGAACCACGGTGCAAGCCAAACAGCGGTTTGCCGGTTTTCATAAAACGGTGCAGGCTTTGCAGCATCATGCCATCACCGCCCAGCACCACAATCACATCCGCCACATCTGGCTCTACATTGCCATATTGCGCAACAAGACGGGCGCAGCTGGCTTCGGCTTCCGGCGCTGTGCTGCTGACAAAGGCAATCTTCTGGTAACGCATGGGCATGGGATTATCCGAATCAGGCTATAGAGTTCTTAAATCCCTACAATGATGAAGAGGCCGCACATGTCAAACTTTGTAATGGTGTACACCACATGGCCGGATGTGGCGCAGGCCAAAACTTTCGGGGAGAAAATGGTGACGCAGGGGCTGGTTGCGTGTGTAAACATTCTGCCGCACATGCACTCCATCTACCTCTGGGAGGGCGCTCTTGAGGAAAGCACAGAATGCGTGATGCTGCTAAAAACCCGCGCAGAATTGAGTGATGCGCTGGAAGCGCGGCTTCATGCGCTGCATCCTTACGATGTGCCAGCCTTTCTGGTGATGCCCATTGCGCACACCAGCCAAGGTTACGGTGATTGGCTGCATGACCAAACCACAAAGCATGACTAATGCCTTCTCATGCAGGCTTTGAAGTCCTGTATTTTACGCACGATGATCCCGGCAAGATTATTGTATGGGCGCTTGGGTTTATTGCCAAAAAAACATGCCCGCAATCATCTTGTGGCTCTTGCATTGCAGGGCAGTACTCGGGGTTGGTTGATTATTTTTTGTTATAAACCGCGTGTGGATCAAACAGCGGCTCACCGCCTACAAAAGATAACGCTGCGGGCTGATCCTTGCCGCCCGATTGCACCGCGCGATAAAAACAGGAAAAGCGCCCAGTATGGCATGAAGCGCCGGTGCCGCGTGTTTTTACGCGGATCCATAAAGCATCCTGATCGCAATCGACGCGCATTTCCATAACTTCCTGCTCATGGCCACTGGTTTCACCTTTGCGCCAGAGTTTTTGCCGCGAGCGCGACCAGTAATGTGCAATGCCAGTATCCAGAGTGAGCTGCAAAGCCTCCGCATTCATATGCGCAAACATCACCACCTCGCCGGAAGCATGATCGCTCACAATGCAAGGAATAAGACCATCGGCGCCAAAGCGTGGCATCAGCACCGCACCTTGTTCAATCTCGGATGCAGAACCACGGGCAGCAAAGCGGTGTTCAGGACATGCACAGGTCATTTTTTAACCAGACTAAGAAATTTTGCCTGTTCTTCGGCATTATCCGCAAATACACCGGAGAATTTCATGGTTGCGGTTTGAACGCCGAATTTTTGAACGCCGCGCATACACATGCACATATGTTCGGCTTCCAGCATCACAGCCGCACCGCGCGGTTTGAGTTCTTCTTCCAATGCGCGCATAATGGAGGCTGTGAGATTTTCCTGTGTTTGCAGACGGCGCGAGAAAATATCCACCACGCGGGCAATTTTAGAAAGACCAACAACGCCTTTTGCGGGATAATAGGCCACATGCGCTTTGCCAAAAAACGGCACCATATGGTGTTCGCAGTGGGAAAAGAAGGAAATGTCCCGCAGCAGCACCATATCCTGATAGCCGCCCACTTCCTGAAATTGCCGCGCCAGCACATCGGCAGTATCCTGCCCATAGCCGCCAAACAATTCGCTATACGCTTTAATGACTCTGGTCGGGGTATCTTTCAGCCCCTCCCGATCAGGATTTTCACCAATAAAAGCCAGCAATGTCCGCACAGCCCGTTCTGCTTCAGCAGCCGTGGGGCGGGTATCTGAATGGGTTGGCGTCAAAGACCGCACATTGTTGCAAAGGCCGGCATCAGCCATTTCAGTTATCTCCTGCACGCACCGCTCCCGAAGCTGATCTTGGAAAAAATCAGGGGTAAAGGGTAAATCTTGCACAACATATAGCGATATAATTTGGCAAATGCCATATTTACCTTTAAAATTAGGATAGGAAAATTACTGATTGCCCACAGTGGATAAGAGGTGCTGCGCTCAGATGTCTGAACTTTACCAACGTAAATTATTGGAATTGGCTGCAAATATCCCTCATATCGGGGAACTTGAAGCGTATGATGCGCGGGTCAGCGTCCATGCAAAATTATGCGGATCAACCCTTACAGTTGATTTGAAAATGGCAGACGACACCATCACCCATTTTGCCCAACAGGTAAAAGCTTGTGCTTTGGGGCAAGCATCTGCAAGTGCTGTGGCAAGTCTGGTGATTGGTACAACGGCACAGGAAATGCGGGATTTGCGCCGCACCATGTATGCCATGCTGAAGGAAGAAGGAGCACCCCCCACCGGAAAATGGGAAATACTGGCACCTTTGGAAGTCGTGCGCGAATACCCCGTGCGCCACGCCTCAACCCTGTTGATTTTCGACGCAATTGTTGATGCCATCAATCAGATTGAAGCAAAAACAAAAGCCGCGTGATAACGGCCTCATTGCATTGTCATTTTTTCCGTTAGATCTGACAGGAAAATTTTTAGACGCTTTTCAGGGCAAGACATCCAGCTATGGTGCGTTCGGTGCCGCATCCTGCTCTTGAGCCATGGTTACACGGCGGTATAAACCCGTTCTCAATCGCAATCAATCTCAAGAGGATTTTTGCCGACCGCCTTCATAAACCACAAAACTGCCCACCCGGACACTGGCAGGATAAGCGATATCTTTTTGTCCGTAATCATCATTGCCAGCCTGGACAAGCCCTGATTCCATAATATCTTTGCGGCCACTGGGCCAGCAAATACGGGTGGTTTTCAAAAAGGCGCTGGAAAGCGGATAAATGGAAAACCATTCAGGAATAGGTGAGGCGGAAAGACAACCCACAATGCAGGTGCCTTCTGCACCCATGCGATCCAGCGGCAGAAGAATGAGTTCAAGATTGCAGCCGCGTTCATCGGAAGCAAAGCCTTCCGCACCGGCAACCACGGCGGCCTTTTCTTCCAGTACAGTGTGCGCAAGATCATCCACGCCATATTCACTGCCCGCCAGCCACAAATCCCGGAATGCTGTGCCTCTGAGTTCGCGTCCAAACAAAGCACAAAGCCGGGTGCCAGCAAGACGGAATATCAGCTCGCCTTCGCTGTTGGTTTCCAGCAGGAAAATATCGGGCAGAATTTTAGGAATAGCCGTTGGATTGATCTGCGTACGCGATGGCGCAGGACGCGCCGCGCGCAGCGTGTTCCAATACGAAAAGATTTCCTGAGTAGCGGCGTGCTTCATAATGCTATTCTCGAATTGATCCAAAAGATAAAGGGACGCTTATCTACTCAACAACTAAGCACAGAACGTGCCACATTCTTGTGCTCCTGTGTGCGGAACATGGTTTTTATCCCCAGAATTAACGTTGTTATACAGCAAAAATACAGCATTCGCTATGCTCAAGTGTTCATTTCTCAACACTTCTTGCGGGTGTTCCATTTTTGCAAAGGTTAATGTAAAAAACCCGATAAATACGTTTTATCCTTTTAATTCAACTTGTTGACATGAAATGTAAATAATGTGTTTCATGAAAAAGCGTTCAGCTATCCCTTTATGAAACAGTAATCGGGCGCAAATTTTCATAATTGGGCAGCTTTCCTGTTTAAAAAGAATCCTTGTCTGCACAGCAAGGGCGGTGGCATAACCGCATGGCATCTTTTTGAAAGCGTGAGCGCCATGAACGAGCCGATTTTCCGCATTCCCGGTGTTATAGTTGCCATGGCTGCCACATTTGTGGCCATCCATGCGCTGGGCGGATTGTTGGATCCTCAAAATTTCACGCATTTTATGTATACCTTTTCCTTTGTGCCAGCCCGTTATGCAGGTGCTGAACTATGGCCGGGCGCCATGGGCAGTAAAATCTGGACATTTGCAACCTATGCCTTTCTCCATGCAGATTGGGTGCATGTTGCTGTCAATTCCTTGTGGCTGTTGGCTTTTGGAACACCCGTAGCGCGCCGGTTCGGTACAGGCAGGCTGTTGGTACTGGCGTTGTTATGCGCGGTTGCAGGGGCGCTGTTTCATTGGGTTACCAATCTGCAATCTCCTGTTCCCATGCTGGGTGCTTCGGCCGTTGTTTCAGGGTTGATGGCCGCCTCAAGCCGGTTTATTTTTGCCAAAAACGGTTCACTGGATCCATTCCGGCACTCTCCCGAAACAGACGATTCCGCTTCCAGAGTCGCCGCTGTTCCGCTTTCAAAAATGCTGTACTCAAAACAAATTATTGCGTTTTTGGGCATCTGGCTGCTGATTAATTTTGGTCTAGGCATCAGCGCCGTGATGGCCGGTGAAGGGCAATCCATTGCCTGGCAAGCGCATATTGGTGGCTTTCTGGCTGGATTGCTCCTGTTTGATGCGCTGGATCCTGTGCGTACCCGCGCTCCTTTAACCTAGAGAAAGACTGGCTTCTTCCAGCGCGGGCAACATGCGCTCGGTTGCCTCAGCGCCCAGAGCAATGGCCTCTTCTGCGCGGTGGAACTCGAACAGGCCGATTTTTCCTGCCCGTGGCGTAATGGCAATATCGGGTGGATCACCGGCAAGGCGTGCGCGGGCAATCCGGTCTTGTGTCACGTTGAAGGCCTCAATCATGATGGTGGGAATCCCCGGCGGCCCTCCGCTGTTGCGGTCTTTGATACGTCCTTTCAGGAAAGAGCGCGCCGAGCCCAAGCGGGATTGCTGGCGCTGTTCCTGCCAGAGCGTGAAGCCGCTTTCATCTTCTTCATTGGTGCCGTGGCTGGGAACCACAGCGCCGCGCCCGTAAATATCCGCTTGCAGGTTTACCGCTACCACCAGATGCGCACCCAACGCGCGAGCGGTTGAAACAGGTACAGGATTGACCAACGCACCATCCATGAGCCAGCGCCCACCAATGCGCACCGGCTGAAAAATGCCGGGCAGCGCGTAAGAAGCGCGGATGGCTTCGGTGAGCCGACCATGGGTAAGCCAGACTTCATGGCCGGAGCCAATTTCCGTCGCTATGGCCGCAAACCGTAATGGCAAATCTTCAATCATGATTTCACCAATATCGTTGGTGAGAATCTGGCGCAGCCGGTTGCCGGTTATCAGACCCGCGCCGCCAAAACTGATGTCCAGCAGCGAAAACACCCGCCGTTTGGTGAGGCTGCGCGCCCATTCTTCCAGCATATCCAGCTTGCCAGCAGCATAACACCCGCCCACCACAGCGCCGATGGAAGTGCCAGCGATCACATCAATTTCATACCCCGCTGCCAGCAGCGTGCGGATAACGCCAATATGCGCCCAGCCACGCGCTGCGCCACCGCCCAGCGCCAGAGCCACACGCCCCTTGGAAGGCTCGTGCGGTGCAGGCACCGTCTCTTCTAATTCCTGATTCGCAGAGCTATTGGCAGTATCGTCTCTTCCACGCAGCCCAATTCTCTCGAACATCCAAACATCCTTTAAAGCACTTATCCTTTTCAAAACGAAAGGGATAAAAAACACGTTACCGGAACCATTTTAAGGTCTTTAAAGGCGGCAATACGGCAGCCTTTGTTTCCCGATAACAGTATGCATTCTAGGGCATTTGTTTTCACGAGGAGTAAACAAACCGCCTGTGCGAACAATCCTGTTGGCAAGGTTTTGCTAACCCTGTTTCAAGGCATTGCTCTATGCGTTCGCTCCAGAAGGCTGTGGCTCAACATTCAGGTTTTGGGGCGCTCCAGCGTGAACATCTCACGGGTGACCGCGTAATCCATATAACCGCAACGGGTAATGATTTCTGCGGCTGCCGTATCAAACCGGCCATTGTTCAGGAATGCTTCATCCATATGCACCGCCACCACCTGACCCAATACCAGAAAGGAGTCCGTGCCTTTGCCGTCAAGATCATGCAACTCCCGAATATTCAGCACTTTGCACTCCAAAGCCGCCGGTGAACGGGCGACACGGGGCGCTTTCACAATCCGGCTCGGCGCCGTTTCAAGGCCGGTTAACTCAAATTCATTGATGGCGACTGGCACCGGAGCCGAAGAAAGGTTCACCGCATCTTTCAGCGCAAAAGTTGCAACATTCACCACAAACTCGCCGGTTTTCTCCGCATTCGCCACGCTGTGCTTAAAGCCGGAACTGGAAAATGCCACTATAGGCGGCTCACCGCACACCATATTGAAAAAACTGTAAGGTGCCAGATTGGGCTGACCTTCTGCGTTGACTGTGGAAATCCAGCCAATAGGGCGGGGAGCAACAATCGCTTTTATCGGATCGTGCGGGAGAGTGTGACCGCGGGCTGTTTCATAAAAATAAAGAGACATGTGCTGTGCCAATCGTGCATTAAGAGAATGGTTCTGCATCCGCAGGGGTGCGGCAGCAGCGTTGTTCAGACGCCATTCCAGAAAAGTTTATAGCCTTTGTTTCTGAAACAACTTAAAATCAGGAATCTGTAGCATTTTTGGTGTTCCGCTATTAAAAACGTTACAAGCAGAGAAACCCTATAACCCACGACATGTAAAATGATGATCTGTCTCAGGCTATAAGTCTTTGTTTTATTGCAGAGTTTCATCCAATGAAATAATCATTTTACTGAAACTCCGCTCTATCCTAAAGAGAGGCGGGTGCGCGGTAAAGCGCCATAATACGGTCTTGAATAAGCAATAAGTGGTGTGTGCATGTACGGTTCAAAAACAATAAAGGCAATCGGGTTATGTTAAGGCAAGGAATTATCGCGCTGCTTGCGCTGGGTCTTTTCGCCCATGGTCATGCGGGTGCGCAGGAAACACCGCCGCCGCCTGCTGCGTCGTTCAACTCTGACCTGCCGCCCGTCAGCCCCGCCGCGCCTTCCAAAACCGTTCTGGCGCTCACCGCCGGTTTCGGGGAAAAACTCCCCCTCATCGAACGCGGTGTAAAATGGCGCGTCTTTTCCGATCAATCCGACCTGTTCGGCAATTATGCCCTTGTAGCCGAATCCGACGATGCCAAGCTTTTCCTCACACTCGATCCGGGGGGCTATATTGTTCATGTAACCTATGGCCTGACCAGCACCACACGCCATATCATCCTTGGCAACACTGCGCTTGCCGAACGGATCAATCTGGAAGTGGGTGCGCTGCGGCTGACGGGCATGGTCGGCGATGTGGAAATCTCACAAAACGAACTGGAATTTGAAGTCTCCCGCCTGGAAGAAAATGGCGAACAGATTGTCGCCGACAATATCCAGCCACAACAAATTGTGCGCCTTGAAGCCGGAACCTACCAAATCACCTCCATCTATGGCAAAGCCAACGCCCGCGTGGTTTCTGAAGTGGTGGTTCAGCCCGGAAAACTGATTGAAGCAACAGTGCATCACAAAGCCGGACGGGTGAATCTGAAGCTGGGTGAGGATGCTCCCACTGGCGATATTGTCTGGTCCATCCTGACGCCGGGCGGCGATACCGTCAGTGAAGATACACTCGGCAGCAGCGTTGTGCTGGCCGCCGGAGATTATACCGCTCTGGCGCGGGTGGATGGCAAAAACTTCCAAAAAGATTTCAGCATTGTTGCCGGTGAAGAACAAGACATTATCGTTGACGCACAAACACCCTCACGCGGGGGAGAAGAATAACACAGTCCGCTCTTCAAACGAACGCATCATCTTTTTTACAGGCTACTGTGCTTGCCCCAAGCCAAGATTAAAAGATAACGTTCACACGGCGGCATAAAACTTTACATTCCTTTTCCAAATTAACATGGTGGAATAATCTACCCTAAATCAATATTTTACCGCCGGTTTTTATCAGAAAATCAGCCGACTTTTTTAAAAAAAACAGCCGTTGCATTGGGGGAATTGACATCATGGATGCTTTTTTACGGATTCCTGCCACCCATCCGCTCGGCGTGCATGATGCCCTTGCTGCCAACGCTCAAGCCTGTGTGCTGGATATTGCCAGCGTGGAGGACGATGCTCTTGCGCTTGCCCGCAAAGCGATTATCCAGACACTTTATCCTCTGCGGCCTGTGCTTGCCGCTGCAATGCCACTCTATCTGCAAGTGCATCCCCTAAGCCACCCCGCGCATTTTGATGATCTGGTGTGTGCTGCGGTTCTGCGCGCCGATGGCATTGTACTGCCCGATTGCAAAAACGGTATGGATGTTACGCAACTGGCAGCGCGGCTGAGTGTTATCGAAGTAGAGCAGGGGATACCGCTCGGCTCAACCCGCATTCTGGCGGAAGTGGCACACATTCCCCTGCAAGGAAGTGGCGTTGATGATTATATAGGACGCAGTGCGCGCCTCACCGCCCTGATGGTTGCACCCACGCTAACCCGCAAAAGCACTTCCCTGCCGCTCATGACCTGGCAAATGATGCGCATGATGACACTGCTCGCCGGAAATGCCGCCGGTCTGCCGGTTATCGATGCCGCAAGCAGCGGCGATGCACCCGCTTACCACCATGCTTGCATTGAGGCTGCCGAAGAAGGATTTAGCGGCAAAATTGCAGTGGAAACCCAGCACATCACACTTATTCAATCCAGCGGCAACGAAGTCATGCCAGCAGAATAACACAGGGTTCCCCCTCGGCTCCTTAAAACAATGATTTTACTAAAGCTTTATCAAACACATCTGATTGCAGATGCCGCCCATAATATCGGCATTGAAGTGCATGTTTTGTTGCAGTAAAACACCCGCACAACCCTTTGCGCTTTTCACGCGAATCAAACCAAAGCCGTTCTTGCCTCATTCATAAGGTCTTTTATCCATGAGAAAATATGCTGTTCTTGCTGCTCTGTGCGGGTTCGGAATGCTGGGTGCATCGCTCGCCCTCGCACAGGAAACACTCTCCTCCGATCAGGTGCGCACCCGCATCATGGACAGCTGTATGCTCGCCCTCTCACGCGAAGTACCCCACACCACACCAACCTATCCCGCCTGCCAATGCTACGCCACAGGTCTAATAAAAGTCATGGAACAAAAGGATTTTGTTGCTTACGCCCGTACCCAGCAGGTGCCATCACGCCTTACTCCTCAAGCCAAAGACATCTACACCCGTTGCAGAGGTTGAATGCTACTGGGGTGGGTGACGAGCACGAGGCTGTTTGCGCTCCGCTGCTCACGTACAGGAAGTACGCTGCGCTGCGGTGCTCACCATCCCCGCACTCTTCCCCGCACCCCAGCGCATTCGAGGGGGAGTTCTGAGGGATGGGTGACGAGCGGAAGGCTGTTTATGCCGGGGCTGCTCACGTACCTTAAGTACGCTGCGCTGCAGTGCTCACCATCCCCGCACTATTCCCCGCACCCCAGCGCATTCAAGAGGAAGTTCTGAGGGGGGGTGACAAGCACGAGGCTGTTTATGCCGGGCTTGTGGTGTATTTTATTGAAAATCAGGGGAGATGGGTTTCTACAAGTGGGGAAATCAAAGGTTTTGCGGTGAGTTCACGCAGGTTTTGAGCGTAAACAACGCGGCCGTTTTCCAGCCATGCCTGTTTGGAGGCAAACAGCGCCAGTGCCGCAGGATACAGCGTGTGTTCTGCTTTCAGCACCCGTTCACCCAATATTTCAGGCGTGTCATGGCACAGAACCGGCACCGCCGCCTGCGCAATGATGGGGCCTGCGTCCATTTCCGGTGTGACCACATGAATGGTGCAGCCATGCACTTTTACGCCCGCTTCCAACGCCTGTGCATGGGAATGCAAGCCCTTGAACAGCGGCAGCAGGGAAGGGTGGATATTCAAAATCCTGCCTTCCCATTGTTCCACAAACCACGGGGTGAGCAAACGCATGAAACCGGCAAGGCACACCAGCTCCACATTCAGCGCTTTAAGCTGCGCATCCATTTCACGATCAAACGCTTCACGCCCCTGAAACTCTTTATGATCGACAACCCGCGTTTCAATATCGTTGACGTGCGCAAATTCCAGCCCACCCGCATCCGGGCGGTTAGACAGAATTGCCACAATTTCCGCGGGAAAATCAGGATGCTTCGCCGCTTCAACCAGTGACATCATGTTGCTGCCACGGCCAGAAATCAAAATCGCTACGCGGGTTTTGGATGCTGTGTTCATGAAGGCTGATCCTTAGAATGCCAGATCCAGAGTGCCGGTAAGGTGCAGACGCTCTGCGCTTTCACCGCGGCGCTCTATCAGCTGCCCCAACACAATCGCCTTTTCGCCTTCTTTATTGAAGGCTTTGACCACTTTATCCGCATCTTCGGCTGCAACCGCCGCCACCATGCCAATACCGCAGTTAAACGTGCGGAGCATTTCCAGCGGTTCCACGTTTCCGGTCTGGGCAAGCCAGCGGAACACCGGCAGAGCATCAACCTTATCCAGATCCAGCTCAATATCCAGATTATCCGGCAGAACGCGCGGAATGTTATCCGGAAAACCGCCGCCGGTAATATGCACCAGCGCCTTGATGGCCTGTGTGGCGCGCAATACCGCCAGCACCGGACGCACATACAGCCGCGTAGGAACCAGCAAAGCACGCCCCAGAGAAGTGGACGGCTGGAAGGGCGCCGCATCATCCCACGATAAACCGGAATGCTCCACAATCCGCCGCACCAGCGAATAGCCATTGGAATGAATGCCCGATGACGGCAGACCAATGAGAACATCGCCAGCTTTCACATCCTTGCGAGGCAAAATCTGATCCCGCTCGACCGCACCCACTGCAAAACCCGCCAGATCATAATGACCATCCGCATACATGCCCGGCATTTCAGCGGTTTCACCGCCAATCAAGGCGCAGCCAGCCTCAAAGCAACCCGTTGCAATACCTTTGATAATGCTGGTTGCATCGCCGGTGGACAAACGTCCGCACGCAAAATAATCCAAAAAGAACAACGGCTCCGCGCCCTGCACAATCAAATCATTCACCGACATGGCCACCAGATCAATCCCGATCGTGTCATGCACCCCCGTGGCAATGGCAATCTTCAACTTGGTGCCAACACCATCCGTTGCCGCAACCAGCACCGGATCCTTAAAGCCTGTGGCTTTCAGATCAAACAAGCCGCCAAAGCCGCCGATTTCCGCATTCGCCCCCGAACGGCGCGTGGCGCGTACAAGCGGTTTAATGGCATCAACCAAAGCATTGCCAGCATCAATATCAACGCCAGCATCGCGGTAGGTCATTCCCTTGTTTGATCCGGTCATGGTCAGTTCTCCACAATACTCTATGCGGCTCTTAACAATTCTCACGCCCCCTTGCAATCTTTTCTGCTCACATTGATGGAAAAGAGATGTAAAAAAGTTCAAGCCGTGCTTATCTAATAATCATTCTTGTAACTGTGTGTGAGGTATCCCAGCCGTGAATTTGCCCAATATCATCACTGTTTTGCGCATTTTATGCGTGCCTGTTGTGGTGTGGCTCATCAGCAGCGAAAATTATTTTGCCGCCTTCTGGTTGTTTCTGGCTGCCGGTATTTCCGACGGAATTGACGGCTATCTTGCCCGCGAATGGAATCAGCGCACCGAACTGGGCGCCTATCTCGATGCCATCGCCGATAAAGCTCTTCTGGTTTCCATCTATGTGGCGCTCGCTATGGTCAAAACCATTCCCGCCTGGCTCACCATCGCTGTCGTCTCGCGGGATGTCATGATTATCGGCGCGGTGCTGCTCTCCTGGCTCATGGATAAACCCGTCACCATCGCACCCCTGAAAATCAGCAAGCTAAACACTGTCGCCCAAATCTCCTTTGCTGCCATGGTCTTAGGCGGCTACGGTTACGGCATCACTTTAGGCAACATGTTTATAGTGGGGACATGGCTCGTTGCAGCTTTGACCGTTGCCTCGGTGTTATTCTATTTGATTGAATGGCTGCGGCATATGTCGCTGAATACTCCTGTGGGGGGAGATTAGCACTGATTTTTTTGCGCTCCGCTGCTCATGTACTTTAAGTACACTGCGCTGCGGTGCTCAATAAACCAGCACTACTCTCCGCCCCACAGCGCATTCAGGGGGCAGGAGTTATGAAGGGGATTAGCATTGATTTTTTGCGCTCTGCTGCTCATGTACTTCGAGTACGCTCCATTTCGATGCTTACCATACCCGCACTATTCCCCGCGCCACAGCGGATTCAGGGGGGCGAATTTATTCTGACGGTCTGCGAACGGCAAATTTTATGTGCTCCGCTGCTCACATACTATAAGTATGCTGCGCTGCGATGCTCTAAAATTCTTGTTCTCGACTCCTCACACGAAATTCTTGAGCCAAGATGTGGAAAGAATTTTTTTGTGAAAAACGGTATTAAAGAAGAATGTAGAGCGAAACCATTATCCTTCATTACGGTTTCGCTATAAGTTTGTTTTGGCTTTTAAATGGTGATGTTTCGTGAATCTGCAACGGCGTGTAATTTTCTGGATTGGTGCAATTGCTCTGTTTATCCTGTTTTTATGGATGTTCAGCGCAATTTTAATGCCGTTTGTGGCAGGGATGGCGCTTGCCTATTTCCTTGATCCGATTGCGGATCGGCTGGAAAAACTGGGCTTGAACCGCCTTGCAGCGACCTCCGTTATCTTGCTGGGATTTTTACTGTTTGTGGTAATGTCCATACTGGTTATTGTGCCTATTCTGGTGGAACAGTTTGACGGCTTCATGCAGAATTTGCCCAAATATGTGAACGGAGTGCAGGAAATGATTGCCGGCCCCGGCCAGCAATGGGTGCGCGATCTCCTCGGCAGCCGCGCCAGCTCCATCCAGTCACAAATTGGCCCCTTGATGTCGCAAGGGGCTTCGTGGCTCGGCTCATTCATCCCGACCATCTGGTCAGGCGGGCAGGCGCTGATTTCCGTGTTCAGCTTGCTGCTGGTAACGCCGGTTGTCGCCTTTTACATGCTGGTGGACTGGGATAAAATGCTCATCAAAATCGACACATGGCTGCCCCGCCGCAACCGCGAAACCTTGCGGCAACTGGCATCAGAAGTGGATCGGGCTGTCGCCGGTTTTATCCGCGGGCAAGCACTGGTGTGCATCATTCTGGGAACAATTTACGCTATCGGTCTGAGCATTGTCGGGCTGAATTTCGGCCTTCTGATCGGCCTTGTTGCCGGTATTATCAGCTTTATTCCCTTTGTCGGCTCTCTGGTGGGCTTGCTGATTGCAATGGGCGTGGCGCTGGTGCAGTTTGGTACCGACTGGATTATGCTGGGTGCGGTGCTGGTGGTTTTCGGTGTCGGACAATTCATTGAAGGCAATATTCTTTCGCCCAAGCTCGTTGGCCGTTCGGTGGGACTGCATCCCGTGTGGCTGATGTTTTCCCTGTTCGCATTCGGTTATCTGATGGGCTTTTTCGGGATGATGGTGGCGGTGCCGCTTGCTGCCGCTATCGGGGTTCTGGTACGCTTTGCACTGAATAAATATCTGCAAAGCCCGTTTTATACCGGCCTTCAAGGCAAGGGGGACGCATGACCAGCCGCGATTGCGCGATGCCTTCCCAACTGCCGCTGGACTTTACGGTGCAGCCCCAGATGGATGACGCGCATTTCTTTGTCAACGATGCCAATGCTGCGGCGCACACCTGCATCACCCGCTGGCCGGAATGGCCAACCCGCGCGGTGTATCTTACAGGCCCCTGGGGCAGTGGCAAAACCCATCTGGCGGAAATCTGGGCGAAAAAAGCGCAGGCTGTCTGTGTAAAGGCTGCGGAACTCAACGCACTGGAACTGGTTAAAGATGCGGCCTATGTGGTGGAAGACATCGATGCCAGCGGGGTGTGTGAAGCCGCTTTGTTCCATCTGCTCAATACGGTGCGCGAAGTCGGGGCATGGCTGTTGTTAACAGGGCAGGAACATGTCACTCTTTTCTGGCCAACCCTGCCGGATTTAGCATCGCGGCTGCGGGCGCTGCCCCACATCACCCTCGGCGCACCCGATGACACGCTCATGCGCGCGGTGTTGCTGAAACAATTCAAAGACCGGCAATTGCATGTGGAGCCGGATGTGATTGATTATATGCTGCGGCGCATGGGACGCTCGCCGGGTATGGCGCGCGTATTGGTGAACGAACTGGACAGGGAAGCACTGGCGCTGGGACGCCGCGTTACCCGTCCGATTGCCGCGCAGGTTCTGGCGCGCCTTGAGGAGTTTGACGCATGAATGCAGGAAATGACGATCTGTTCGGCGGTCTGGCACCTGCTGCCGATGGCATCGCCGCTGAACCCGTGGCTGCGCCCGCTCATCCTCCGCTGCAAGAGGCGCGCCGTGAGCCGCCAAAACGCAAAAGCCGCGCCCAGAGCGCCTATATCCTCAGTGCCGATGACGAAAACGCGCCGCTGGTTACTGAAGATGATGTGCCGTTGCCTCTGGAAGCAGAAGACATTCTTGTTCAGTGCGATATTGTGGAAGCCGTGGATATTCCTCACGCATTGATTGAAGATGTTTCGGATATTGAAATGCCTTCTCCTCTCGAGATTGCAGAGCGGAATCCAGAACCCGACGCCCCACAGGCAGACACACCACCCGATCACACCGCAGTTGCCATCTCCCACAGTGAATTGCGCAATTTGCCCGAACGGTTTATCAATCGGGAATTGTCCTGGCTGCACTTTAATAATCGGGTGCTGGAGGAAGCAGGCAATCTCAATCATCCGCTTTTGGAACGCGTGCGCTTTCTTTCCATTTCTGCTGCTAACCTCGATGAATTTTTCATGGTGCGGGTGGCAGGATTAAAAGGGCAAATCCGTTCTGCCATTGCTCTGCCCAGCCCCGACGGAAAAGATCCCGCTTCGCAGCTGCGCGACATCAGCCGCATGGTGGCTATTCTGGCAAAACGCCAACAGGATTGTCTTACAGGGCTGCTGGAAGAACTGCGCCAGAGCCATATCGAAATTGTGAAAGGCAACACGGTTACCGCGCAGGAATATGCCTGGCTGGAAAACCACTTTATCCATTATCTGTTTCCGGTGCTGACACCGCTGGCCATTGATCCGGCGCATCCCTTTCCCTTCATTCCCAACCTCGGCTTTACGCTGGCGCTTTATCTCACCCGCATGACCGATGGGCGAGCGCGAAAAGCCCTTATCCGCGTGCCTTCCAAAATGGATCGCTTTGTGCGGCTGCCCGACCATGATATGGGCGATGAACAGGTGCGCTATATTGCGCTTGAAGAAGTGATCTCGCTGTTTGTGCCGCGCCTCTTCCCCGGCTATGAGCTGCAAGGCTACGGGGCTTTCCGCATTATCCGCGATTCCGACATCGAAGTGGAAGAAGAAGCCGAAGATCTGGTGCGCCTGTTTGAAACCGCGCTCAAACAGCGCCGGCATGGCTCGGTTATCCGTCTGGAAATGGACATGGATATGCCGCCCATTCTTACCCGCTTTGTGGCCAATGCGCTGAATGTAACCGGCGATGAAATCTTTATGGTGGACGGGTTGATTGGCCTTGCCGACTTGCGCGAAGTGGTCAATCTCAACCGCCCGGCGCTGAAGTTTTCACCCTATAATCCGCGCTTCCCCGAACGTATCCGCGAATTGAGCGGCGATTGCTTTGCCGCCATCCGGCAAAAAGACATTGTGGTGCATCACCCTTACGAATCTTTCGATGTGGTGGTGCAGTTCCTGCAACAGGCCGCCCGTGATCCGAATGTGGTGGCCATCAAGCAAACCCTTTACCGCACCTCTTCCGACAGCCCCATTATCCGCGCGTTGACCGAAGCCGCCGAAGCCGGAAAATCGGTTACCGCACTGGTGGAACTCAAAGCCCGCTTCGATGAAGAGGCCAATATCCGCTGGGCGCGCAATCTGGAACGCGCCGGTGTACAGGTGGTCTATGGATTTATCGAGCTGAAAACCCATGCCAAACTTTCGCTGGTGGTGCGGCAGGAAGGCAGCCAACTGGTTTCTTACTGCCATCTGGGAACAGGCAATTACCATCCGCTGACCGCACGGATTTATACCGACCTTTCCTTCTTTACCGCCGATCCGGCCTATGCACGTGACGTTTCCAAGGTGTTCAACTTCATCACCGGCTATGCGGAACCCGCTGAACTGGAACGCTTTGCGCTTTCACCTTACACCCTGCGCAACCGCATTCTCAGCCATATTGAAGCCGAAATGGTGCATGTGAAAGCCGGTCGCCCCGGTGTTATCTGGTTCAAACTCAATTCGCTGGTGGATCCGGTGGTCATTGATGCACTCTATGACGCAAGCTGCGCCGGTGTGCAGATTGATCTGGTGGTCCGCGGGATTTGCTGCCTCAGACCCGGCGTTCCCGGCCTTTCCGATAACATCCGCGTGAAATCCATCGTGGGGCGATTCCTTGAACACAGCCGGATTTATTGCTTCGGGGCAGGGCATGGCTTGCCCCATCCCGATGCAGCCGTCTACATTGCTTCCGCAGACCTGATGCCGCGCAATCTGGATCGCCGTGTGGAAATCATGGCGCCCATCCTCAACCCCACGGTGCATGAACAGATTCTCGACCAGATCATGCTCGCCAATCTCAAAGACAATGAACAAAGCTGGCGTGTGCTGCCCGACGGCTCTTCCGAACGCATCATGCTGGGCGAAGGAGAAGAACCCTTCAACGCACACCGCTATTTCATGACCAACCCCAGCCTTTCAGGACGGGGAAAATCACTGAAAGAGGCACCGCCAAAACCGCTCGCACGGGGAAAAAGGTGAGGTTAAGGCGAATGGCTCTCTTGCCTTTAGGCTTGTGAGCGCGTACAAACTTGCTCACGCACACGGAAAGCCCGTGGCACAGGAGAGCCGGGTTTCTACCGAAACTTTTTTATTGCAACTCGGCTATAGCAAACGCGAGGAGTCTTGCGTGTCCGATCTTTGCCTTGCTCAAGGAACGCCTGCGGGTCGCTTGCCCGGTTGTGCGCCCGTTGCCGTTATCGATATCGGCTCCAATTCCGTCAGGCTCGTGATTTATGAGGGACTGCATCCCAATTTCACAACCCTGTTCAATGAAAAAGTACAATGCGCTCTGGGAAAGGGCGTGGCTTCCACCGGCGAACTGGCCGCAAGCGGTGTTGAAAAAGCACTCAATGCGCTCAAACGGTTTCGCACCTTGTGCGACCAGATGCAGTTGCACGATGTGTTTGTTATTGCCACTGCTGCGGTGCGCGACGCCCGCAACAGTCAGGATTTTATCCGTGAGGCCGAATCCATCTGCCGCGTGCCGCTTTCCCTGCTCAGTGGACAGGATGAAGCACTCTATGCGGGTCTAGGCGTCATTGCCGGTATTTATCAACCTGACGGCCTTGTGGGCGATCTGGGTGGCGGAAGCCTCGAACTGGTGGAGGTTGCCAACCGTCAGGTCGGGCAGGGGATCACCTTGCCGCTTGGTGGCCTGACCCTCCAAGACAACTCCAACAGCTCCTTGCTGAAATCCGACAGGCTGGTGAAAGATTCCTTTTCAGGCATGGAACGCCTTGAAGCCGCACGAGGGCGCATGTTCTATGCGGTGGGCGGCACATGGCGCGCTTTCGCCAAGCTGCACATGGAGCAAATGGGCTATCCCTTGCGTGTGATGAACCACTATCAACTGCCCGCCGAAGAAGCCCTTGCTTTCGCCCGTCTGTTGCGGCGCGGTGCGCTGGATAGCTTGCAGGGGGTGAAAGAACTCTCAACCGAACGGCAGACACTGCTGCCTTATGGCGCTGTGGTGCTGGAAAATATTATCCGCCGCATGAAGCCTTCCGCAATTGTCTTTTCCGCTTTTGGCGTGCGCGAAGGATTGCTGTTTTCAAAACTCAGCCCTGAACAACGGCAGGTTGATCCCCTGCTTGCTGCTGTGCGCGAATTTGGTTTCCTGCGTTCACGCTCACCGGCAATGGATCAGGAATTGATTGCGTGGAGTAACCGCTTCGTTGAAAGCATCGATTTTGACGAAACACCCGAAGAAATACGCTTGCGCCATGCCGCCTGCTTCCTGAGTGATGTGGGATGGCGGGTCCATCCGGATTATCGCGGTGAGCAAAGCATGAATATTGTTATCAATGCCACGTTCCCCGCCATTGACCACTCTGGGAAAGCTTTCCTTGCTATGGTGCTTTATCACCGCCATGAAGGCATTTCCGGCAAAGAAAAACCACCACCCTTGCGCGAACTCGCCACAACCCGCATTCTGGATCATGCGCGGGTGCTGGCCGGTATCTTGCGGATTGCCTTTATTCTCGCCCCTTGCGTCAAAGATATTCTGCCGCAAACAGCGCTTTATATGAAAGACGATACGCTTGTGCTGGAACTTCCGGCTACGCTTGCAGATCTTGCCTCTGTGCGTGTGGGGAACCGCCTCAAACAACTGGCGCGGCTCTTGGGGTGTGGTTCTGAAATTGTTATTAAAGAACGCGCTCTAGCCGGGTTCTGATACAATAATCATTTTCTATAACTTTGGCTCTGTGTGGCGGTACGGCTAAAACATGCCAAAAATGTTTACATTTTTGCTAAAAGCGCTATATCTCATATGCAATTGAAAAATTCTTCTTCGGGTTTCCTTCCATGAACAGTTTGCCTGTGGTTATTGCCGCTTTTTACCAGTTCCGTATGCTTGAAAACCATGACGCTATCAAAGCGCCACTGCTTGCATTTTGCAATGAACACGGCTTGAAAGGCACCATTCTGCTTGCGCCGGAAGGTATCAACTCCACCATTTCCGGCTCACGGGAAGGCATTGATGCCCTGTTTGCGCATTTCGCTGAAATCTATGGCATCACGGATCTGGTAATTAAAGAAAGCTATGCCGAAACCCAGCCTTTCAACAAAATGAAAGTACGCCTCAAAAAAGAAATTGTGGCTATGGGCGTGGAAGATCTCGATGTGGATCGCTATTGCGGCACCTATGTGGCTCCCAAAGATTGGGATGCTCTGATTGCTGATCCTGATGTGGTTGTGGTGGATACCCGCAACGATTACGAAGTCATGATCGGCACCTTCGAGAATGCCGTAAACCCTGATACCAAGCGTTTCCGCGATTTTCCCCAATGGGCTGACGAGCATCTCAAAGACAAATCCAAGAAAATCGCCATGTTCTGCACCGGCGGCATCCGCTGCGAAAAATCAACCGCCTATTTGAAAAGCCAAGGCTTTGAAGACGTTTATCACCTGCAAGGCGGTATCTTGCAGTATTTTGAAGATACCAAAAACCAAAGCAAAAAATGGCAGGGCGGCTGCTTCATCTTTGACGAACGCGCCGTTCTGGATGCGGATTTGCAACCCATGAAAGACGTGCCAAATTACCATGGGGAACTTTCACCCGAAGCCATCAAACGGGAAGCCGGTTCATCAAAAGCTGATCTCAAACGCATCTATAAAAATGACTTGTCAGGATAGCTGATCGCTCGTAACTTTTCCAAAAATACGTGCTTGTGTGTAAGGAAAAGAAATGCGCGTTCAACCTGAAATTTTCAAAGAATATATTTCTGAAAATAACGACGCGTTTGAACGAAACATTGCATCGCAAAATATGCGGCGCTTTTTATCCCGTCAATATCCAAAGACAGACTCTTCTGGATCAGGGATTGAGACTGCTCCGCTTCTTGCTTCTGATGCCAATCTCAGCCAGAACAGTCTTGATACTCCGCTCAGCACAGCATCTTCCCGCCGTCATTCAGCGTCTGCGCTTTCCGATAGTCATAGGTTTACGCAGGTTGAACCGCGCGAAGATGCTCTGCCATTTTCTCTGCATGGGGCTGATGATACAGATGCCACGCCACAAGTGGTAATGACAGCGGCGGCGGATGATGCAGCCCATCGACGGCACAGCACAGCCGAATTGCCAGAACATAACACTCCTGAATTTGCGCATGTTATTGATGCGAAAACGTTTTTTGATGAATACCGCTTAACCGATAATGAGCTTCTCGCGCTTGAAACGGCGCGTCAAAAGCTGCCTTAACACTTCAAAGCTTGGCAGAGTGGTTTCGGCTGTAGATCGTGTTCGTCTTCAACGGTCGGTTTCTGATATGAACTTTAATCAGGCACAGAAAATTGTAGCGCAACCGCCACCTGTCAAGCCAGCTATTCCTGCCTCTCTTCTCTTGGACTCAGAAGGACAAGAGCGTAGTCATCTCGCACAGAAAATTCGGTCTATTCCTTATAAAATAAGGCAAACCAGTTTTGAAGGCCAGCTTGAACACTATAACAGAGCCCGCAAGCTGTTACAGCAAGACGAGCTGGATAATAATGTGTTCATTGCAGGGCGCCCCGTGGATGAATGGCATTATAAACCGGAATCTGCAATGGGTGAGCCTTCCTCCACGCCTTCCACCGCTCGCAGGAAAAGCCATGCTTAAAGCAGGCGCAACCGTGTTTTGCATCTGATCTTACAATGGCAATATAACAATTGCGTTGTTCTTCAGTGTAAAAGCCAGCTTCCCTTGCGAAAGTGCCAAAGCCGGTTTTCCAAAAATCTCTTGCTGCCACGCTTCCATGTTTGCCACGGCTTCTGCAGGACGGGTAGCAATGTTTTCAAGATCATCACTGCTCGCAAGAATTCTGGGGGCAACACCATGCTTTTCCGCCACCAGCTTTAACAGCACCCGCAACAGCTCCATGGTCGCTGCCGCACTGGTGGGCAATGAACGCGTTTTTTCAATCCGCGGTAAATCAGATTGCGGCACAGCCATAGCTTGCTTGATGGCTGCCAACAACTCTTTCGCAGAAGCAGAGCGCTCAAACCCATGCGGCATACCCCGCAATTGCGCCAACGCTTCCGCCGATGCCGGATGACGCAAGGCCACATCAACCAGCTGATCGTCTTTCATCACACGTCCACGGGGAATATTCCTGTTTTGCGCTTCCTCTTCCCGCCACGCAGCAACCGCTTGCAGACACACCAGATCACGCGGCTTTTTAATCCGCGCTCTTAGCTTCTTCCACGCATCTTCCGGCTTTTGCATATAAGTTTCCGGCGCGGACAGAATAGCCAAATCTCTGGCAATCCAGCTTTCACGGTTTTTATCCGCAAGCTGAGCAGACAAATGCGCATAAACCGTGCGCAGATGGGTTACGTCCGCTGCCGCATACGCAAGCTGTCCTTCCGAAAGTGGCCTTTTGCTCCAATCCGTAAAGCGGGACGATTTATCAACCTGATTGCCCGTGATGCTTTGCACCAGCTGCTCATAAGAAACCGATTCACCATAACCCAAAGCCATCGCCGCTATCTGCGTGTCAGCCAAGGGCTCTGGAATTGTGCGCCCCAAATGCCAGAATATTTCAATATCCTGCCGCCCGGAATGAAAAACCTTGAGCACATCCTTGTTTTTCAGCAAACCAAACAATGGCGCAAGATCAATATCCGGCGCTAACGCATCAATAATTTCAACGCCTTCTTCGTCCGCAATCTGGACAATACACAACTTCGGCCAGAACGTGCTTTCACGCAAAAATTCCGTATCAACCGTAATAAAAGAAGCTTTGGCAAAGCGCTCACACGCCGCTGCAAGTTTTAATGTATCTCTAATCATGCTTTTCTATAGCGAGAGTCGAAACAATATAAAAGTAACAAAATTCACGAAATGTGCATTTTGTACTCCGCGATAACTTGACAAAAGCGCCTTAAGCATGTGCTTTTGCCCCTTGGTGTATGATCCTTATGGAATCATAACAGAGACAGCAACGCTGTCTTTTCGCCGTTACACAATAAATTTTATACCTTGCAATCTTGAGGACAGGATAATGCACGCCTACCGTTCCCACACCTGCGGTGCCTTGCGCGAAACACACATTGGTGAAACTGTTCGCCTTTCCGGCTGGGTTCATCGTGTGCGGGATCATGGCGGCGTCCTGTTTATCGATCTGCGCGACCATTACGGACTAACACAAGTGGTTGCCAACCCCGATTCCCCTGCTTTTGCCGAACTGGAAAAAGTACGCGCCGAATGGGTGGTGAAAGTGGACGGGGTTGTAAACCGCCGCCCTGAAGGAACCGAAAACAGCGACCTCCCCACAGGACAAATCGAAATCGTTATCAACGCATTGACAGTGCTTGGCCCCGCCGCCGAACTGCCCATGCCCGTGTTTGGCGATCAAGAATATCCCGAAGATATTCGCCTGAAATACCGCTTCCTTGATCTGCGCCGCGAACGGTTGCACCGCAACATCATGCTGCGCGGACAGATTATTGACGCGCTGCGTGGCCACATGAAAGGGCAGGGGTTCTTTGAATTCCAGACACCCATTCTCACCGCATCCTCCCCCGAAGGTGCGCGGGACTTTCTGGTGCCTTCCCGAATACATCCCGGTAAATTCTACGCACTTCCCCAAGCACCACAACAATTCAAACAATTGCTGATGGTGGCTGGATTTGACCGCTATTTCCAGGTTGCTCCTTGCTTCAGGGATGAAGATGCCCGCGCCGACCGCTCTCCAGGCGAATTCTATCAGCTTGATATTGAAATGAGCTTTGTTGAACAAGAAGACGTGTTTCAGGCTGTTGAACCTGTGCTGCGCAATGTCTTTGAAGAATTTGGCAACGGCTTGCCGGTCACGCAAAAATTCCCGCGGATTCCTTATAAAGAATCCATGCTTAAATATGGCAATGACAAGCCCGATCTGCGCAATCCGCTCATTATTCAGGATGTCACACAAGAATTCCTGCATCCGGAAGTCACCTTTAATGCCTTCCGCCGTGTTATCGAGCAGGGCGGGGTCGTGCGCGCCATCCCTGCCACCGGCGCCGGTTCGCAACCGCGTTCGTTCTTCGACAAACTCAACGACTGGGCGCGTGGCGAAGGTGCCGCAGGTCTTGGCTATATTATCTTTGAAGATGCCGGTAATGGCCTTGAAGGTAAGGGGCCGATTGCAAAATTCATTCCTGCCGAAGTGCAGAAGCAAATTGTTGCAAAATGTAAGCTGAATGCAGGCGATGCCGTCTTCTTTGCCTGCGATACGGAAGCAAAAGCTGCAAAACTCGCCGGTCTTGCGCGCACGAAAATTGGTGAAGAACTGAAACTCATTGCCGAAAATCAGTTCGCATTCTGCTGGATTACCGACTTCCCCATGTACGAATGGAACGAAGATGAGAAGAAAATAGACTTCTCACACAATCCTTTCTCCATGCCAAATTTTGACGTGGATGCCTTCATGAGGCTGGATGCAGGCGATGAGGCCGCCATTCTAGGCATGACAGCTTTCCAATACGATATTGTCTGCAACGGCATTGAACTTTCTTCCGGCGCTATCCGAAACCACCGCCCTGACTTGATGCGTAAAGCTTTTGCGCTGGCGGGTTATGGCGAGGATGTGCTGGAAGCAAAGTTTGGCGGAATGCTGCGGGCGCTCACCTACGGCGCGCCTCCCCATGGCGGGATTGCACCCGGTATTGACCGGATTGTCATGCTGCTGTGCGGCGAACAAAACTTGCGGGAAGTCGTGCTTTTCCCCATGAATCAGAAAGCCGAAGATCTGCTCATGGCCGCACCATCAACGGTCACATCAAAACAGCTCAAGGAATTGCACATCCGGTTACAGCTTCCCGAAACAAAGACGCCTTGAGTCATTTCGAATCAAACTGCATGGCCATTTGAGTCTAACCCGCCGTCCTTTGAGTCAAAATGTCGCGGAAAATACAACACAGCGTATAGAATAGTATTCTATCCAAGTTGTTTTCAGTAATGAAAGCCCGTTTTTCCTTTTTAAATGCGGAAAAACGGGTTTTGTTTTGTATCCTAGGGACATTTTCAGTACCCAATGAATAAGAAATAAAAGGCAAAATGCTTTTCAAGGGTTGACGAAATGCCGACTCATCGCTATTTTCACGCATATCGAGTTTGGGTCCCATAGTCCGCTTTTGGAAAATGTCTTTTTTCTAAACGGGTTAAGTATCATCTCAAAAAAACTCAATAGACATGATGAAGAAGTTTTAAAACCTCTTCGTCCTCTGTTTTGGTTCCGCCTTGTTTAATAGACATGTGCGGTTGTTTCTTTTTGAACTCTCTATGAGTGAGAAGCTAAAGGCTCAGTATGCCCACTATTAACCAGCTTATTCGTATGCCCCGGCAAAGTCCGAAGGTGCGTAACAAGGCTCCGGCGCTGGAGCAATGCCCACAAAAACGTGGCGTTTGCACACGCGTTTACACAACAACTCCGAAAAAACCAAACTCCGCTTTGCGTAAAGTTGCAAAAGTACGTTTGACCAACGGTTTTGAAGTTATCGGCTATATCCCTGGTGAAGGCCACAACCTGCAGGAACACTCCGTTGTGATGATCCGCGGCGGCCGCGTAAAAGATTTGCCAGGTGTGCGTTATCACATTGTGCGCGGTGTGCTTGATACCCAAGGTGTTAAGAACCGTAAACAACGTCGTTCTAAATACGGCGTAAAACGGCCGAAATAAGGGATAGTTTGAGATGTCACGTCGTCATAGCGCTGAGCGCAGAAAAGTTATTCCTGACCCCAAGTTCTCTGACATTGTCGTCAGCAAGTTCATGAACTGCGTCATGCAGGATGGTAAGAAATCCGTTGCTGAATCCATCGTGTATGGTGCGCTGGATACTGTCGAAGCAAAACTGAAACAGCCTTCTATCGAAGTGTTTCGCAAAGCTCTCGAAAACGTAGCTCCCGCCGTTGAAGTACGTTCACGGCGCGTGGGTGGTGCAACCTATCAGGTGCCTGTTGAAGTGCGCGCAGAACGCCGTCAGGCTCTCGCCATTCGCTGGTTGATTTATGCAGCCCGTGCACGCAATGAAAAAACCATGATTGACAAGTTGAGCGGTGAACTCATCGACGCTTTCAACAATCGTGGTACTGCTGTTAAAAAACGTGAAGATACCCATCGTATGGCTGACGCTAACCGTGCGTTCTCCCATTATCGTTGGTAATTAGCTGGTTTTAAGGATCTTTCCGATGCCTCGGACACATGAATTAAAAGACTACCGTAATTTCGGTATCATGGCACATATTGATGCCGGAAAAACAACCACCACCGAGCGTGTTCTTTACTACACCGGAAAGAGCCATAAAATTGGTGAAGTTCATGATGGTGCAGCCACTATGGACTGGATGGAACAGGAGCAGGAGCGTGGTATTACTATTACTTCTGCTGCTACCACCTGTATTTGGAACGATCACCGTCTGAATATTATTGATACACCAGGTCACGTTGACTTTACCATTGAGGTAGAGCGTTCTTTGCGTGTGCTTGATGGCGCTGTCTGCGTTCTCGATGGTAACCAAGGCGTTGAGCCACAAACAGAAACAGTATGGCGTCAGGCTGATAAATACAATGTTCCACGCATCGTATTTGTAAATAAAATGGACAAAACCGGCGCTGATTTTTATCGTTGCGTTGCCATGATTATTGATCGTGTTGCCGGACGTCCTGTTCCTGTGCAGTTGCCTATTGGTTCCGAAGCGGACTTTAAAGGTGTCATCGACCTCGTAAAAATGGTTGCTTACGTTTGGGAAGACGAATCTCTCGGTGCGAAATTCAACGAAGTTGAAATTCCTGCCGATATGCTCGAAAAATCCAAAGAATACCGCACAGCCATGATTGAGGCTGCCGTTGAACTTGATGACGATGCTATGGCAGCCTACCTTGAGGGCAATGAGCCAGATATCGCAACATTGCAGCGCCTTATTCGTAAAGCAACTGTCGAGCGCATTTTTATTCCTGTTCTTTGCGGAACAGCATTTAAAAATAAAGGCGTGCAGCCTTTGCTTGATGCCGTTGTCGCTTACCTTCCTTCTCCTTTAGATGTGCCTGCCATTAAAGGCATTGATCTTAAAACTGAAGAAGAAACAGTTCGCAAATCTTCCGATGATGAACCCATGTCCTTGCTGGCGTTCAAAATCATGGACGATCCTTTTGTCGGCACGATTACCTTCTGCCGTATCTATTCCGGTAAGCTGGAAAGTGGTATGCAGGTTTTGAATGCTACCAAAGATCGTCGTGAGCGCGTTGGTCGTATGCTCTTGATGCATTCCAACAACCGTGAAGAAATCAAAGAAGCATTCGCAGGTGATATCGTTGCTCTTGCAGGTTTGAAAGAAACCCGTACAGGTGATACTCTTTGTGATCCATTGAAGCCGGTTCTTTTGGAAAAGATGGAATTTCCTGAGCCTGTTATCGAGATTGCAATTGAGCCAAAATCTAAAGCAGATCAAGAAAAACTTGGTATTGCATTGTCCAAACTGGCTGCAGAAGATCCTTCTTTCCGCGTCTCCAGCGATCCTGAGTCTGGTCAGACAATTCTTAAAGGTATGGGCGAGCTTCACCTCGATATTAAAGTTGATATCTTGCGCCGTACTTATAAAATTGATGCCAACATTGGTGCGCCGCAAGTGGCCTACCGTGAGACTCTGTCAAGCTCAACTGAAATTGATTATACACACAAGAAACAGTCTGGTGGTACAGGTCAGTTCGCACGTGTAAAGTTTGTTGTTGAGCCAAATGAGCCAGGCGCAGGTTACAGCTTTGAAAGCCAGATCGTTGGTGGTGCTGTTCCTAAGGAATATATCCCTGGCGTTCAAAAAGGTCTTGAAAGCGTCATGGGCTCTGGTGTTCTCGCTGGCTTCCCTGTTGTTGATGTGAAGGTTACACTCGTTGATGGTGCATACCACGATGTAGATTCTTCTGCCTTGGCCTTTGAAATTGCAGCACGCGCAGCATTTCGTGAAGCGTTGAGAAAAGGTGGTGCAAAACTTCTTGAGCCGATCATGAAAGTGGAAGTGCTAACCCCTGAAGACTATATGGGTGACGTGATCGGTGACTTGAACTCACGCCGTGGTCAGATCCGTGGTACCGATGCCCGTGGTAACGCCACTGTTATCGATTCCCAAGTGCCTTTGGCCAACATGTTCGGTTATGTAAATAACCTTCGTTCTATGACACAGGGACGTGCTCAGTTCTCAATGACATTTGATCATTACGAGCCTGTTCCTCAGCACGTTGCAGATGAAATTCAAGCAAAATATGCTTAATCATTAATTTTTAATTTTTAGAAAGAATGGAGTTAAGTCCATGGCAAAAGAGAAATTTACGCGCGATAAGCCGCATTGTAATATTGGAACAATTGGTCACGTTGATCACGGCAAGACCTCATTGACCGCAGCGATTACCAAAATTCTGGCGGAAGCCGGTGGTGCAAAATTCACAGC
>JBMDXK010000024.1:0-23500 GCA_048594375.1 Methylopilaceae bacterium
TTAATGCCAACATCCGCCACTACCTTGCACGGTTCAGACGGAAAACACGCTGTACCACAAAATGCGCCACAATGGCTTACCTCTCCATCATTCTATGGGCAAACCAAAATAACGCAACATCATTAATCAGTTAGCAAAGCCGTATTTTTGGAGTCGTTTTTATGATAACACTCCCACGCATAGGGTTAGGTTCACACTGAAGCAATGGCAGTTCTTTTTGGTTAAGCCGTAGCTTGGTAAAACAGAGGAATGTGAAAGTGCAGATTACAGCGTTAGATCGTAATAGTATTCAGTCTTTCGATACACAAAATATGCCAAGGTATTCGAGGAGAGCTTCAAACAGGCAGCGTGTAAACACTGAAAGTTATGGTGCTTTTGCTGGGGTGGAAGGCATGATTTCTCTGCAGCCAGTACAAATGGTTGGATTAAACAGAAATCATGATATTTCTAATATTCGGGTAACTGAGCAGAGAGCACCAGATCACGCTTCTGCAGGTGTTTATATTTTAGCACATGATAAAAACTCTTCTACAAAATTTTTGTCAGACCAGTTTGCAACATTAGGCGAGGCGTTAGCGCATGCGCCGAGTGATCCACATACACGTTTTTCAGTTATCGTAAACCGCCCTCCTGATTATGCTCATGAGTTTAGATCGCCTACACGTCTTGATAATAAAACAATTCGTTTGAAGCAAAAAGAAGCAAATTTAGCTGGTGTTTCCCCTATAAACTATACTCCTGAGTACATGTTACCCCATTTGCAAAGTGCTAGTGAGCCAACTTGGACTCCAAGTTCTGCATCGACATCAGCCGCTCCAGCTCCAGCAACATGGACGCCCAACTCTGCTTCGATTGCTCAAGCCGGTTACGCCTCATCATCCTATACGCCAACAAGAGCATATGGGCCTTTTGATGCCCAACAAAACACTGTTCGCCTCCTTGCGACCCAAATGATAGGGCCTTATGATCGGAGGAATTATGTTTCCAACGTACCTATACGCCACGAATTAACCAGCGATAACTCTAGAGGCGTTTATATTGAAGCAAGTGGGTCTGATGGGAGAACGTTTATTTCTCAAGCCTTTAACTCCGTTGGAGAAGCACTTCTTCATGCGCCAAGTGATGCACAAACACGGTTTTCAGTTGTGCTGAAATATCCTCCCGGTGATGTTCTTCAAGCAGAAGAAATAGGTGTTTTAAGTGCAAATGTCATTTATGCTTATCAGCAACAAGCTATCAATGAAGGCAAAACTACTGAAGATGCCTATTACGTGGCTCGTGAAGAACAATCAGCTTACCCCGCTTATGGGCAGGTGAATTACAGCAATTATGATTATTCATCTTACCGCTGAATAATCCCCAGCTCGTGCAGTTTGCGTATCAGCTTGGTGCGAGCAAGGCGTTGTAAGTCGGCCTGTGGAGCGCGGGCGGCACCCACAATCGAAACCTCGATGCCGGTTCGCGCTTCCATGGCAATCACCTTGATATACGCTCCCACCGGCACCAGTTCATAATAAATCTGGAGGTTGCCGTGATCCCTATTGGAGGGCGGCGAGTTCATCAATGCCATCCTTTTTGTAAATGTCATTGCGGAACTGCGCAATCCCATCGGGAGAAACCCACGCGGTCATATACACCCAATGCACCGGAGTAGGGGAAGCCAGCTTTGCATCCACCCGCTCACCGGAACGGATTGCGGCGTCAATCTGCTGCCGAGACCAGTTGCCATTGGGTCTAAGCAGAAATTCTACCAGCTCGCGCACATTCTGTACCCGCACACAGCCGGATGAATGGAAGCGGGAGTTTTCCCCGAACAGCCCTTTGGAAGGCGTGTCGTGCATATAGACGGCATCCTTGTTCGGCATGTTAATGCGCACACTGCCCATAGAATTGAGATCACCCGGATCTTGGCGGAACATATAGTTCATGGCATCCATGGAATTCCAGTTGATCTGCTGCGGATCCAGTTCGCTGCCGCTGCGCTGATCGTAAATGCGGATTTTGTTGTGCGTCAGATAACCGGGATCTTTCTGCATCATCGGGATCAGGTCTTTGCGGATGATGGAAGTTGGCACTGTCCAGAAAGGGTTGAAGTTCACGTCCTGAATGGTCACGCTGTGCACAGGGGATTGGCGGTCAATCTTGCCCACAACAGCCGCATGGCGGGTGGAAACCTGACCTTGCTCCACCGCTTCAATTTCCGCACCGGGAATATTCACCATTACAAAGCGCTGGTTGCGGCTGACACGGTTTGCCATATCGCGCAAGCGGCCAATATTTGTTTCAAGCTGCTGACGCCGTGCCGATGCCGAAACGTTGATGGCTGCCAAGGTAATGCTATCCACAATCCCATTGGCAATAATCCCGTTGCGGGTCTGGAAACGGCGCACGCCTGAATCAGTATAAGAATCAAATACATCGCTGGTGCCAGCGTTTGGCGGCATATCGCCGGATACAATCAGACGCTGCTTGAGCAGAGCCACTGCGGGGGAACGCACACCCAGTTTCAGAACCTGCTCTGCGGGAACATGCGGCCAGCCGCCACGCATTTCAATATCCATATAATGCTGCAATGCGGCTTCGGTGGCTTGTACGGTCTGCTCTGAAAGCAAAGGAATATGATGGGTTTCCATGCGGGTGGCGCTGGAGGTGCTGTCAAACCGTTCCTGCCATTCCACAGAAGCTACCTGTTGCGCTGACGCGGGAAGCACAGAAAACAGCCCCAGACAAAACAGGCTGCTGTATCGCAGAGCGCGGGAAAAAGAAGGTGCAACACAGGTAAAGGCAGAGCGGTTTGCCACGGTTTTTAACTCCAGAATGCATGAGGAAAATAGCGGGTATGCCTACCCCTTTGTTATTAGCAAAAAATTTACGGCAAAAAAGTGATTTTCATGCCGTAAAGTATTTTTTCAATGATAAAAACGATAGCCGTTTCATAAATGCTACTATGCGGCGTCTGCCACAACGCGGTTGCGGCCGTCACGTTTTGCCCGGTAAAGCGCCTGATCGGCGCGTTTCAGCAGCGGATCGGCGGTTGTGTCTTCGGGCTGGCGTACGGAAACGCCCACGGAAATAGTAACTTCAATGCGTTGGGTATTGTTGTTGATGGCAAAGGTTTCCCCTGCAATGCGGCGGCGCAGCCGTTCACCCACGGCACTGGCAATGGAAAGATCAGCTTCCGGCATCACAATGACAAATTCCTCGCCACCAAAGCGGCAAGCCAGATCAACCCCGCGCACACTGGAGCGCAGCCGCGCCGCAAATTCTTTGAGGACTTCGTCACCGGCATCGTGGCCATAGGTGTCATTGATGGCTTTGAAAAAATCAATATCCACCAGCAGCACCGAAAGCGGGCGATGGGCTTCGCGGGTTTTTTCCAGCAAAGTACCCAGATGGATTTCCATATAGCGCCGGTTGTGCAGACGGGTCAGCGGATCGGTGATGGCCAGTTCCATGCTCTGCTGGAAATTGGAACGCAAGCGGTCGGCGTAGCGTTTGCGTTTCACCTGAGTACGGGCGCGCGCTACCAGTTCGTTGCGGTCAATGGGACGTACAAGATAATCGTTCACCCCCATATCCAGACCGCGCAACAAGCGAGCGGTATCTTCAAGTTCTGATACAATCAGAATGGGTACGCCGCGGGTGCGTTCCAGCGAACGCAACTGGCTGCACAGGCGCAAACCGTCAAAATCCGTGAGCCCAAGGCTGATAATCACCAGATCATAATCAATATCAGCGGCGCGGAACAGCGCTTCTTGCGGTGAGGTTTCAATATCAATCTTGTTGTGAATTTCCAGCGCCGATTTCATCCGGTCGGCGGAGCTGGGGCGGTCATCCACAATCAGAATGTGACCGTTATTGCCGTCATCGCGTACGGCTTCATCCAGCGCATCGGGAATACCAATCTGGCGGCTGGTGTGGGCGCGCATCCGCAATTCGTCGGTCATCATTTTCAGACGGGTTAAAGAGCGCACCCGCGCCAGCAGCGCAATATCGGAAACAGGTTTGGTCAGAAAATCATCTGCGCCCGCTTCAAGACCTTTAACGCGATCGGAAGGCTGATCCAGCGCAGTGACCATCACAACAGGAATGTGGTGGGTTTGTGGATCCGCTTTCAGGCGGCGGCACACTTCAAAACCATCCATCCCCGGCATCATCACGTCCAGCAGAATGATGTCACACTGCACACGGGAGCAAATATCCAATGCTTCCTGACCGCTCATCGCTGTCATGACTTCAAAATATTCCGCTGTCAGACGGGCTTCGAGCAATTTGATATTCGCGAGAACATCATCAACAACCAGAACTCTTGCAGTCATGCGGGAAATACTCCCCCTTTAGAACAAACACAAACCTCTATATGACGCTCAGCTTAACCGATATTGTTTTCGCAAAACTAAACATCGGCAACAAAGTGCTTCACGGTTTCCAGAAATTTGACAACCGAAATCGGTTTTGAAAGATAGGCTTCACAGCCGCCTTCGCGGATACGTTCTTCATCGCCCTTCATAGCGAAGGCAGTAATTGCTACAATGGGAATATCGCGCAGTTCTTCATCTTCTTTCAACCATTTGGTGACTTCCAGACCAGAAACTTCCGGCAGCTGGATGTCCATCAAGATCAGATCAGGATGGTGGGTGCGCGCAAGGGCAATGGCTTCAATCCCGTTGCGTGTTTGCACCGTTGTGTAGCCATTTGCTTGCAGAAGGTCGTTGAAGAGTTTCATGTTCAGTTCATTATCTTCAACAATCATTACCGTTTTTGCCATGCGCTACTCCAACTCCCAAAGTACGGTCATGCGTATTGTGTTTCAGCGAAACCCCAGCCACATTTTTTATTCTGCTAAAAAATGTGTTACGACAGACTTCTATATCTTTAAAATGTAAAATGAATTGGTTGAGATTTAGCAAATAAATGAGAAAAATCAGATGATAAAACAGAAATATGTTCTTGATGGTGAGGAAACCGCAGTCAAAGCTCTGGTTTTTTTGCTCAATGACGATGAAAAACTGCAACGCTTTATGGATTTAACGGGCGTTGATGCCGGATCCATCCGCGATGCCGCGCAAGACCCGCACTTTCTTCAGGCGGTGTATGATTATATGCTCAGCGATGAACCGCTTTTGCTGGATTTTGCAGCATGGCTCCAAGTGCATCCTGAACATATTGTGGCGGCACGCAGCCAGCTTGGCGGGTTAGACAGTGCCTGAAATACTATTGTGATGAGCCGAGGCATTGGATTTTTTTGCGTTTCAATGCCGTACTTAAATATGCCGCGCTTGGGTGCTCTGTAAGCCAACATTTCTGCCTCACCAGAGCGTATTCATAACACTTACTGCGTTTGTCTTTTGGCCATTAAAAAGCCGCATCAGGTGATGCGGCTTTTTAATGTAATCACCATTATTTGCGCATGTTGAGCGGCACATAATCCCGCTGCGGAGCGCCCACATACAGCTGACGCGGGCGGCCAATGCGCTGCTCGGGATCTTCCACCATTTCTTTCCATTGCGCAATCCAGCCCACAGTACGCGCCAGCGCAAACAGGGCAGTGAACATATCCGCAGGGAAGCCCATGGCTTTCAGGGTAATGCCGGAATAAAAGTCGATGTTCGGATAAAGCTTTTTCTCGACAAAATAGTCATCCTGTAGCGCAATGCGTTCCAGCTCCATGGCCACATCAAGCAATGGATCATCCTTGATGCCCAGTTCTGCCAGCACTTCATGGCAGGTTTTCTGCATAATGCGCGCGCGGGGATCGTAGTTTTTATACACGCGATGCCCAAAGCCCATCAGACGGAACGGATCGTTCTTGTCTTTGGCTTTGGCAATATATTCAGGAATGCGATCCACACTGCCAATTTCCGAAAGCATTCTGAGTGCCGCTTCATTGGCACCACCATGGGCAGGTCCCCACAGGCAGGCAATACCCGCGGCAATACAGGCAAACGGGTTTGCGCCCGATGAGCCGGCAAGACGCACGGTTGAGGTGGAAGCGTTCTGTTCATGATCCGCATGGAGAATGAAAATACGGTCAAGGGCGCGGGAAAGCACCGGATTGACCTGATATTCTTCACACGGCACCGCAAAGCACATGCGCAGGAAGTTGGACGTATAATCCAGATCATTGCGGGGATACACAAAGGGCTGGCCGATATAATATTTATACGCCATTGCCGCAATGGTTGGCATTTTGGCAATCATGCGGATGGAGGCAATTTCCCGTGCTTCCGGGTCATTGATATCAGTTGAGTCGTGATAAAACGCAGAAAGTGCGCCCACAACGCCGACCATGACCGCCATCGGATGCGCATCGCGGCGGAAGCCGGAGAAAAACCGCGACATTTGCTCATGCACCATGGTATGGCGTGTCACACGGTAGTCAAAATCCACCTTTTGTGCGGGGGTTGGGAGTTCTCCGTAAAGCAGCAGATGGCAGGTTTCGAGAAAATCTCCATTCATGGCAAGTTGTTCAATGGGGTAGCCGCGGTAGAGCAGCACGCCTTTATCACCGTCAATGAAGGTGATTTTCGAGCGGCAGCTGGCGGTGGAGGTAAAGCCCGGATCGTAGGTGAATGCGCCTGTATCTTTATAAAGGCTGCCAATATCCAGAACGTCAGGGCCGATGCTGCCGCTTTCAACCTGATAATTGTGTTCTTTGCCATTGAGGCTGATTGTGCCGGTTTTATCTGTCATATGCTTACCTCCCACAGAGACGCTCTCGCGTTGATGATGTTTCACCGCGATGCTCAGCAGACTTAAACATGAAAGTTTAAGATTATGCTGTATGCAGAAAAGCTGTCGTAAGAAATGGTTTTATTTTTCCATTTCATAGACAATTTTTCCTTATACCATAAGAGCTAAACTATATTGCGCAATCGCGCAAGCGTGCGATGGATTCCGCGCGTCCCAAAATATGCAGCACATCAAAAATGGGGGGAGAAACCGCGCGTCCGGTCAACGCAGCGCGTAAGGGTTGCGCCACCTGTCCCAGTTTTACCCCTTGCGATTCTGCAAACTGCCGCACCGCAGCTTCGGTTGTAACCGCATTCCATTCCGGCAGGGCTTCCAGCTGATCGGCCAGTTGCCCCAGAAGCTGGCGGCTTTGGGTATTCAGCAGCGCAGTTGCCTTTTCATCAAACTTCAGCGGGCGGTTTTCCAGAAAAAAGGCAGACCCTGCAACAAGATCGTTCAAAGTTTTCGCGCGTTCCTTCAAAGCGGGAAGTGCCATATTAAAGGCATCCCACAGGCCGTTATCCAGCTTAAATTCCACAGCTTCCCCACCCGGCAAATAGGGCAGGCTCTGGGCGAAGACTGTGCGCAGTTCATCATCGGGCGTGTTGCGGATATAATGGCCGTTGAGGTTATCAAGCTTTGCCGTATCAAATCGCGCTGCTGAACGCCCTACATTGGCCATAGCAAACAGTTCAACCATTTCATCGGTGGAGAAAATTTCCTGATCCCCATGGCTCCAGCCCAGCCGTACCAGATAATTGCGCAGTGCAGCGGGTAAATAGCCCATTTCGCGGTAGGATTCTATTCCCAACGCACCGTGGCGCTTGGAAAGTTTGGCACCATCTGCGCCATGAATCAGCGGAATATGCGCCATAACCGGCACGTCCCAGCCCATGGCTTCATAAATTTGTGTCTGGCGCGCTGCGTTGGTGAGATGATCCACGCCGCGAATGATGTGGCTGACATTCATATCAAAATCATCGACCACCACCGCCAGCATATAAGTGGGGGTGCCGTCCGAGCGCAGCAGCACCAGATCATCCAGTTCCGCATTGTTGAACACGACACGGCCTTGCACCTGATCTTCAATCACGGTCTCGCCCGTCTGGGGGGCTTTGAGGCGAACGGCAAATTTTGCGCCTTCAGGGGCATCGCTCGCAGGGCGATCCCGCCAGCGTCCGTCATAACGAGGTGGCCGGCCTTCTGCTTGCGCCGTGGTGCGCATTTCTTCCAGCTCTTCAGGGGTCGCATAGCAGCGGTAGGCGGCGCCTTTTGCCAGCAATTCTTCCACTACGGCGCGGTGCCGGTCGGCGCGGGCAAACTGGAATACAACGTCGTCATCCCATTGCAGACCCATCCATTTCAGGCCGTCAATAATGGCGTTGATGGCTTCCTGCGTGGAGCGGGCGCGGTCTGTGTCCTCAATACGCAGCAGCATTTTGCCGCCGGTTGATTTGGCAAACAGCCAGTTGAACAGAGCTGTCCGCGCACCACCAATGTGCAAAAATCCGGTAGGGGAAGGCGCAAAGCGCGTGATAACAGGTCTGGACATTCTTTAAAAAACCAATAAACACGAGGGAGGAACTGAGCCAGATTGCGCCCAGAATCCGCATTCCAAAAAAACGTTCTTTTACCCATAAACAAACACGGCTTCTTTTCAAGAGCCTACGTCCATTTAAATTGCGCAGTCTGTGTTCAAGCTTAATTTTCAAACAAGGATGTTGCCCCGTTACACTGCTTTTCAGGCAGGGCAGGCGGTTGCTTATCTGTGGTATGGAAAAAAATGGATTCTTTCCCGCAAATTAGAGCAGGCCGTTCACACGGCACTTAAACGCGAGGAAGCCTGTCAACGGTTTTCGTTGTGGTTGCCTGTAGCCGCGCTGGCGGGGGTGCTGCTGTTTTTTTCAGCCCCGCAGGATCCCTCTCTTGTGCAAGCAAGTTCCTTTTTGGGCATCAGTGCGGTTGCAGTGTTTTTCCTGCGGAAATACGGGCTATGGTTTGCTATGGCATTGCTGGTGTTCATGGTGGCAACCGGATTTACGCTGGCCACAATCCGAACGGCCATGGTTGCAGCGCCCAAGCTGGAACGGCCGCTCTGGCTGACGATGGAAGGCGTGGTCGCCCATTCGGAAAAGCGTGCCAGAGGCTCCCGCATTGTGCTGGATGTGCGGCATGTGGATCGGTTGTCGCCAAAACGCTGGCCTGCGCGGGTGCGGGTGAATCTGCCGCAACGCTACGCCTTCAAAACCGGCGACCGGGTGTCCATTCATGCTTTCTGGTTTCCGCCCTTTGCTGCCTCCCGACCGGAAGGCTATGATTTTGCGCGTACGGCTTTTTTCCAGCAGTTGGGGGCTGTGGGTTCGCGGGTACGCTCGGCACAGGTGCTGGAAGATGCTGCACACAGCGCCCTTTTGGAAAACCGTATTGCAGCCGCCATTGAAACAGTACGCAATGGCATTGCGCACCGCATCCAGAGTGTTTTGCCTCAAGGCGATGCTCGCGCTATCACCATTGCGCTGGTGAATGGCCAGCGGGGCGAAATTTCCAAAAAGGCCGATGATGATCTGCGGCTTGCAGGGCTTTACCATGTCATTTCCATATCGGGATTGCACATGGCTCTGTTTGCCGGATCGGTGTTTATGGCAGTGCGGCTCGGTTGCGTCTTGCTGCCCCTGCTTGCAGAGCGGTTCCCTGTGAAAACCTTCGCCGCACTTGCTGCCATGATGGCAGGATTCGGATATTTGCTTATTTCCGGCCTGGATATTCCCGCTGTGCGTTCATTCCTGATGGTTGCCCTTGTGTTTCTTGCTGTTATGCTGGGACGTACGGCCATCACCCAGCGCAATCTGGTTCTTTCGGCGGCATTGGTCATTTTAATGGCCCCCGAAGCGGTGCTTGGACCCAGTTTCCAGATGTCGTTTGCGGCGGTCATGCTGCTGGTTGCCTGGTATGAGCCCCGAAGCGCAAACGCAGCGCAGCGCAGAGCCCGCCCAAAGCCGAAAGTTTTTATAGCCTCATGGGTGTGGAAAATTTTTTGGGGTGCAGTTATTACGACGGTGCTGGCAACCTTTGCCACATCGCCCTTTGCGGCTTACCACTTTCAGCGTTTTGCACCTTATGCACTCGCCGGAAATCTTTTGGCCTCTCCGCTGGTGGCGCTGATTATCATGCCCGCCGCACTGGTCGGACTGGTGCTGATGCCGCTCCATCTGGATGGCTGGGCATGGAAGGTGATGGCCTGGGGTGTGCAGGGGATGCTGGATATTTCGCAATGGGTGGCAAGCTGGCCTGCCGCCGATATGCTGGTGCCGGCGTTTTCAGCACCTGCATTGCTTTTCTTTTCTTTCGGTCTGGTGTGGGTTGCTTTCTGGATGAGCTGGTTGCGCTGGCTGGGTATTCTCCCGCTGTTAATCGGGTTTGTGCTGGCGCTGAACCCGCAAAAAATGGATTTTTTTATTGCTCCGAACGGGCAGAGCATGGCGCTGCGTAGTCCTGACGGCACGTTGCGTCTGGTGGGGGCGCGGGGTTCTTCGTTTGAAGCGCAGAACTGGTTGCTGGCGGATGGTGATGCGCGCACCGGACGCGATGCTTCGCTTACGCAAGACGTGTGGTGTGATTTTGCCGGGTGTACAGCGCCGATGCCTTCCGGCAAGCGTGCGGCATTGCTCTGGCGTGCGGCGGCGTTTGAAGAAGATTGCAGTCTTGCGGCTCTCATTGTGACCCGGCTTGAATCCCCCGATTTCTGCGGTGCGCAAACCGTCGTGCTGGATAAAACCCATCTTGCGGGGGTAGGGGCGATTGCCGGTTATTTCGACACCAAAGGCCGTATCCACCTGCGTTATGCGCAGCCGCCGCATACATCCCGCCTCTGGTATAGCCGCTGAATACTACTGTAGTGGGCGTTAAGCATTGATTTCTCTGCGCTCCGGTACTCATGTACTGCATGTACATTCCGTTCCGGTGCTCATTCAACCAACACTTTCCACCTCCCTACAGCGTATTCAGGAGCGGTCTTTTGTAGTGGGCGTTAAGCATTGATTTCTCTGCGCTCCGGTACTCATGTACTGCATGTACATTCCGTTCCGGTGCTCATTCAACCAACACTTTCCACCTCACTAAAGCGTATTCAGGAACGGTATTTTGGGGTGGACGTTAAGCATTAATTTCTTTGCGCTCCGGTACTCACCTCCCTCGGATACGCTAGAGAAACTTTATCGTCACAGGCTACGGATCAGCACGCACCCGTTCAGGCTGTTGGAATGCTGTCGGTTGGGGGAACAATTATCATTGTTCACGCGTTATTCATAACAGAAATACAAAGACATTTTCCTTGGTGCAATCCTTGGTAAAATGAATCCGAAAAACATTATAAAACGTTGTTTTGCTTCAATAATTACATATGGAGGTTGTGTCGTGCTGCAAGAAATTCTCAACGCTTTCAAAAAGCCAGATCATGAAAAGAAGAAACAGCCACATCCTGAAACCTATCAATCAAACCCACCGGCAGGGCCTCATGCCAAATCCCATTTGATTGATCCTGATAAAACGCCGGGCGCGGGTACGCTTGCCAGTACCCATAAAAAGGGTGAAGTGGATCCCGGAGCCGGATAGTTTTACGGCGCATGAACCTAATGGGAGCGGTGAGAAGTTGCTCCGTTGCATAGAGCGAAAGCATGATCGTTTTATGCTTTTGCTCTCGCGTGCTTTCAATTGCGCAATTTACCTTTATGCGGTTTTATTGGCCATCCGTGAAGCTGTGCGGATTATACCATGCTGTCAGCAATGGCTTGTTCAATATCCGCAATCAGATCGTTGACGTCTTCAAGTCCAACGGAAATACGGATGGCATCCCCGCCTGCCTTAAGTGACGTTTTATGTCCGGTGGCCATATGGGCATGGGTGGTGGAAGAGGGGTGCAGCACCGTGGACCGGGTATTGCCAACGTGGGCAGAATGGGTCATTAGCTGCACAGATTCAACAAAAGAAAGTGCGGCTTCATCGCCACCTGTGAGCCCGAAGGTAAAGACCGCACCTGCGCCCTGTGGGCTGTATTGCTGCACGCGGCGCCGATAAAGGCTGGTGCTGAGCCCCGCGTAATTTACCCATGCCACATGCTTATGATTGCTGAGATAGTCGGCAATTACGGCTGAATTTTCAACATGTTTCTGCATCCGCAGAGGGAGTGTTTCCAGTCCTGAAAGAATGAGAAAAGCATTCGTGGGGGAAAGAAACGCCCCGCTGTCGCGCAGACCAAGCGCCCGTACGGCCATGGCATAGGCAAAATTGCCGAATGTCTCATGAAACACCAGCCCATCATATTCGGGGCGCGGCTCGGTGAGTTTTGGAAAGCGGGTGCTGGTTGCCCAGTCAAAATTGCCCCCATCCACGATCACACCGCCATGCGCCAAACCATGCCCACCCAGAAAAGCAGTTGCGGCATAGACCACAATATCGGCGCCGTGTTGCAGGGGCTTAATCAGGTAGGGCGTTGCCAGTGTATTATCCACGATCAGGGGAATACCCGCATGGTGGGCAATCCCTGCAACGGCGCTGATGTCGGTCAGGCTACCGGAGGGATTGGTGAATGATTCAATGAAGATTGCTTTGGTGCGCGGCGTAAGCGCTTCTTCAATGGCGCCGGGAATTTCTGTATCAACCCACACCGGATGCCAGCCATAATTGCGGAAACTGGATTCAAACTGGTTGAATGTTGTTCCGCTGATCCGCGAAGAGGTAATAAATTCATCACCCGGTTCCAGCAAGACCCCTAACGCGTGGAGAATGGCACTGGCGCCGGATGCGGTTGCCACCGCTGCGGTGCCGCCTTCCAAAGCTGCAATGCGTTCTTCCAGTGCGGAAATCGTTGGATTGGCGGTTTCGGTGTGCAGTGCGCCAAGGCCGTTCAGAGTGAACACATCCCGCGCCTGATCCACAGTTGTAAAGGCTAAAAGGCTGCTTTGATGCACAGGCATGGTGCGCGCGCCGGTTAGGGGGTCGGGTTTTGTACCGGCGTGAATGGCCAATGTTGCAAACCCCGGTTCACGCTCTGAAGACATGGCACTGTTCCCCTGTATGTACAGCTTTTTATTGCTTTGAAGTGTAAGCGCATTGCGCACAATACGCCAATAATTTTATTCAAAATATGCAGCGGGTTTGGCAGGTTATTGTTTCTAGGGTTAATAGCGAAAGATATGCCGATCTCTCGTTAAAAGCTAAAAATAACTTTATTATTCAGTTGTTTATAAGGTTCTAAAATTTCCCTTTAGCCGCGAAACCTCCTTGCATAATCCGGATAAGGTTAATATAGCAAAAGCGTGAATTAAAAATGGGAATAAAGATTTTTTCCAATATTTTTTAATTCCCTGATAGTCATTCATACAGTGAAAGCGTAATTATTCTTATGTTCGATGTGAATACCAATCAATTGCCTATGCAAAACATGTTTGCCAGAGCCGTTTCTCCTTCAAAAGCTGCGGAATTTAATCAGGCTTTAAACAGTGCGCCTGCCGCCAAAACACTCAATCCGCCTGTAAAAGCCGCAACATTTCCTTTGGATAGACTTGCATCTTCTCATGCCCCCGCGAGCATTCATAAAGTGCCTGAGGCGCCTGCTTTGGTCTCTTTTGCGGATGGCTTGAAACTTGAAGCTCCTGCCCAGCTGACCCTTAATCCGGCCACAGCTCATTCTGCTCCTCAAGGCCGGCGTGTTGATCCTAGCAATCGTGAAGATTTAATATCACCGCCTGCGTCTCCTGTATTGGATAAAGCTGTTGCAAAAGGCGATGTTTCTTCACCAAGCGATCCTTTAAGGAAAGCCGAAAACGCTCTGAACCGAAATAACTCTTTTTAAAGCTTACTCGACCGTATTCCCCAGTGCGCGGATGCGGTCGAGGTAAGGGCGCACGGCAAGGGTATTGCCCGGCAGGGGGACAAATTCTGCAAGGGCTGCAAATTGTTGTTCCAGTTCTACCAGTGCGGATTTCTTTTCTTCTTCGCTCAGCGTATCATCGGCTTGCAATGCTTGAATGGCTTCCTTTTTCTGGCCTTCAATATCTTCAAGGCCGGAATCCATGTCGGATGCTTCGGCGGCAAGCGCTACGGAATGCGCAACGTTTGCCCATTCTGAAAACGATGAAAAATTATATTTTTGCAAAGCGGTGTTGATTTGCGCTGCGGCTTCGGGGTCATTCAAATAATTGCCCAGCGCATAAATGGGGTCTTCCTCGGTTTCATTGGCGTCATCGTTGCCGGAGGCGGGTGTTTTAATGGCGCTCAACGTTTCGGACAGGCGCACCAGTTCGGGGTAGCTGTTGAGAAACTGTTCAATGAGTGCGCCGGTCAAAGGCACTTGCGCGGGTTGGATTTCCAGCAGTGAGCTGTCGGTTTCAGCAGCGGGGCTTTCCTGTGCCATGGCGCTCAGGGCAAGAGAGGGCAGGGGCGTTGCGGTCACCGACAGGCTGAAAAATGCAGACGCTAACCAGACCGATGCTGTTTTCATAGTATTCCCCGTTGCTGCGGTATGGTGAGAATCTTTCAGCCGCATTGTTCTCTATCATCCTTATGCTTGGTGCAAAATCAAGACTTTTGCGCATGGTATTGTAGGAAATTGCTTTTAAAAAAGCGGGGGTATTATAATACCATTTTATTAAGTGATTGAAATATAACACTATTTTTATAATAAAATCTATTGACGAATGCCTTTGATCCGACTAGAACAACTACAACTCATAGAACACGGGCAGGGGCTCGTGGTATTTCTTCAGGAACGGGCAAGAAAATGGCACTCCAAAAGACCTTTTCACTCAAACCCGCAGATGTCGAGAAAAAATGGGTGCTGATTGATGCAGAAGGTCTGGTTCTGGGCCGTGTTGCTTCTCTCATTGCATTGCGTTTGCGCGGCAAGCATTTGCCGACTTACACACCCCATGTCGACTGCGGTGATAATATTGTTGTTATCAATGCGGACAAAATTGTCCTCACAGGCAACAAACGTCAGGATAAAACCTATTATTGGCACACCGGTTATCCGGGCGGTATCAAAGAGCGCAAAGCTTTCCAGATTCTGGATGGCCGCTTCCCTGAGCGCGTGCTCATGAAAGCTGTAGAGCGCATGGTTCCCCGTGGTCCTCTGGGTCGCAAACAAATGACGCACCTGCGTATTTTTGCTGGCGCTCAACACACCCATGAAGCACAGCAGCCTGTTGCTCTGGATGTTGCATCCCTTAACCCTAAAAACACAGTCCGTGGAGCATAACGATGAGTGATAACCTGCAATCGTTTGAAGCTCTTGGTGGCGCGCTGGGTGGTGGTTCTGAAAACGCCGCACCTGTTTATGAGCAAAAGCTGGATGCACAAGGCCGCGCCTATGCAACCGGTCGCCGTAAAAACGCCATTGCACGCGTCTGGATCAAGCCGGGTTCTGGCAAAGTGACTGTTAATGGCCGTGATGTTGAAGTGTACTTTGCACGTCCGGTTCTGCGCATGATTTTGCAACAACCGCTGGAAGTGGCGCAGCGTCTGGGTCAATATGACCTTTACGTTACTGTTACCGGTGGTGGTCTTTCCGGTCAGGCTGGCGCAGTGCGTCATGGTCTTTCTCGTGCGCTCACCAACTTTGAGCCAGAGCTGCGTACGCCTCTGAAGCGCGAAGGCTTCCTCACACGCGATAGCCGTGTAGTTGAACGTAAGAAATACGGTCGCGCAAAAGCCCGTCGTAGCTTCCAGTTCTCCAAACGCTAATATTTTTCGCGTTTATTGCTTTTCATCCCGTCCGCAAAGCATTGCTTTTCGGGCGGGATTTTTTATATACCCCAGCATATTGATTTTGCCAGAAGTGTTCACATTAAATGTATCACTTTTGTTATTGACCGCTTCATTAAATGTGATACATATAATCATGGTTATTGTCTGGGATGAAGCGAAGCGCACAACCAATCTTGCAAAGCATCGTATGGATTTTGCGTTGCTTACGGTTGAATTCTTTGAAGGGGCGACAATCTATCCAGCGAAACTGGGGCGGTTTCTGGCAATTGGAGAATTTCAGGAGCAAATCATCCTGTGTGTTGTTTTTCAACCGCTTGGTTCAGAGGCTCTTTCTGTAATTTCTATGCGCCCAGCCAGTATGAAGGAAAGGAAATTATGATGAGTATGAAATTTTCTTCTAAAAGACCATTGACTGACGGTGAGGAGGCTGAGATCCAACGCATGATAGCATCTGATCCCGATAATCCAGAAGCAACTGACCAGCAATTGAAGAACGGCAAATCTTTTGCTGAAGCCTTTCCTCAGTTGATGGAAAGCATCAAGCGCTCCCGCGGTCGTCCGCCGGTTGAGGCTCCAAAGCAGCAGGTTTCACTTCGCCTGTCTCCTGATGTGATCCGTGCTTTCAAGGCTACGGGCAAAGGTTGGCAATCGCGCATTGATGATGTATTGCGCAAACATATAAAAGCCGTTTGATCTGCATATGTCAGCTTTCGATCTGTTTGTGACATAATTTTACCCTTTAAAATTGAACAATTCTTGGGGTAGCTTGTAAAAAATATTGTGCGAGTCAACGGCAATCACGCATTGAGACTCTGACATCCAGAAAGTCAGGTAATGATGCCTCCTTTAAAACTCCACGCTTGCGACAACCGCTTCATGCACGCTGCCCTTAACCTCGGCAAACGCGAAATAGGGCAAACGTGGCCGAATCCTGCTGTGGGCGCGGTGGTGGTGAATCCGCAAGGCGTGGTTGTCGGGCGCGGCTGGACACAAAAGGGTGGGCGTCCCCATGCAGAGCCGGTGGCGCTGGCGCAAGCAGGGGCGCAAGCTAGAGGCGCAACGCTTTATGTGACGCTGGAGCCGTGTTCGCATTACGGGAAAACCCCGCCCTGTGCGGAAGCAATCATCAAAGCCGGTATTGCCCGTGTGGTGTGCGCTCTGGGTGACCTTGATCCCCGTGTGGCCGGGCGTGGGTTTGCCATGCTGCGCAATGCGGGCATTGAAGTTGTTACGGGTGTGCTGGAAGCAGAAGCCTTTCGCGATCATGCAGGGCATTGCTTGCGGGTGATGGAAGGCCGGCCGCTGGTGCATGTGAAAATGGCACTGTCATCAAATGAAAAAATCGCAAGCCGTGGCAATCAGCCTGTGCGGATTACGGGTGAAGAAGCTTCCCGCCATGTGCATCTGATGCGTGCGGAATATGATGCCATTGCCATCGGGATTGGTACGGCGCTGAGTGATGATCCCCTGCTGACCTGCCGCTTGCAGGGCATGGAAAGCCGCTCGCCAATGCGCATTATTTTCGATACACATGCGCGTTTGCCCCTCACGTCACGGCTGGTTCAAACCGCCAAAGATGTGCCTGTGTGGGTGGTCTGCCGCAAGGATGCTGATGCACACAGGCAACACGCTCTGCGAGACGCGGGCGTTGACATCATAGCCATAAGTTCAAACTATTTTCTTAAAAACGTATTGCAAGCCATTGCACAAAAAGGCATAACCCGCCTTATGGTGGAAGGTGGAGCCGCCCTGGTTCAGAGCCTGGCGCAAGAAAACAGGATTGACCGCCTGACGCTGTTTCAATCCCAGCACGCCCTTGGTAGTGATGCTGTTCCTGCGTTTTCCACGGATAGGGAAAGCTTTCTCAATGCCTGCGGATTGCACAAGATTCACGCGCAAAACTATGGTAATGACACTGCTATAGAATATGAAAGGCAGACGTTATGTTCACCGGATTAGTGACCGCTATTGGCGAAGTTACCGCCATTACGCCGCAAGCGGGTGGTCTCTTGCGTTTTCGATTGGCGTGTGATTATGCGGTTGAAAGCATTGCGCTGGGAGCCTCCATTGCCTGCGCTGGAACCTGCCTTACGGTGGTGGCCTTCGGTGCGGATGTGCGTACATGGTTTGAGGTGGAAGCGGCATCGGAAACCCTGGCGTTAACCTCGCTTGGCCAGTGGCAGATTGGCACTCGCGTCAACCTGGAAAAATCCTTGCGGCTGGGGGATGAAATGGGCGGCCATCTGGTGACCGGCCATGTGGATGAAACCGCTGTGATTACTGCGATTGTGCCGGAAGGCGAGGCTGCGCGGTTTACGTTTCAGGCGCCTTTGCGTTTGATGCCAATGATTGCGGCCAAAGGTTCGGTTGCTCTGGATGGCACATCTCTCACGGTGAATCATGTGCAGGATGCGACATTTTCAGTCTTGCTCATTCCGCATACGCTTGCTGTGACAACGTGGGGAGAGCGCAAGTTAAATGATCGCGTCAATCTGGAAGTGGATCTAATGGCGCGGTATGCGGCGCGGCTTGCGCAAGCAACAAAAATTGGTTAAGAAAGCCTAGGTTTTTTAGCGTTTACAGCAAGGCTTTTATCCATGATTCACCAAACTCCCGCGCGCGAAAGGCAACCCGTTCCGGCGCGGATGCTGGTTGTTGAGGCGCGTTATTATGACGAACTGGCTGATTGCTTGCTGGAATCGGCCAAAGCTGCAATTGCTGAACGCCAGGCCGACTGCGTGGTGCTTTCGGTGCCGGGTGCGCTTGAAATTCCAACTGCGGTAGCGCTGGCGGTGGCGCAAGCTGCGGCGTTGGGCAAGCCCTTTGATGCAGCGGTAGTGCTGGGCTGCGTTATTCGGGGCGAGACCAGCCATTATGATATTGTGGCCGGTGAAAGCGCCCGTGCGCTGATGGATTTTTCTGTGCGGCACACATTCCCTATAGGCAATGCTATTCTTACCGTGGAAAACGAAGCGCAAGCGTGGGCGCGCGCCCGTGAAGGCCAAAAGGGTGGTGAAGCTGCACATGCGGCTCTTGATCTTGTTCATATCCGGCGGGTTTTACCGCTGCTCATTCAGGGAATATAAGTATAATGGCTCGCGCTGAAAAACGCTCTGCTGCCCGTCTGGCTGCGGTTCAGGCTCTTTACCAGATGGATGTTTCGGGTGCATCGTTGGCTGATGTGTTTGCCCAGTTTGAAACCTTCTGGATTGGCAAGGAAATCGAAGGTGATGAATATAAGCCTGCTGAGCTGGCTTTTTTCCGTTCGATTGTTGAAGGGGTGTTGCGCGAGCAGCGCCGTCTTGATCCGGATATCGACGCGGCGCTGGCTAAAGGCTGGCCGCTTAAGCGGATTGAAACGGTGTTGCGTGCCATTTTGCGGGCTGGAGCTTTCGAGCTGTTGCACCGCAAGGATGTGCCGGCGCGTGTTGTGATTACCGAATATGTTGATGTGGCTCATGCCTTTCTGGATAAAGACGAATCAGGCATGGTAAACGCTGTGCTGGATTCGTTGGCGCGGCAATTGCGCGTTGATGAGCTGGAAACCAAAGTCAATACAGATACCAAATAGGGCAGATCATCATGACAGGAAACGCGCGACCGGACGAAGATGGGTTGATCGCGCGTTATTTTCGGCCTTTGGCAACGGCACCTGGTGCGTTGCAGTTGCTCGACGATGCGGCCACCTACACCCCGCCCGAACACCATGAGCTGGTGATGAGCTGTGATGCACTGGTTGCGGGCGTGCATTTTTTTCCGGATGATCCCCCCGATGCCATTGCCCGCAAAGCGCTGCGGGTGAATATTTCCGATATTGTGGCAAAGGGTGCAAAGCCTGTGGGCTATATGCTGTCGCTGGGTTTGCCGGATGACTGGACAACCGGCTGGCTGGAAAATTTCACGGAAGGTCTGGCTGAAGATCAGGAAGAGTTTGGCCTGTCGCTGTTTGGCGGTGATACGGTGCGTTCCCGTGGGGGATTGTGGCTTTCCATTACCGTGTTTGGTATTGCGCCTGAGGGCGAGGCGGTGCGCCGTCACAGTGCCATTGCAGGGCAGCGGATTTATGTGACGGGCACGCTGGGTGATGCGGCGCTGGGTTTGCGCCTGCGCCGTGATCCGCGCCTTAAAAACCGCTGGAAACTGAGCGATAAAGCCGTGGATCATCTGCTGGATCGCTATTTGCTGCCCGAACCGCGGGTCGGGTTGGCGTCCTTGGTGTTGCAGTATGCTTCTGCGGCTATGGATGTTTCGGATGGTATTATTCAAGATTTGCAGCGGTTGTGTCTGGCCTCGAATGTTGGTGCGGTGATCGAGGTGGAGCGTTTGCCGCTTTCCAAGGCTGCAACGCCTGCGGTTGAACATGATGCTGCAGCGCTTGCTTCAGTGCTTTCCGGCGGGGATGATTATGAAATACTCGCCACCGTTGATGCGGATGCAGCGGAAGGCTTTGAGCAGGAAGCGGCCGAGCGTGGCGTGCGGATTTCAGCCATTGGCACGGTGACCGAGCCCTTTGCGGGTACGGTGCGCGTAGAGCGCTTCGGGCGGCCTTTGTTGTTAGAAAAAAACGGCTTTCAGCATTTTTAATCACATTTGCTGGTTAAGGTAATTGTTCTCAAAAGCCAATGATGCAAAGCCCAGCGTCAGCACGAACTACATTTTCAACGCGCTGCATAGCCTGACGGGTATTTTTGGTAGCCGTTGCTTCCGAATAAAAAATATTTATTGGAAAATCAATGTGTAATTGCTGCTTATGACAAAATGTCCAGATAAGCTTTTTCCAATTATACTGTTTCATGCAACGCTGTACTCTAGCGAAAGCATGATAAAATGATCATGTATTTTCGCTATAAGTCTTTGTTTAATGCCAGAGTTTTTAGCTCCGCTAGCCGTTTGTTCCAATAAATGATTATTTTATTGGAAGGCTATAATCATTAACGTTGCGGTACGGGCGTTACGGAAAACCCGCCGCCGCCTCTGAACATTTCATTTTTCCGGTTTGAATCAGGGCGTTCATCGGGGCGTCTGTCAGGCCGTCTATCGGGGCGCTCTGGACGTTCAGGCCGAGCATCGGGACGGCGGTCAGGTCTGCGTCCTTCGGAATGCCGGTCTGGGCGGCGATTATCATTCCGCCAGTCATTGCGATGGTGATCGCGGCGCCAGTCCCGGTCGTTTACCCGATGAGGGGGAGGGCTGTAGCGGTCGCGGTGATACACAGGTGGTGGGTTATAATAGGGGCGGCGATTCTCGCGGTAATAACGCTCTTCAACCACAACGGTGCGGGGGGCAGAATAGCCACCGCTGCCATAATAGACAGGTTCATCCTCGACACAGGCGCCAAGCATACCGGCCATTAACACAACAGAAAGAATACGAAATTTCATAGGAATTATCCTGTGATAAGAAAATACAAGTAAAGAGCAGCATTATTATGTCGGATGTTGGGCTGGATCTATACCCTGAGGCATATAAATGGTTATATGTTGTAGGATATAAGTCTTTATTTCATCGTAGAATTCTTTATCTGCGCTGCCCGTTGGTTCCAACAAAATAATCATTTTTGGAACTCGGCTATGGGTGTAATTTTGCTGCGCTCCTTATATACAGAAATAATTCATAAGGATAATAGTTCCGCAAAATAAGATGAGAATTATTGCAAAGTAAACTTTTAATCCGCTCTGCATTTTTGATATGCGCATTTAAAATGCAGTGAATAAACATTTCCCAGTTGCGGAAGGACACGCGTTGTCTGCTTTTGATCATTGTATAAAATAACCTCAAGAGCAAATAGAATACACTTTTTTGAAAGAGAAAAAGGTTGAGGCAATTCGGTTGGCAGAAACGCTCAGGCTATAATTCTTTATTTTATCGCAGAGTTTTTACTGTTCAGCGTTGCCCTATGGGTTAGCTGCGATGGCTCCAATAAAATGATCATATTATTGAAACTCGGCTATATAGCGTGGCTCTCATAAAACGATGATAATTTTTCGCGGTATCATCATGAGCATACTTCTTGCAACCATTCACGCCTTTGTTTCAAATCAGTGGAAGCGTTCTTCCTATCTCGTGATAGAAATTACAGCAAAAGGAATGCGTTTGCACACTCAGTTTGTGTGAGTGATCTTTTCTCTGTGTAATAACGAATATCTTATCGGAAATTTATATTTTTTACACTCTGTGAAAAGAGTGGTGCGACGAAGAAGACTCGAACTTCCACGGGTTGCCCCACAGCGACCTCAACGCTGCGCGTCTACCAATTCCGCCATCGTCGCACTATAACATGTTGGATGCTTTGAAAGCATTTGCGTAACCAGTGTTACGCTTGTGAATTTGAGGTTTAACCCACCCAACCGCTTGATGAAAATTGATGTAACAGAAGCTTTTTTTATGCGCAAGGGGTTTATTGCATAAAGCAGGTGAAGAAATTCACTTTCCCCAGATTTCATGCCGAAGCAGGAAGCATTTCCAGAATTTCTACCCCAATGCGATTCCCGTTTACAACAATTTCGCCTTTCGCAATCGGCATATTGTTGGCCAGAATAATCACAGGATCGGATTCATGGGCATCTAGCTCAATGACCGCACCACGACCCATGCGCAGCAACTGATGTATATGCATACTGGTTGTACCCAGCAAAACAGAGATATCCAGTTTAATATCATCAACGATTGTCATAATAATCATCTGCCTTTAGAAACTATGCGCAAGGTCAACTGCACCACAGATAGGGTTAATCAATGCCTAACGACTGCCATCTTTTTTTACCCCAAAACCCGGACTTCAAACCTGAATGGCTTATTTCCGAAGGTTTGACCTCTTATACCGATGCCGTGGCCTTCATGGAAAAACGCATTGCACTTATTCATGAAGGAAAGGCAAACGAACTCGTCTGGCTTGTCGAGCATCCTCCTCTTTATACCGCAGGAACCGGTGCAAAAGAAGATGATCTTCTGGATAAGACCCGTTTTCCGGTTTTCAGAACCGGCCGAGGTGGGCAATTCACCTACCATGGCCCCGGACAGCGGGTGATTTATGTCATGCTTGATTTGCGCCAGCGTCAACAGGATGTTCGCGCTTATGTTTGCGCGCTTGAAGAATGGATTATCAAGACGCTGAATGCTTTCAATATCAAAGGTGAGCGACGCGACGGTCGAATCGGAGTCTGGATTCGCAGGCCGGATAAAGGAAAATCAGCCGAAGATAAAATTGCCGCTATTGGCGTAAGGCTGCGCAAATGGATTAGTTTCCACGGTGTTAGCCTTAATGTTAGTTCCAATTTGGCACATTATGACGGAATTATCCCTTGCGGAATACGGCAGTTTGGTGTCACCAGCTTTGAAGATCTTGGCTGGCTCACAACAATGAACCAAATTGATTGTGTTCTGAGGGAAAAATTTGTGGAGACTTTTGGTGGATTATCCAATTGAAACGCTCAAAATGAACGTTTTTTGAAGCAATTTTCTTTATAAAATTCAGAGAGTTAGGTATTTAGACTAAAGTATCTACCTGTGTTTTTTTCCATAGAAAATCCTGTGAAGTTCTTGGAATAATTATAAATTAAAGCCTGAAGCCAAGTTTTATCGCCTATTTGTAAAATTGCTTTTCATCCAAAACTTTGATTAAATTAAGTCTATAAAGTGACACCTTTATTAAACGCATAAAATATTTGCAATATAAAGGTTTAACCTTATTGAAAGCGTGTTTTTTGACGCAGTAACGGAGAGTAGTTTCAGGGCAAGAGTCGTGCCGCTTCTTTTTTAGGTTTTTTAAATGAGTTTGGATATTAACAGCTACAGAGGAAAGGTTCTGCCGAAAAGCGATTCGGCAAACGATACTCCTTTGCTGTTTAATACCACTCTTGCAAACGCCCCTAAGCCTGCACCACAACAAGATCTTCCATCGCGTCCGGCTTCTGCTGTTGCCTCGCAGAATATTCCGGTGGATTCCGGTAGTTTCGTTCCGCTTCGTTCCGCTGGGGGTGGTGGTGATAATTCTGTTGGCAATGAG
>JBMDXK010000025.1:0-31821 GCA_048594375.1 Methylopilaceae bacterium
TGAAATTATTTCGCAATAAGAACATCATGTGCTAAAGAAGGGCTGAATACACTTCTCTAAAGAAAGCAGCCCTTTGGCACGTTCGTTGAAAACTGATTCCAATTTTCCCACACGGGAAGAACTCGCCACCTTTATTGCAAACAATCCCGGCAAGAACAGCAAGCGCGATATTGTGCGTGCGTTTAAAATGGGGCCTTCTGCGCGGATATTGCTCAAGCGCGTGTTGAAGGAAATGGAAGCGGATGGCGATCTCAGCCGTGAACGCTCCACTTTTGTCGCCAAAGACCAATTGCCGCCTGTGCTGGTGGTGGATATTAAATCCTTCGTGCGCAGCCGTGGCGAATATACGGCTGTACCTGCGAATGGCAGCAAAGAAAACCAGCCAACCATCTGGTTATTGCCGCCCAAATCCGGGGGACGTGGCAGTGAACTTAAAATCGGTGGTCAGGCTCTGGTGCGCATTGAGGCCACCAAACACGCCAATACTTACCGTGGCCGGATTATTAAAGTCCTTAGCCGTGAAGAAAATCAGGTGCTGGGTATTTTGCGCGAACGGGCGGGCGGTTTCCATGAAATTGAGCCGGTGGACAAACGCAACGCCGATAAATTCCTGATGGTGCCTCCGGGTGAGGAAAAAGATGCCCGTGATGGTGATTTGGTAGCCGTTGACGTGTTAAAGGGCGACCGCCGTACCCGAATTCCCCGCGCGCGGGTGCGTGAGCGCATCGGCAATCTGGGTACAGAAAAATCCCTGAGCATGATTGCCCTTCATGCCCATGATATTCCTTATGTATTCTCCGATGCTGTGCTGCGCGAAGCCGATGCGGCGGAACCAGCCACGCTGAAAGGCCGTGAGGACTGGCGCAAAATTCCGCTGGTAACCATTGATCCGGCGGACGCCAAAGACCACGATGATGCCGTATTTGCGGAAGAAGACACGGATCCAAATAACCTTGGCGGCTATATCGTAACCGTGGCCATTGCCGATGTGGCCTCGTATGTTACGCCGCACAGTGCGCTGGATAAAACCGCTCTGGAGCGCGGTAATTCTGTTTATTTTCCCGGACGTGTGGTGCCAATGCTGCCCGAACGCATTTCCAATGATCTGTGTTCGCTCCGTCCTGATGAAAACCGCCCTGCCCTTGCGGTGCGCATGGTTATTGACAAGGGCGGGCATAAAAAGAGCCACACGTTTCATCGCGTGTTGATGCGTTCTGCCGCCAAACTTAGCTATGAACAGGCGCAAGCCGCTATCGATGGCAACCCGGACGATACAACACAGCCGTTGCTGGAGCCGGTTTTAAAGCCGCTATGGGCGGCTTATGCCTGCATTAAAAAGGCCCGCGACCAGCGTTCACCGCTGGATTTGAACCTGCCGGAGCGGAAAATCATCCTCAAGGAAAGCGGCGCGGTTGAACGCGTGCTGGTGCCGCCACGGCTGGATGCCCACCGCCTGATTGAAGAGTGCATGATTCTGGCCAACGTCTCGGCGGCAGAAACCCTGTTGGCCAAATCCATCCCGCAAATCTTCCGGGTTCATGAAGCGCCTTCTCAGGAAAAACTGGCCGGTTTGCGCAATTTCTTGCTCACGCTGGAAATTGCATTCGCCAAATCCGATGAAGTGAAAACAAAGCATTTCAATCACTTGCTGGCGCATGTTAAAGAATCGGAGCATGAACCACTGGTCAACGAGGTGGTGCTGCGCAGCCAGAGCCAGGCGGAATACGCATCTAAGAATCGCGGACATTTTGGGCTGGCGCTGCAAAATTATGCGCACTTTACCTCACCTATCCGCCGCTATGCGGATCTGGTGGTGCATCGGGCGTTGGTTACCGCCCACGGCTGGGGCGAAGATGGGTTGGAGGCAGGAACCACCGTTGAGCTGCTGCAACCCGTGGCCGAAGCAATATCCCAGGCCGAACGCCGCGCCATGGCGGCGGAGCGCGAAACCACGGATCGCCTGATTGCCCATCATCTGGCCGAGCATGTGGGAGCGGAATTTACCGCGCGGATTGCAGGTGTAACACGCTCTGGACTTTTTGTTGCCTTGCATGAAACCGGCGCGCAGGGTTATATTCCAGCAGCAACCCTAGGAAGGGATTATTATGCCTTTGACGAGCGCAACCATGCTTTGGTGAGCGAGCGCACAGGTGAAACCTATCGTTTGGGCGATAATGTGGAAGTACGGCTGGTAGAAGCATTGCCTGCGGCAGGCGCTTTGCGGTTTGAAATGCTGACCAAAGGCAAAAAAGGCCGACGCTTTGTGAATACGGAAAGCTCCAGAAAGCACAAGCGGGAACATTCTTCTTCCGGCAATAAGCGGCGCAGGAGATAACAATGACAGAACAGGTTCAGGAAACCCGCGATACCAATCTTGCTGCAAAGCGCGGCGCATTGGGGCGTTGTCCCGCTTGCGGAGAAGGTAAGCTGTTTGCAAGCTATCTGAAAGTCAACCACACTTGCCCCCGCTGCGACGAGGAATTGCATCACCAGCAGGCAGACGATGCACCCGCTTACATTGTTATCAGCATTGTGGGGCATATCGTTGTGGCGCTGCTGCTGTGGGTGGAGCTGCATTACAGGCCGGAAATGTGGGTGCATATGGTGCTATGGACGCCGCTGCTGATTGCAATGTCGCTGGCAATGCTGCCACCTGTGAAGGGCGCTTTGATCGGAATGCAATGGGCGATGCGGCTGCATGGATTTGGTGCAACCCGCGAATGACCGGGCAAGTATCACCTCAACCCATTCGCGATGCGGCGGCTTTGATTGTGATTGATCCGGTCAATCCAGTTGCCCCGCGTTTTTTGCTGGGAAAGCGCCACAAAAACCAGATTTTTTTGCCGGATATGTATGTGTTCCCCGGCGGTCGCGTAGAGCGCGATGATGGCCGGATGAATGTTTTTGGTACGCTGGGTGATAACGATGAGGATGCTCTTCTCAGAAAAATGAAGCGCCCCTCTCACAGCCGCACCCGCGCACTGGCTTTGGCAGCCGTTCGGGAATGTGCGGAGGAGACAGGGCTTTATATTGGCACCAAAGAGCTGGGCGCACCGGAAAAGGTGCCGCCTCTGTGGAAGCCGTTTCAGGAACAGGGGATCTATCCCACCCTTGACAATCTGCATTATATTGCGCGTGCCGTTACCCCGCCAAACCGGGTACGCCGGTATGATACCCGCTTTTTTGCCACCACAACGGAGCAGATTGCGTTTAAAAAACGCGGCATCGCGGGGAAAGACTCGGAGCTGACCAAGCTTATATGGGTGACATTGGAAGAAACCTGTGATCTTGAAATGCTGGAGATATCACGGCACATCATCCGTGATGCCCATGCGCGTTTTATGAGTGGTCTGGAACGTCCGGCAGCAATTCCTTATTATTTTGCGCGGGGCAATCAGCGTCACCGTATTGAGCTGTAAAGTGTTATGATCCTGCAACAGCGCGTTTATACCATCACAGCAGCCATACTCTGCATTACCCTTGTGGGGATTGCGCTCAGCCTTTCCATTCCGCTGTTGTCCTTTGCGCTGGAAAGCAAGGGCATGTCCAGCACGTTTATTGGCCTTAACACCGCGATGGGGGGCGTTGCCACCATTCTTCTGGCGCCGTTTGTGCCGCGCCTTGCCAGCATTATGGGCGTAGGCACACTGCTGTTGTGTGCTTTGGTGCTGGGCGCCATCACCATCATGGGTTTTTGGTACTTAGGGAATGTGTGGCTGTGGTTTGGTTTACGTTTTTCTTACGGCATGTCTTTGGCTGTTATTTTTATCATGTCGGAATTCTGGATCACGGCCGCGGCACCGGAACGCACCCGCGGTCTGGTGATGGGAGTTTATGCCACCGTGTTATCTTTGGGCTTTGCCACGGGGCCGATTCTGCTCACCTTCATGAATGTAAACAGCATTTTGCCGTATGCAACCGGCGCTTTGATTTTTCTGGGAGCGATTTTGCCGGTGCTGCTGTCGGCGCGACACGCTCCTTCTTTGCAAGGAGAAGAATCGCAGCACTCGCCGGTGCGGTTTATCGGCAAAGTGCCAGCGGCAACCCTTGCAGCCTTTATTTATGGCGCGGTGGAAACAGGCTGCATGGCCTTGCTGCCGGTGTATGGAATACGCATTGGCTTTACACAAAATGAAGCCGCTCTGGTGATTACTGCTTTTGCTTTGGGGAATGTTCTGGCGCAAATCCCGCTGGGGCTGGTGAGTGATCGCTTCAACCGCTTCAAAATTTTGATTGCCATTGCTGTTTCCGGTCTTTTGGGTGCGCTATCATTGCCTTTTATTAGCACTGTGCCGTGGTTGTTTTACACGGTGGTGGCCATCTGGGGCGGGCTGTGTGCGGGCATGTATACGGTGGGGCTGGCTTATCTGAGCGCAAAATATTCTGGTGCTGATCTTGCGGGAGCAAACGCGGCTTTTGTAATGCTCTACAGTGCGGGATTGACCGTTGGCCCTGCACTTATTGGCATGGGCATGGATCTTTATCCTCCTCATGGGATGCCTTATGCGATTGTCATGCTGTTTGCTTTTTATCTTGCGGTGACCTTCTTCTGGACAAACCAAAAAAAGCGCAAGAAAACGCTTTAAAATATCTTGACTTTAACGCGTGAATGCTTAGGGTGCGGGGAAAGATTTTCACTGCATCGTGAATGCAGCAATTTATATTTCGGAGTATTTCTTATGGCCAAAGCTGCCACGATCAAAATCAGACTCGTTAGCACGGCTGAAACCGGCTATTTTTACGTCACCAAAAAGAACACCCGTAACATGACGGAAAAAATGGTTGTGCGTAAATATGACCCGAAAGTGCGCAAACACGTTGAATTCCGCGAAGCAAAAATCAAGTAACTTTTGCTTTCCGCAAATATGGAATGCCAAACGCTGCCCAAAAAGCAGCGTTTTTTATTGTGCCTTTGCACCCATAAATATTAGCGGCCTCAAAATAATGATTGTTTTATAGGAACCGTCGGCCAAGGCAGCTTGAAACTATGCGATAAAACAGACTTATATCCCAAGACATGCAATCATTTTATATATTTCAGGCTATAGAGTGGAACGCAGCTATGATTGCAATACAATGCGCGCTGCGCGCTGGCTGGGAGTATCCCCTTCTTCCAGCACCATCAAGCTATCAAGACGCTCTAAAGCATCCACTTGTGTCTGCCGCGTACCCCCCTCGCGCAAAACCCCTAGCACTGCAGGCACCAGATGCTCCGGCGTTGCCGTCCAGTGGATAAATTCGGGAATGCTGTTGTCACCCAGAATAAGGTTGGGCAGCACAGCAGAATGCGCGGTAATGAATGGGCGTAAAATCAGCGCTTCCAGATTGGTAACGCGGTAAGCCACCACCATCGGCACCTGCGCCAGCGCCAGTTCAAGGCTGGCGGTGCCAGAACAGACCAACGCCGCCCGCGCCTGCCGGAAGGCCGCATATTTATCCGCTTCACCCAGCACAAGCCGCGGTTTTACCGGCCAGTCGGCAATAGCCTCCTGCAAGGCAGGCACAAGATGCTCCACTGCGGGAATCACCGCATCCACGGCTCCATATTCCGCAACCACTTGCGCCAGTGTTTCCCGATAAATCGGCATCAGTTTAGCAATGGTAGAGCGGCGGCTCCCCGGCATGACCAGCAGCAGCGGCGGCTGCTGCGTGCGTGCAGATAACTCTTGAGCGTCAGGACGCAATTCATCCAGCCGTTCAATCAGCGGATGGCCCACATAAGTGCATGGTGGACCACCGAGACGCTGATGGGCTGCGGGCTCAAACGGCAACAGTGCCAGCACATGGTTGATATAACCCCGCATGGCTTTTGCCCTGCCCGGCCGCCATGCCCACACTGATGGCGATACATAATTCACAATCGGCAAATCGGGCAATTGGCGACGCACCCGTTTTGCAACGGCGTGTGTAAAATCAGGACTATCAATAATCACCAGCGCATCGGGCTTGGCCGCCACAACCGCATCCACAGTCTGATGCACCCGCCGGATAATCTGGGGCAAGCGTTTCAGCACCGGCACAATGCCCATCACGGCAATGTCCTGCAAGGGAAACAGGCTTTCCATACCTTCGGCCAGCATACGCGGCCCCGCAACGCCCATGAACGAAACCGCACCGCTCGTTTGTTCCCGCAGCGCCCGCATCAGCTTGAAGCCAAGCTGATCGCCCGAATGCTCACCCACCACGATGGCAATATTCCTGTGCGCTTTCATAGGATCTCCTGCAACCATAGAGCAATTTCAGCAAAAGTGTATGCGGTTTTGCGTCCGATTAATTGCGTAAAAACAAGAACTTATAGTGGTTTCATGTAAAGTTTTTTAATCGAAAACACTATAGGCATGATAGGCGATGCCTCAACAATGTTGAGAATAATACCGAATCCTTAGGTAACAATCTTCAAAAGCACATGCTTCTTGCGGCCAAAGGAAAGTTTTACCACGCCTTCACCCTGCACATCCTGCTCGCCAATGGTATATTTATCATCGGTGAGCACTACATCATTGATGCGCAAACCACCACCTTTTATTTGGCGGCGCGCTTCGCTGGTGGAAGCCACAAGACCCGCAGTGACAAATGCAGTGTTTGCCCACATTCCATTACGGATATCAGACACGCTGACATCCACGCTGGGCAAAGAGGCATCGAGTGTGCCTTCTTCAAAGGTTTTGCGTGCGGTTTCGGCCGCTTCCAGTGCTTTTTCGCGGCCATGCACCAATGCTGTTACTTCGGTAGCCAATACTTTTTTGGCATCATTGATGCCGCCGCCTCCCACATTTTCAAGGCGTTCGATTTCATCCAACGGCAGATCGGTAAACAGCCGCATGAACTTGCCCACATCGGCATCCTCAGTATTGCGCCAATATTGCCAGAAATCATAGATGGACAGCATATCTTCATTCAGCCAGACGGCACCGGCAGCGGTTTTACCCATTTTTGCGCCCGAAGCGGTGGTGAGCAAAGGACAGGTAAGGCCAAGAAGCTGTTTGCTATCCACACGACGCCCCAGCTCTATACCGTTGACAATATTGCCCCATTGGTCAGAGCCACCCATCTGCACCACACATTTATGCCGGCGGGAAAGCTCAAGAAAATCATAAGCTTGCAACAGCATATAATTAAATTCAAGGAAGGAAAGCGGCTGCTCCCGCTCCAGACGCAGCTTCACAGAATCAAAAGAAAGCATACGGTTGATGGAAAAATGGCGGCCAATATCCCGCAGGAACGCAATATATTCCAGCTTGTCCAGCCAATCGGCATTGTTGACAACAATCGCATCAGTGGGACCATCACCAAACGTCAGGAATTTTTCAAAAATACGGCGGATGGAAGCCATATTGCTGGCAATCTGCTCATCATTCAGAAGTTGCCGCGCTTCATCCTTGCCGGAGGGATCACCCACGCGGGTGGTACCGCCTCCAAGCAGAACAATGGGTTTATGACCCGCCTGCTGCCAGCGGCGAAGCAGCATAATGCCCATCATATGCCCCACATGCAGGCTTGGCCCTGTCATATCAAAGCCGATATAAGCGGTTTGTGGACTCATGCTTGCCAGAGCATCCAGCGCGTGTGCGTCAGAAATCTGGTTGATATAGCCCCGCTCACCGATTGTTTTAAGAAAATTTGAGCGATATTCAGTCATGATGGCATCCACATTTAATAATTCTTCACTGGCGAGGTATGAACCCATGCGGGCTTTGGGATTGATGAGCGGCACATCCCTTGATGGTGTTGATAGTGCAGTGATAGAAACGGACGGTGAAACTATCACGCACTGGGGTGCAAGCGGTTTTCGTGCCTACACACCGCAGGAAAGGCTTATCTTAAAAGCAGCATTAAGTGAAGGGGAATTTCTAACGGATCGCACCGCGCGTCCCAAAGCTGTGGCTTTGGCGGAAGAAGTGGTCACCCAAGCGCATTGTGAAGCCATTGTGCAAGTGTGCAAAAACAATAGCATTGCTCTTGAAACGCTTGATGTTATTGGCTTTCACGGCCAGACCATTCTGCATAAACCGCAAAACCGCCTCACTGTCCAGATTGGCAATGGCGCCGCATTGGCAAAAACATTCGGCTGCACAGTGGTGCATGATTTCAGAGCCGATGATGTTGAGGCCGGAGGGCAAGGCGCTCCCTTGGTTCCGGTATTTCATCGGGCGCTGGCGCAAAGTCTTGGGCTGCCCCTTCCCTGCGCCTTTATCAATGTGGGTGGCGTGGCCAATATCACTTTTATTGCATCTGATGGCGCAATGCTGGCGTGCGATACAGGGCCGGGAAATGCACTGATTGATGATCTGGTCTTTGCCCGCAGCGGCCAGCCTTATGACAAAGACGGGGCGCTTGCCCGTGCAGGCACCGTGCAGCAAAGCATTCTTGATGAAGCGCTGGCGCTGCCGTTTTTTGCGCAACCTCTGCCAAAATCTCTTGATCGCAATGCTTTTGCCAATCTGAACGAAAAGGTGGCGCAGCTTGGGCTGGAAGATGCAGCAGCAACCCTTACGGCGTTTACAGCGCACAGTTTAGCGCTGTGCTCCCGCATGTTGCCCGTCACACCAAAAGTATGGGTGGTGGCAGGCGGCGGTGCTTACAATGCAACCTTGCTGCACACCCTCCGCGCGCTTTTGCCTTCACCCGTTCATACCGCTGAAGAACATGGCTTGCGCAGCGACAGTTTAGAAGCGCAGGCTTTTGCTTTTCTTGCCGTGCGGGCAGTGCAGCAAAAACCCCTCACTTTCCCCGGCACTACTGGCATCCACACACCTCTAACGGGCGGGAAAATAACCTGCGGCTAAACGAAGATTGCAGGTGCATTGCTATCCCTTATAGCCTGAGACAGATAATTATTTTATATGTTTCAAGCTATAAGTCTTTGTTTTATAGCTGCTCTTTATCAGCAGAATACCCCGCCAGAAACACACCCGCTTCATCGGCCTGGTGTACAGTCCGGCCAGCATCCAGCAACAAAACATGCCCACTCACACCGGCAATTCCCGCAAGACCAGCGGCGTTTACACGCGCCACAGTATCAGCACCCAGTGCGGGCATATCAATGCGTAAATTCTGGCCAATTTTCGGTGCTTTTACAAAAACCCCGCGCCCTTTTGGCAGCCGGATTCGCGCGCTCTGGCGGAGATGCGCCACCCGTTCCAGCATGGCATCCGTACCTTCAGCCGCCTCTACAGCAACAACACGGCCATCCACGACCACAACACCCTGCCCCACATCATGGGGGCTGAGCGCGCTTAAAACAGCAAAGCCGGTTTGAATATCCTGCTCATCCAGAGATGACGGCGCACACGCACCCAAAACCCCTGCCGCCAGCACAATATCCGGCACCACTTCGTGGACACCCACAACCTGCAAGCCACTTTCTTCAGTAAGTTGGATAACCCGTTCCAGAACCTGATTATCACCACCGCGAAACATCTGGAAAATACGCGGCAAGCGCCGCACCATACCCCAATCCGGCACAAGATCCCGCCAGCTCGCGGGACGCATCACGCCCCCCACAAACACCACATCCTTACAACCGGCAGATTTTATAGTTTTGATGAATCCACCAAATTGCCCAAGCTTCACCCACACATGCGGATAATCACTAACGCGGCTTTGCGCACTGCCTTGCAGCCCCACCAGAAATACCGGCCGACCCGTAGCCTGCACAGCATCGGCCACAGCAAAGGGAAACAGCCCGTTTCCGCACACAATAGCCAGAGGGGAGAGCGTAGAAAGAGTGCTTATTTCACCCATCATCCACCTGAATCATTGTGACAAAAACACACCATAACAAACGGATTATTCAGAAGAATTGCTGTTTTTAGGAGTACAGATAGAACGATCACCACCAGCACGAATGAAGCTCACCAGATCCTGCACCAGAGCAATGCCGGAAAACTCTTCCGCTACATCTTCAACCCGCTCTTTCAATGTGCCTTCTTCTGCAAACAGCAGACGGTAAGCCCGGCGCAAGGCATGGATGTCCTCACGGGCAAACCCGCGCCGCTTTAATCCGACCAGATTTAACCCCCCTAAAGAAGCGCGGTTGCCAAGCGCCATACCATAAGGGATCAGGTCATTTTCAAGTCCGCTCATGCCGCCCACAAAAGCATGAGCCCCCACCCGCACATATTGATGCGTGGCAGCACCGCCGCCAATGATGGCGTGGTCACCAATGGTGCAATGTCCGGCCAGCATGACATTGTTGACCAGAATAACATGATCGCCCACACGGCAATCATGCGCCACATGCGAACCGGCCAGCAGTGCAACATTACTGCCTATTTCGGTTAGCATTCCGCCTTGTTGTGTTCCGGGGTTGATCGTTACATTTTCGCGGATCATTACGTTGTCACCAATCACCAGACGGCTGGGTTCATTGGCATATTTCAAATCTTGCGGGGCGTGACCCACAGAAGCAAAAGGAAAGATTTTTGCATGTTTTCCAATGATCGTATCACCGGCAATGGCAACATGGGAGTGTAAAACACTGCCCTCTCCCAGTTTAACCTGAGAACCAACCACACAGTAAGGGCCAATTGTACAACCCTCAACAATGGCACCATCTTCAATGATAGCAGTGGGGTGAATGTTACTCATGAGTTTACCAACATTGCAGAGAGTTCAGCTTCGGCCACCAATTGACCATTGACCTTTGCTTCACCACGGAACCACCACATATTGGCGCGGCTTTTCAATTTTGTCATGTGGTATTCCAGCACATCACCGGGCAAAACAGGCTTGCGGAATTTTGCCTTATCAATGGTCATGAAATAAACGATATTGGGCTTATCCCCCTGAGGACGGTTATGCACGCAAAGAGCGCCAGCAGTTTGCGCCATACCTTCCACAATCAACACCCCTGGCATAACAGGTTGTTCTGGAAAATGTCCGGTAAAATGCGGTTCGTTAAAGGTTACATTTTTAATGCCGATACAGCTTTCATCAGCGTGCATCTCCACAATACGATCCACCATTAAAAAAGGATAACGGTGCGGAAGAAGCTTTAAAATTTCAAGAATACCAACAGAGTCCAAAACCTTATTGTGTTGTTCACCGCTTGACATACCAATCTCCAGATAGATGCTTTATTCAATATTTTTTGTAAAAAAGTGCCTTTATTTATCTTTACCCTGCGCAAGCCGTTTTAAGGCCGCAATTTCACGGAACCAATCGCGCAAAGGTTTTGCGGGCGTGCCGCCCCATTTTACGCCGGCAGGCACATCCATATGAATATGGCTGGAGGCGGCAATCTGCGCGCCCATTCCAATCCGCGCATGACCCACAACACCCACCTGCCCGCCAAGCACTACATAGTCTTCCAGAGTTGTGCTGCCAGCGATACCGACCTGCGCAACAATAACGCAGTGCCGACCAATAACAACATTATGGGCAATCTGCACAAGGTTATCGATCTTTGTGCCTTCGCCAATAATCGTATCGCGGTTCGCTCCCCGATCCACGCAAGTATTGGCACCAATTTCAACATCATCCTGCACAATAACGCGCCCAACTTGCGGCACCTTAAGATGCCCCTGCGCGCCCATGGCAAAGCCAAAGCCATCTTGCCCCAGCCGCACACCTTGATGCAAAATGACCCGATTGCCAATCAAAGAATGCACAATACTGGCGTTTGGCCCCACGGTACACTGACGGCCAATTTTTACATCGGCACCAATCACAGCATTGGCGCAAATCACTGTTCCAGAACCAATTTCTGCACGCGGGCCAATCACGGCGCCCGGATCAACAATAACGCCCTCTTCCAGACGTGCATCAGGATGCACCGAAGCATTCAGCGCCACCCCATTGCCTTCAAATACAGGCGTGGGTCGCAAGGAAGCGGGATAAAGACGTGCGGAAATCTGAGCAAAAGCACGGTAAGGATCAGGGCAAACCAACAAAGCAGTAGCAAGGGGGAGATTTTCGCCTACTTTTTGCAATGCTTTAGGGCTGACAAAACAAGCCGTTGCCTCTGTTTTAATAAAACTATCGCGGTAATGTGGATTATCAAAAAAACTAAGATCACCACTTCCCGCCCGTTCAAGAGGAGCAATCCCAGCAATCAGATTTTCGGCATTCCCTTGCTGCAACACAGCGCCCGTTATTGCACAAATATCCGCAAGGGAAAGCTGCTTTGGTCTGGAAAAGAAAAAAGGATCAGACATATTCAGGTTCTTTTCCTCTTACAAAAGCTCTCAAGCAAAATACGTTTTCTGCATCAAAAGCACACTCTGACATTATACAACCGTGACTGCTGAACACTGTGCTATTAAGCCTTCCAGCAAGATGATCCAGTCATGGCTTCAAGCGTCTGCATACACCATCATTATATATTCAGACTATAAATCTCTGTTTTGTCGCAGAGTTTTTATACAGCTCTGCGCTGCTCTTCGGGTAGCTGCTCTGACTTCTGGCTCAACAAAACATTGTTTTACTGGAACATAACTATACCGGACAAGACAGCAACCCGTTGTATAGAGCAATTTCAGCAAAAATGTTACGTTATTTACTGCTCCGCATTGCCCTAGGGGTAACTTTTCCGGTCATTGGCTACGTCCAAACCAACAGCCATCCAAACTAAAATTGCTTAAAAACAATACCTTATAGTGGGTTCATTTCAAATTTTTAATTGAAACCACTCCAACACAGAACAGCAAAGAGTTAAACCGCATAAGCATAATCCGCTTGTTATGCTTATGGTTTAAAATAACAACCAGATCCTTCTTACCACTATCCGTACTGGGCTTTAACAAAATGAAAAAAGCGTGGCGATCAAGCCACGCCTTTAAATTCTGAAGAAACGCACAGTATGGTGTCTATCCAAGGACAGAAATATCAGAAGCGACTACCACCACTAAACCGGAAGGCTTGTTTTTCATCATGCTTGCCTTCGGTGAGAACATAACCGTAGTCAAAGCGCAATGGACCAAGGGGAGAATTCCAGAGAATAGAAGCACCAACCGATGAACGGATAGACTTGTCATCCCACACATCAATGTTCCCGCCAGGGAAATTGGTCTTACCTTTGTAGTCATACACTGTACCGGCATCTGCGAACACCGCACCGCGCAAGCCCAGCTCTTTCGGCAAGCCCAGAATTGGGAACTGCACTTCTAAAGTACCGCCGAAGTAAACAGAACCACCGAGAGGGTCACCTTCAATGCCGCCTGTAAGATCACGAGGACCAATACCGGAAGGAGCAAAACCACGCACCAGATCAGGCCCTTTGAAGAACTGGTCAACAATACGCAGATCTTTGCTACCCCATCCTGCAATATGCCCACCTTGTCCGCGTGCCATGAACACCATATCCGAAGGAAGTTCATAGTAATAGCGCGTATCAAGTGTTGTGCGGATGAAGTTTACATCGCCACCAAGACCTGCAATATCCTGACGGAATTCTGCACGCCAACCGTTTGAAGGATTGTTGATGTTATCCAGCGTGCTGTAAACCAGCGCATAACCCGCTTGCGAAGTAATGGTCTCACCCGCTGCTTCTTTCAAAGCAAGTGAAGCTTCACCGTTATCAAGCCCATCAGGAATACCATTTCCGTTTACATCGGCTTGTCCACCAGGTGTATTCAGATCTCTATAACGCTCAGGAATAGTAATATCACGTTGATACAGCTGGTAGTTCACGCCAAAGCTGAAGGATTCGGTAATCGGGAACCCAAGACGCAGCGCACCGCCGATTGTTTCAATCTCATAAGATGAATAGCTGGTTTGATCGCTATTCTTCACATAAGCATCAAATCCTGCGGAAATGCGGCGACCGAGGAAGAACGGTTCTGTAAAGCTGAAGTCAAATCCATTGGATTTTTCGCCCCATTGAACAGCCGCTTTTACATATTGACCGCGACCAAGGAAGTTGCGCTCAGCAATGCCAACTTCACCGATAATACCGTCAGCGGTAGAGTAACCACCGGATACTGAAAATTCACCTGTTGGCTGATCTTCAACATCTACGGTCACAACCACGCGATCAGGGCTTGAACCCGGCTCGGAAGAAATTTTTACATCTTTAAAGAAACCAAGGTTCTTCAAACGACGCTCTGCGCGATCAATCAAGGCCTGATTGTAAGCATCGCCTTCTGCCATATCAAATTCACGGCGAATAACATAATCCCGTGTGCGTGTGTTGCCGCGAACATTGATCCGTTCCACATAAACGCGCGCACCTTCTTCGACAGTGAACACAAGATCAATGGTGCGGGTATCATAATTACGGGCAGCGCGTGGGCGCACCTGTGCAAAGGCATAACCCCGTTTTGCCAGCTCAAGAGAAACACCCTCTACGGATTTTTCAATTTTTTCGGCGTTATAGGTATTGCCTTGAGAAATTTGCAGATTGCGGCGCAAAGATTGCGCGTCAACATCCGGCACAGTTGATTCAAGGTCAATGGTGCCAACGGAGTATTTTTCACCCTCTTCGACAACGATAGAAATTGTATAAGCATTTTTCTGCTCATCCAAATTCACATCGGTAGAAATAACGCGAAAGTCTGCATAACCTTTGCTCATATAGAAGCGGCGCAGCAACTCCATATCCGCATTGATCCGATCCGGATCATACACATCGCTGGACTTCAGCCAGCTGAGGAAGTTGGATTGCGTTGTTGTAATAACATCGCGCAAGCGACCGTCAGAATAATTCTCATTTCCTTCAAAAGAAATTTTTGCGATTTTGGTTTTATCGCCTTCATCAATATTAAAGGTCAGATTGATGCGGCCATTAGGGGCAGCGGCAGTTTCAGGGCGAATCTGCACCGCATTGCGGCCAGACCGACGGTAAACTTCCTGCAACCGCTGAACATCCGCCTCAACCATGGCAGCATTGTAAGGACCACGGCTTTTTGAGCGTACTTCGCCCGTCAGAACACTGTCTTTCAGCTTTTTATTGCCTTTGAAGAAAACCTGATTGATGACATCATTTTCAACAACGTGAACAACCACACGGCCACCAGAGCGACTCACTCTTACATCGCGGAAAAGGCCGGAAGCATAGAGGTTTTTAATACCTTCATTAATAACGGCATTATCAATGCGACCACCAGCGCCGGGAGCGAAGTAAGCACGAATGGCATCGGATTCAATCCGACGGTTCCCTTGAACAACAACGTTGCTTGCGCTTTGCGCTGCTGCCTGTGTAACGCCAAACAAATGACCGCTGATAACATTATCCCCGACCGAACCAGAAACTACAACCGCAGCAGCAAGAGTTGCCTGGCCAAAAATGCGTAACATTGTCTTCATTGGGGAATAACCCTCTTTCAACGGCACATCACGATTGAACGAAACACGCACAAAATCTTTAACTTGATTGGTTACGTTTTTATCTCTTTTTAGGCATGATGCAAACGTTATATTTGCATTGATCCCTATTTTCCGGTTCAAAACCTGAAAATTAAAACCCCCCTGTGGAGGATTCGCCACACTTCACACACATGAAACATCACAACGAAGGTTTTTCTTAACCTTAACAGCACAAAATGCAGCCTTTTTGAATGCGATTCGTGCCTCACAGCAAGCGGGAAATATCATTCCAGTTCGCAACAAACATCAGTGCAATCACAAACATAAGACCAAACCGGAAGCCAATTTCCTGTGCGCGCACACTCAAAGGCTTTCCGCGCAGTGCCTCGATGGCGTAAAAAACCAGATGTCCACCATCCAGCAACGGAACGGGAAAAAGATTTAAAAACCCAATTGAAAGTGATAAAATTGCAAGCAAATTCAAGCTTGCACCCCAGCCAATTGCAGCAGCATCTCCTGAGATCTGGGCAATACGAATAGGCCCGCCAATCTGATCCAGCGACTCACGCCCCATAAACAAACCAGCGAAATAATGCACCGAACGGGAAAGAATAAAATACATTTCGTTGATGCTGAGAGCGGCAGAATCAATCATGCCATACCGTATGTAAGTCACGTCATTGGCTGCATCAACCGCCCGGCCAACGCCAAGCTGACCAACTTTAATTTTGCCCCCATAGCCATCATCAATTTCAACTTCGGCAGGAACCGCTTGCAAAACAATATCCTGCTCATCGCGCTGCACAACAATGTTCAACGGCTTGCCTGCACTGATACTCACCACCCGCTGAAAATCTGAAAATCCACCAATAGGCGCCTGATTAACACTGCGAATAACATCCCCAGCCTGAAAACCCGCCTGTGCTGCGGGACTTTCGGCGCGCACCTCAGAGATTCGCGCCTCCATCACCGGTTTTCCCAAAAGGGAAAAGACAAGCATATAAACCACAAAAGCAAGAATGAAATTTGCAGCAGGCCCGGCAAAAACAATGCTTGCTCGTTGCCATACCGGCTTATGCATGAAACTGACGCGCTTTTCAGCAGCGTTCATCTGTTCACTTCCTTCAAAATCGGGCGTGCTGGCAGCATTGGAATCACCAAAGAATCGCACATAACCGCCCAGCGGTATGGCGGCCAGACGCCAGCGTGTTCCTTGCCGATCATGAAAGCCAAAAATTTCGGGGCCAAAGCCAACAGAAAATGTCAGCACCTTAACGCCGCAACGCCGCGCAACCCAAAAATGCCCTAACTCATGGATAAAAACAACGATGGTCAGAATAATAAGAAAAGGAATAATATAGCCCATCATGGATGTGGCGTATTGAAACAGATCAGCAAGAGCCATAGTTAAAATTCCATTCCTTACCAAGTTTTAAATCTGTATGTATCTATAATCAAAGCATAGAGTGCTATAAATTTCTTTACTTTTTAAGCAGACGCCACGGCAACGTTATTTCCAATGCATACTTTAAGCAGAAGCAACAACATCCTTGCGTGTTTGACCAACATAGCAGGATGCGGTGTGCTGAACATCACGGTGCAATGCGAGCGCTTCTTGAACACTTGCCGGCTCGCGCAATAAGGCGCGTCCTGCAAAGGCATTTAAGCATTCTGCAACGCAATCAGCAATTCCCAAAAAGCCGATGCGACCTTGGAGAAAAGCATCTACGGCAATTTCATTGGCTGCGTTGTAAACCGTTGCGCCACCAGCCATTTTCATCGCTTGAAAAGCCAGATTCACCGCAGGAAACACAGCATCATCAACGTTTTCAAAGGTCAATTGTCCAAGGGCTGCCAAATCCAGGCGCGGCACAGCAACATGCAAGCGCTCCGGATAACCCAGACAGTGCGCAATCGGCACCTGCATATCGGGAGACGCCATGCCAACCGTAACCGAGCCATCCCCCCATGAAACCAGACCATGCACAATTGATTGTGGATGCACAAGCACCTCAAGCCGCTCGGCATTCACACCAAACAGATGGTGCGCTTCAATCAGCTCCAGCCCCTTGTTCATCAATGTCGCGGAATCAAGAGTGACTTTAAGCCCCATTGTCCAAGTGGGGTGCTTTAGCGCATCTTGGGGTGTAACGTGCTTGAGATCAGCGGAACGCCATCCCCGGAAAGGCCCGCCTGATGCGGTCAGCGTCAGACGCTCGGCACGAGACACTGGCTCACCGCCCAAAGCTTGCAACAGCGCGTTGTGTTCGGAATCCAAAGGCAGAATTGTTGTATTAAAGCGTTGCGCATCGCGCATAAACGCCTGACCCGCACACACAAGGCATTCTTTATTGGCTAAAGCGAGAGTTCCGCCCCGCTGCAATGCGGTATGGGTCGGCAATAGCCCGGCTGTACCTGCAATTGCGGCAATGGTAATATCCGCAGGATGCGCGGCCGCATCAAGCACAGCCTGCTCACCCGCGCTAACCTGAATATCATAACCTTCTAAAGCCGACTGCAAATCCTGGCGATGGTCGTCATTGGCAAGCGCCACAATTTTTGGACGAAATTCTTTTGCTTGCGCGACAAGAGCAGCAAGATTGCTTCCGCCAACAAGCACGTCAACACGAAATTTTTCCCGATGCTGCCGTATAACGCTGAGAGCAGAACTTCCTATTGAACCTGTAGCACCTAAAATACTGACACTTCTGGAAAATTCGGCACCACTCTGCACAGCTACCATAGGAGAATCCCTTGCGCGACAGAATAAACACCAGCATTTATCGCGCCAATGGCAGCCAGCATGGCACACGCAACAATACAACCATCCAAGCGATCCATAAAGCCACCATGACCCGGAATAAGAGTGCCGGAATCTTTCACGTTAAAACGCCGTTTCACATAGGATTCGAGTAAATCTCCCCCCTGTGTTGCGACCGCTGCAAGCAATGATAACAAAGCCACAGGCAATAATGCAGGCACTTCAATCCAGAAATAAGCCAGACACATACCCATAAGGGTACCTGAAAGAATGCCGCCTAAAAACCCGGACCATGTTTTATTGGGAGAAATTTTAGGCCACAGCTTTATTCCACCAATACTGCGGCCAAAAATATACGCCATGATGTCGGTCGTCCAGATTACACTAAACGCCCATATCAGCGCTTGAAAACCCAATTCTGCATCAATGCGAATAAGAATTGGCCCTGCGGCAACCAGCAAAGCATAAACAATACCCAGGAATTTCCAGAAAAAATGACCCTGCCGGACAATGCGCCACCATTCCCACGCAACCAACCCCGCAATAATGCACCACACGGCGTTAAAAGCCATCCCACCTTGCCATGTTAGCAGCAAAGCAAAACTAACAAGAAAAACAGACGAAATAACGCGCAGTATAAAGTGCTTGCTTGTTAGAAATTCTATACGGGATAACCAAGTCATAACAAACCAACAATTCCTTTGTCTGCGGCGTATAAAAATTTAAGCCAAAGCTTTTCGTCCACCATAGCGTCGCTCGCGCTGATTAAACTCTTCAACTGCCGCAACAAAATGCTCCGATTGGAATTCAGGCCACAAAATCGGGAGAAAAATAAACTCGGCATAAGCCAGCTGCCAAAGCAAAAAGTTTGATAACCGCTGTTCGCCACTTGTACGAATAAGAAGATCAGGGTCAGGAATACCCGACGTATCGAGCATTGCGCCAAGCGCATCCACCGTAATATCATCTTGCTGAAGCGCTCCTTCAGCAAGTTTTTCCGCTAAAAGGCGCACAGCGCGAACAATTTCTTGCCTTGAGCCATAATTGAAAGCAACAATTAAAGTCAGCCCGGTATTTGCAGCCGTTTTACTCTCCGCAAGAGCAAACAATTCAACAATATCGGCATCCAGATACTGGCGGTCACCGATAATCCGTATTTTTACATTTTCTTTGTGCAGCTTATTCAAATCGGAGCGGATAAAAAACCGCAACAAATTCATAAGATGGTTCACTTCATTTTCTGGTCGCGTCCAGTTTTCCGTGGAAAAGCTATACAGCGAAAGAAACTGTACACCAATGCTTCGGGCTGCCTTCACCGCGCGGCGCACTGCTTCCACGCCTTGGCGGTGGCCTTCAAAAACTGGCAAGCCGCGCGCTTCAGCCCAACGGCGGTTGCCATCCATAATAATGGCAACATGACACGGAACGGTATCCTCTTCCCCAGCCTTATTTAAAAAACCAGCGTCTTGAAAATGATGCTGAGCCATAACGCTGGTTCCTTGCTCCTGCCTTTATTTTTCTCTTGCACACCGCAACAAAGAAAAAAAGAACATGGGAAAGAAAGAGAGAAAACAAAACATAATTCTTGAAAAGCAATTGCTTCAAGGATTTATGCGTTCAACAAAGCAGATGAAGATTATGATCTGCATCTGCCAAGCAATGGAGTAACAGCACCAGAAATTAAATTTGCATAATTTCTTTTTCTTTTGCAGACGAAAGCTGATCGATCTCGGCAATCGTGCTATCGGTTGCCTTTTGCACCAGATCCGTATCGCGTTTTTCATCATCTTCGCTAATTGCGCTGTCTTTTTCAAGGCGCTTAAGCAAATCGAGCCCATCGCGGCGCACATGCCGTACAGCAATTTTAGCCTGTTCCGCATATTTTTGCGCAACTTTGGTGAGCTCTTTACGCCGCTCAGTATTCAGTTCCGGAATGGGGATGCGCAGCATGGTGCCTTCCCCAATCGGATTGAGGCCAAGACTGGATTCGCGAATGGCCCGATCAACAGCCGATGTCATGCCGCGATCCCACACCTGCACAACAATCATGCGCGGCTCAGGCACCGAAACCGTCGCCACCTGATTCAGAGGCATCAACGAACCGTAAGCGTCAACCTGTATAGGATCAAGAAGACTTGCACTTGCGCGTCCTGTACGCAACCCTGCCAGTTCCTGTTTGAAGGCATTCACTGCCCCCTGCATCCGGCGGCGAATATCAGCAATATCAAAATCGGGCGTAGCCATAATTCTCTCTTCTGATTTTTCAATAAAAAATTAATATATAAGGCTTCACGGCGTTACAAGCGTAAACTTGCCTTTTCCTGTGACTGCATCAACAATTGCATTTTTGCTGTTCACTGAAAAGACAACAACCGGCACCTTGTTTTCACGCGCCAAAGCAAATGCCGTGGCATCCATTACTTTCAAATCACGGTTTAGCGCTTCATCAAATGTAATGGTGTCGAACCGCTCTGCCTGAGGATCCTTTTTCGGATCTGCCGCATAAATACCATCAACATTGGTGGCTTTCAGAATAACATCGCAACCCATTTCAGTGGCGCGCAAAGCCGCAGCCGTATCGGTTGTGAAAAATGGATTGCCTGTACCCGCTGCGAAAAGAACAATATGGCCTTTTTCAAGATGCCGTAACGCGCGGGAACGCGCATAAGTCTCACAAATAGCAGACATTTCCAGCGCGGAAACAACCCGCACCGTTGAACCCGATTTTTCAATGGAAGCAGCCAACGCCAACGCATTCATAATGGTGGCCAGCATACCCATATAGTCACCTGTTGCGCGATCAATCCCGCTGGCGGCAACTTGCACGCCGCGGAAAATATTACCGCCACCCACAACAAGGGCAACATCAACGTTTAACTTACGCAGCGCCACAATATTCGTTGCAATGTGATCAACCACAGCTGGATCAAGGCCAAATCCCTGCTGCCCCATCAATGCTTCACCAGAAATTTTTATGAGAACCCTTCTGTACTGGGGAGATGACATCACATTATTCCTATTGTTGAGTTCTAACAAATTTCTCGGCTTATGAAACAAGACCTTGGGCTAAAGCTGCCTTACAACGAGGAAGGCATAATTTTCAGCGCCGCTTGCCAAAAGGAGCTAAAAATCTGCACTTCATAGATTGCAGCGTAGTCGCAGAATTGTTCACACAAAGAATGATGCTTTGAAAGAAAACCATGCACTAAAATGCATAAAACATTTGACCGAAGTTTTCAAATTCCAAATTCATCTTCGACTTTTTAGCACCAACCAAAGGCGGTTATCAATCCTTTTCAACAATTCCCCAAATTTATCAACGCGCTTTGTCCCAGAAATAAAAATGGATTTTTTGCACCCATCAATCGGGCAATTAAGACAACACCACATAAAATAACCCTTTTATGGAATATGCGGTTTATGTGATACGCGGCCTGATGGCAAATTCAGCAAAAGTGTGTCCGTTATTTACGGCTCGGCGTTGCCATGCGGGTAACTGCGCTGGCCGTTAGTTTCAATGAAATATCATTTCATTGAAATCGGCTATAGAATGAATAAAACCTGCCACAAAGGTGGCAGGCTCTAACAATACAAAACACTCAAAAGAATAATTAAGCGGCACCGGCCGCTGCGGCAACTTCAGCAGCAAAATCGGTTTCAGCTTTTTCAATGCCTTCACCGAGCGCAAAACGCACGTACTCTTTAAGCACAACAGGAGTACCAAAACGGCCTTCTGCTTCTTTAAGAACCTGAGCAACGGTCTTAGAAGAATCATGGATGAATGCCTGATCGAGAAGAGATACTTCCTTGAAAAAGCTTTTCAGACCACTTTCAACAATTTTCTCAACAACCGCTTCGGGTTTACCGCTTGCTTTTGCTTTTTCCGCAAGCACTTGACGCTCACGTTCAATCACATCCGCAGGAATGCTATCAGCTGTCAGCGCCAGAGGATTAATTGCGGCAACATGCATTGCAATCTGACGGCCGAGTGTTTCCAATTCAGAAGGATTGGCAGAAGATTCAAGAGCAACAAGAACCGCAATACGACCAAGCTGCGCCTGCTCTGGAGAAACAGCATTGTGAACATAGCTTGCAACAACGCCTTGGCTAACCTTCAATTGCTTTGCGCGGCGCAAAGAAATATTTTCACCAATGGTAGCAATGGCTTCGGTAATCACGTGGGAAACAGAACCACCTGTGGGGTATTCCGCCGCACCCAGTGTATCCATATCGTCGCCAACTTTCAGTGTAAGTGCGGCAACATCATTTACGATCCCCTGAAACTGAGCGTTACGCGCCACAAAATCTGTTTCAGAGTTCACTTCAACAACGGCAGCAACTGTGCCGTTCGATGCTACACCCACAAGACCTTCAGCAGCAACGCGGCCAGATTTTTTCGCAGCTTTTGCCAGACCTTTTTTACGGAGCCAATCAACAGCAGCTTCAATATCACCGTTTACTTCGATCAACGCAGCTTTGCAATCCATCATACCTGCGCCGGTTTTATCACGCAGTTCTTTGACCAATGCAGCAGAAATAGTTGCCATCGCACCCTCTCAAAATAACCCGATCCGCCTTATGCGAAATCTCCAAAATGTGTTTTATGGCCTAAGACGTACACAAAGATTAAATAGCAAGAGACATAAAAATAATTATATGTTTCAGACTATAAGTCTTTGTTTTAGCGCAGAGTTTTTATCCAGCAAAATAACCATTTTATTGGAACCTGGCCATCTGTCCAGACGATAAGCCTTTGTTTTGTTGCAGAATTTTACCCAATAGAATAATTATTGTATTGGCATCTGCAAAATGATGCTGACAAGAACGCGTGAATACGAACATTGAATGAAGCATCAGATACAAAAGAAAAAATTCATAGCCGCCACATAAACGGCTATGAATAAGAAGTGTCAAAGACAAGCGGAACTATCCAACCAGTTCCCGCGCTTGGTTAACCCAGCCATCACGTTGAATGCGGCCAGCGAGCTTAAGCTCTGCATCGACAGCTGCAACGGCATCATCGGAAAGGCCAGCAATCTGCCAGTAGTGGAAAACGCCAAATTCGTTGAGTTTCTTTTCCACAGCAGGACCTACGCCTGTCAGCTTGGAAAGATCATCAGCAGCGCCACGCGGTGCAGTCAAACGCTCAAGACCTTCGATTTCCTGAACAGGTTCAGAAGCATCCTGAATGAATGGATTTTCCATAGCACCCAGATCCTGACCGGAGAGGCTTTGTGACCGGCCAATACCATCAATTGCTGCGCGCGCAATCAAATCGCAATACAGCGCAATCGCGCGACCAGCATCATCGTTGCCAGGGATTGGATAGGTGATGCCTTCAGGATCACAATTGCTATCCAGGATTGCAGCAACAGGAATATTAAGACGTTGTGCTTCTTTGATAGCCAGTGATTCTTTGTTGGTATCAATGACAACGATCAGATCAGGCAAGCCACCCATATCGCGGATACCGCCAAGAGCGCGGTTGAGCTTTTCAACTTCACGGGAAAGTGTCAGGCGTTCTTTTTTGGTGAAGCCTTGGCTGTTTTCCAGCATTTCTTCAAGGGTTTTCAGACGCTGGATAGAATTGGAAATTGTTTTCCAGTTTGTCAGCATTCCACCGAGCCAACGCGAGTTGACATAATACTGTGCAGAACGTTTTGCAGCATCAGCAACCAGCTCAGATGCTTGACGCTTGGTACCAACAATAAGAACACGACCGCCTTTAGCAACCGTATCGCTGACAACTTTCAGCGCTTTGGAAAACAAAGGAACGGTTTGGGCAAGATCAAGAATGTGGATATTGTTGCGCGCGCCAAAAATATATTTGCCCATTTTTGGATTCCAGCGGTGCGCCTGGTGACCAAAATGCACGCCAGATTCAAGCAATTGGCGTAAAGAAACTTCAGGAAGTGACATTATTTTCTCCGGTTAATTCCTCTGCGGATTGTTGCTTTTCTTAATGAAAAGCACCGGTTCAGATTTAAAACTGAATTTTCCGCATGTGTGATGGAGGCGGTTATAGACTAGATTTTATACGGGATGCAAGGGGAAAACGCACTAAAATTGCACAATTCTTGACACTCCTTTTAAAATGGAGATTGCACCAATCAATGCGGGTGAAACTTTGTATTTTCCGGGCAATTGCAGATCAACCTCGGTGTGGCTATCCAATGTGACGACCAGATGCACCGTATTTTCCCCCCCACGTTCAAGCTTTTCAGCAAAGATATCCAGCGATTCCAATGTATTGAAAATAATGGTGACCCCCCCACCTTGACGCGCTGCGGCATCATCAAGGGATTGAACACCCTGAATACGCGCGCGCACATCATCGCCATCGACGGAAGCTTCCAGCGTTACAAGCAATGAAGCATTCACATCCAGCAAGTCACGATTTTGCTCCAGAAGCTCGGAAAAAATGATGGCTTCATAATGCCCTGAAGCATCGGAAAGGCGTAAAATACCCATCTTGGTACCGGATTTGGTTCTTTTTTCCTGTTTTGCCAAGACAGTCGCAGCCAATCGGCCGGATGTTACCGCGCCCGAACGCACCGAAGCTGAAAATTCATTCCATTTAGGAATACGCATTTTTTCTAAGATAGGCGCATAACTGTCCAGAGGGTGGCCTGAAAGGAAAAACCCGATCACATCGCATTCGCGGCGCAATCGTTCTTCGGGCAACCAGCTTTCAACGTCGGGGATGCGCAAAGGCTGCGGGGCAGAGCTTCCGAACAATTCCGATTGCCCTTGCGCTGCCACCTGTTGTGCCATGCTGGCCATGGCAACAATGCTTTCCATGGTTGCGAAGGCATAGGCACGGTTGGGTTCAAGTGCATCGAATGCGCCCGCTTGCGCGAGGCTTTCCAGCGTGCGTTTATTGACCTGCTTGGGGTCAATCCGTTGTGCAAAATCAGTAAGGCTTGCAAAAGGCACATTGCCGCGCGCAGCAACAATCGCTTCTGCGGCTTGCGTACCCACGCCTTTTACTGCCCCAAGCGCATAGCGGATAACGCCTTCATGCACATCAAATTCAACGCCGGAACGGTTGATATTGGGCGGTTCGATTTTTATTCCCAGACGTGTGGCATCGCGGCGAAACTCGGCCAATTTGTCTGTATTGCCAATATCAAGCGTCATGGAGGCGGCAAGGAACTCAACCGGCGCATTGGCTTTGAGATAGGCCGTTTGATACGAAATAAACGCATAGGCAGCCGCGTGACTTTTGTTAAACCCATAATCGGCAAACTTGGCCAGCAAATCAAAGATGGAATTGGCCAGCGCGTCTTCTACCCCGTTTGCCAGAGCGCCGGAAACAAACCGTTCCCGCTGCGCATCCATTTCTGCCTTGATTTTCTTACCCATGGCGCGGCGGAGCAAATCCGCTTCCCCCAACGAGTAGCCAGAAAGAACCTGCGCAATTTCCATCACTTGTTCTTGATAGATAATAACGCCGTAAGTTTCTCCCAGAATTGACTCAATACGGGGGTGCGGATATTCGGGCTCTTCCCGCCCATGTTTACGGGCGCAATAGGTGGGAATATTTGCCATAGGGCCTGGACGGTAAAGCGCCACCAGCGCAATGATATCTTCGAGTCTGTCGGGCTGCATATCCACCAGCGCCCGCCGCATCCCGCCACTTTCCACCTGAAACACGCCAACGGTTTCACCGCGCGCCATGAGTTCATAGGAAGCTTTGTCGTCCAGCGGAATGGCCGATAAATCCACATCAACGCCACGCTGTTTCAAGAGCGCAACGGCTTTTGTCAGTACTGTCAGAGTTTTAAGGCCAAGAAAATCGAACTTGACCAGCCCCGCCTGCTCTACCCATTTCATATTGTACTGGGTAACAAGCATGTCTGAACGCGGATCGCTGTAAAGCGGCACCAGCTCCACCAAAGGGCGATCGCCGATTACAATACCCGCAGCGTGGGTTGAAGCATGGCGGTAAAGCCCTTCCAGCTTGAGCGCGATATCAAGCATCCGGCGCACAACCTCTTCCGACTCCCGCGCCTCCTTGAGCTTTGGCTCTTCCTGAACAGCCCGTTCTAATGTTACGGGATTTGCGGGATTTTGTGGCACGAGTTTGCACAGTCTGTCCACTTGCCCATAAGGCATTTCCAGAACGCGCCCCACATCGCGCATTACCCCCCGGGCTTGCAAGCTACCAAAAGTGATGATTTGGGCGACTTTATCCTCGCCGTATTTTTCCCGCACATAGCGGATAACTTCTTCGCGTCTGTCCTGACAGAAATCAATATCGAAATCGGGCATGGAAACGCGTTCAGGATTAAGAAAACGCTCAAACAGCAAGCTGAACCGCAGCGGATCAAGATCGGTAATGGTCAATGCCCACGCCACCAGCGAACCGGCACCGGAACCACGACCCGGCCCTACGGGAATGGACTGCTGTTTTGCCCATTTGATAAAATCAGCAACAATCAAAAAGTAACCGGGAAATTTCATCCGGTTAATGATGCCAAGTTCAAAATCAAGTCGCGTGGAATAATCGTCTTGCTTAAGCCCTTCCGCGCAGCCATGCACCTTCAACCGCTCACGCAAACCTTCTTCCGCCTGCCGCCGCAACTCTTCGGCTTCACGGTTTTCAGCCGCACTGACATCGCCACCGGCATCGCCGGTAAAGCGTGGCAAAATGGGCTTGCGGGTTTTAGGACGGTAATGGCATCTCTGTGCTATTTCAATTGTATTTTCAAGAGCTTCCGGCAAATCTTTAAAAAGAGACATCATCTCTTGACGGGTTTTGAAACGATGCTCCGGTGTGAGCTGGCGCCGCTCTTCAATAGAAACAAAGGTGCTTTCAGCCATGGCAAGAAGCGCATCATGAGCTTCATAATCACTTACATCAGCAAAATAGCATTCGTTGGTTGCCACAATAGGCACATCGTGCTTGTAGGCCAAGTCAAGCAAGGCTGCCTCTGTAGTGTTTTGAAATGCTGCACCATGGCGTTGTAATTCCACATAAAAACAATCACCGAAAAAGTCCTTGAGAATTTGAAAGCGCTTTGAAGCAAGTTCACTTCGCCCTTCAATGATAAGCGCATCCAAAGGTCCACGCACCCCACCGGAAAGCGCAATTAAACCTTCCGCGTGTTTTTTGAGAAATTCCTGCGGCACATAAGCGCCAGTATCATGGGCTGCCCGATGATACACTTCGCTGGAAAGCGCCATCAAATTATTGAAGCCTTGCTCCGTTGCAGCCAGCAAGACGAGGCGCGGATGCTGCACCGTTTGGTGGCGCACGCCACCCACCGTATCAAGATCTTCAAAATCCACAGGAATAACGCTGCCAACAATTGGCTGTATTCCAGCGCCGCTGAACTTTTCAGAAAATTCCAGCGCACCGAACAGATTGAGGCTATCGGTGAGCGCCAGTGCGGGCATATTATCCGCCAGAGCCAGCTTGGAAAGCTTTGCGATCGGCAGCGCCCCTTCCAGCAGGGAAAATGCGGAATGCACATGCAAATGAACAAAACCAGCATCTTCCAAAGCCATAACATTCCACCTTATCTTCACCATACGCCTAACAAAAGGCATGGAATTTTTTAAATCAGATCCGATGCAGCGCGTCTGCCCACACCAGCACCATTGCTATAAAGACTGACAATGCCGAGAATTCAACCAATCCCACGAAAAAAGATTTGAGCGCTGAAACAACCATACGACTACCTACTCTTTATGTTCCCACATAATTCAATATATGTTCTATAAAATAGGAACATGTCAAGTACGAATATTTTATACTCTCAAGAATTTTTTCGTAATTTCTGATACTTTTTTAAAACCATATCGCGTTTGAGTTTTGAAAGTTTTTGCAAGAAAAACATGCCGTTCATCTGATCGATTTCATGTTGAACGCACCGCGCAACAAACCCCTCAAACTGCAATTGCCGTGGCTGGCCTTTAAAATCATCGAACTGCACATCCACCCATTGATGTCGGACGATATCCACTTCGATTCCTTCCAGCGACACAGATGCCTCCGCACCGTTTTCCATTTCTGCGGCGTGCGCTGTAACGCGTGGATTATACATCAGCAAATATTCTGGCCGAGACGCTTTGGGAGCCACATTCACCACAATAACCGCAACCACCTCGCCGATATGCGCGGCAGCCAAACCATAAGCTTTCGAAGCTTTAGCCGCTTCCAGAAGCCGCGTCCCCACGTCCTGCACAGCGAGATCGTTCACATAGGCAGGAGGCGCTTTTTCATGCAAGCGTGGATCGGGGTAGGCAATAAACATCAGGGTGCAAAATCTATGATATGGCCGTCCTGCAGGGTGATGCAACGGTCCATACGGCGAGCAAGTTCAAGATTATGGGTAGCCACCAAGGCGGAAAGTCGGGTCACTTTTACCAGATGGGACAGGCTGTCAAACACCCGGTCGGCGGTAACAGGATCAAGATTTCCGGTTGGCTCGTCAGCCAGAAGAATGCGCGGCACATTTGCCACCGCGCGGGCAATGGCCACGCGCTGCTGTTCGCCGCCGGAAAGCTCGCCCGGCCTGTTGTTAAGCCGCTCTCCCAAACCGAGCCACGCCAGCAATTGCTGTGCGCGCTCATGTGCTTCAGGATGAGGAAGACCACGCATCAGTTGTGGCATGGCCACGTTTTCCAGCGCTGTAAATTCGGGCAGCAGATGGTGAAATTGATAGACAAAGCCGATATCGGTGCGGCGCATACGGGTTCGTTCGTCATCGTTAAGCATGGAAGTGGCTTGCTCACCAATGTAAACTTCGCCCTGCTCTGCCCGATCCAGCAAGCCGGCAATATGCAAGAGCGTTGATTTTCCTGTGCCGGAAGGCGCAACCAGCGCCACCATTTCTCCAGGATAGAGCGTAAAATTGACACCGCGCAAGATATCAAGTCGCTGCTCACCTGCGCCGTAGCCATAAGCGATCTGTTCAAGCCGCAAAGCTGATTGTTCAGGATTATTCATAGCGCAGCGCTTTCACAGGATCCAGCCGCGCAGCGCGCCATGCGGGATAAAGGGTTGCCAACAGCGAGAGCGCCAGAGCCATCACCAGCACCGAAAGGGTTTCACCCACATTCATATCTGCGGGCAAACGGCTGAGGAAGTAAAGCTCTGGCGAGAAAAGTTCGGTGCGGGTAAGCCACGAAACAAAAGCGCGGATGCTTTCCACATTCAGGCATACAATCACGCCCAGCAAAAAGCCTACCAGCGTTCCCACAAAGCCAATGGATGCACCAGTAATCAGAAAGATGCGCATAACAGCACCCTGCGTTGCGCCCATAGTGCGCAAGATGGCAATATCTGATCCTTTATCTTTCACCAGCATGATGAGGCCGGAAATAATATTGAGCGCTGCCACAAGCACAATCAGCGTCAGGATCATGAACATCACATTGCGTTCAACTTCCAGTGCGGAAAAGAACGTGGTATTGCGCTGCCGCCAGTCTTGCAGGAAAATTGTGCGCCCTGCGGCAGCCTCGATCAAGGGGCGAATTTTCACCACATCGTCAGGATTATCCAGATAGACATCAACCGCCGTTACATCTTCTGCGCGGTTGAAATAGGCTTGTGCTTCCTGTAGCGGCATATAAAGGAATACGCTGTCATATTCGGACATGCCCACTTCAAAGACGGCTTTTACGGGATACCCTTTAATGCGCGGCGTTGTACCCATAGGCGTCACAGCACCGCGCGGCGAAACCACTGTAATGGTATCCCCAACCTGAAGGCCGAGCTGATCTGCCATGCGGCGACCAATCACCACGCCTGTATTATCGTCAAAATTTTCCAAGGTTCCAGACTGGATATTGCTGCTAATCAGCGTAAGCTTATCAAGGTCAGCCGCCCGTACACCCCGCACCAGCACACCCCCCGCATTGGAAGCGGAAGATGCAAGGGCTTGACCTTCCACCACGGGCAAAACCTGCCGCACACCGCGCACAGCGGCAATACGGTCTGTTACATCGGCATAGTCGGTGAACGGGCTGTCCATGGCCTGCACAATCACATGGCCGTTTACACCAAGAATTTTATCCATCAGTTCTTGCCGGAAACCGTTCATCACTGCCATAACAATGATAAGCGTTGCCACACCGAGGGCAATCCCTAAAAATGAAAAGCCCGCAATGACGGAAATAGCACTTTCACGGCGCCGCGAACGCAAATAGCGTCCTGCAATCATCCATTCAAACCGCGCAAACGGGCGGGTGCCGTCACTCCCTGCGGAGAAATCAAAATAATGCCGGATACTTTGTACAAATCGGGACATTGTATTCCTGATGCTGGTGTTGAACTGCTGTTTTTTGAAACAACAGAAGAGAGTGCGTTGCTGCATCACTACAGCATTGTTTTTGTTTAAGCTGTCTGTGTAAGGCGTGCAAGCGCACTTTCAGGGGACATACTATGCTTTTCCCCCGTAGCGCGGTTTTTCAATTCAACAGTATTGTCCGCCAAACCTTTGGGTCCCACAATCAATTGCCACGGCAAACCAATCAGATCCATGGTGGCAAATTTTCCGCCAGGCCGTTCGTTAGTATCATCATACAGCACATCAACACCGGCGGCGCCAAGCTTGGCATAAAAATCATTGCAAACGGCATCGGTTGCAGCATCACCCGCTTTAAGATTAATCAACCCTACCTTGAAAGGTGCAATGCTTTCGGGCCAGATAATCCCGGCATCATCGTGGCTGGCTTCAATGATTGCGGCCACCAGACGCGAAGGGCCAATGCCATAAGAGCCCATATGCACCGGCGTTTCTTTCCCGTCAGGGCCTGTAACGGTTGCTTTCATGGGTTCGGAATATTTGGTACCGAAGTAGAAAATATGCCCCACTTCAATGCCGCGGGCGGAAAGCTGGCTTTCGGGATTTACTTTGGCAAATTCTGCGGCATCGTGCATTTCTTCTGTGGCAGCATAAAGGCTTGTCCATGTATCAACGGCGGTTTGCAGAGCATTGGGGTCGTCAAAATCAATGTCGGCAGCCGGCGTGTCAAAGCCAAGATAATCCTTGTGGCAGAACACTTCGCTTTCACCCGTTGAGGCCAGAATGATAAATTCATGGCTGAGCTTACCGCCAATCGGGCCTGTATCGGCAACCATGGGAACGGCTTTCAGCCCCATACGCGCAAACGTACGCAGGTAAGCCACAAACATGCGGTTATAGGCGTGACGGGCGTCTTCGGCGGTCAGATCAAAGGAATAAGCATCCTTCATCAGAAATTCGCGGCTGCGCATCACGCCAAAGCGTGGACGCACTTCATCGCGGAATTTCCACTGGAGATGATAAAGATTGAGCGGCAAACTGCGGTAAGAGCGCACATAGCCGCGGAAAATTTCGGTAATCATTTCCTCGTTGGTGGGGCCAAACAGCATGTCACGGTCATGCCGGTCACGGATGCGCAGCATTTCCTTGCCATAATCATCATAGCGGCCGGACTCGCGCCACAGTTCCGCAGGCTGAATTGTAGGCATCAAGAGTTCTTGCGCCCCTGCCCTGTTTTGCTCTTCACGGATAATGCCGCACACTTTTTGCAGCACCTTATGCCCCAGCGGCAACCACGCATAAATTCCTGCTGTTTCCTGCCGGATCATCCCTGCGCGCAGCATCAGACGATGGGAAACAATTTCAGCTTCTTTAGGGGTTTCGCGTAAAATCGGCAAAAACGAACGGGACAGGCGCATGGCTACTCCAGCGGCATACAGCTGAGTTCCAATAAAACAATCATTTTATTAGATAAAACTCTGTGATAAAACAAAGACTTATAACTTGGCTTATACAAATACATTATATGACCCAAGCTATAAACAAAAACGTGTGGCA
>JBMDXK010000026.1:0-58946 GCA_048594375.1 Methylopilaceae bacterium
GATTATGTATGCAACCAGTTTTTAACTGGGGGTTATAATGAAGAAAGCCGTTGTTATTTTAAGCTTATGCCTTGGTCTAGCAGCCTGCCAAACAACAAGCGAGCCTGCTGTCCTTCCGCACACGAAGTTAACTCTATCAAACAGCCAAATTGAGATTGTCAAAAAAGGCGTAAAGGACTCTATGAAAGACCCTGATAGCGCACGTTTTGATGGCACATTCTCGGCAGCACAGGATGCTGATGGTGTCATTTATGTATGCGGTTATGTTAATGGCAAGAACAGCTTTGGCGGCTATTCTGGATCAAAGCCCTTCAATGGCATTTTAAGTAAAAGCGGCTTCTTTGCTACAGTCTCAATAGCAAACACCACTGCTGAAGTTACCGTGACACGCACGATGTGCGAAAGATACGGCACCCCCATATGATAAGATAAATCGACTTATCTGTATCTCACGATGCTTTAAAACCGCCTTCGGGCGGTTTTTTATTCCCGCCCTAGAGATCAATCTCAATTTAGTGCAGTATGCAGGTTCTGCGGCCATAATTTCTAAGCCCGAATATTATTTCGCTCTCCCATAAAGTGCATTAAGAGTGCCAGGCGTGAGCTGTGGCAGTTCCTGTTTTTCAGGTTTTTGCGCTTCCTGCTGTTTTTCCGCTGCATAGACAAGAAAAGTATTGTCCATGCTACGGATTGCACGCAGATCAAAAGATGAAAGCCTGATACCGGTTAAATCAGACCACGCCTTTATCTCAAGATATGAAATAGGATTTGCACTGTAGCCGTTAGAAGAGCGGCCTGCATGGAGCTGCTCGAAATATTCCCACACATGCAGGCCGGAATGCGGGATACATACCCAGCGTTTATTAAGCTGATCGAGTAACGCTTTATTCAGCGCTTCAATCAGCTCTTGATAAAAGCCGAACGGTCAGTGACCGCCGCAATCTGCTCACGGATAACGGGATAGCGCTCATAAAGCTTAAGCGCGTTCTCAGTGCTGAATGGGTATTCTGCCCCGTTCAGAATGAACTTATTCCAGCCGACAGTCACACCGGCCAGAATGCGGAACCAGCGTTTCTGCACTTCCTCAGTGCTGGGCTGTCCAAGCTTTTGTTGCTGTAGGCTTTCGTCTGCCAGAGCATATTGCACTTTCTTGAAGTGCTCGCTATCGGGGCCAACGACACGGATTTTAATGCCGTTGGGCTTCCCGTGAACATCCAGAATTTCCACTTCCTTGCCCTGCTCTTGCGCAACCACAAGGGCTTCATGGTCATCAAGTGATGGGATTGCAGGAATGGTGGCTTCGGCTTTGGCTTTGTCTTGGTTGATAAGCTTTGTTTCTTTTTGGCTCATGGCGTAAATCCTTAGGTTGCCGATGCTGGAACAAGAACAATGTTGGAGTTGATCTCCAAGGTTGATTGCAGTGTGCGGATGGTATTGGCCTCACCGCCCTGTTGCCGCGCTGTGGCGACAATCGCAATGAAATACTGGACGGAGTTTTTCGGAGAGGCACCCACAGCTGGCTTGTCGTTGTACTCAATCTTGAATGCGTAATTGTTGTTGGTTTTCTCAGCGGCAATCAGCGCAAGCTGACCTGCATCGGCAATATCCAGAGCAAAGTTGTTTTCCATTGTTCCGGCGTTACGGGTGCCGCCCTGTTTCAGATCACGCGCTCTGTTAATCAATGATGTGGTGATGATGGTCTTTGCATCCCCAATCTCACCCATGCTTGTCCATTGACCAATTTCCGTGAATGTCAGGCCGGTAAAATCGGCGGCCACAAAATCCTCGTCTTGGTCATCAAGCGCTGAGCCGATAGAAATACGGCATCCTGCTACTGCATAAAGCGACATTTACTTATCCTTCCTTCAATAAAAAAAAACCCGCTAAAAGCGGGGCTGGTGGTGTGCTAATTCTGTGATCTGGCATAATCCGAATATCGTGCGATGCCGGTTCAAAAGAGGTTCTGGTTATTTGGCTTTCAGTTGAAAATTCTGCTGGAAAAGCTCACTCAGATAAAGCGCAGCGTCAATTGACGGTGTTTTACCGAGAATATTAATGCCTTTCTGCATTCCTTCTTCCACAACCTCAAAAAGGTAATATCCACCAAAGCCTAGATGTTCAGCGCCACCATCGATTATGGTTTGACGTGAAAGTTGTGCTATATGAATGCTTCTACCTGAGTCGATGTTTACCGAAGCAAGGATTTCATCCATGGCAAGACCCCCTTCAAGGGAAAGAGAAAGGCCGCGCATCAGTACAAATGATCTGGCCTTATATATGGTATCTTCTGAGACTACAAAAACAACAATTATACGCAGGTCGAAATATCCTCAGACACCTGCTATAATTCGTTATCGGGACGTTCGAGCATCAATCAACAGCTTTCTAACAGACCCACTGCGCGATATTAAACATATTGTCGCCGCAGAGGAAATGTTTACGCAGAGAGTTGCAGACACTTCCCTCTCAGCATTCGTTCGTGAAGACGCTCAAGCATCTATTGAGGTATTACACGCACTTCAAAGACTTTCCAATCAATTATCTCCCTTTGAATTTATTAATGCGCCGCGCGACCAGCAGCCGCTCATTATTGAAGGTGTAGAAGTCTCCGTCAGAGCCGATTTATTGGTACACGGTCAGTATCGTGGCGATGAGCAAGTCGGCGCAGCAATATTGAGAATGACGCAAGATGATGCTGCAAGTAACACCGCGAGAGAAAGGCGCAGGAACATAGGATGTTATGTTGCTACTCTTGCAAAACTACACGTTGAACAAAATCTCGCAGGGGATAGAACCCCAAAAGATCGTTTGTGCATGTCCATAGATGTTCAGCATGGTGAAGTATTTCAAAATCCCCAATCAAGCACACGCAGAGCAAGCGATTTAAGGTCTGCATGTAGATTTATTGCCGCCCTTTGGCCAACAATAGAGAGAGCATAAACAAATCCTTTTAAAAGCCCCACACTTGGCGGGGCTTAATTTGCTGTCTGGTTTTTTATGGCAGTTATCGCGGGAGCTCACGATTTGGTAAAGTGTCTATATGATCCTCGGCGTCAGCTTTTGTTTTGAAACTTGGCCCATATTGATTGTCACTATCATACACTTTGTATCCTTCGTGGGTTTTGATAATTTGATAGCCACGATAATTATCAATCTCTGGTTTAGATGGCATTTTGCCTCCGTTACAAACTGTCTCTGATAGGAATAAGCTATCTGAGTCGTTTGAATAGTAAAGGCTCCCGAAGGAGCCTTGTATTATCTTGATCGCGACTGGTGCCTAAATTCGTCAGTGATATTCAGCCCGCCACCAGATGCGGCTTTGGCCTGACTGGCACATCCGCATCGAGCCGATCCTCAAAGCGGCCTTCCGGCTTCCACAACGGTGAATGGCGTGAAAACTCCATATCGAACAGAACACGCTCCAGCGCCGTACCAAAGTCTTTGAACAAACCCTGCTTCACCCATTTATTGGCGGTGCAGATCACTTGGTGCATGTTCAAGATAAAGTCAGTGCCTGGCATTGATCCGGCTTTAACCGCTGCTGGTTTTGGCTGCGCGCGGCGATGAGCGCGAACTTTGATCGGCTTACCTTCCGTCACTGCATCGAAAACCTCAATCACATGGATCAATATGTCCGTGGCATTGTCGGTTTCAGGCTTGGATGCAATGTATATGGCTTGCTTTTTGGTTAGCCAGTATTCTTGTGTTGGTCTTCCACCCTTTGAAGTAGTTTGAACCGCGATGGTGCAAACCTTCCCGAAGCGCTCCAAGCTGTTATAATGCCTTTGAATTAATGATCTAATTCTACGGGCATGTTCAAACCCCAGAACCTCGGCCAGACGCAAATCCAGAATGCGCGGCTCATGGTTCACCTTTGTGTTAATATCGTTCACAGAAAGCGGCGTGTAGTCGTTTAATTCCAAAGGCAGCGGTGCTATATTCAATGTAGCCATTTCAATCATCCAATCTGATTGTTATCGGTTAAGGCCGGTGGAGAAGTTAGCGCTTCCCATCGGCCTGATTATTTGATAACAGTAATTCTATGACTGATCAACTAAAAAATGATAACAGAAAATCAAGAGGCCGCCCTGCCACTGGGCAAGGCCAGATGCTTGGCGTTCGCCTGCATGATGATTTGCTTGTCCCTCTGGATAACTATATCGCAAAGAGCGGTGCTGATGCTTCAAGACCAGAGGCTATTCGCCGTATCTTAAAAGAATGGCTTAGGGGCAAGGGCTACGCAAAATGAAAGCCCCGTGTTTTGTCAGTATTTTTACAGTTATTTTAAAATATCACCCTAATTAACATTACTCCGTTCATACTCTACATGAAACAGAGCATGAGCCCGCTTAATGACCATAAAGATAGTCAAGCTAAAATGTATTATCATGTAAATAAATACATACACTTCGATGTTATAATTAATTTTAAGTGAGTAAAAAGCCATCAATATAACCACAAAGATACAACATAAAATCATCAAATAAGAAATATTTGTATTAAGCTCTTTTATTAGTGAATTACGAAGATCTATTTTATTCATTTGTATTGATGCCATTTTCGCATCACGGCTATAGTTATTTTCTTTTTGGAAGATGCTGAATAATGCAATTTGAACACTTAAAAGCAGTGCTGCAAAAATTGAGAAAACAGACACCGCTAAACTAAAAACGTTATCATCAAGCTTAAGATCAAAAAATATAGCTACATCAGCAATATAAGCGGGTAATGCATAGAAAATAAACATATCTACAAACAAAATTTTGCTCGTATTGTCGTCACATAATGTATCTATATGCGCAGATATAATATGAAAAATATTTGCTTTCATGTTCCGCCAATAGCCTCGTAGAACGCTTCCATCAACTCATCAACTTCAATGCATATCGTCTCAATTGTTGGGTGCCCTTTTGGCCCTCGCTTAACTTTGTCACTGACTTCGATTGAACCGCTATCGACCATAGATCCGAGTATTCCTATTACTCTTCTTTTTCCAGCAAAATCAACTTCTGCCTTAATCTCATTATATTCAATACCATCCATGGTAAATATGCCGGTTTTTTGAGCAGGGAGTATAATATCTGAAATATCCTTGTGGGTACCCAAAAACCCTCTACGCTTGCTTCTAAAGACAGTCTCCATTTCATATTCTTGTGTTATAGCTCCTTTCAAATATTTATCTGCTTTATCTTGAGGCGGCTGCCTCTGGATGAACCGTAACTGTTTAACCGGAGAAAACCCTAATTCACCGGTACTAATGTCCTCAATCATCAGCTTTTCAAATCCCAACCGATAGCCTTCATGCATTTTGGAGAATTCGTCACTGGCTGCACGTTGTATTCTTCCAATACAAGATCTTGGCCCAAAGGATTGAAGAGCTAATAAAGCAAAGTCTGCTTCTAATGGGCACCAGATTTGATAATAGAGAGGAACTTCTTCCATATCTGTGGCAAGTCTCTCATATTTCTTTTCTTTGGTCTTAGAGTCCTTAATGTCGCTACCAAATCCAGTTGTTCCGTAATTAATTATACCATGAAGAGTTCTGATCGATTTAGTCTCCTCCGGTGTAAAAAACCAAGCCCTATCATCTCCCTCCGTTTCTTTTATCTTTAACTTTACAAAGATGTCGAAGAAAGTCAGCAAATCATATTTGCTTTCACCTCCCTTAATTGGGATGGGCGTACGATCAAGTTTCTTGAAGACTTGAACTTTGTAAAATCTTAATCCGATCGCAAAAGACATTGTGATTCCCATAATTAATTTTGGAAATCAAAAGATTTATTCTCGCCAAAGGCGAGTCATTTTTGGTTCAGGTTGAAATTATCCACCATTATGACATCAAACCACCACATCCTTAAGCCCAAGCCCCGCCCGTTTTTCTTTCAGAGATGTAAGGCGGTCTTGGGTTACGCAAAGCTGTAATAATTTATGCTCACGGGTATCATGCTGACATTGCCCTCTTGAAGCATTGGCGCAACGTCCGGTCTTTTCTCAAAGCGCACTTCGCCACCATCAAACGGGAGCCGCGTATCATCATTGAAATGATTGGCAATCATTCCTGCCACTTCACGCGGGAATATCTCGCTTTCCTGCTTTTGCCACATGACGGATACTTGCAAGATACCTTTGTGCCTGTGCTTGCCCAGATTGGCAATAAAGAGCCGGTCTGTAGTGTTTGGCAGGTATGCCACGGAAAGATAATTCCCGCCCTCCGGTGGTTCAAATTCTACGCCCTGCTCTGCTATGGGAAGGGCTGGCGATAGTGTCAAGGTAGCCAGATGATTGAACAGCGCCTCATAGATCTTGCCCTCTACAGTGACCTGCATATCGTATAACCCTCTTATTGTGGAGCCGCCGCTTTAGCCTCAGCCGATACCTGATTGACGATTTGCTGCCAGTTTTGCGCGGCAAGACGCACAAAGGCTTTTCCTGCCCTGCCGTTGGAGCCATACTCTTGATGGGCGGCATAAGAAGCCACATACCCCGCATAGAATGTCTGGCCAAGCGCCATGCCTTGAATGGTCAATGACACTGCATCCTCATAAGGATACTTCTTGCCATCAGCAGGGCGTGAAGCGGGGTCAATATCCGGCATTTGCGAGAGAGAAGCCCTGATTGAGGCTCTTAAGAACCCCGTATCCACCGGCATGTTACCGCCAGCAGCAACGGGCTTTTGCATTTCTGATACAACCCGCTGCATGGACTCTTTCGTCACGCGCTCAAGCCTATCTTCCGTCTCTTTAACCCAGTCGCTGACCTGCGCGGAAAAGCTTTTGCTCATTAGCGTATGCCTTTCAGGAAGTCTGTTTTAATCTCCATCCAGCACCGGCACATGACTGTTTCTTTCGCAGGGGCATTCTCATCACCGGGGTATCTTAAGGTTGCCCCAGATGGAGAGACAAAAGATGCCGAAAACGCCACTTTCTGGCTGTTCAATGCGCGATGCGTGCCGCGCACTCTCTCATCCGCTGCGGTGTGCCAGATTTTGCTTACCTGATTGGCCTGTAATTTCCCCGCAGCAATAGCTTGCGATACAGACGCCGATTGAGACGCATGGAGAGCCGTCATTGTTTCAGTGCGTGCTATCGTGTCGGCTCTAAGCTTTAAAAGCCTGTCGCGGTACTTCGCCACGGCCTTTTGTGCGGTTTTAACGTCCACTGGGCGGCCTTCTTTAATTGCCTTCACCACCGCCCTGTCAAAGCGTTTGTCCCGCCGTGACCGTGTCAAATAGTGCTTTAAGGCTTTCGTATCACTGCTTGTAAGCTCTTCCAGTGCTTTGCGGGAAAAGGCTTCTTGCTGTGGTGTCAGGCCTATCACGCCGCCCTCACGCCTGCCTGTGACGCGGTTTAAGCGTCCAGCTATATCAAGAGCAGTATTGCGCGGGTTTAAACCCTTTTGCAATCCAGCCTCTAAGGCCTGCTGTATCGTCTGCTTCTGCTCTTCCACAATCTGCGTTATAAGTCCGCTGCTATTGCGTCTGAGCCATGCCTCTGCCTCTGGGTTGCGCATGTCAAAGCGGAATACAACTTTGTAACCATCAGGATCACGCGGGAGCTTTAAGCTGGATGCTGTCACATCCCCGCCGCGCCGATGTGCAACTTCAATGGCAGTTTCAAGTCTGCTGAATACGTCACGTTCAATGCCGAGCGATGCCCACACAAGAGCAAATTGTCTGCGCTCGATTGCCTCTATCAACCGGACTAAAACCACGTCTTTCAGAATAGCCGCAATGCAAAGCAAGAACGCAACGACCATTTCCGGCTCAATTTCAGAGGCCAGATCGTTGATTGACTTGTTTTCATCATCCATCAGGTTCTTACCTGCAACTTATAAAGCACGTTCACACCTGCGGGAGACAATATTTCAGCGGTCTGGATTGTGTATGTCTTGCCTCGCACCCGCAACTTATCGCTTGTCGTGGGTACAATATCTGTTGAGAGAGGCGAGACAAGCGCCTTCATGTCGCCCTGTTTTATGAGCGTGTTTTCGCGTTCCCGCAGCGTGTAATTAAACAATGCTACAGTGCAATTGTATTCGGTCTCTGTTGTGGTCTTTGAACCCAGCGAGCCGATTACATTATGGCGCACAAGTTTGGCTGGTTGTCCAAACCGCTCAATGAGCCGCTGGCTTGTGTTTTGAGCGCGGCTATAATCAAAACTAGCCATTCACACCACCATGATTGCGGATATCGAATAATGCAGGAATGGTTTCAGCATCCCATCCACCACGGCGATGGAAGGATTGGAAGCCGCTATCAAATCAGCCGCGTTGGCAGGCACAGCATATTCTGTTTCGATAACGTCTATTTTCTCACGCTTGATTATTTCTGATCCCACCACGACCGGCGTTAATCGGCCTGGGGTTGACAGCTCAATGCCAGCAAGTTCATAAGCAGCGTTCCTTATGCCCTTCGGAATGGCATCTGTCGGGATATTAAAGCCGTCTATGGTCACGACTCCAACGCGTGGCCATGCCAAATCTTGGTCATACGAAACGCGGGTTCCTACGAACCTGTTTCCATATGTGGCATCGAGATAAGAGCTTGCGCGGAAAAGAGCCGCTAAACGGTCAGATGTTGAAGCGTCTGCCCATTCAGCATTGCCCTTATCCGCGTTGTACTGATCGGCTTCCGCAAGGGTTCCGTAAAAGGTAGCCATATTGAAAGCCTTTCAGTGATATTGTTTAAGACTGTGGAGTTTGTAGCGCAGCAATGATGGCCTCACGGCCTTTTGGCGCGTCATCCCCAAGAACCTGTTTTGCAGCCTTTTCCAGCGTCTTGTGATGGGTTTTCTCATCAAGCGCCAGAGCAAGCAAATCATCACGGGTCAGATTGTCATCAACATTAGGCTCATTGCTTTCAGCATCGCCCTCAATATCAAACCAGCCCGTTTTCTTGGCGACTTCTGCCTCTGGGCGTGACATTGAAACCTCAACGGTCTGCCCTGCCTCGACCCAGCGATGCCCGTCTTTGGTATTCAGTCCGCGTGGACCTTTGGATGTATTTGTGATTTTCATTGGTTGTCCTCAAATCCCGTCAAGATAGCGAATTGCCTTTGGAAGCTTCACGTCCACTCCGCCGAGACGGAATGTGCCTGGAACTTCAAAGAGCATGGGTCCAATCTGCCAAGGCGCCCAGAACCGGAAAGGCATGGGCATATTCAGCTTCAGTACGCTTGCATCGCGCTTGTAAGCCACCATGCGTTTTGTGCCGCTCGCACCTGCGGTGTCCAGATAGCCGAACAGGCCACGGATCGTAAGTTCTCGGCCTGTTGTCAGTGTATAAATATTGTTTTTCTTGATCCATTCAATCAGTGTGGTTTGATTGACGCTATCAATCCGGCGGCTGGAAAGGCCAAGCAGCACGTCATAGGGCAAAAGCAGCGTGTCCGCTACATAGTTGCCAAGCGTTGAATTAAACTGCCCAATCAGCACCGCATTAACATCACGCAGTACCTGATCCGGTGTTTTGCTTGCAAATGTGGTTGCAGAACCTGTGCCGTCCGCTGGTGCGGTTGTGGCGGCCACTGCTGGATTATTCACAACGCCGGTATAACCCTTTGTCGCATCACCCACGAATGCCACAGAGTCAATCTTTTCTTCCGCGACACGGCGGGCGAGTGATGCTTTTTCTGTATTGAGCTGGATGCCGTAGAGTTGAGCCTTGCCCAATTCCTCAACAGAGTAGCGGTAACCAATGGCGGCCATTGCAACCCCAGTGGTGAATTTCTCACGCAACAGCTCAACGTTTGGAACATCTTGCGCATGTCCGTTGAACCAGTTTGCCTGACCAACACCATCAGATGAAAAATAGGTGATGGCATCCACCCACTCAGGCCCCGTGGTATCAACCGGCACAATGTCCTGATACTGGATTTCCTGATAGACTGTGCGATAGACTTCCGCTTCAATTCGGGTTGCCTGTTGGATGAGGAACCCGAACGCTCGCTGTGGAGCGTCTTGCATTTGTATAAAGTTCATTGTTATTGCTCCTTAAGCAAGGCGAATGGCGGCGAGACCAGCCCCGGCAGTGCTTGTGTCCCACTTGGCGTTGGGGATTTGGACATTGCTTGTGGAGACGTTGGTAAAAACGCCAGTCGCAGGCACGAAATAAACATCATCACCTGCGGCCACCGCGACAGATGCCTGCACCACAATCACGCCTTTGGTAATGATGGCGGCGGTATCGTATTGGGCGTATGTGTCCCCCATTTTGGACGGATCAAGAACCGTGATACCCAAATATTTAGGGGATGCTGCGGAGACTTTGATCTGATGGTCGCCGGTGCCGCGTTGGGCTATCTTTCCGAACCCGATACCCGCAACAGTTTCAACCTCGCGGCTGACAACAACGCAAGGCTCTGAATTGAGAACCATGCCTTCAACCCACCGGGCATGAGCGGCATTAAAAGTGCTTTGTACTTCTGGCATAGCCGTATTCCTTATTTGTTATAGCGGTTGACCATTTCAGCGTGTGCTTTGGCGGTATCGGCGAGCTGAGCGCTCGCGTCTTGCTGCACAATTCCCTGATTGGCAATTTGTTGATATGGGCTTGGCTGCTTGACTGCATCCTCGGCAAGAATATCGAACCGTGCATCAATGTAGGCTTCCGTTTTGCCCACAATCGCTGCATCGCCAAGCTTTGCCGCTACAGCCGCCTTCTTGATTGCGGCATCGCTCAAGCCATCGGTTTTCACATCCTTGGCAATCTTGCGCGCTGCATCAATCAAGCCAGATCGCTCACGCACACGGGCATCCAGAGCAGCATCATCAAGAACCTTGGCTCTTAATGCGTCAATTTCAGCATCTTTCTTCGCCAGCTTCTTTTCGTTCTCTTCTTCTACCTCTTTCGCTTTCTTTTCAGCATCAGAGATAATTGCTTTCAGAGAGTCAGCATCCTTTTGCAGCTTTGCGATTACCGCTGCCCCTGCATCTGTTGTCTCAATCGGCAGGCCGTCAATGTGAATGGTTCGTGTAGCCATTTTGTCTTTCTCCATGTCGTTAAGGATAGGAGCAGCGCCCCATCCGGTGGGCGCACTGTCACCAATGCGTGCATCTGGCCCCGCCCGCGCTGCGTCAACAAGCGCAAGGTGGTTTGCCCGAATGTTTGTTTGTTTGGCTTGATAGCGCTGTCCTTCCGGCGTTACGCCATCCTCCCAGACCAATTCGCTGGTGTAACCTGCAGATAGCTGGCGCTTACCTGCTTCCACCATCTTGATTGTGGCTGCATCTTTGAGAATAAGCGGCAGTGAAACCCACTGTCCATCAGGAAGAGCGGCTGTGCTTACCTCGCCAACAGCAAGCTCTTTCCAGTTATCAGACGTCACCGGCACACTTGGATGATCATTTGTGACTGGCGCATGGCTAAATGATTGGAGGCTGTCTCTTGAGAATACGCTTTCGGGTGGCCTGTAAATACTCACAATAGGCAATTCAGGCTTCCCCACCTCACTGCCCAAATAATCTTGTATCCCCGTGCGAACGCTGCGAGCGTTGGCTATCAGGTATCCTTCAGATGTGCGCTTTGTGCCTGATATGGCTACCGAATCTGTAAATTGCATCGCTTACTCCTTAATCTCTTCAAATATTTCTGGACCAAGAGTAATTTTTCCAGTGTATGGCTCGACCTTAGACAGGTCTACATTGCCGCCTATCTGGATGGTGATGTGTGGCTGATAATCCGGCCAATCCCATGAGGCACCATGCTCCACAAATGTTTTGTGACGCCATTCCAGCTCGCTGCTGGCAATGAGAAGAGCCAGATACTCTTTATCCTTGCCCATCGCCTCCATTTGACGCGCCCCTCCTGCTGGAAGATTTATCTTCTCTGACCACGCATCCGGCATTGAGAACCAGTCAACAGGCGTTCGAGAATAGGCAATCGTCACATGCAGATCGTCTGCGATATCGGTAAAGCCTTGTGACTTCGCCCATTCGATTATTTCCGCAGAGTTTAAGACATCTCGGCGCACATACATGGTGCGCGGCGCAGCATCTTTCGTCTCGCGGCGCTCGCTATCTCTGCGTGGCGTGCTTGATGCTTCGATATCGCCATCGTCGTCACCCTGATCTGCAAGTGACCCGTATTCGTCAATCGCACTTTGCAGTCCTGGCAGTGAGCCGTTCTCAGTAAGCACATTCACAAGGGCATCAGATAACGCCTCAACCGGCACAATCGCTGGGGACGTGTTAGAACCTGCCAAAGTGCGTGCCGCTTCCGATACTGTCTTGAAGATATCAGCGCGTTCTTTCTCGCTCATTTGTTCCAACGGTGACCATGCATAGTAGATTGCTGGGTCACGGGAGCCGGTTGCAGAACGGATCAGGCATTCATCAAGAATTTGCATAGCTGGCGTCATTTCCAGCTCTTGGATGGACTGCACCCGATCATGATAGTTTTTCATGTCAGCGGTGCCGGTGTTGTTCAGCCCACCGGGGGATTGCCCCAAAAGCCGTGTGACCGGAATGTCTGCCGCACCTGCCACGACTTGCAGGAAAGACATAAGCACGTCTGGGAACCCGCTAAAATTGATCGTCTTGGATGAGAACTCTTCCAAGGCGTCCAGAATGAGCGTGCCGTTTATTCCCTTTGCGGTATTTGCGAGAGACAGCCTTTTCAATAGCCGGTTCTCATATTCAGGGTTCTGTATCTGCGCCATCAGTTCGGGAATGCGGATAACATCAATCTTGGCCTCAAAAACCAATGATGCGATGTTCGCGCTTGTGGCATCCGCGTGCTTTATTGCGTCCAGCGTGGAGCGCAGAACACTGTCACCCCATCCTTGATAAGCCGTGGCTTCTATCTCCTGATCGGCAGGCATGGCGCCTTGGAAGATAACCAATCGGGACGGATGAATATCAACCTGCAACCCATCTCTGCCAGCAAGTGTATAGCCAGAGGGCTGCCCGTAATACGGAGACATTACACTGCGCTCCAGCTCCTTTGCGGAAAGCTGGCGGCGGGTGAGAACATGGATAAATTGAATGCCTTCCTTTGATATGCGTTCAGGCTCCAATAGCAGAGACAGATCAGCTTCTTTCGTGCCAATGAGCAGAGCCGCGCCGCCAAACAGGCGAGCCTTTTTCATGGCTTCAAGCACCTTACCGCGCAGATTAAGCCGCTTTTCCTCTGCCTCAATCAGTTCAATCTGCTCTTCTGGGGCTTGCCAATCCCGCCACTTACGGCAGGCATCAAGCGCCGGAATATCCACTATTTTACGCGGGAGCCAAGCAGAGCTATATGCGATAGAAATCTGCATATCATCCAGAATTGGCGCGACATAAGCGGTGGTGGCCGCCTTATCCCTCTCCGTGCCCATGCGGGACGTGAGGCTCTGAATGCTATCTGTAAACCGGCTGAGTAATCCTGCCATATCCAGCCGTCCTATCCTACGTTGTCGAGATTGTATGCACCGCCCCCGCACATCTCGGAAACAGCGTCAATGAATGGATCCATCTGGTCGTCGAAAGCGCCGTCAGGGAAAGAAGCATATTCAGCAATGAAGCTAGAACGCCATGCAGCGGACTCTGGGATCACCACATTACCAGCGGCCACTGCGGGGACTACATCAAGCGCGCGCGTGTATTTATCTTTATCGCGCTGGCGCGCTACTACGGGGATGCCCTTGCGCTTCACGGCTTGGATGAGGCCAGTTCCGGAAACCTTGTCCTCCACCTCCATTTTACGGAGATGTCCGTATTTCTCTAGGTTCATGGCTTTGGCGTTTGCCCATACTGACAATGCTGTCTTTTCCAGTTCCGGCGCTTCAAACCTTCCGCGCGTGAGACCGATCAAGTAAGCCTTGCCGTTGAAGCCCTGCCCCCAATGCTCGAAAACGCTGTAATCGTTGCGCTCTTTTGTCTTTTGCGCTGTATCGACATAAATGGCACGCCATTTCAGAGGCGGCAGCTCATCATAGGACAGCAGCCATTCCGTCTTGAACAGATTGCCCCCCTCAACAATGGGGTTCTGCGCGTACTGACCTGCATAGACCTGCGGTGCCAGCTTAAGCACTTCAATGTCTGCCACACTATGCTTTGCAGTCCACAGTGGGCCATCCGGAAGCCCATGCTTAATCATCTCCACATTGCCTTGAGGCGCTTCTACTTCGCCGTCAATCATTACAGGCAAGCATAGCACATGCCATTTCTCGCCTGAGCTTTCCATGAGATGGGCTGCAAAGTCATCAACATGTAGCCGCTGCATAATCACAATGACCGGCGTATCTGGATTGGCCAAACGTGACTTAAAGGTGTTTTCCCACCGCGCGTTGATAAACTTCCGACTTGCATCAGAATGAGCATCATCAGGCTTAAGCGGATCATCTATGATGAGCGCCCCATTAAACCCGACAGCTCCCAACACCCCAGCGCGAAAGCCTGTAATAGGCTCCCCCGCAGACGCAGCACGCAAGTGTCCGCCTTCGGTCGTGCGCCATAGACCCTTTGCGTTTGTCTCTGTGCGCATACGGATAGGCCAATGTGCCTGATAACCATCCAGATTGATAAGGTCTTTCGCCTTGGATGAATTATCCAGAGCAAGCGTATTGGCATAACTGGCGTGGATGAAGCGCGCCATGGGATTGATTGCAAAGCCGCGCGCAATGAAGTTGATTACCGCCAGTTCTGTTTTCCCATATCCAGGCGGCATATTGATGATAAGACGCGTTATTTCTCCACGAAACACAGCATCCAGTGTCCTGCAGATCAATTCATGAAACGCGGCGAACTGGAACGGTTGCCCTTCTTTCTCCATGAAAAACTTGGCTGTGAAGGCTGAATGCGTTTTAAGCAGCTCTTTGCGCTCTTCAGCACGCTCTGCATCCGACCTGCGCGCTTCTCGCTCACTCCTTATCGCCTTCAGCAATTCCGATCTGGACCAATGCACGCTCAAGGACTTCCAGCTCCTTATCGTCCATGCCTTTCAGCTTGGAAACATCGAATGTTTGTATGGGGCCGCCATTCTTGCCAGAAAGCTCATGCTTGCTTGCCGCCAATGTGCCTTGCATCTTGTTTGCTTCTGCAATGGCAGAGACAGCCACACGCGGGTCTTTATCAATGGCGCTATCTGATATGCGCTTTAATGCAGCCAGCCTGTCAGCGGCGCTCCATTCGGCTTTCTCGGCTACTCTGTTCAGGATTTCATCAATACGGCTCTTGATGTTGCCATTTGCTGCCAAACGGCTGGCATGGCCCCTGTCGGGCTTGTAACCAGCCAGCGAATACGCTTCATCTGCCGTCTTCCCCTGCGCTAAAGCCTGAGCGAACCTTTCATGACGTGAGTTTTTGAGAACGGGCATTGGTTTACTCATCCTCTTGCCGCTGATTATGATGCAAATGTTCTCGCCTGCAGGATGCAGCGCATAATAATTCGTACTTTTATTGGTAAAAACCCGCTTTTAAGGCTTGATTATTCGTAATTTGTACGGTATAAATAATTCATCGGAAGCGCATTGCTTCCGGTAAACAAAAAGGAGGTGAGACGTTTGAAAATCCGGCTTCGGCTGAAAGTTAAGTTCCTTGGTTGGCGCCTTGACTTGACAATCAGCTACTGAAGAAACGGGGACTGGCTCAAGAGCCGGTCTCCACCGGAAAGGTTACGTCTCACCCCTCTGAAAAGGATATTACCATGACACCCGAAGATTTCAAGGCTTGGCGTAAAGTTATGGGCTTCACTCAGGCACAAGCAGCCGAAGCACTGGGCATCTCAAAGCCTACGGTCGAAAACTACGATAAGGGCATACGCCGTGAAGATGGCCGCCCTTTTGATATTCCTCACCCTGTCGCCCTTGCCTGCTCTGCACTTTATCACAAGCTTGAACCGTGGCCGGTTAATAAGGTTTGAGTATCATTAATTAGCATCAAATCCATTTGACGATCATATTTGGCGTTTTATGATCCACAAACCATTTTGCCGGCGTTGGCAATATGGTCAAGAATTATATACTTTCCATAAATGTATATAGAAAACGGCGTTTTTCTATACATGTCACCAATTCCACCGCGGGGAATGTGGTTGGCGAAAGAGGGTGAGTCCACTTGCGTTTTTCAGAAAGAGGATCACCTCTTAAGCCCTCTCCCTCTTGGGGTTTACCCCAGTGATGCGCCTTAGAGGAAATCACCCCTAGTTGTTCTATTTCAGAACATAGCGAGGATGTGCTCGGTATGTTTTATTTTAAGATCATAGCCCTATAAAAATTCAGAGAACTTAGTAGTGCTTTGCAGAGAGATTAGTAGAGATTTAGTAGAATAGCGCGGCAACTGATCATCCTCAGGCCTCAACTGATTAACATCCCACCCACAATTTCCACCGGTAGCAGTTAGACCAGTCAACCTGATGGGGGTACAACCACCACTGCCACCCGTCCAGTCCATAATATTTGACCGCTATTTTTGTGTTTTCGGGTAGATATTTGAATATGTTTGGCCGATTGCCATAAACGAATATGTTCATCACCACCCCAAATAATTGAGCGGCCTTCCACCGCTCTTGTCTGGCTCCCCCAGATGGTTCGCCTGCTGCGGATAACGCGCAGGCAATTCATTCCACGCCAAGCAGCTTCCGCTTTTTGGCTTCCGCTCTGCGCCGCCTTTCAGCTTGATCCTCAGCCCAACTGAAATCCCGTTGGGTGGGGTCATTTACCGCCATGGCATCCGGTGAAATCCAGTGCCTTGGCGATTGGGCGCGTTCATCCAGCGTGTATGAAAGTGATGCCATTTTTACCCCGACTTGTCCAAGCCTGTTTTGGTCAGGTGAGTGCAATATTTTTCCATTGTTGCAGATACTTACGCCAAGTTTATCAAATATAAAATTAATTCGATTGTATGCACTGCTGCGGCTTAATCCAATTTCTTTGCACAATTTGGAGAATGATCGGCTAGTCACAGCGCAAAACGCCCAACCCCACGCTAAAATCCGGTCTTGTTCATCCTCAATAAACCGGCATGACCACTCAATTACTTCTTCCCATCGGCTCACTGCGGCACTGTCAGGGCGATACCGCCGGTTCCAGAACCGTTCGCGCTCCTCTGTCAAAGCTTTTGCGCCCCAACCGTTCCGGTCTTTAAAGTCATGGAAATACTGCGGCCAGTTCCCGCTTTTTTGAGACGGCCGCTTAATGTCTGGCAAATGCCGGTCTGTATCTGCCGCTTCGCAAAACCGCAGCCGGATAAAATCAGATATATTGTTCATCTAATGCCCTCTCGATTGGCTCGCCAAAGCGTGTGATCTCACCATCCCATTTTAACTGCCTGCGCTCAAATGCGCGACCTCTCCGGCGCTTCAAGCAGATGATCTCAGCCCTGCCCTTTGATTTGTCATACTCCACCTGCCACTTTGCCAGTGCTTCGCCCTCTTGCTGATACCCGTTTTTATTGGATGGCCGGTTGTTCTGCAGCCATGTTTCATGCCGCCACAGTCCAATGAGCCAATCACAGTCATGCTCCACAGATGAAAAACGGCTGTCTGTTACTCTGGGAACGGGATCATCACGGCGCTTAGCTTCGCGGGTTCTCTGGTCGAGCAGGATAATCACCACGCCCAGCTCTTTGGCCAAGTCCTTCAAGTCTGCGGTTATCATTTCCACGCGCTCGAATTTGTCTTTGTATTTGCCATCTCCTTTTATTTTATCGAGCTGGTCAATAATCAGAACATTTAACCCATGCGAACGCTTATGCCCCATTGACAGCGTTCTTATCTGGCGAACGGTCAGGCTGCGTTCCTCATAAATCCAGAATTTCTGTTTCTGTAGCTGTTGTTCTGCCTTGCGGATGTTTTCCAGCCCGAAAAAATCATACGCGCCTTCCTGCACTTTCCCGCATGACATGCCGGACAAAGCAGAGAGTTCACGCGCTGCAACCGTCTGGCCGCTCATTTCCATCTGGATCATCAACACCGGTGCTTGCTGTGCGATATACATACCGATTTGAGAGGCCAGAGCGCTCTTGCCATCGCCGGAAGAAGCCAGTATGCAGCCCAGATCACCGGGGATAATCAGACCAAGTATTTCATCAAGTTGGTTTATGCCTGTCGAAAAACCAGGTAGAGAACCGCCTTTCCGCGCAACCTCTGCACCGCGCACGACCTCATGAACCAGCTCTGACATGAGTTTGGGGCGTTTGGGTGACCCGAACTGCCGGATATCAATCAAAGCCACTTCCGCGCGCGATGCAGTGTCCTCAGAGTTTTTTGAAAGATCGTTGGCTTCTTTTATCAGCTGGTTGGCTATTGCGATTGTGCGGCGCTTGTTTGAAAGCTCTATTATGTCATCCACAAAGTCCATGGCGGCCTCTGCGCCATCGGAGCCAATCAGCGCGGAAAGATACGCCTGCACGCTCTGCCCATCCTCCGCTTCCTCTGGCAAGCGTGATGCTGCAAGAGTGATGGTCAGGCGCTTGCCTTCATTGCACACATCGCGGATAACACTGAAAATATCGCGGTGGAGGGGCGTTGCGAAGTTGTCTGCTTTTAACCTGTCCTCGATCTGATAAAATGCAGGCTGGCTGCGCAAAAGCAGGCCAAGCACCGCCCGTTCCATCCCGATGTTGATTAAATTATTCGCGCTCATAAGTATTCCCCCGTCTCATTGAGCAAATCCAGAAAATCCCCTGTTGCCGGTGGCAACTGGCGCGTGGCCTTTAACCCGGCCTCGATCATGTTATCCCGCAGTCTTGCGGCAGCACTCCCCCCCGCAGATGGCATATAGCGCCCATCCTGAGCAAAGCGCGGCAAGTCTGGGTCTTCCCAAGATACCACATGCTCCACCTCAAACGGCGCTTCAAAATTCATCAGGCCAGACGTGGAAAGCATCGCCCACACCGGATATTTACAGCCGTTCAGCACATAAGCGGCCAGTGCCGTTTCTATGCCTTCAGCTGCACCAATCTTGGAAGCCATGCCGCCCAGCCTCACAGCCCCACCGCGTGGAGAGCCAAGCCCCAGCTTTATTTCAAATTGACCGCCAAAGGCTTTTTGCCCGTATTGAGTGATATAAATGCGCCAAATACCCAGAAAGGCACCGTCAACACCTGTAACCCGCGCTATCAGGCAAGGCGACCATTCCCGCGCCTCGGCGTGCCAGCAGCGCTCAAGAAAGCGTAATTCCTCTGACCATGACGGAATAGAAGCCAAATACTTTGAACGGTTCAGCAGATACAGCTCTGCCGGCGTGCCTGCTATTGGCTTGCCTTCATCCCACAGAGCTTGCGCGTTTTCTTGTTTCGCCAGCGCTTCCCTCTCGGCTTTGGCTTCCTGCTCTTTGCGCTTTTGTTCGGTTTCCTTGGCGCGTCTGGCGGCGATATCATCACGGCGCTGCTGTTCTTCCGGTGATACTTCTTTGCCTATGCCAAGAAAGCGCCGCGCTTCGTCAAACACATCACGGTTGACATTGGTATGGCCGTATAACGCATAAGCAATCAGCGCCAGAATGCCGCCGCCCACTCTCTGGCTATGTCGATACCAAAGCCCCCGCTTATCGCCGGTGAGGTTGATCTGGAACGAACCCAGCTCTTTGTTGTTTTTATGGCTTGGATAAGCGATGCCCTTCACAGTCACCGCCGCCGGATACAGATAAGCAACAAGGTCTTCCAACCGTGCCTCAAGCGTCTGCCGGATAAAATCTGTATCGTTGTAGTGCATCATTTCCGCAGCTCGGTGTCTTATAACAATCACGCATTCAAAGCAGCGTGGGCGCTTTCGGCTCAAAAATCTCTTTCAGCCGCATCACCAGAATAACCCTCATGGTCTGCCTTTTCGGCCATGTGGTCTGCTTGGCTTGGCTGCGGACTTCGGCCAGTTCTATGGTGTTGAACGCCGCCAGCCATGCATTGAAATCGGATAGCCAGTGAGGGTGAGTTAAAATCACATCACTGACAGCCTGAATGGTTTCTGACCACAGCTCATGCCCGTTGTTGCGGGTCTCTATGATGGTCAGCAGACAGGTGCGTAACGCTTGCTCACCATGCTGCTTTAATATTTTGCGCATGTGCTTGCGTGCGTGGGTCTGGCGCACCGCGTTGCGGCGCCGGTAGACAGGCACAATGCGAATGCCGAGAGAAGTGCAAATGCGGTCAACCTGCCCTGCCATGTCATTTGCTGCTTCCGGCATCGTTGCCCACAAAATCCTCAACGGCTTTCACGATCGCCGGATCATCATTCACGCCGCACTTTGCGGAATAGGCCGCCATCAGCAGCAAGAACGCATATTGAGAAAGGTTCACATTGTTTTGCTGCGCCAGACGACACATGTTCCCATGCGCCTTCACAGGTACTTGGATCGTCACCGGCACAGTGTGATTAACAATATTGCTCATTGCGCCACCCCCGATGTTGCAATCCGGCTTTTGATTATGTCACGGCCTAGCGGGTCAAGTGACCAGCCTTCACCCCATGTTGTTTTAATCTCTATGCCAAATGGCTTGAGCTTTCTGCGGATTTTGCAGATAAACACGTCAGCCAGTTTGTCATCTGGCGGGTCGTCATACCGCTCAGCATACAGAGCCGCAAAAATCTTATCTCTGTTCGCAAGGTTGCAGCGTATGAGAACACGCAGAATGTTCTTTTCTGTTTTGGTCAGGTTAAATTCTGCCGGTACCGGCTCATCACTGATAATGCACGCTTCAAGCTGTTTTATGCGCTCGCGCAGTATTTCGTTTTCATCAATGAGGCTTTGGACTTTGAGCGCTGCAATCATGGCTGTTCACCTTCCAAAAGAAGATCAGCCACAAGCGTTGCGTAACCGGCAATATCGCGCCAATGATCTTCAAAGTGAGGGTTGCCAGCAAGGATGCGTCCAATCTTGTGCGCTATCATTTCCAGTGCTTCAACCTGCGCCGGTGACATGCGCAGAACGCGCGGTGAATTGCGGATCACCGCTTTGATGCCCTGCGTGAATTGCGCATGGTCTTCATAGTTGCCATGCGTTGTCTGGCGTTCTTTTAAAATGTCCTGAATATCAACAAGTGCGTTCATATTACCCCTCCAAATAAATCTGGTCTGTTCTTGCTTTCCAACATGCCGCGCAGGTGCCAGCAAAGGCCGACAGCATCCCCCTGATCGTCATTGCTCACTTTGATTTTCAGCAGATCGCATTGCTGTCTTGCGCGTTTCTTAAGCCATGCTCTGCTGTCTTTGGCGTCGCGCGGGGCGCGGCTTAATCCAAGAAAAGATTTGCGCCATGTATCCGCGCGCACCACCACAAACGGGATATTCAGGCGGGTGCAAATCTCTGTTGCCGCTGAAAACAGCGCGCAGGACAGAGCCAACGCCGTGAAATTGCTTCCACCGATAATTTCATTTTCGATCACTTCGGTTTTGCCGCCGATCATATCAGGGCGCTTGGTCTTTTTAAGACGTGGCGGTGACGGCCTGAGCAAATCCTCAATGGCCACATGCTCAATTTGCTCTGCCACAAGCCATGCTCTGAAATGCTCCCGAAACTGCATCACCACACGGGCGTTGTGATGCGGGTCAATGTCACCGCGTGACACAAGAGGATTGCGCTTTGAATTTGGCTTGAAGCTGCTTGCGCGAAACGTCTGCCCGTCAAAAACACAAAATCCTGTTGTCGTTGCCTGATCGATTGCGCCGATAATCATAGGAAGCTCGGATTTTTAAATTTGTCTGCAATGTCGAGAAAAATAGGCTTTGGCACTGACACGCCGCGCAAGATGCTTCCTATGTACTGCACTGCTCTTTGGCCTTTAGAGAGAGGACTTTGAAAATCCTCTATCGCCAATGACGCCAGCATATCTTTGTTGGCAGCGCGGAAGTTTGCGGGGCTGCGATACCTATCCTCAAGCGTCAACCGTCCATCATGTTCAAGCGGCACAAGCGTGCATTTATCAACAGACTGATAGTGCTTTTGTTTCAGTATGGACACCTGCGCTGCAAAGCTTACGCCGGTTGCTTCCTCAATTTCATTCTGGGTCATCCCCATCGCATGATATTTACGCACCCGCTTCCATGTACCTTCGGATAAGCTGTATTGATCCATGGCTTTAGTCCTCGAAAGCATCGCCGAATGGGTCTTCTTCACCCTGATCAGGGTGGGCTTTAATCAGCGAAGTGCCTCCTTGTATCTCTTTGACCTTGAACAGAGCCTTTTGCCCTTCGTGCCAGCCTTTCGTCCATGCTTGACCGGCTTCGGTACTAAGATTATGCGGTGACGCATTGTCTTCACCGGCCATTCCTGCCCGTTTGCCTTCTTCAAAATTGCGGTCTGCACCGTGGGATGATTTTGCATCATCAAACATATCTGGCTGTGTGCCGATAGGGTGACCCATCCACCGCGCAATCATAGCTTCGCGGCGACGGCGCTCTAAAGCCTCATTGTCGTTGTCATTTTCAAGGCTGATTGCAAAATCAATGTCTTTTTTGGTAAATCCCTCTGATTTTGCAAGTTTATAAGCATTCCGAAGCAATGCCGTTTCTGACGCTATCTTTTCTTTCAGCGAGATAATCTTTGCCTTGTGCTGGAAGAAAAGCACCTGTTGCTGCTCGTCTGTGAGTTCTTGGCTATTATGGCCAATCCCAACTTCTTTTGTTGCTGTACGCGCCATTTCTTATTTTCTCCTGTTTGCTTGGTTCAACTGGCGGTTTTGCTGGCGCAAGAAACTGTTCTCGCTGCGCAGGAAACGGATTTCTGCTTCCAGCATATAGTTGTAGGCGCTGGTGCAATGCGGCTTTGTCTCAAAGGAAGGGCGTGCTCTGGAAAGGTCTTCTGCGTATTGCTGCCGTTCCATTGATCTGACGGTTATTGCCATTCAACGCGCCACCTCTGCCTGTAAAATTCGTGGGTTAAAAAGACCAGCCGGTACGCACAACTTGATCCGGCTGGTAAGGGGGACGCTCGCTTTTGGGAAGCAAGCGCCTAAGGGAGTCTCCATGGCGGAGGGGTGCGGGAAGCCCAGAGGGTCTAGGCCTGTCTTCCCGCTGCATTTGCCATGCTTGGAAGGCGCTGGCATCTGCAAACTTTCGGCAGTTCTTTTCTGCTTTGGCGCCGTAATCATCGGCAACGCCCACAGAACCCACTTACCGACTGCAATTGTTCGCTGATGAGGCGCTTCATTGCTTTTCGTGTTGCCCGTTCGGGCGAAACCTGCGGGGAATGGAAAGGAACAGAAACCACTCCCCGCGCTCAATCGCTGGTGTCAGACAGCGGGAAGATTTATGCGGGCTGCGGGATGGTGGTGGCTTTTTGACCCGCCTTATCCCGAAGATCTTCCAGAACTTTTTGCAGTGGCCCAGATATTTTCTGCCCCTGTTCAATCCGAAAGATTGTTGGTTGTTTTACGCCAACATGTTTTGCAAGCTGGCTCTGCGACCAACCCAATCGAATGCGTAAATCTTTGATCTCTTGAGGTGTCATTTTGTTTTCAATCCATAACGTATAATTAACGATACAATACGGATTATCAAAAGGTCAATACCCTTTGTATATTTTTTTGTGGCAAATTGCACAAATGGATAAACATAGCCGATTAAGAGAGGCGCGTATTGCCGCTGGCTTTAAAAGCAGCGCAGATGCAGCGCGGTCTCTGGGCGTAAGCCCACCAACATATGCACATCATGAAAACGGAACGAGAGGCTTCCGTGATGACGCAGCGCGTCTTTATGCACGACGCTTCAAAGTGAGTGTTGAGTGGCTACTTTTCGGCAATGGAGATATGAGCTCCTCGAACGCAGAGGATAGCTCAATCTTATTATTTCCTCAAAAGACAGAAGCTGTACAGCACGAGCCCAACGCAATCATCTCCAACGAGCCACCTGTCGAATTTACGCGGGTGCCGGTGTATGGTCAGGCCATTGGTGGAGAGGATGGATATTTCGTGTTAAACGGCAGCCACATAGACGATATTTTAGCGCCGCCCATCCTTACAGGCGTGAAAAATGCTTATGCGGTCTATGTCGCCGGTGAAAGCATGGAGCCGCGCTATTTTGCCGGTGAAGCTGTATTTGTTCACCCGCGCTTGCCTGTAGCGCGCGGTGATTTTGTTGTCGCACAGATCAAGCGCAACGGTGATATACACGGCTATGTCAAACGGCTTGTGAAAATGACGGAAGATAAAATTATTCTTGGGCAGTTCAACCCCTCCAAAGAGCTGGAGTTTTCGCGCGACCAGGTGATTAGCATTCACAAGATCGTGGCAAGTGGAATTTAATTCTTATTTATTGGAATTTATTATAAATGAACAGCTCTAACCATCTGACCACCGAAGATAAAATGCTTATTGAAATGCGGCTTGCCAATGAGAGCAAATCAGTCGGCGCTGCCTATCTTCTGTGGTTCTTTCTCGGGGTTTTTGGGATGCACAGGTTTTATCTGGGTGATGCAAAAACTGGCATGATTATTCTCGGCTGCAACATCGCGGGGGTGGTTATGATCTTTATACCGCTTCTTGCTCTAATGATGTTCTTGATAGCGGCTGCAATCAATCTTCACGATCTTTTCATGATCCCAAGTCTTGTAAGGGGGCGCAAAGAGCGCCTTCGTCAGAACCTTGCGGATGAAGCCAGAAAAATGAAGTTCGCGGGGGCGTGAATCGCGAATAACTGTTTTTGTGTACCTCACAACCTCAAGAATGCCACCTGTTTCAGGGCATATTTTCCGAATGGCGCTAGCCTTCTTGCTCGGGTCTGGCGGCCTACTTGGAAGATTGCGTGTTTGGATTTTCTCTGCCGCCCTTCGCTCTCTAGATTTGCGTTCAATCATGCGTGAAATCAGTGTCATTTTCCCCTCGCGCGCTTTAGATACAATTCTCGACCGTCTCATCTGACAAGACGCAACTATCCCAAGGACGCTATATCCCCCACAGCACGCCGTGGCACTCGACCGCTCACATCCTTCGGTCAATTGGGATAGATATTTTCAAAACATCGTATAACTGCACTGCGCGATCTCGCTCGCGCCAGGCGATCCCCCGAACGCGGTTCATGGCCGCATTCAAGCCGTGGTACAATGTGGTGCAGTTTCCCCTCAAGCCATATCAAGCCAGTCGGGCGGTCGTCCTTGTTTCCCGCGATGTTTGTTCAGTTTCCAATAAAAATTGGTCACTCCAAAACTGATATTGGATGGCAATTTCTTGCCGAAGCAGCTCATCACGCCATTTCTGGCGGGAATGGGAACAGCGCTATTTCCCCACCCATTCCTGTGAACAACAACCGCTTTGTGATTCGTGCGGCGGGAGCCTCCGGGCAGACCCGCACAAGCCATTTGCGCTTTGTTTTTCAACTAAATCTCAACTAAATCTCAACTAAACCGCCACCAAAAGCCTCAGCGAAGGGCGGCGATTAAGTTTCCATTTACCAAAATACGCACAGCCATAAACTTGTCAATACACAATGTATCGAATTATTCAGAATATTTTTATCCAATACGTATTGACATATCCGATACGTTTTGTATTATACCTCCATCAACGGAGAAAACAGCATGACACAGAGAAATCCATTTGATCGTGAGTTCTATGCAGTTGTCACAGACTTGGGCAATCATGGCCTACATTTTGAGGAACTTCCTCTTGATCTGGCGACCACAGAAACCCCGCTTCAACTTGCCGCTGGCATAGATAGCGTCCATAAAATTTTTAAATTCCGCCCCGTGGACATTTCCACAGAAATAGCCGAACAGTGGCTAGAGAAAATATTAAATGAGGGTGTTGTTGACGGCGATATTCTCCCGCCATTCATCACAAATCACGTCCACAATGCCTATGACCGCGTTTTAGATAACCTCCCCACAGGCAAGCTGAACGAACCCCTCACAGCGCACGATCTGGGCGTTGGCGGTCTGAAAGCGTTTTGAGGCGGACATGGAAAATCAAAGCACCGAAACCTATCTGCCCATGACTTCTGAAGTCGCAATAGCGTGGTTCGAGTTTTCCGGCATGAGACCCGCCAACGATGCAGAGCTTGTCAGCTTTGCCCGATCATTGGGTTTTCTCAATGACGTAATTGCAGAAATTATTTCCCCGCTTCGCCAGCATTTCGGCATTCAAGCGGTATAAAGAAAGCCAATAAAATGAACATCTTAAAGAACGTTGCTTTAGCAGCGATGGAGCTTTGCGCTCTGAGTGTATTCCTGACAGCGGTTTTGCTCTTAGCATCTGCTTCTCAAAATGTGTGAGTGATGTGATGTCCGGCAAGGAAATTCTGGATATGTGTTGCGGCTCAAGAATGTTCTGGTTCGACAAGAACGATGAAAGAACATTGTTTTGTGACGTGCGGCAAGAGGATCACATACTTTGCGATGGTAGAAGACTTTCCATAAGCCCCGACCAAATTGCAGACTTTAGATCACTACCATTCTGCGATGAACAGTTTTCATTGGTCATTTTTGACCCGCCGCATTTGGTAAACGCAGGTGAAACAAGCTGGATGAGAGCGAAATATGGAGCGCTCCATAAAGCGACATGGCGGGAAGACATTAAAGCAGGTTTTGCAGAGGCATTTCGCGTCCTCAAGGCCAATGGAACTTTGATTTTCAAATGGAACGAAACCCAGATCAAAGTTCAAGAAATTCTCAATCTCACTCCTGAAAAACCTGTGATTGGTCACATTTCAGGAAAGCAAAATAACACTCACTGGATTTGCTTCTTGAAAGGGGCAATGGGAGGCCGCCATGACTTTTGATGAAATGCAGGCAGCCGTTGAAGACTTAGTTTCCGCGCTAAAAGCTAAAGATATAAAAGATGCTTATTTGTCAAAAATGAACATCTACAACGACAGCGTATCAATTTCTCTCTGGAACGCAGAGGGTTGGGATAGCGGGAAAGATTACACCAAGCATTTCACCGCCGATACACCAGAAGCAGCCATCGCAAATGCACAAGCATTCATCGCTGCTTTGCCATCAACCGTAAGCCATACAGCTTTCTCGCGTCAGTTAAACCAGCTCATTGAGCAAGGTCAAGGCGATGGCGTAAACGCCGTTCATTTCGATCTCCTGTGCGATACGCTGGATGCAATCAATCAACCCCAAATAATGGAATAAATCTATGACAACGCAATGGCTTGATAATAATAATGTGTCCTATACAGTTTCAGCAGACGGATTGATATTAATCGACGGCAATATAGATATTAAGGCAGGTGATGACGTAACACTTGATAATGTTATAGAAGTATCCGGCTCTGTCGATGTCAGCGAAAACGCCACGCTCAATGCTCCTGCGTTGGCGGAAGTATCCGGCTCTGTCGATGTCAGCGAAAACGCCGCGCTCAATGCTCCTGCGTTGGTGAAGTCCGGCCCTGTCTATGTCAGAGCAAACGCCACGCTCAATGCTCCTGCGTTGGTGAAGTCCGGCCCTGTCTATGTCAGCGAAAACGCCACGCTCAATGCTCCTGCGTTGGCGGAAGTATCCGGCTCTGTCGATGTCAGCGAAAACGCCACGCTCAATGCTCCTGCGTTGGTCACAATCGGTCATGTGAGGTGCGAGATCGAACTATTTGGCTACCAGATCAAGGTTTTTGATGGGATTGGTTGCGTTGTTCTGTCGGAGAAACAGCGCGATGGCATAACCATACGGTATTGCCGCAAAGCGGCATTCAAGGATGGTAGGCTGGTCGGAGACAAATTCTTCGTTGTATCTCAGGTCGAACATAATTCTCACGGCTCTTCACTTGAAGAAGCAATGGCAGACCTTCTCTACAAAACAGCAGATCGAGATGTGTCAAAATACCAGAACATGCCGCTTGACACAATAAAGTCACCACATGAATGGTCAACCGTTTACCGCATTGTCACAGGCGCCTGCCAATACGGCACACAACAATTTATGCAGCAAAAAGGCGCTCTCAAAGAGTTATACACGCTAGCAGAAATCATTGAAGAAACGCGCGGTGCCTATGCTTCTGATCACTTCCGTGAAGTTGTCGGAGTTATGTCATGAGCGATAAAATTAAACGTGAACCTAAATACCCCTTCGATGATGCCATGAAAGAACTTAAGCACACGCCGGGGCCTTGGCGGTTTTCACCTTCCGACTTCGAAGGAGAGTTTATCATTACGGGGAGCAATGAACTTGGTGGCTCTGTTCTTCCAATTCTCGGGAGGACACATAACTGGCCTCATAACGCAGAAGCCAACGCCCGCGTTATGGCCGCTGCGCCGGAGCTGCTGGATGCTGCTTTTCAAGCGAAGGTTCGTATCGAAAGCTTGATAACCTTCATCGAGAAGCACATCCCAAACGAAGACGCCAGCTGTAAACGTGAGATTGCTTGGTCAATTCAGGAAAACCTCAGAGCAGCCATCGCCAAAGCTACAGGTGAAGCATGACCATAGGCACCCTCACCCATCCCGCCAAGCTTGCCGAAGGTCAGCTTATAACCGAGAACGGCATCTATGATTTGTCGATGGAGCAGTATCATGGGCAGCCCTGTGATGCTCCAAGCATCAGCTCCAGCGGCCTGCGTAAAATCTGGAATGAAAGCCCAGCCCATTTTTGGGATGAATGCAGCCTCAACCCAGATCGCGCAGAGCCAGAAGACAAGCCGCATTTTAATATCGGACGTGCGGCGCACCATCTCTTATTCTTAGGCCGTGAAGGCTTTGAGAATGAATATGCAGTCCGCCCTGAATGCTGGACGGATTACAAAAAGGCAGATGCCAGAGCATGGCGTGATGGTGTGCTTGCTTGCGGCATGACACCGCTTTTGCCGTCTGAAATGGATGCCATCGTGCGCATGGCTTCATCGCTGGGGCGGCACCCTCTGGTTAAAGCCGGTATTCTGGATGGCTATGTTGAACGGTCGTTGATTTTCAAAGACCCAGAAACAGGCATTTGGCTCAAAGCGCGGCCTGACTGTATCCCGAATGACAGCGGGGATTTTTCAGACCTTAAAACCACGACAAGCGTGGATGATGATGCCTTGCGCCGTACCATTGCAGACAGCGGCTATCATGTTCAGGCCGCGCTTGTGGGCATGGCCTACCGCACTTTGTTCAAGCGTGAAATGCAGAGCTTTTCTTTAGTATTTGTCGAGAAGAAACGCCCGTTCTGTGTTCGTGTCGTGGCGCTCACCGATGAAGATATTCATCGCGGCGAAAAGCAAATTCACGCTTCTTTGCGCCTGTTCAAACAATGTTTGGAGGCAGGCGAATGGCCAGCCCAAGGCAATCAGAACGATGCGCAATATTTTCCACTGCCCACATGGGCAACCAACCGCATTGATGCGCGGCTTGATGTAATGGGAGTTTGATATGAACCAAGTAGCAAAAATAGATGATCGCCGGTCTGTTCTCGTGGATATTTCTATGCGGTATGGCATGGAACCGCAAGCATTTGAAGCCACGGTTCGCGCCACTTGTATGCCTTCTGGCAAAGAACAGGTATCCCGTGAACAGTTTGCAGCCTTTCTGCTTGTTGCCAAGGAATATGACCTTAACCCTCTTACTCGCGAGATTTATGCCTTCCCTGGCAAAGGTGGCGGTATTCAGCCCATCGTCAGTATTGATGGATGGATGTCAATGATAAACAAACACCCTGCGTTTGATGGAATGCAGTTCAATGACATTCTGGAAGGCGGTAAGCTTACGGCGGTTGAATGCCGGATGTTCCGCAAAGACCGTTCGCATCCGATCACGGTCATTGAATACATGTCCGAGTGTAAGCGCACAACAGAGCCATGGCAGAAATGGCCTGCGCGTATGCTGCGCCACAAAGCAGCGATCCAGTGCGCACGCTATGCTTTTGGCTTTTCCGGCATTGTCGATCCTGACGAAGCAGACCGGCTGCAGGATGCCCCGCCTTCAACCGGCTTGGCTGCACGGCTGGCTGCTACACCCAGAGCATCCGAAGGCTTCAACGCCGTTGCCGATCAAATCATTGAAGCCGAGATTGTGGATCCACAAACAGGTGAAATTACAGAGACCAGCGAACCCAACTCCGTTGATACCGGGGGTTCGCAGGATGGGGAAGGTTCCGAGCCGGAAACAGCGCCCGAGCCTTCCCCAGAAACTCAAACATCCGATGATCCCGTTGCGCTTGTTACCGAGTTAAAAGCGGCTCTCAACAAAGGCTTTGCCGATGGTGAGTTCGGTGTGGCCGGCGACATTGACAAAGCCGTGGCACCGTTTGCAGAGCGCCTGAACGCTTCAACGAAAGAAGCCCGCGCGGAAGCAAGACAAGCTGTCACGCGCATGAAAGAAACCATCGCTGAAGCGAATAAGTATTGAGGCTCTCATGATCCTATTCCTATCACTCGCCACCTCTGGCTTAATCGACCGCAAACAGCCTCTTGATAGCCCGTCGCAGCCCTTTATTCTGTCCATTACGGCTGAGCTTTGCAATGCAGAACTTGAGCCATTGGATCACGCCCACCTGCGTGTGCGCGCGCCGGAAGGCCGTAAAGTCAGCATTGGCGCTACAAATGTCAACGGGATTACAAACCGGCAAGCTGCGGTCAATGGCATCAATGAAATAGCCGCATTGTCTGTCTTGTGCGGTCTTGCCAGTCAGTCATTGCAGGTTGTCGGTCATGGCATCGAGTTTGATCGTGATGTGGCCGTGGGCAGGCTTATGGCTTTGGGTAAAAGCCCACGCCAGCTTACCCGTGCAGGCTTGGAATGGGTGGATACCATGAAGACAGCGGCTCACTTCTGCAAGATTGAAAGCGGCAATGAGGATGGAAACTATAAATGGCCGTCACTCAACGAAGCTTGCCAGCATATTTTAGGATATGAGCCGGAAGGCAATCGAAGCGCATGGGATAATCTCCAACGCGCAAAGATGATTTATACCGCGCTGCATAAGCAAGGCGCTTTTGAGGTGGCGGCATGAAAATGCTGTTGACAAACCTTTCAAATCAATGCAGCTTTATCGGGCTGACGCAAAAAACGTCAGTGGAGCGTAGAAACTCTGATCCAAGGCGTGCAAGCGCCTTCCACCCGAACGGCGCTATTGTTTTGCCTACGCAATGGCATTTGCTCCTATGGTGGGAGGGCAGCGAATATAATACCCGCAAGGGGAATAAGCTCGCCTGTACCTTGGTCAGGTTTCTAACCTCCCGCCGCCAGCGGGTTCGTAGAAAAACTCTCTGGTGGCTCTCAAGGCCAACCAAGGAGAGCTTTTCAATGACCGCATTTATTCAAATCCCAGAAGATCTTATTGTTCGCCCAATACAAACAAGCGCACCGGATACCACAGGCTTGAATGGCCGTGATCTGGAAGCGCTGTACCGTGTTTATTGCACAATTGGCGATATTTTAGCAGGTTTTCTTTGCCAGCCACGTTTTGATGACGGTCAGAATGCAGCAGGTCAAATCCTAGAAGAATTTGCTGAAAGCGTTGGCAGAGCCATGAATAGCATTGCTCAAGCCGCAGAGCATATCACCCATACGCAAGAAGCCGCATCGCTCCTCATACGTCACGAACTGAACAATGGAAACAACGCCGCTGGAATTGCAGCGCGTGCGGCTTCACTTGCCTTAAACACCAAGAATTGAATTTGGGTGCGCAAGCTCCCGATACACGACCGCGGGGAACAAGTCTCCAAACCAACCCCCGCTGTCGTGACCGCCAACCACGGTTAAAGAGGAACCGAAGATGACAAACAAGCATTTGCCCACAAATGAGCTCGAGCGCAAGCCCATCGTTTTTGAAAAAGGTGGAGAAGTTTTTGCCAACAGCCGCGATGTGGCGGCATTTTTCGATAAAGAACATCGGAATGTTTTGCAGGCAATTGACGCTTTGATCACCGTTGAGCCGAAATTAGCCCATGCTGAATTTTCAGCAGGGGTCTATACGTTACCTGCTACACGATTGCAGCAGCATCGTTGCTTTGAAATGACACGGGATGGCTTCACGCTGCTGGCAATGGGATTCAATGGCAAAGAAGCTTTGAAATGGAAGTTGCGTTATATTGAAGCCTTCAATGCGATGGAGCGGCAGTTGAAGAATGGCGGGGCTGACGCAATTGCAATTCTCAATGATCCTGCCGCCATGCGCGGTCTATTGCTGAATTATAGCGAAAAGGTTTTGACGCTGGAAAGTCATGTGGCTGAGCTTACACCAAAGGCCGATGCCTTGGGAAGGTTGGCAGAGTCCGAAGGCTCTTTCTGCATTACAGACGCGGCAAAGACCATCCAGGTGCAGCCAAAGACGTTATTTTCGTTCTTGCGTTCGCACCGCTGGATTTACACGCGAGCAGGATCAAGCCAAGAAGTCGCCTATCAAGATAAGTTAGCATCTGGATTGCTTGAGCATAAAACTAATACTGTTACACGATCTGATGGCTCAGAGAAAACAGTTACGCAAGTCAGAGTAACTCCCAAAGGCCTTTCTCGCTTGGCTCAAGAGCTGCCACCTGTTGCAAGTGTGGCTTAGGCCAGAGCAATGACCAAAGAACATCGTAAATTCATACCGTTAAGCGTAAAGCTTAAAGCCGTTCTTCTGATGCTGGGCTTTAAAGATGATGAGCAAATCGACTGGGATCATTGCCCTGCCCTTGCTCTGCGGCGAGTGGATGAAGTCACCGGCGAATTGGTGCCAGCCGCCAATGATCCGCGCTTTATCCGACCTATGCGCAGAGCGGATCACCGGCTTAAAACGTCCGGCAACGGCCATACAAGCTATGGCAGTGATATTCATGCCATAGCAAAAATGAAACGGCTCACAAAAGAGCAGGAAGAGTTCAGAGCAAGAATACTGGCAAAGGGTGAAGGGGAAGAACCCAAGCCGGTAAAGAAAAAACATAGATGGTTTAAGCGGAAAATGGGGAGATAAGAAATGAGCATGGCGCTATCCTCTGACCGGAAATATTCGCCAAGAAGAGGCCTAAAGCGTGAGGAAGCAGCACTTTATATCGGCATAAGCGCATCCAAGTTTGACCAGTTGGTCAATGATAGCCGGATGCCACAGCCGCGCAGAATAGATGGCCGTAAAGTTTGGGATATAAGGGAGCTTGATACGGCGTTTGATGAATTACAGCCTGATGGGGAAAAGGCCGAGATCAACCCATGGGATAGCGTATGACGCGCATTAAACTTAAATATATTCAAGAGTATGTTGATCGGCATGGCAAAGTGCGCCGGTATTTCCGGCGTGCTGGCTATCCCAAAGCAACACTGGACGGATTGCCATATTCCAAAGAATTTATGGAGGCCTATCAGGCAGCGCTTGATGGGCAGGAGCTTAAAGCGATTCCTCCCGGGAAAAGCAAGGAACGGCAGGATAGCATATCGGCTCTAATCGCCGCTTATTATCAATCTCATGGCTATAAGGGCTTGTCTGCTTCAACCAAGAGCACATACCGTGGCATTCTTGAGCGGTTCCGGTTCCAGCATGGCGATAAGCCTGTAAAGCTTCTTGAGCGTAATCATATCAAACGTATTCTTGCTTCAAAGTCTGACACTCCAGCGGCGGCTAACAACCTCTTGCGGATGCTTAAAATGCTCATGGTTTTTGCCATGGATGAAGGTTATAGGAAGGATGACCCAACGACAGGTATCAAGCCGGTTAAAGGCAAAAGGCAAGGCTTTAACACTTGGTCTGAGGCCGATATTCAAAAGTTTGAAAGCGCACACCCCGTGGGATCAAAAGCGCGTCTGGCCTTTGATTTATTGCTCTACACAGGGCAGAGGCGTTCGGATGTCGTGCGCATGGGGCGGCAACATGTTCGTGAAGGCGTGATGTTAATCACACAGCAGAAAACCGGATCAAGGGTAGAAATTCCTATCCATCAGCATTTGCGGGAAACGGTTGAAACGTCCGAGACGGGGGACTTAACATTTCTCGTTACAAAATTCGGAAAGCCATTTACTCCAGCAGGCTTCACAAACTGGTTCAGAGATATGGTCAACGAGGCAGGGCTGAAAGACTTGTCACCGCATGGGCTGCGTAAAGCTGTTTGCCGCAGGCTGGCAGAAGCAGGCTGTACGCCACATGAGATCATGTCAATCAGCGGACACAAAAATCTCAAAGAGGTGACGCTTTACACGGAAGCGGCCAATCGTAAAAGCTTGGCGATAGATGCAATGAAAAGGGTAAAATGAAACCCCGCACTGTCTAACCGGATTTAAAAGGTTAGACAATTTATCAGGTAAGTATCTGGAATATATAAATATTTCACAAGGAATGGCGGAAGAGGTGGGATTCGAACCCACGGTAGGCTCACACCTACGGCGGTTTTCAAGACCGCTGCCTTAAACCACTCGGCCACCCTTCCGGATACCTTTTGGAGCATTTGCTTCTAAAAAAAGGTCACTTGCCGGTTTTGCAAGATTTATCATTCTTCTATGACGGAGCTTGCACAAAAGGTCAATATGGAAATGGCGTTATGCGGCCTGTTTGTCCACAAGTTCCTGTATAGAAGGATGCAGGGCTGCGGCGTGGGATGAGAGGAACGCTATGATTTTGCGTTCGTTCTCGTGCAAGGCTGCGTGGCGCGCGAGACGCTCTGCCAGCCAGGCTGCTTCCGAGTGCGTTACCAGCCGGTTGTCATGTTCTTCCACCCAGCTTGTGTTGCGCACCTCATTTTGCTCGCCTTGTGGTGCAGGCTTATAATTTCCGAGCATACGGGAAAGCTGTTCTACCAGAGAATTTGTTATTTCATCATTGAGTTGTGCATAACCTCCTTCATGCAACGCCAGTGTTCGTTCTGGCACCGCATAACCGGACGTTGCAAGGATGAGGTTGGAAATTGCAGCATTGAACAATTCGTCCCATTCCGGCGCGTTTGCGCTGGCGATGGTCAAATCGTTTATTGTGAACAGCACTTCTGCTTCTTCGCGGGTAATGGCGACTTTACCAAAATTTCCAAATGCCAGCAGAATGCGCTTTATCCATGCGGCATCTTGTGCCGTTACCCGTTTAATGTCACCTTTTTCGACAGCGTTGCGCAAGATACCTGTTCCGGTTTCGATGGCATGTGCTATTTGGCTCAACGCGAATGCGCTCAGTGCGGCTGGCACACAAATGCCCTTTTCAAGCACAGATAACAGCAATTCGATGTTATTCAGGCGGGTTACAATGCCATTTTCGGCTATTTGGCCGATTAACCATTCGGCGTTTTCATGGGTAACATAGCCCATTGGCTCGCGATCGCAGATCACATGCTCGGTCAGGGTTTCATTATAGAAGAGATTCCATTGCGCGAAATCATCCTGATTGCCGTTATTGATTGCAATGAGGTTGGAGGCATCGCGTTCCGAAATGGCTGACAAATCCACGATAGCGTTACGCAAAAACGTCACCTCAGCGTTACTGACAAAACCTGCTGCTGCACTTTTTTCAAGCTGTTGTGAAAAATTCGTATTGCCAGACATTGCCTGCACTCCCCCAAAATGGCACAGGTCTAGCCTAGAGGAATAATGGTTACGTTTCCTCTAACGTAAAGAATAAAAAGTCCGCTGCGGCATTCATTTCCACCCAACGCGCCTGCTTTCTGGCTTCCGCTTCGGCATCCTTTCCCCAGAAGCTATCTGTCCACTCTTCATCCACGTGCGCGGCAGACCAAGCGTCCAGCGGCAGCAGTACCTTATCGGCCACAGCCAGCGCCAACAGCGACGAACCCATAAGTGTGGTCATGCTGTGCAGGGCAGCAAGGCTTAGAGTAGTGTATTGATGAACGCGCTGGCGGACATTTTCAAGGGCTTGTGGCGGCTGTGCTGTGAATTGAATGCCCTGAACCGTTACAAAAGGAGCGGTAAGCTTTTCTCTTGCCCAGAATACAATGGGATCCCACGCTTCAGCCTGTTTTTGTACCAGCCCTTCCGGCTCTTCTGCACGGTAGCATACAAGATCGGAACCGGCGTATTTCACCAAATCCGCGCGGACGGCATCTTGTGTTTGCTCCACGCTGTCAAGCGCCGCATAAGCCAGACGGGTTAGCGGCATGGCCTGTGGAGCAATGGTTTCCCCCTGCTCTGCCCATTCTGCGGCAATGCGCTGGGCAAGCCCTCTTGAGCGGAAGGCAAGCTTGTTTCTTCCGGGGGTCAATGCTTGCTTGCCATCCAGCAGAACGGTGTGCTGGGCAGCATTTTCACCAACCGTAACCGATTTGTAAAAGCGCTTTACGGGCAAAGGGTTATCCTTGAAATGAAAGAAAATGTTTTAAGTGGAGGAATGCGGCGGCGTTTCCACGTCACCTGCATGGTTATGTTCTTTTTTATGGTCTGCTTCCAATGCTTTATAGCGTTTATAAGCGAAGGGCAGCGATATCAGATAGGCAATGCTGCAAAAGGCGAGCACTTCCCACGGATAGCTGACGAGCAAGGCGACAAACAGAACCACGCCGAAAAACAGAGGTGCCACCAGATCGCGCCGCACCTTGGTGCCAATTTTTTTCGGTGACCAGGTGGGCAGACTGCTCACCATCATCAGGCCGATAAAAATGCAATACACCCAAACAAGCATTGCACCCAGCGGCAATGCGGGCATGGAAAGTTGCGAAAGATAGATGGGAAGCAAGACCAGTGCCGCCCCTGCGGGAGCCGGCACACCTACAAAGAAATTGTTGGTAAAAGCGGGGCGCGTATCGTCCTCCAAAGCTACGTTAAACCGTGCCAGACGCAAGGCGCCGGCAATCGCGAATACCAGCACAGCCACCCATCCCAGTGATTTCAGATCATGCAGACCCCACACATAAAGCAGGAATACGGGCGCCACGCCAAAGTTGAAGAAATCCGCAAGTGAATCGAGCTGTGCGCCAAATTTGGATGTTCCGTTCAGCATGCGCGCCAGACGGCCATCAATTCCATCCAGCAGTGCCGCAATGATGATGCAATAGACCGCAAACTCAATGCGGCCTTCCAGCGCCATGCGCAGGGAAGTAAGCCCGGCACAGAGCGAAACGAGCGTGACAACATTGGGGATAAGCACCCGAACGGGAACCGTTTTTAGCCGCAAGCGTCGTGCAGGTGCCGAAACAGGCTCTGTAACGGCGGAGAAAATATCATCCACCACGGGTTCGCTTGTTGCGGCATCCTTTTCGCGTTCCATCGGGCTTTTTCCTTATGCTTTACTGCATACGGTAGGTGCGCATGGATTCCGGTTTACCGTCCAGATCCGCGAGTACGGTTTCACCCGCCACAGCGCATTGCCCTACACTCACCATTGGCACAGAACCTTTTGGCAGATAGGTATCGAGACGGCTTCCGAACCGGATAAGTCCGAAGCGCTCACCGGCATCGAGTTCTGAACCTTCATGCACAAAGCATACAATACGGCGGGCAATCAGGCCAGCAATCTGCACCACGCCAACAGGCCCTTTAATGCTTTCCACCACAATGCCGTTGCGTTCGTTATCTTCGCTGGCTTTGTCCAGTTCAGCGTTGATAAATTTTCCGGGGCGGTAGGCAATGCGGGTGACTTTTCCTGCGACCGGCGTGCGGTTGACATGCACATCCATGACGGAAAGAAACACGGAAATGCGCAGCAGAGGCTCGTCACCCAGTCCCAGTTCCAGCGGCGGTATTGCGTAATCGACAGCGGTTACGCGGCCATCGGCGGGAGAAATGGCCAGTGCGGGATCAATCGGGGTTGCGCGCACAGGATCGCGGAAGAAAAAGAATACCCATACGGTCAGCAGAGCGAACAGCCAGCCTAGCGGTTGCCACAGCAGAAAGAAAACCACAGTCAGAATTGCCGCGCCGATAATGAACGGCATTCCTTCACGATGCACGGGCGGAATCGCGTTGCGGACGGAATCATAAACGGACATACCAGCCTCTTGCTTTATTTTAAATTCCAAAAAACCTGTTAAGTCAGAAAGGCTTATCGGATAATCATAAACGTATTAGTCAAGGATGCTTCTTGCGGTAAAGCAAGACACACATGCAGGCACATTGGCGTGACAGTCATACAAATGCAATACAAACATAGGCGAAATTGCGGTTTTTTAATACTTTATTCACGTTTATTCACCCCTTGAGCGGTCTCTTGGATTGTCATGGCGGCTTCTTCGGCATCAATGCGCGCCAATTGTTCACGTGCTGCATCCACCTCGCGCTGACGGTTCCACAGCCCTGAGTAAATGCCGTTGTGGGATAAAAGTTCCAGATGGGTGCCGCGTTCGGCTATGCGCCCGTGATCCAGCACGATAATCTCATCCGCTTCGGTGATGGTGGAAAGGCGGTGTGCAATGACCAGCGTGGTGCGCCCCCGCGAGACGGTTTCCAATGCGGCCTGGATTTCCCGTTCTGTATGGGTATCCAGTGCGGATGTGGCTTCATCCAGAATGAGAATGGGCGGGTTTTTCAAGATGGTGCGCGCAATGGCAATGCGTTGTTTTTCACCACCTGAAAGCTTGAGGCCGCGTTCACCGACTTCGGTGGCATAGCCTTGGGGCAGCGAGCGGATAAAGCCGTCAATTTGTGCCATCTTTGCGGCTTCATAGATTTCTTCATCGGTGGCATCCCAGCGTCCATATTTGATATTGTAGAACACAGTATCGTTAAACAGAACGGTATCTTGTGGCACCATCCCAATCGCGTGGCGGAGGGAAGTTTGTGTGACCTGTTGGATATTTTGCCCATCAATGAGGATTTTACCGCCGGTGGCATCGTAAAACCGGAACAGCAGCCGCGAGAGCGTGGATTTCCCTGCACCTGAAGAGCCTACAATGGCAACGGTTTTTCCTGCCGGAATTGTAAAGCTGATGCCTTTGAGGATTTCACGATCAGGGTTGTAATGAAACAACACATCTTCAAACTGGATGTTTCCGCCTTTTATGTGCAAAGGTTGCGCATCGGGGCTATCGGTGATTTCCGGATCCTTGGAAAGCAGATCAAACATGGCTTCAATATCGGTGATGGACTGCTTGATTTCCCGATACACCCATCCCATTAAATTGAGCGGCTGATAAAGCTGGATCATCAGCGCGTTTACCATCACAAAATCCCCAACGGTATTTTCACCGTTCAGCACGCCTTGAGCGGCCATCATCATGACGGCGGCAAGCCCTGCGGAGAAAATCACCGCCTGCCCTGCATTCAGCCACGCCAGAGATGTCAAGGTGCGGATGGATGAGCGTTCATAGCCTGCCATGGAGACATCGAACCGGGCGACTTCCCGTTGTTCATTGCCGAAATATTTTACGGTCTCGAAATTGAGCAGGCTATCGATGGCTTTGGAGTTGGCATCAAGATCCTGCTGGTTCTGGTCGCGGCGGATATTGATGCGCCATTCGCTGGCGGAATAGGTGAACCAGCCATAGGCAACAATGGTTGCCAGCACCACCAATACATAGAGGTAGTCGAACTGGTAGAACAAAATACCGAACATCAATATCAGTTCGATGCTGGTGGGCAGCACAGTGACCAACAGCGTGCGGGAAAGCGTTTCAATGGCGGTACGGCCACGCTCGATCACGCGGGAAACAGCGCCCGTTCGGCGTTCCAGATGAAACCGCAAACTCAAGCCGTGCAAATGCTCGAAGGTGCGCAAAGCCATACGGCGCACCGCATTCATCACCACAGCGGCAGTAATGCCATCGCGCCATTGTGCTACCAGTACGGAAAGCACACGCCCTGCCCCATACAGTGCCACCATGGTGAGGGGCAGTCCCAACAGCACAGCGCCCCATGTGCTGACGTCATTGGGTTGTGCGCCGGAAGCGGCGGTTAACGCATCGGTCGCCCATTTGAAACCGTAAGGCGTCATCACGGCAATGATTTTTGTAATGAACAGCAGTACGAATGCGATATTCAACCGTTTTTGCAGATCGGGACGGTTTTCCGGCCACATTAAAGGGCGCAAAACGGTAAGAGTATCGCGAAACCCGCGGCGGTTTGGGCGCGTTTGGTGTTCTTTGGGCATGGAAAAATAAGACTCGCAGGGCAGTAGCCGGAAAGGGAACCAGAAGGATATGGGGCTTATATAGGAGCCTTCGCGGAGAAATGACAGGTCTAAGCCGCCAATAAAATCTCTTTTCTGGAATGTGCGGATTTTACAGCGCAGCGGGTAAAGATGCAAGCTGGATTAAAGTCCAGTTTTCAGTCATCAAATTTTCACGGATGCTTGTTAGTATATATTTACTCAAAACGATGACAATCGGTTCTGAAATGGGTCAGAATCAAAGAATAACAAGAATAAAGGACAAGTGAATGCAACTGATAAAGTCTGTATGTGTGTATTGTGGTTCGGGTCTTGGACGCGATCCTTTTCATGAGGAATCTGCAAAAATTCTGGGAAGGCGTATGGCCGAAGCGGGCGTAAAGCTGGTTTACGGTGGTGGCAGCCTTGGCCTTATGGGAACGGTTGCCAAAAGTGTGCTTGCCCATGGCGGTGATGTAATGGGTATCATTCCCCGCTTTCTTATCGAGCGCGAAGGGATGCTGGATGATGAAGCCAGTGATTATGTGATTACACAGGATATGCACGAGCGCAAGCGTCTGATGTTTGAAAACGCCGATGCGTTTGTGGCTTTGCCCGGCGGTGTGGGAACACTTGAAGAGCTGGTCGAACAGCTTACCTGGACACAGCTTGGCCAGCACAACAAGCCGGTGCTGATTGCCAACTTCAACAATTATTGGGAGCCGCTTCTGGCCATGCTGGATCACATGCAAAGCCACCGCTTTATTCGGGAAGGGTTGATTGTGCCGTATCAGGTGGCACAAACAGCGGATGAGATCCTGCCCATTCTTGAAGAAGCGGCCTTTAATGTGCTGGAAGCCGGTTTGCATCCGAAAAACAATACCTATGAAGAGCCTTTGCGCAGCTTGACCTGATATTTTGCTGGCATGGTTGCATTTTTTTAATCCCGCGCATTGTGCGGGATTTTTTGTTATCCACGCTTTTTCTAATCAAGCCGGATTTTCATAAAACCCTGCGATAAAACAGCGACTTATAGCAAAAAAGCATGATAACTTTCATAGAAATTTTCTACTAAAGTATAAAATGAAGCCTTTCTTTTGCCGGAAAATTCCTCAAGAGATAATGCTTCTTTTGTTAATGATGAATCGTAAGTGTATGCGTATCTTTATTTTTCTGGCGATCCCTCCCCAAAAAAGCACGGTTTGCCTGTTTTCCCCGCGCAAAACAGCCGTGCAGAAGTATCTGTAAAGCGTTTGCTGTGCAGCACAGAGCAGATCACCCCCGCCCACACATTTTCTATTCATTTTTAAAACCCTTTCCTCCTCTGCGCCGTATTTCTATCGGCCGCGCCGGGGATAATGCCGCCTTACCCTTAACATTTTTCTTGAAAGGAAAAAACATGGTTGCACCTTTGAGAACTGGCTCACAAACACCTCCGCCACCAGTATATACGCTTAACTCGCCACAAGGCGCGCAGGTCTCTGATTTTGCCGCACGTTTGCCCCAGCAACCGCAGCCCCAATATCCACAACAGCCTACATACGCCCCTACAGTTCCTGGGGCTTCCTATTCTCAAGCGGGGGTATACCCGCCGCAACAACACTATGCGACTGCTCCATCGCCACAATCCCCCTATAATCTCAACGATAATTTTGGCCAAATGAATTTTGGCGGCGAGCTAAGACCTGATGAATCCGCCAGCAATGTTGGAGGAAGCGATGTCGGCGCATCGACACTTGGGCGGACGAGCAGAATGACCTCCACAGATCAGGAAGCGCTTAAAAAAGTAACAAAAGCTGCGGATTATCTTGATGAACGTATTCAGGAATTTTCTGGTCCTGCTGGCCGCGGCATTAATAGCCAGGATTTTGCGGGTCCTCAAAACCGTATGACCACAGCATTCAGCACATTGGCAAAAGACTCCGAGGGAACCCCTCGTATGAAAATGTTTGCCCAAATTGCAGCCACCAGTGCGCAGAATTTAAAGCCTGGAAAAGATCTTAAAGACAATGCGAGCTTGCTTGTCACAGCAAAGGATACCCTTGCCCATGGGCAAGAACTCTTCAAAGAGGCGCGGCAAATTGATATTACTAACGGCAAACTTCAAGACCTGCCCAATATTCCTTATAGAGATGGAGAAGGTTCTGAAAATATAGGCGAAGCGCTTACCAAAATTGCAGCACCTTCTCAATCTAAAAGCCTTTTTACTTCGCAAAAGACGACGCAACATAAAGAAGCTGTTGGAGATTTTCAATCTCTTAACAAAATGGGAGATGCGCTTCGCAACCATTTTAAATCACCGGCTTATGCGGAAGGACGTCAGACGTCTTACAGAGCAGACAACAATTATTCACAGCCTCTACAAGTTGTTCGGAATGAACTGAATTATCTGAATAAACGTGTTCAAGAAGGTGAGAGACACGGAATTTCAAAAAGTGATTTTGATACCAACATTATCTCAATGTTATCTACCCTGCAAAGATTGCGTGAGACATCAGGAAATGCTCCACTGCTCTTGAATTTGCTGTCTGCAATTAAAGACAGCGCAAATAACCTGCCTTCCAGCATGTTCAAGAAACAAGATAACCAGAAAAACTTTTCTGATGTGGTTAAAGCTTTAAATACTGCTACAAACCTTGCAGAACATGCTCTTCGCCCGAATCCTCAAAGAACAGCGGCAAATGATATTCCAAATATTCCTGTGAAAATTGGCAACAATAGTCCAATGCGCACAGGAGATGCCCTCACAGAAATTCTAAAAGCTTCTGGAGGTAAGTCTGATAAAAAAGAAGCCATTCAAGATCTAAAAGATTTGAATACTTTAGGAGATGCTTTGTTGAATCACCTGCAAAGCCGTTCCTAATAACACTCATTGTGAGAGTATAAGAGCAATTATGCTCTCACTATCCATGTTTTTCAGCAAATACTGACCTCAGATAAACTGCTTATTTATCTGACGTATAACTGTATATAGCCGCGTTTCAATAAAATGATCATTTTATTGAATTAGACTTTGCTATAAAACAAACACTTGTAGCCTGAGACATGTAATTATTTTATGTTTCAGGCTATATTTTTTGGGAGCAACAGGCCAGCGTAGCTATCCAGAGAGCAACGTGGCGCAATACAAAAAACCGGACACTAAGCCCGGTTTTTAATCATTACCCCAATCATGGCAGCAGGTCTGGCTTTAGCCTCCGGCTTTTAGATATTTCATCGGATCAACGGGTGTTGAGCCTTTGCGGACTTCAAAATGAAGCTGCGGCGATGAAACGTCACCGGATTGGCCGGTTTTACCAATCACTTGTCCACGACGTACCTGATCCCCGCGTTTTACATCCAGTTGGCTGGCATGGGCATAAGCGGTGACATAACCATTGGCATGGCGAACCAGCACAAGGTTGCCATAGCCTTTCAGTTCATTGCCTGAATAAACCACAACGCCCCCTTCCGAAGCGCGGATTGGCGTTCCCTCAGGAACGGCGAGGTTTACACCTTCATTGGCAACACCGTTGGGTTTTGGTCCAAAGCCAGAGATAATGCGTCCCTGCACAGGCCACCGGAAGGCCAGTTCCTGACTGGCAGAGCGTGTGGGCTGCGTTGCGGGTGTTGTCGTTTCTGGACGGGCAACTGTTTTGGAAACGGTTGCAGCAGGTGCTTGCGCGGTTGTCGCCGGAGCGGTGGGCGCATTGTTTAACTGTGTCGGTTGCTGGGATGCCCCAGGCCGCACAGAAGGCATTTGCGATGCAGCAGTGGCGGCCGGTAGAGCCCCCGTTGTTGCCGCGGCTGTTTTGTTATTTTCTTTGAGCGGTGCGGCTTTTGCATTCCCGCTGCGAGCGCCGGTTGGCAAACTCAGGCTTTGCCCGACCCGCACTTTTGTATCGAGATTCATACCATTGAGTGTGGCAATATCCTGTGCCTTCACACCATAAAGGCGCGCCACGGAATAAATGGTTTCACCCGCAGCAACGGTATGCATACTCCCGCTAGCCTGAACTGTGGGATTATTCATCGCTGAATTGCCCATGGGCTGCTGTTGGCCAGGCGCGGAATTTACCGGAGAATTCCAGCTTGACTGGCTTTGTCCGGCGGAAGGCTGCGCGTATTGGCCTTGACCATACTGTTGCGGCTGCTGGCTATACTGCCCTTGGTTATAAGGCTGTTGCTGGCCATACTGTTGCGGTTGCTGCCCCACGGGAGGGAGCGGCTCGGCGCTCACAGAGCCGCTGGGCGCAGCACCATAACCACCTGCCCCAATAGAGCCTGTCTGTACCGGCTCCTGCTGGTTGGAAGCAAAAGGATTACTAAAAGGGTTGGAGGCGAAGCGCTCGACATCGGCGCTGCACCCCGCAGCAAAAGCTGCGAGTAAACTTGCAGCCGCGACTTGGACTAAAAGACGAGGCCGTAATGTGAAAGCTGATGGACGCATAAACATGACTCACATAACGCTTGGGGATCTGATAAACATAGTAAATACATATTGAGGTAAACAAGGAGTTTCTATTCACATGAGTATCAGCATAAAAACGTCTTTTTTCAGAAAGAAAGGCGATTTTTTAATTTTTCCATAGCAATTTCAGCAAAAGTGTAAACGGTTTTGCGTTCCAGCCACCGGCCAGCAAAGCTAGAATTGCGTAAAAAACAAAAACTTATCGTGGTTTGCTGTAAAAGTGTTTATTGAAACCGCTCTCTTCCATAAATATTTTTACAAAGAGATAGCGCGTCCACGGGCAAGCGCTACAAAATGCACATTGCGAAGCACTGTTTCGGTATAGCCTGTTTCGTTTTTTTCAATTTTAACAAGACGTTGCTGCTCATTCTTTTGTCCGAGCGGTAAAATCATGATTCCTCCTTCCCGCAATTGCCCCAGCAGATGGCCTGGAACTTCATCAGCACAGGCTGTCACTACGATTCGGTCAAACGGTGCCTGTGCTGGCCAGCCGAGTGTTCCATCACCCACCATTGCGGTAACATTTGCCACCCGCAGTGCGGCAATGCGTGCTTCAGCCTGCATCACAAGCGTGCGATAACGGTCAATGGTGTAAACCCGCCGGGCAAGGCGGGAAAGAATCGCGGTTAAGTATCCTGAACCCGTTCCTACTTCCAGAATTTTGTGCCGTTCATCAATCTGCAACTGCTCGATGATATAGGCAACCAGATGCAGCGGCGTTGTGCTTTGGCCGCACGCAATCGGCAGAGCGCGGTCAGCATAGGCCAATTCTTCGAGAGCTTCCGGAATAAAAGGCGTTCGTGCCACGCTTTCAATAGCCCGCAAAAGACGAATATCCCGCAAGCCTTTCTGGCGCAGATAGAGAACAAATTCCGCGCGGCGCAGCGCTTCATCAGGGGTGCGGGGGCCAGAAGGAGGCATACCGTAATATCCGTTCTTACCGTTCAATCCGGTTGATACCGCCCATGTAAGGCACCAGTGCTTCCGGTACAGTCACCGAGCCATCCGGATTTTGATAGGTTTCGAGTACGGCAACCAGAGTACGCCCGACAGCCAGCCCTGAACCGTTTAGGGTATGCAGGAAGCGGGTTGATTTTTCCCCCTGTGGCCGATAGCGCGCATCCATGCGCCGCGCTTGAAAATCGCCGCAAACAGAGCAGGATGAAATTTCCCGATAGGCGTTTTGTCCGGGCAGCCACACTTCAATGTCGTAGGTTTTCTGAGCGGCAAAACCCATATCCCCTGTACACAGAGTCATCACGCGGTAGGAAAGGTCGAGTTTTTTCAGAACGTTTTCAGCGCATTGCAGCATACGTTCATGTTCGGCTTGCGCGTCTTGCGGTGTGGTGATGGAAACCATTTCCACTTTGGAGAACTGGTGTTGCCGAATAAGTCCGCGCGTATCGCGTCCTGCGGCTCCGGCTTCTGCGCGAAAACACGGTGTTAAGGCCGTAAAGCGCATGGGAAATTCTTTTTCATCGCGCAGCGATTCACGCACCAGATTTGTGAGTGGTACTTCGGCGGTTGGCACCAGCCAGTAGCCTTTATAATCGGGATTGCCAATCTGATCGACGGTACCGGCGAAGAATTGATCCTCGCGGAACTTTGGCAATTGTGCGGTGCCGAACATGGCATCATCACGCACCAGCACCGGCGGGTTGATTTCCGTATAGCCGTGTTCATTGACGTGCATATCGAGCATGAACTGGCCAAGCACGCGCTCAAGACGGGCAAGCTGTCCCTTCATTACCGTGAATCGTGCGCCGGAAATTTTAGCGGCGGTTTCAAAGTCCATAAGTCCCAGCGCTTCACCTATTTCAAAGTGCTGTAGCGGAGTGAATCCCTGCCATGGATTGTCAACATCATGAATAGGAAAAGTGTATTCGCGTGCGTGGCTTACATGGCGGCTGCGTTCCACATTGTCATGCTCATCGGAGCCTTCGGGTACGTCTTGTGCGGGAATATTAGGAATTTCTGCCAGAGCATCTTTTAGCGTTGCCTGCAATTCTCCAAGTTTTTCATCGCCTGTCTGCATTTCGTGTTTCAGAGAGGCCACGTCGTTCATGAGTTCTTGGGCGCGGGTTTCATCTTTATTTTTTTTGGCCTCGCCCACTTGTTTGGAGGCTGCGTTGCGGCGTTCCTGCATTCCTTGCAAGAGTGTTGTCTGCTCTCTGACGGCATCGGCCAGAGCAATCAGATCGGCGGCGCGTTTTCCGTCATAATTGCGTTTGTTAAGTCCGTCATTAAAGGCTTCGGGATTTTCGCGGATCCATTTAATGTCGTGCATAATGCTAACTTTCAAAGCGTGTCAGAAACAAGCTATGACTTTTAGATGATTCTGTTTGTTTTGAAAGCCTGCAATCGCTTTGGGTTGTTTTTAAAGGGTGGAAACAGAGGGATCGTTTTCGGCAGTTTTGTCGGTTTCTTTTTTCTTTTCAACCATTTTGACGAGCAGGATGGAAATTTCATACAGCAGCAGTGTAGGCACTGCGAGCGCAAACTGGCTGATAATATCCGGCGGTGTAAGCACAGCAGCAATCACAAAAACCGCGACAATGGCGTAGCGGCGTTTATCCCGCAGCCATTGGCTGGTGACAATTCCTGCGCGTCCCAGCAAGGTGAGAATGACGGGGGTCTGGAAACAGATTCCGAAGGCAAGTATCAGCGCCATAATCAGGGAGAGGTATTCGCTGGTGCGCGCAACAAGCTGGATAGAAGCGGAGCCTTCGCCGCCAGCTTGTTCCATGGAAAGGAAGAACGACATAGCCAGCGGCATGGCCACGCTATAAACAAAGGCACCGCCAAGAAAAAATAATACCGGGGTTGCAATCAGATACGGCAGGAATGCCTTGCGTTCATTGGTGTAAAGACCCGGCGCGACGAATTTATAAATCTGGATCGCGGTAATGGGAAACGAAATGAACGCCGCTCCGAAAAAGGCGAGCTTGATCTGGGTGATGAAATATTCTTGTGGTGCGGTATAAATCAGATGCAGGCTTTTCTGGGATCCTGCTGCTATTTCATAAGGCCAGAGCAGAATATTGAAAATGGTTCCTGCAAAACTGAAGCACAGGACAAACGCGATAAAAAAAGCAAGCAGTGCTTTAAGAAGGCGGCTGCGCAGTTCCACAAGATGCTGCATTAAAGGGGCGCGCGAAGCGTCAATGTCGTCGTCAATGTGTTCGGTCATGCGTCTCGTTCCACGGCTGTTTTAAGCGTGTTGCTTTTGCGGCTGCGCGGAGCGCGTAAAGGTTTTTCTTCTGTGTGTGATCGTGGGGTGGTGTCTGTGTTTTCAACTGTTTTTGTCGGACGTTTGGTGCGTGTCACCCCGGAAGCGGCGGGTGTTTTGCGTGTCTTTTTGGGTGTTGTTCCCGCGTTTGCTGTGTTGGAAGAAGTTTTTGCGGACGTTTTTTTGGCCGGTGCAGGTTTTGGATTGCTCTCTTGTGTGGGCGGCAGAGCGGCGTCTGCATCACCCTGCCCTGTTTGTTCCTGTTGGTTATAATTGGCTACAGGAGTGTGTTCAGGGATACGGCCTTCCTCAAACTGGAAGGTGTTGCGTGCGGCTTGCCGCAAGTCGTCCATTTCCTTTTTGAGTGCGTCAAGTTCTGCTTCTTTGACGGCTTCGTTGAACTGGTTATGAAAATCGCTGGCCATGCGTTTGAATTGACCGATCATTTTTCCCATTTGCCGCAAAAGGCCTGGAAGTTCTTTTGGTCCTACAACCAGCAGCGCAATCACGGCAATTAAAACAATTTCAGACCATGAAATTTCAAACATTGCGCTTTAAGGCTCAGGTTGGGAAAAGAAAGGATGAAAGGCCGTGAAAACCCACATTATGAGATGTGGGATTTTTCTTTATTTTCAGGCATGTGCAAGGTGTCAGAGGGGCGATTTTCCAATGTAGGCTTTGGTGTTGGCGCGTCGTCGTCTTCATTGAGGCCTTTTTTAAAGCTTTTTATTCCTTTGGCAAAATCGCCCATGATGTCGGAAATTTTACCGCGCCCGAAAAGCAGCAGAACAACAAGGGCAACCACAACCCAATGGCCAATACTCATTGTGAAATCCTTTTTGTGTTGATCCTGCTGTTGCAGGTGTGCGCATCCACGGTTCAACGGCAGCGCTGTTTCTTGAAATCTTTTAACGGTTTTATGCCTGAAAGACAATGGCGTCGTCTGGATTGATACCAAGTGTTACTTCTTTGCCAGCATAATCACCGGCTTTGCGAATGCGAGCCTTGATAAGCGTATCGCTACCGGCCACTGAGAAAGCAATGAGGGTTACTTCACCGGAGTAGCGGCTGGAGACAACACGTGCCGTCAATCCTTCTGCGCCATCGGGCAGAACGCGAAAAGCAGAATGCCGGATGCCCATAATCGCTTTACCGTCTGCAATACCCTTTGCCGGAATGGCACCAAACAGCGTGTGCGCCATTTCGTTCTGCACCTGTGTTTCCAGCGTGTTAATTTCGCTGAAAAACCGCATGGCAAACAGGCTTTGGGGGTGCCGGTAAAGCGCGCGTGGTGAACCTTCCTGCACAATGGTTCCCTGATGCATCAGCACAATGCGGTCAGCCACGCGCATGGCTTCTTCAGGATCGTGGGTGACCATGATGGAGGTGGCATTGGTATCGTGCAACACGCTGAGCGTTTCATCCCGCACACTATCGCGCAGCCGCCGGTCCAGTCCTGAAAACGGCTCGTCCATGAGCAATACCCGCGGGCGCGGAGCAATGGCGCGGGCAAGCGCGGCGCGTTGTTGTTCCCCTCCTGAAAGCGCATAGGGATAACGGTCGGCGTGATGCTCAAGCCCTACCCGCGCCAGTGCCGCGCGGGCAATTTTCTGCGCTTCCTTTTTTGGCAAGGCGCGCAATCCAAAAGCGGTATTGTCAAGAATGCTCAGATGTGGAAACAGGGCATAATCCTGAAACATCAGGCCAATCCCGCGTTTTTCAGGCGGCATAAACACTGTATCGGATGCTAAAGGCCGGTCATCCAGCAACACGGTTCCACTTTTTTGCCGTTCAACACCGGCAATAATGCGCAGCAGCGTACTCTTGCCACAACCCGATTGTCCCAGCAGCGCAACAATTTCACCCGATGCCACCTGCAAGGAAATGCTGTGAAGAACCTGTTTTTCTCCATAAGCATGAGACACATTGTCAAGGCTCAAGCGTGCGGGAATAGCAACACCGGCTGTGCCGCGCTCCCCCCATTTTTCAAGCTGTGGCATTTCCATAGGAGCATTCATAATGATAGTGTTTTCCTAAAAAATATGTATTGCTTAAAACCGCCACAGGCAGAGTAAAAACACTCCATTCTGGTTATGATTTTCCTAAGACTTCATCGGGATTCATGCCGAGTTTCTTTAAAAGATTTTCCAAGAGACCTTTAAGCCTGACAACTTCAGCCTGATTTTCTTGATTTGCAGAGATTGCATTATCTCTTTCTGCCACTAGTTCTTTGTTTTTTCTCATCAATCTTTGATTTACTTGCATTGTAATTTCGGCATTATGATTAATAAATGCGCCAGTGTGTGCTGCTACATCATCTCTGTCTCTTCTATTCATAGAGCGAACAATTTCTTTTCCTTTATCTGTATTTTTATTTTCTAATGCAGCCACTTCAGCCTTGAGCCTTTCAACTTCATCTTTGTGTGGCTGGACTTTCTCTCTGTAATCACTTTTTAGCCTCAAATTAAACTGGCTTACTAAATCTTTAACTTCCTGATCTAACGAAATATTAATCTGTTGAAGTTGCCTTATGACTTCGTTTGTTTTTGTATAACTTTCTTTATAACTATTAACCAACCTCCCTGCACTATCAGCGCGATCTTTCTCTTTTCCAATATGTCTATGCAATACACCAATTTCACGTTGCAGCGTGTTAATGTTGCCTTTGAGGTGCTCCTCAAATTCTGCACGCCGCATAATATCTTGTTCCAACGCTGCTATAGTATTTTCACGGCTTATTGCTCTTTCTTTTACTTTTTCTCTTTTTTTCTGGTCAAAAGCTATCCGTTGTTCTCTATCCTTCAGCAACCCTTCATTGCGCACTTTCAGATCTTGCAAGTCAGCTAGTTCTGTATCTCGAATTTTTTGATCGGTTTCAAAACGCCTTTGGTCTTCTTGTAATTTTTCATAATCTTTTATAAGATCACCTTCTAATTGTTCCGCAAAAGAATAGGCTTCATATTCAACTTGCTCTTTTATACCTTCGTATGCGTGTAATTGTTGTAAATTACTATCAGAAGGCCTTCTATTTAAGGAGGGCTGAGATGAAAGAGACAGACCTGCAACATTTCGTGAAAATTGCTCAATTTTAGCATCAAAACCAGCACTGCTGGGTGCTGGAGGAGTATTAGGCCTTGACGTTCTTGCACCAACCGGAGAAACCATTGCTTTTACTCACTTTCACAATACAAAAAGGTTTTTAACTGCCTCAGGCAAGGGCAATCAAAACAGCTTTTTAAAAATTAACCATGCGTTTTTTAGAAGATATTTTCAAAGACGTAAACAAAATAAATCAGCGAAATTTATAGCTGAGTTCCAGCCTTGAACTATAAAACTTTGCCATAAACAAAAATTATTCAGCCGCATCCAGCGGCATAAACAGCGCTACATCTTCGCCTTCAATCGGTTCTTCATCGTCCCGCAGTGTGGGATCATCGGAAGGCATTGGCACATTCACAGCGGTTGGCACACGCCCATCCAGCAATCCTGCGGATTTCAGCTCTTCCAGCCCTGGCAGATCGCTAAGCGCGTTAAGGCCAAAGTGATCGAGAAAGGCGGGCGTTGTGCCAAATGTCACAGGACGCCCTGGGGTTTTGCGCCGCCCGCGCAACCGCACCCAGCCTGTTTCCAGCAGGATTTCAAGCGTTCCGCGCGCCACGGAAACACCGCGGATGGCCTCTATATCAGCGCGTGTGACAGGCTGATGATAGGCAATAATGGCAAGTGTTTCCTGCGCAACTTTGGAAAGCTTTTTGGTTTCCTGCACGTCTTTGCGCAAAAAGTAACCCAGATCATCGGCGGTGCGGAATGACCACCGGCCTGCCGTACGCACAAGCTGGATACCCCTGCCCGCATAATGTGCCTGTAGGCTTTCCAGAACGGTTTCCAGTTTCACATTTTCGGAAATGGCGTTTGCAAGGGTTTCATGATCCAGCGGTTCTTTTGCGGCAAACAGCAGCGCTTCCACAACACGCTCCGCATGGTGATGGGCAGGACTTTCTGTTCCCCGCAATGGTGCGGAGCCAGTTTTGAAACGGTGCATCAGATCAAACGTGACCATAGGCGCATATCCTCCTTCAAAACGTTATCCCACCATTGTTTCCGGCAGCGTATGTGCCGCTTTTACCCAGAGCGTTCCAAACGGCTTATCCTGCCGCAGGGTGAGTTCACCTTCACGCACCATTTCCAGACTGGCGCTGAATGCAGAAGCCATAACAGAACGGCGGCTGGTTTCAAGGGGTATAAGACCTTTCAACAGCACATCAAGGCCAATCCATTCAACCGCGCGTCCTAACATGCGCTCCAGCATGGTGCGTGCATCGCTGAGCGACAGCACAGGCCGCTTGGCAATGGTCACATGCGCCAGTGCCGATTGCTGCCGCTGACGGGCATAAGCCCCCAGAAGATCGTAAAGCGAGGCTTCCCATGCTTTGTGTTTTTGCACCATCACGCCTTCCGGCGCACCGCGGAAAAACACATCCTGCCCCAGTTGCGGACGCGCCATAAGCTGTGCGGCAACCTTGCGTATGGCTTCAAGATGCCGCAACCGTTGAGCAAGCTCTTCCGCAAGCAATTCGGCGGGAGGCTCATCATCCTGCGCTTCCGGTTGCGGCACCAGCAAACGCGATTTCAGATAAATCAGCCATGCGGCCATGACGAGATAATCGGCGGCAAGTTCCAGTCTGCGGCGGCGTGCCTCATGGATAAAGCCAAGATATTGTTCGGCCAATGCAGAAATAGAAAGGTGCGTGATGTCAATTTTTTGACGGCGCGCCAGATCCAGCAGCAGATCGAGTGGGCCTTCAAAGCCATCAAGATCAACCACAAAAGCCGGTTCGCTTTGCGCCTTGATGATCTCGCCATTTTCGTCAAATATACTGAGCTGATCCTGCACATAACCTCTTGATTTTTTAGTATATCAAAACATTACGCAACAGACTGGGCAGAAAAATGCTGCCGCTCGCGCACCACGGCGCGGGCAGTTTCCACATCAAATTCCTGCGGGGATTTAATCTGCGCCAGCGCCGCATTGGCGCGACGCAAGGCATCGCCGGAAAGCGCCGGCACCACCGATGCAATAGCGTGCATTTCCTGAAGATTTCCGTTGCAATGCAGCACAATATCGCAACCGGCCTCCAGTGCTTTGGTGGTGCGCTCTTCAAACCGCCCGTCAAGCGCTTTCATGGAGAGATCATCGCTCATCAGCAAGCCATCATAGTTCATATGGGTGCGGATAATATCGTGAATGACCGCCCTCGACCATGTGGCTGGCGCATCAGGATCAATGGCACTGTAGATCACATGCGCCGTCATTGCCAGCGGGAAGCGGTTGAGCGCACAGAAGGGCGCAAAATCGGTGGCTTCCAGTGCGTCACGGGAGGTTTCCACCACGGGAAGCGCCTCGTGGCTGTCCGCGCGGGCGCGGCCGTGGCCGGGAATGTGCTTGATGACGGGAAGAACCCCCCCATCCAGAAGCCCAAGTGATGCAGCTTCAGCCAGGGCCGTCACCTGTTCAGGGGTTGTTCCATAAGCGCGATCACCGATTATGTCATGGGCGTCGGGGACAGGTATATCCAGAACCGGCAGACAGTCAACGGTAATGCCAAAACTGCGCAATTCTTCGGCAATCAGCCGTGCGCCCAGCCGCGTGGCCTGAAGCCCGGCGGTGGGGTTTTTCTCATAAAGCGCGGCATAGCTTGCGGCCGGCGGATGCCGCTCGGCAAGCGGCGGACGGATCCGCTGCACACGCCCCCCTTCCTGGTCGATCAGTACAGGAGCATCATCGCGTCCTACGAGTGCGCGAAAATCGGCCACAAGCTGAGTGATTTGCTCACGGTCGTGCAGATTGCGTGCGAACAGGATAAATCCCCACGGCTGATAGGTTTGAAAAAAAGCACGTTCTTCTTCGGTGAATACCAGACCTTCGCAGCCTGCGATAAATGCCCGTGGCGCCATTGAATTATCCTGCATGATGTCGGTGTCAAAGCAGATCGACGCAGCAACCGCAATACAGCTTTGAGAAACAAGGTTAATACATTTTTTATAAAAAATTAACTCTATTCTTTGGTTTCACAGCATAGATTTGGAGCTGCGCATTTTTAAATGTGACAAAGAAATACCGCTAAAACAATGATTTTGCTTATTTTTTCACAATTTTATAAAATAAAAATCACGGAAGGATAAGACACAAGAAAAAAGCCGTTTTGCAGCGGCTTTTTCTTCAAACCTATAAAAAGAATCAGTAAAGTTGTATTTTTATTGCTGGACAATACAGGTTCCACCGGCATCTTTCAGCGCATTGCACACCGTAATTGCGTCATTGCGGGAAGCGAAAGGGCCAACCCGCAAGCGGTGATATGTTCCACGTTCGCCCAGGTTTGCAGGCTGGATAACCGGCTGATATTGGCCAAGAACCTGCGCATAACGCCGCTGCATGGCCGCATAGGTCGAACGGGCTTCGGCATCCGAACGGTGTGAGGCGAGCTGGACGTAAAATCCCGCCCCCCCAGAACTTGCGGCAGGAGCGCGGTCTGGCGACTGATTCTGCGGTGGGGATAAGACGGCTGTTTGTTGTTGCGCGGGGGCTTGTGCTGGCTGTTGCGCAGCGGCGGATGGATTGGAAGAAGGACGGGATTGCGGCAGCGGCACAGCGACAGGATCCACAGGCACCATTGGTTGTGTTTGTTGTCCTTCTGGAGCGGCGGGAGCATCGTCCTCTTCTTCCCCGCCAACCATGATGCCAACAGCATTATCGCCCAAGAGCGCCATGCCCTGAGATGCGCCTTCGCTGGCAGGTTTCTTGATGGTTTCATCCAGAACGGGGGCGACACTTTCGGGAGAGTTGGGCGCGATGCCTGCGGCACCGGGAACGGTTTCGGGCTTGATAACCACGGTGCGGATACGGCGCATTTCTTCTTCGGACTGGTCATGCGCGTCCTGTGTGCGCTGCTGAGGCCCGCCGGGGAGGATAACCCGTGAAACATCACGCGGTGCCGCGGGCGGGCGTTCGACCGGCTCTTCAGAGCTGGCAACCACATTGGCATTGGCAGGGTTTCCGCCTTCAATTCGCCCGTAAATCAGTTTGTTCTGAGCGGAATCTTCTGTGGGTGTGGTGCTGGTTTCAGGCACAATTTTAATGGGGGAAGCATCGGCTTTAATAAGAGGGGGTTCACCGCTTGCGACCAGTGTATCGCTGGCCAGATAGCGATAACCGGCAACGCCAGCACCTGCAATGAGGACAAGTCCGAACACAGCGCCGAGCATGGCGAGGCCGGGCGTACGGCGGCGCGGCTCTGGATAGTCGTCATAATCATCGTCGGCATAAGGTTGTGCAGCAGAAGAATGCTGTGGATGCTGATAGCCGGGTTGGAAATCTGTGGGATAAGGCGCGTCGGCTTCGGGCAGATTATCCAGTTCACGGGGCGCATGGGGCGCGTAAGGATCAGCACTTTCGTGTGCATCAATGTGCGGTTCACGGCGTGTGCGAGCAGAACGGGGTGCATCCTGCGGCAGGGAGGAATCATCAAACGGATGGGGCGGACGCTGACCAGTCATTGTACTTCCTGACCATTATAGCCGAGCTTCAATAAAAGGATCATTTTATATGTCTCAGGCTCTATATAATTACAAAAAAACGAATGTTACGATAACCCTTAAACAAAAAATCTAAATTTTAGCTAAAGCGCGCAAGATTTTAGAAATACAACCGATCAAGCGTTTGTCACGAGAAGGTCATTGCAGCATTCAGCGCATTTCTTCGGGCGCCGAGACCCCAAGAATTGCAAGGCTTTGCTTCAGGATGCGCGTTACGCCCTCCACTAAGGCAAGCCGCGCTTCTGTGAGTGCATCATTGTTTTCAACAATAAAGCGCAACTGCGGCGAATCTTTGCCTTTGTTCCAGTGGCTGTGCAGCAGGGAGGCTAACTCGTGGGCGTAAAACGCAATGCGGTGCGGTTCGTGTGCCAAGGCAGCCGATTCGACGATGCGCGGGAATTGCGCCATGTGCTGTATAAGCTTTATTTCGCCTTCGTCGCTCAAAAGGGAGAAATCCGCATGGGGATAATTGAAGGCGCGCCCTGCGTTTTCAGCTCCCTTGCGCAGGGTGGAATGGCCACGGGCGTGGGCGTACTGCACATAAAATACCGGATTTTCGCGGCTTTGTTCCAGCACTTTGGCGAAGTCAAAATCGAGCAGCGCATCGTTTTTACGAAACACCATCATGAAGCGCACAGGGTCAACGCCTACTTCATCCACCACATCCCGCAGGGTAACAAATTCCCCTGCGCGTTTGGACATTTTTACCGGCTCGCCGTTACGGAAAAGACGCACCAGCTGCACCAGCTTCACATCAAGATCCGCTTGGCCTTTTGATACGGCCTTAAGGGCGGCCTGCATCCGTTTCACATAGCCGCCGTGATCGGCGCCCCACACGTCAATCTGATGCTTGAATCCACGGGAAAATTTATCTGCATGATACGCGATGTCGGAGGCAAAATAGGTATAGCCGCCGTCGCTTTTCAGCAAGGGGCGATCCACATCATCACCGAACTGGCTGGCGCGGAAAAGGGTTTGTTCGCGGTCTTCCCAATCGTCAACCGGCTGGCCTTTTGGCGGCTCCAGATGCCCTTCATAGACAAGCCCATCGGCGCGCAATGCGGCCAGCATCGCACCCACTTTATCTTCAGGGGTCGAGAGGCCACGCTCCGAAAAGAATATATCGTGTTGAATGTTTAACGCTTTGAGATCGCCACGGATTTGCTCCATCATTGCATCAATGGCAAGGGTGCGGATATCCTCCAGCCACACGCTTTCCGGCTGGTATTTCAGGCTGTCGCCAAAACGCGCTGCAAGCTCTATCCCCACGGCTTTGAGATAATCGCCCGGATATAATCCTTCGGGGATAACAATGGTTTCTCCCAGCGCTTCGCGGTAGCGCAAATGCGCCGAGCGCGCCAGCACATCCACCTGCGCGCCAGCGTCATTGATATAATATTCACGAGTAACAGAAAACCCTGCAAAATCAAGGAGGTTAGCAAGGGCATCCCCGAAAACCGCTCCACGGCAATGGCCGACATGCATCGGACCTGTGGGGTTGGCGGAAACATATTCCACATTGATTTTTTGGTTCTCGCCAATGTGTGAGCGGCCAAAATTATCGTCTTTTAAAACATGACCAAGAACATGTCCCCACAAATTCTCATCAGCCGTGATGTTGATAAAGCCGGGGCCTGCAACGTCCACAGTTTTAATATCGGCAATTTTTCCGAGTTTTTCAGCGATTTTTTCTGCCAGATCGCGGGGCTTCATGCCCGCTTCCTTTGCCAGCACCATCGCGGCATTGGTGGCGATATCCCCGTGGCTTGCGTCCCGCGGCGGCTCCACCGTGATGCGGGAAACATCGGTTGATGATTTTAAAACACCTTCTTTTTCAAGCGCATAGATGCAAGAGTGAATGTGTTGCGCGAATAAAGAAAAGATATTCATTGAATTAAAAGCCAAAATGCAGAAAAGAAATGGAAAAGCAAAAATGGAACAAAGCGGAATGAAACATGCGGAATAAAGCGGAATCCATTCCTCCTCTGTTTACCGCAAGGAGGGCGTTGCGTCAAACAGGCGTTTGTGTTCCTGAAGGGCATAACGATCTGTCATGCCCGCAATGAAATCCCCCACCAGCCGCGCCAACCCCACTTGCGACAAACCGCTTGCGCGGGCTGCCCATTCTTCGGGCATGGCTTTCGGGCTTTCCATATAACGGTTGTATAATTCACGCACAATCTGTTGCGCCCCCTCCATCACCGCATTCACGCTGGGGTGCCGGTACATGCGCGTCATTAAAAATGCCTTGATCTGTTTTTCCTGTGCCGCCATCGTTTCAGAAAATGCCACCAGTGCATGGCGTGCATAGCGGATGTCTTCCGGCTGTTGCGGATTCAGGGCGCGCAAGCGGCGGGTGCTTTCCGCAATAACGTCTTCCACAAAGCGCGTGATAATGCGGCGCACCAGTTCATGGATAAAGCGGGATTCATCAAGATTAGGCCAGAGGGTGTCGATTTCATTGCACATTGCTGCCAGCATGGGGATGGATTTTACATCTTCCAGCGTAAACAGCCCTGCCCTGAGGCCATCATCCAGATCATGGGAATTATAGGCAATGTCATCGGCAATGGCAGCCGCTTGCGCCTCCCCGCTGGCAAAGCTCCACAATTCCAGATCCTGTTTGGCGCTGTATGAAAGAATTGGTGCTGGCACCCCATGGCTATAACTGCCAACGCCTTTGCCTTCACGAGTCATCAAGGGGCCATTGTGCTTGACCAACCCTTCAAGGGTTTCCCAGCAGAGATTGAGGCCGTCATAGGCCGCATAGCGGTGTTCCAGCTTGGTGACAATCCGCAGCGACTGGGCATTGTGGTCAAAGCCGCCAACCGCTTTCAGACAAGCATTCAGCGCGCGCTCACCCGCGTGACCAAACGGGGAATGCCCCAGATCATGCGCCAGCGCCAGCACTTCTGCAAGGTCTTCGTCAAGCTGCAACGCGCGGGCAATGGAGCGGGCAATCTGTGAGACTTCCAGAGTGTGCGTGAGCCGGGTGCGGAAATGATCCCCTTCATGGTACACAAACACCTGTGTTTTGTGTTTAAGACGGCGAAAGGCTCCTGAATGCAAGACCCGATCACGATCACGCTGGAAATCGGTGCGTGTTGGGCTTGCCTGTTCCGCATAAAGCCTGCCCCTGCCCGGCACCGCACTGGCCGCATAACCGGCGATGGGGCGCAAAAAGAGCGGCAGCCCACTGCTATCGGGAAAAGACGCACTGTTCATGAAGCAGATTCCTTAAACATACTGCATCTTTTCTAGAGTTTGTTGTCACGCTTTGGCAAGCAAATAATCAACCCCTAGCCTGTCATCCAACCCGTTGGGTTTCGCTGACTGCCGGAGTGCAACAAGCTCTATGATGTAAAATCAGGGTTTGTTATAAAGCTTTCATTTCTTTTTTTGATTATTTACATATTGTCGTCTTCTGACAATACCACTGGCGCCTTCTTTAGGATTTAACTTGTATCTACCTGTGTTCGTCTTTCTATAAGGCATTTCTTCATTAAGGTTCTCTTGTGTGACAGGTCTACCAGTATCTTTCATTACATACTGCGTCTCACCTTGCAGACCGAGAAGGTTTGCTAGAATTTGTGTGTCATAAGTATAGGAATCCATCAAAACAGCTTTATCTCTTTTATATAGCGCTGGAGTATCTCTTTCCCTTATATTGTCTCTTTGCCTGGCAGTTCTACCATCCTTTAAAGCTATACTCTGCCCTCCCTTTACTCTTTTTAAAGGATTTTGTGGATGGATCATTTCCCATGTAACATCTGTAAAATTATCTGGTGTTATCGGACGCTTAGAATGTATTGCGCTTAACCTCTTGCTAAGAATTTTAATATCTTCTTGAGTCCATGCCCTAGGATAAGTAAATGAGTCAGTGCCTTGCTGTTGAAGGATGCTCGCGGCAGAGCCTGAATTCAAATC